>JBGRPZ010000052.1:0-29632 GCA_041725915.1 Hyphomicrobiales bacterium | reverse complement strand
TACAGGGGAAAGCAGATTTTAGGCTTTTGATCTTTAGGTTAATGATTGTATGAAATGAAGAAAAAACGAGTGTTTTTCTTTTAAAGTAGTTTGATATGAAAAGGTGAAGTATGATTTGTCAAAGAACTTATTTATGATACTATCTATTTACTCATTTTTATGTTTTTTGTATGTTAACTCAAGTATCGAGTATTTCAGGCATCTTTTGTTTAATTTTATTAGACTTTTAAATCATTTCAATAGAAAATACATAAAAAAATCCCAAAAAGCATTTAATACTTTTCGGGATAAATTATTTTGATTTTAAAGCCCTTTGTTTTTATTAAGGATTTTCAGGCAATGAGTATTGAAGTTTGCTCAATAAAGAATCTCTGATTTTATTGGCAATCTCATCTTGCTTGTAGGTTTCTGCAATCTGATATAACCTTTGTTCAATAGCAAGAGCAACTTGTCTTTCATAATCATATTCCTGTGCGACTCTTCCTGTAAGTTCTTCATAATATTGAAGATCTTCTTCATATCTGTTGAACATCTGAAGAACCATTTCATTTCCTTTGTCAATAGCATCCGCTTTGTAGTATATTTCTACAAATGGTAACATATATTGATCATAAATAAACTTCTTGTAAGGGAAGAATTCTAGACACTTGTCAACAACCATAACAGCAGAATCTTTTTTGTTTTCTATTAATAGAGCATTTGCAAGATGTCTGTAAGCTTCTTTTACAAAGGTTGAGTTTCTCATACTTTCACGATCAACAACTACATTATCCTTATTCAGGAATCCCCATCTGAACTTATTTACAAGCAGATCATATGATATTTCAGTATCCACGCCTCCAAGGTTGGGGATAACATCAACAGCAGGATAAGGTCTAAGTCGATATGCCATTCCTTCCTGATGCATATACATATTTAAGTTTAATACTTTGGCAGCAGCACCAGGGCTAGCGAAGTAAATAGGTCTTTCCCAATTGTTAGTAGCTATTATATCAAGAAGTAAAAGCTCATTTTTCAAAAGAGATTCTCCTTTAATATCCCATTCCAAGACATCAGGAATTTCATTAGCTTTTGATTCAGGTACTGTACCAGAGCTTATAGCAGCTTGCTTGTTTACGGTAAGCTTAAGCTTTTTAGTAGGTACATAATTGAATCTTTTTCCATCAATTTCCTGATAAGTCTGAGGGTTATCACTTTCTACAAACTTGAGCACATTGGATAACTCTACCCTTGGGCTATCTTCCTGGGAGAAAACGAAAAGTTGATCGTTTGTTCCTTTTTGATAGTCTTTATATCCAAGAGATAAAGGAAGAGGATCAGATTGATATGCTTTTCTCATTAATTGATGACAATACCATGCACCACCAGAAAGCACATAATTAACAACTCTTACATCTGTACGTACTCCTTCAATTTCCTGAGCATACCATAATGGGAAAGTATCATTATCACCATTGGTAATAATAATAGCATTAGGTTCACAGGAATTAAGGTAATTGACAGCCCAGTCATGAGCAGCCCACTTTCCGGAGCGGTTATGTGACTCCCAACCAGAGCTACCCATAATTACAGGAACAGCAAAGAAACATACAACCGTGGCAACTATAGCAATGATAGTCTTCTTATTTGATTTTATCTTTTTACTTAGGTAGTCATATATCGCATAAACACCAATACCTATCCACATAGAAAAGGCCATAAAAGAACCCGGATAGGCATAATCTCTTTCCCTTGGTTGAAGTGGGTATTGGTTGAGGTAGATAATAATAGCTATCCCCGTCATAAAGAACAATACAAAGATGACCCATGCATCATTCTTTCTTTTATTGGAATGATAAAATAACCCAATGAGGCCGAGGATAAGAGGCAGGAAGTAAAAAGCAGTACTCCCAGGGTTTTTCATGCTTGGGGGCAGATCATTTTGAGACCCTATTCTTGGAGCATCAATAAAGTTAATGCCGCTTTTCCAGTTGCCATGATTTACTTCACCCTGAGATTCTATATTATTTTGCCTTCCGGCAAAGTTCCATAAGAAGTATCTAAAGTACATATGTCCCAATTGGTAGGTAAAAAAGAACCTTAGGTTTTCACCAAAAGTAGGAACATACTCTATCTTTTGTTTCCCTGAATAAGGATCGGTATATTGAATAGGCCTTCCTTTTACATTTCCATATTCCTTATAAAGTTCTATGTGCCCTGATCTTTGGTTACTGTACATACGAGGGAACATAGTGATGAAACTAGGATCATATTTATAATCAAACCTACGATCAACCTTTACATACTTTTTCTTTGCTTCATCCTTATTATATACCCAACCTTTATCTACTTTTCCAACTATAGGAGCATTGTAATAAGGCCCCTTAAGTAGAGGCCATGACCCATATTGTTCACGGTTGAGATATCCCAGAAGGGCGATAGCATTTTCAGGATCATTTTCATTGATAGGAGGGTCTGCGTTTGCTCTGATAACAATAACGGTGAAGGTAGAAAATCCAATCATTATTGCAGTAATACCAAGGACAATAGCATTCCAGATTCTTTTTCTCTTCTTTTGGGTGTAGATTATCGCCCAAATCAATACAATAGCTACAATAAGATACCATATGATTGTTCCTGAGTTAAAGGGAAGACCTAACTCATTGACAAAAAAGATTTCAAAGTCTGAAGAAAGCTTAACAGTATATGGTACGATACCAAATAGGATAACCGCAATAAATATTATAGAAAGAATACCTGTCCAAATAAACCCCTTAAATGTTACTTTCTTGTACTTTTTGAAGTAGACAATAAAGAATACCGCAGGAATAGATAAAAGGTTTAGAGTATGAATACCTAATGCTAATCCAATAAGAAGACAGATAAAAATCAGATATCTTAAGCTTGCAGCTTCATTTTCTGTATTCTCCCATTTTAAGGCAATCCAGAACACCAGAGTAGTAAAGAAGAATGAAACGGCATAAGATTCTGCTTCAACAGCAGAAAACCAAAATGAGTCAGACACTGCAAAAGCAGCTGCACCAACTATTCCAGATCCAAATATTGCAATTGCTTTGCTTCTTGTAATTTGTGCTCCATGTTGTGTAGCTATCTTTTTTGTGATCATGGTAATGATCCAGAACAGGAACATTATTACCAATCCACTACACACTGCTGATAGCATATTTATGGCAATGGCAACTTTGGAAGTGTCTCCAAATGCGAATAAAGAAAAGAATCTTCCTAAAAGCGCATATGTTGGAGATCCCGGAGGATGGCCGATTTCAAGTTTATATGCTGTAAGGATATATTCGCCCGGATCCCACCAACTTACCGTAGGCTCAATAGTAAGTATATACACTAAGGTGGCAGCAATAAACATTATCCACCCGATGATGTTGTTAGTTTGTTTAAAATTTCTCATTATGGTTTATTAGCTTTTTAAGGTAGATGTTTTACCAAAAGAACTATAGATGGGTTCGAGACCCTGAATTAGGTTTAAGTCAATTATGCTAACTGTTTTTAATTTACGAAATTATAATTGGAAGTAAAATTATAACTAAGCATTATAAAGATATATAAATAATGTTAATTTACTTATTCATATCTATATAGGATAGATCGTAAACACAAGCATTTCATAAATAAGATAGGAGATTGAAGGCTTGACAAAAAGCATCAGAAAGGAAAATTATTTATTACAATGGTCAATAGCATGACTAAGAAAAACAGATCTGTATCCTGCTGCTTATAAGGACATGGTCATTTAGCTTATAAGCAACACGGGCATGACCTTATAAGCAGCAGGGGGTATGTCGTGCTTTTGAACAACTTTCTCGACTACTCTTTAAGGGAATGAGTTGAAATCACCGTACTTTGACTGAAGGTATTTGAAGTAGTAATAAAGTTCATAATCGAGCTTTATACCATAGTTTTCATTTGAATCATAGTCGATAATATCAGTAAATGGAGGTCGATATCCATTAGATACTACAATACTATTATATTCCTGACTAAGGATAGCATTCTGTTCTTTATAATATGATTCAGGATAGTAAGTGATAGGTTTTTTGTTGATAGTAAACCATGTTTGAAAGTCATTATCAAATATTAGTAATTCAAATTCCGTTGAATCATTACTATTAATTTGTGCTTTAGTTGCTTCCTGAGTAGTAGATTGCTTAGCAGTTTTTGTAGATGAACATGAGTAAGCTATAGCAATAATAACAAGCAGCATAAGTGCGTATTTAAACTTCAGTTTACACATATCTATGGAGTTTTATAGTGAATAGATAGTTTTTTATTAGAACACAAAATCTATTCCAAAGATAGTAGTAAATATTGTAATTTAGCCACATATAAGAATAACAGTATAAACAAACAATTTTACAGACCTTGGAAGGTATAGTTATAAAGTCTACAGGTAGTTGGTATCATGTTGAGACTACAGAAGGAAAAGTTATAGAGTGTAAGCTTAGAGGACAGTTTAGAATTAAAGGTATTAAAGCTACAAACCCTATAGCTGTTGGAGACAGAGTGAGTTTTAAAATGATGTCAGAAAAAGAAATAGGTTTTATTCACCAAATACATGCTCGTGACAATTATATTATACGTAAAGCTACTAAACTATCTAAACGCTCTCATATATTAGCTTCAAATATTGATCAGGCTATGCTTGTTGTAACTCTTGCTTTGCCAAGAACAAGTACAGGCTTTATTGATCGTTTTATTGTTACAGCTGAGGCTTATCATATTCCTGTTTGTCTTATCTTTAATAAGATAGATCTTTATAATTCAGATATGAAAGAAGATCTGAAAGAGATAAGAAGGGTATATAATGAATTAGGTTATAAGACTATAGAAGCTTCGGCAACAGAAGAAATAAATCTTGATGAGGTAAAAGATTCTTTTAAGGATAAAAGAACACTTATCTCTGGTCATTCTGGTGTAGGTAAATCAGCACTTATAAATGCCATAGCTCCCGGAATGAATCTTAAAGTTGGAGAGATTTCAGATTATCATGAGAAAGGTAAACATACTACGACTTTTGCTCAAATGTTTTCTCTTCCTTTTGGTGGTCATATAATAGATACTCCCGGAATAAAGGAATTCGGTCTTTTGGATTTTGATAAGGCTGAGGTAGCAGGAAGGTTTCGAGAGTTTAGAGCTCTTATGCATGAATGCAAATACAGTAATTGTAAACATATGCAAGAACCTGAATGTGCTATAAAAGATGCTGTTGCAGCAGACATTATTGCCGAATGGAGATATATTAACTACCTGAATATTATGGATGATGAAAATATGAATGAAACCTATACAGGTTCCAAATAAATTAACTATCTTAATATAAGGTTTCTAAAGAAATAAGGTAAACTCATTTTAGTATCTGTACAGAACTTAATCTACTGCTTATGGTTGCCCGTGAATATATGATCAATGATATTGTGCCCTTGAAGACTTCAGACTCATCAGGAGTAGCTCTTCAGTTGATGGATGAATATAAAGTTTCCCAATTTCCTATTGTAAATAATACTAGTTTCTTAGGGCTTATAAGTGAAACGGATATTGTTCTTATGGATGACTTGAGTCTTCCTATAGGTAATCATAAGCTATTAAAACCGAATCTATTTATTGAGCCATGCAAACATATGTTTGATGTTATTAGATATATGTTTGATAACTCCTTGAGTCTTGTTCCTATAGTTTCTGATGATACAAGATATGAAGGTGTAATTACTTATGAATGTTTGTTGAAAGCTTGTGCAGACCTTAGTTCTTCTGATAGTCCCGGAAGTATAATTGTTTTGGAGATGAGTGATAATGATTATTATCTATCAGAGCTGACCCGCTTGCTTGAAGAAGAAAATACAAAAGTACTCTCTCTTGGTGTGAAGACCTTCCCTAATTCTACGAAAATAGAAGTCAATCTGAAAGTGAATAAAATTGATATCAGTCGAATATTAAGCACATTACAGCGTTTTAACTATGTTATAAAGGCTTCTTGGACAGAATCCCCTGATGATAATGAAAGCTTGAGAAATAGATATGATTCTCTTATGAAGTATCTGGATATCTGATTTGGATTCTTGTGCAGTAGTTTAGTGATATGATTGATCTAAAACTCTAGGATGAATAATACTAAACTTTATTTTACTTGCATTGCTTTTATCTTCTTGTTTTGGAATCGTTATGCCATTGCTCAGGAAGATAGTAAGACTACTGACAAACTTTTTATTGACAGGATTGACATTAAAGGAAATAAGAAAACTAAAAGCTTTATTATTTATCGTGAGTTAGAGTTTGATGCTCAAAGTTGGATAGCTCCTAAAGCTTTGGATTCGCTTATTTATCTAAGTACAAATAATCTAAAAAGAACTCCCTTATTCAATTTTATAAATATAAAGAAGACAATATCTAATGATACAGTAAGTGTCTTGGTGGATGTTGTTGAAAGGTGGTATATATGGCCATTGCCAGTATTCCGTATTGCTGATAGAAATATAAATGAATGGATACGAAGAGCTGATATAAGTAGAGTTGATTATGGTGTTCATTTCTTTTGGTATAATTTCAGAGGAAGAAATGAGGTACTTAAGTTATTGGTGCAGGCTGGCTATGAAAATCAATTTGAGTTGGGATATAGTATTCCCTATATTAATAAGAGAAAGAATTTAGGGCTTGATTTAAGTATTGGTTATAGGGATTATAAGGAAGTCGCATATAATGTCAATGGGGATACCCTGACATACTACATTAATAGAACAATGAATCCAGAGATTCAATTCTTTTCAAATATTGGACTTTCATATAGACCAGACTATAATAATGTACATAGCTTTGGACTGTCTTATCGTCGCTCCACCTTTTCAGATACATTATTATTACTCAATCCATCATTCACTTATAAATCAAAAGGGGATCCTGAGTTTCTGACTTTAAGATATAAGTATACTTCTGACTTTAGAGATCAAAAATCTTATCCGCTTAATGGCTATCATTTTTCTTTAGAGTTGTCAAAGCTTGGCCTTGGTTTGCTTAATCAACAATATGATTCATGGTTAGCAAGGAGTGAGTTTGATTGGTATAAGAAAGTTGCTAAAGACATATACTATGCTGTAGATGTTACAAGTCTTTTTTCTTTTGGCAAGGAATTGCCTTTCAATCTACAACCGGGTATTGGATTTTATGGTGATGTGGTCAGGGGCTATGATCATTATGTTACTAAGGGGAAGAATTATGGCTTGATAAAGAATAACTTTAAATATACGATCATTCCAACTAAAGTGAAGAATATTAATTTCATAAAGACAGAGAAGTTTAGTAAGGTTCATTATGCTCTCTACCTAAACCTGTTTTTTGATGTTGCTTATGTTGATACTTATTCTCACAATCCAATTAATCGTCTTGAAGATACTTTGATCTATGGTTATGGTATTGGATTGGATTTTGTGACATACTATGATATGGTATGGAGACTAGAATATAGTTTTAACAAATTTGGGGAGTCTGGATTTTTTATCAATTTCTCTGCTCCTATTTGATATAGTTGTGTAACTATTAATAAGAGGTCACTGTTTTTAGTTTATATCCAAAGAAATACCTAATTATCATTAATTAATGTCTTGAAATTAATTCTAATTTTGCATTGATACTAGGGTGATTCCCTTTGTTACTTGATTAAAAATGATTTGAAATGAGGCGTAAAGTTGATTTCCTTGTAATTGGTTCTGGAATAGCAGGTCTTATATATGCTTTAAAAGTTGCAGAACATGGAAAGGTGTGTATCATATCTAAAAGCAAGGCTGACGAAACAGCAACTAAATATGCTCAGGGTGGTATAGCTGCGGTTATGTATACTCCTGATACTTATGAAAAGCATATTACTGACACATTAAATGCGGGGGCGAATAAGAGTAATGAGAACATTGTAAGAATGACAATTACTGAGTCTACTGACAGAGTAAAAGAGCTGATAGCATGGGGAACACAATTTGATAAGAAAGATAGCGGGGAGTATTCTTTAGCTAAAGAAGGTGGCCATTCTGAACATAGAGTACTACACCATAAAGATAGTACCGGAAATGAGATTCAAAGAGCTCTAATTGCACAAGCAAAAAACCATCCTAATATTGAAATCCTTGAGAATTCTTTTACTGTAGATATAATTACTCAGCACCACCTTAACGAGAAAGTAACACGTAGACGTGAAGATGTTAGATGTTATGGTGCTTATTTCTTACAAGAAAATTCTGCAGAAGTAGAAACTGTTCTAGCTAAAACAACATTGATAGCAACTGGGGGAAGTGGTAATATATATAATACAACTACAAATCCATTGATAGCAACTGGTGATGGTGTTGCAATGGTCTACAGAGCAAAAGGGCTTGTAGAGAATATGGAGTTTATACAATTCCATCCAACTTCTCTTTATAATCCGGGTGAGAAACCTTCTTTCTTGATTACAGAAGCTCTTAGAGGAGCAGGGGCAATCCTGAAGACAAAAGAAGGAGTTGAGTTTATGGATAAATATGATGAAAGGAAATCATTAGCTCCGCGTGATATAGTAGCCCGAGCTATTGATACTGAAATGAAACTTTCTGGAGATGATTATGTATATCTTGATGCAAGAGATATTGATAAGCAAATATTATTGAGTCATTTCCCTTCTATTTATGCGAAATGCCTGAGTATTGGTATTGATATTTCTCGAGATATGATTCCTGTTGTTCCTGCTGCACATTATGTTTGTGGAGGTATAAAGGTAGATGAATATGCAAGAACATCTATCAGTAGCCTATATGCTTCTGGGGAATGTGCTTCTACAGGTCTGCATGGAGCAAACCGTCTGGCTTCGAATAGTCTTCTTGAAGCAGCAGTATTTAGCCATAGGGCATCACAAAATGCAATAAACTCTATTCAGCAAATCGACTATTGTAATGAAATTCCTGATTGGAATGCTGAAGGAACTGTTTTGAATGAAGAGATGATATTGATCACTCAAACTAAAAAAGAGTTGCAACAAATCATGAGTTCTTATGTTGGTATAGTCAGATCTAACCTTAGATTGAAAAGAGCTTTGGATCGTCTGGAATTAATTTATCGCGAGACTGAAGCCTTATTCGAAATGTCTGTTCTTTCAGTTGAATTATGCGAGTTAAGGAATATGATTAATGTTGCATATCTGATTATAAAGATGGCCATGCAAAGAAAAGAAAGCGTTGGCTTGCACTATTCCATTGACTATCCAAAGAAATCATAGATCTTAAAAGCAACTAAAAGGTTGCTTTTTTGCGTTTCATAGAATAAGAGTTATTATTATTTTAATTTTTGAGACAATGGCTTTAATAAAGAAAGTAAAAGATAAATATCCTGTTATTGGAGAAGGATGCTTCTTGGCTGAGAATGCTACAATACTTGGTGATGTAGTTCTTGGAGAAGGTTGTAGTGTATGGTTTAATGCCGTTCTGAGAGGAGATGTGCACTACATCAAGATAGGTAATAATGTGAATATACAGGATGGTGCTGTGATACATTGCACATACAAGAAAAGCCCAACGAATATTGGAGATAATGTTTCAATAGCTCACAATGCGACAGTGCATGGATGTACCATAAAGAATAATGTATTGATAGGTATGAATGCTGTTGTGTTGGATGATGTTATTGTTGAAAACAATACTATTATCGCTGCAGGTGCTGTAGTTTCTAAGGGCACCATATGTAAATCAGGAGGCGTTTATGCAGGTATCCCTGCAAAAAGAATAAAAGAAGTTAGCCCTGAGCTATTAGAAGGAGAGATTAACAGAATAGCGAATAGCTATAATATGTATGCGAGTTGGTATGATGAAGAAAATGTTGAGAAATAAAAAAAGCTGCGTTAGCAGCTTTTTTTATGTTTCTTTTAAAAAGAGGAACTATTTCTTAACTCCTAATTTAGCTAATACCTTTGCATTAAGGTTATCTCCTTTTTCATAAACTACAAGACCTCCTGCAGCGACATCAAATACATAAGTATATGAGCCTTCATTTGCAGCATCATTTATAGCTTTACGTACTTTGTCCAATAGAGGCGTAAGTAGTTCATCTCTTTTCTTAGCAATGTCTGTTTGTGCAGAAGCCTCAAATTGCTGAATTCTTTGTTGTAAATCCTGAAGTTCTTTTTCTTTAGTCTGTTTTACAAGATCAGATAATGTATTAACATTGTTTTGGTAATCTTGATATTTTGATTGAAGCTCCATGCCCATAGTCTTCAATTCATTTTCTAAAGAAGTTCTGAACTTGATAAGTTCGTTTTCGATTTTCTTTCTATCAGGAAGAGCTTCTAATAACTCGTTAGAGTCAACATAACCTAATTTTGCATTAGTTTGAGCATAAGTTGCAACTGACATAAGAGCAAATATCGCAACTATTGTCGTTTTAAATATCTTTTTCATCGTAATAAACTAATGATTAAATAATACTGATTGAACCGCAAATTTAACAAATATTTAGAAAAGCGTGCAATCAGCCTTGTTAATAAATTATAAAATTCTCTATATAAAACAAAGGAAACAGCCTTTATATATAAACTAAGATTATAACTCTTTTATAAGAATTACAATGCTTATTCTATTTTCTGTCTTCTTTTCTAATTGTTTGCATTACTTTACCAATCTCATCAAGGACATCATCACTAACATCTAGCTTTGGATTACTATAAAGTATAGTTAAGCTACCAGACTTGTCAAAAACGAAGTCATAATTCTCTTCTTGAGAGATTGTTTGTATAGCATTGTAAACCTTTTCTTGTATAGGTTCAATGAGCTCTTTTCTTTTATTGAATAACTCACCTTGAGGGCCGAAGTATTTCTTCTGCAATTCTCTGGCTTGCTTTTCTTTTTCTACAATTTCATTTTCCTTTTTGGCTTTCATGTCCTCAGGAAGAAGAACCTGTTCTGCTTGATATGCTTTGTATAGTTTATCAACTTCGGCAAGATGTTTACTTATCTCTTCTTGATATTCCTTAGCTATTTGGTCAAGTTCTTCTTGTGCATCTGTATATTCAGGAATGTTCTGAAGGATGTAATCACTATCTACATATGCATATTTTTGAGCTACAGATGTACCTATAGAAAGTGTGAAAAGTATGATAATGCTTAGAAAGGTTTTTTTCATTATATGACCTCCTTATATTATATGTTATATTAAGTAACTATTTCATGACAAAGGAAGTAAACCTCCCTTTGCCATAAGTTACAAATATTTTGCCAATTGTTAATCAATAGAATTATTAATAGAGAAATGGAATTGTCCTTTACTAGCTGATGGATTTCCTGGTATCTCATCCAAGCCATAACCATAGTCAAGACCAAGAATACCAAATATAGGTAAGAATATTCTTACACCAAAGCCAGCAGTTCTGTATAACTTAAATGGCTCGAATTGGTCGAAATTAGCCCAGGTATTTCCTGCTTCAAGGAATGTGAATGCATATATGGTAGAGCTGGCACTTGTTGTAAGAGGATATCTCATTTCCAGAGTGTACTTGGAGTATACAGCTCCTCCTTGTGCTAGAGAAGGGTTAGGTTTTATGGATTCATTTTTATATCCACGCATTCCTATAATCTCTCTGCCATCAAAGTTGTTATATCCACTAAGTCCATCACCACCAAGATAGAATCTTTCAAAAGGAGTAATTCCAAGATCATTATTGTAAGCCCCAAGGAATCCAAATTTAGCTCTTGAGAAAAGTACTAACTTAGGAGCAAGTTCACTATATACACCGCCAGAGAATTTCCACTTATGGTATTCGATGAATTTATATTTTTCGTTTGCAGGAAGTTTTGAATAATCTCTTCCATCAAATAAAGAGTATGGAGGAGTAAACTCAGCTGTCAATGAAAGTTCTGATCCGGATCTTGGATAAAGAGGATTATCAACAGAGTTTCTGCTTATACTTATAGATAAATTGATATTATAGTAATCTCCATTACCTGAATTCTGAAAAGCAAAGATATCAGAGTAATTACTCAGTTTATATCTTTGTAGATTTACAAATGTACCTACAGTAAAGAAATCATCAGGCCATTGTAACCTTCTTGCCAGACCAATATTGAAACCATCAATAACGAATTTCTGTTTAACATTATTTCTGCCAGTATTAGAGAATAAAGAGTGATTATAACCAACAGTAAATGCATTTGGTTTCTTACCACCTAACCAAGGTTCAGTAAATGATACATTATAACTGATATATCCTTTACCATAAGCCTGAAATCTAAGTGCTAGCTTTTGACCATCACCAGAAGGAATAGGTTTCCATGAATCTTTCTTGAAGAAGTTCTTCAGTGAGAAATTGTTGAAAGAAAGTCCCAGTGTACCAATAAAAGTACCATATCCATAACCTCCGGAAACCTCAATTTGGTCAGCAGATTGTTCTTCAACAGAGTATTCAATGTCAACAGTACCTTTTTCCCAGTTTGGTTTGATATCAGGTCTGATAGTTTCCTGGTTGAAGTATTTCAGCTGGGCTAGTTCTCTTGTTGTACGAATAACCTGAGAACGGTTGAAAAGCTCTCCTGGTCTTGTTCTGATTTCACGCATGATAACATGATCATTTGTACGATCATTACCTTTTATAGAGACTTTATCAATACGAGCCTGTTTACCTTCCATGATTCTTATCTCAAGATCAATAGAATCATTTACTACATTAACTTCAACAGGGGTTGCATTAAAGAATAAGTAACCATTATCAAGATAAAGAGAAGAAACATCAAACCCATTCTGATTGAAGTTAAGGTTAGTTTCAAGGAGTTGTTTATTATATACATCTCCTTTATCTATACCTAGAACATTTTTCAGATCTTCATTTGAATATACAGTATTTCCAACGAAGTTGATATTTCTGAAGTAGTATTTGTTACCCTCATCAACTTTGATATAGATACTGATAGTATTATCATCATTCTTAGCAATAGAATCACTTACAATCGCAGCATCTCTATAACCAATTTCTTGATATTTAGCGATAATATTATCTAGATCATCCTTAAAGTTGGACTCAATATATTTCGAAGGTTTAAATATTCTGATTTTAATATTTTCATGAGCATAATCTTGTGTGGTAGTAATGATTTCATCAAGATTAAACTTAAGAGTATTCTTTACAACATCATATATTAGTTTCTCAATGTCTTTGGTAGGAGTAAACTGCCCTTTTTCTTTAGTTTCCTTCATTGCCTTTTTTACTTGATGGGCAGTAAGGGCTTTGTTGCCTTCAACATTTATATCATAGATCTTAACTTTCTTATTTTTATCGATCTTAAAATATAATACAACACCATTAGTAGTAGTAGTGTCAGCAATTTCTTTTATTTTGACATCTACATTATAAAATCCTTTATTAACAAAATATCTTCTTATGACATGGTTAGCCCTGTTTAGAAGATTTTCTGTGACGACATCACCACGAGTCAGACTCAATTCATCTCGAAGATCATCAACTTGAGATTTTTTTGCTCCTATAAATTTGAACTTAGAAAGTCTGGGACGCTCTTTGAGCCAGATTTCAAGGAAAATTTGATCACCTTCAATCTTAAGCACAGAGACTTTAATATCGTCAAATAACCCTTGATTCCAGAGCTTTTTTATCCCTTCAGCAATATCATCACCAGGGACTCTTATTTTCTTGCCTACTGTAAAGCCTGAAAGCATTGTGAGTACTGTAGGATCAAGATATTTAATGCCAGAAACGGTTACACCTCCAATAATATATTGTTTAGGATTGAAGTAATCAATGTCATCACTACTATCGGATTTACCTATAGCAATTTGTCCAAAAGATTTTTGATTAAGGCAAATTAGCAATAAGCTTACCATAAGATAGGTAAGCCATTTAAAAATATACTTTTTACGTTTTGTTTTTTCCAAAGACACAACCATTCCAGTTTTACTTGTTTAATTGTTCACTTGTCTTCCCAAACCTTCTCTCTCTATTTTGGTAATCTAAGATGGCTTGATATAGATCTTGTTTTTTAAAGTCAGGCCAAAGCTTAGATGTAAAGTATAGTTCAGAATAGCCAATTTGCCATAATAAGAAATTACTGATTCTTTGTTCCCCACTTGTTCTGATGAGGAGTTCAGGATCAGGAATGTTATTAGTACATAAATTGGATTCAAAAACTTTAGCATCTATATCTTTGATATCTAATTCTTCATTCTTTACTTGACCAGCAATTTTCTTTACTGCTTCGACAATTTCCCAACGAGCACTATAACTCAGAGCAAGCACCATTGTCAATCCGGTATTATCTTTTGTATTATTTATAGCTTTCATTAATGAATGATAACTACTTTCCGGAAGTGATTTTAAATCACCAATTGCTTGAAGTCGGATATTATTTTTATTGAGCGTTGGAGTTTCCTTTTCAATAGTAGAAACTAGCAAATCCATCAAAGCGTTGATTTCTTCCTCTGGACGGTTCCAATTCTCTGTAGAAAATGCATATAAAGTTAAATATTTTAGCCCTATCTCAGCGGCCGCTTCAGAAGTTTCCCTAACAGCAGTAACACCATTTATATGACCGAAAGTTCTTAATTCCCCCTGTTGTTTTGCCCATCTACCATTGCCATCCATAATTATCGCAATATGTTGTGGCAATTTCTCTAAATTAATATTTTCCTTTAAGTCCATTTTATATATTCTCATTGGTTTGTAATCATATAACGATTACCACCTTCTTATTTTTCTTCTCTGGAATGAGCTACAACCAGACTTATCTTCCAGATCAATTTTATATGTTAATGTAATTCCGGTATAATTTACCCAATCATTTGTCTTAGGGTTTCCCCTTTGTGCATTAGGCTTATGATTTGCTGTAGGGTCTGAATAATATTGAGCAGGATCATCAGGATTTATATTATCCAAATAATATGTTGTGCTGATATCATCAATATAATCAGTAAATGTTTTTCTCATTCCCCATTCAAAGCCCAGACATAATTTCTTGTTAATGCTGTATTTTACTCCAAAGCCAAAAGGAATTGCAAGAGTAGTCTTATTATATCTGCTTCTTCCATCAAATCCTACAAGTTGGCCTTCAGTACCTAGATTACGTAAATTCTGACCATCAGCTTCAGGATTGAACATAATAATTCCTATCCCTCCAAAGATATAAGGAGTGAAATAATTAGTAATGCTACCTGTGTAATATTCAAGAAAATTGAATTCAACTGTGGCTGCGATATCAGTAATTTTGGAATTAAACTTTAAGTTTCTTCCCTCAATATATTTCCTTTTTTGGTCGTCTCCTGATACTTCTCCAAAGTATCCATTTACTCTCAGTGCAAATCGATTGTTGAGGTTAAGGCGTACTAATCCTCCGAATGCTGGGTGAGATTGAGCAAAATGAATATCAGGGTTAATATCACCCAAATAGTATGATACTCCGGCAAAGCCACCAATTTCAAGTGATTGAGCCTTTGCTCCTATAGCAGTAATTATTGAAAAGATGAATACTAAAACTAATTTCCTCATTAGGTGCCGTATTTATTATAAATTAAGTTTGTCGACAGTTTCCGGGAGTCATTGTATATCATTGATCAGGCATGTAAAAATATTATTTTTTTTTCAACCACAAAAGAATCAATGATTTCTTATGTCCAGCCCCCATTGTAGTTTCTCTCTGATTGTGTTTAAGAAATGTTTATTTGGTATTCTTATCAAATTAACCTTAAAACCTTCTTTCTTAACATTTAACTCTACAGATGAATCTATAATTTCACTTCTGGAATCTAGACTTACAAGATATTGATCTTCTCTTCCTTCAACCCTTATCCTTATCTCGCAATTGTCAGGAATAACGAACGGTCTTACAGTTAAATTGTGTGCTGCAAGAGGTGTTATTACAAAGCAGTTTGCACTTGGCATTATGATAGGGCCACCTGAACTTAGCGAATAAGCCGTCGAACCAGTGGGAGTAGAAATGATCAAACCATCTGCCCAATAGGAGTTTAATAAAACCCCATCTATCCACACATGAGTGATTATCAGGTTAGCACTGTCTTTCCTGCTAATTGTAAGTTCATTTAAAGCAAAATTAAGATCTCCAAATAAATTGTCCCTTGTATCTAAATGCAATAAGCATCTTGTATCCAGCTCGAAAGTCTCATATTTGAGGCTTTCTACAGCTATGTCAATATCGTCTTTAGAAACACTGGATAAGAATCCAAGTCTTCCTACATTTATTCCCATAATAGGGATACCCGAATCTCTGACAAGAGGAACTGAATCAAGAAGTGTGCCGTCTCCGCCAATAGAAAGGAGATAGTCAACCTTTCCCTTAATTTCCTCATGATGATGAAAGAGTTCTATTTTATTATTGAAATGTATTTGCTCTTTAATTACAGAGTAATACTTATCATATATATATATAGTATCGCTTTCTTTTTCGACTAAACGAGCCAGTTTCTGGACATGGTCTACATTGCTTTTTGCTAATGTTTTTCCGTAAAACGCTGTTTTCATTAGAATTGAATCTAATTGGGTTGTGTTAAGCTATGAAATTCAATACAATCAAGTTATTTCGTCCTTGCAAGGATACAAAAATATACTTGAAAAGCTTAACAGAAGGTACAAAAAAAACAATTAGCCTTCCTCAAAAGAAGAACTTTCTTTCTAAATAGCTGTGTTTATTTGGATAAATAGATATAAAATAAGGCTCCCACAATATTTAATTAATCACTAAAGACAAGCTTTAACTTCACTTTTATTAGCTTACCATATCTCCTTAATAACAGCCCCACAATTAATATCGTTAACATGTCTAGTTTCTTTTTTAATTGTTTTCAGTATAAAGTTGAAAATATCCAGTTCAATCAGCCCCCAAAATCAGCTTTTTGTCAGTCTATTATAAACGCTTGAGATAGTGCGCTAGTGTTTGAGAGTACTTGATGTTTAGGGTCTGTTCTACTGTCTGTTATACTTGTCTTATATGATGGTGTATTTAGATTCTGGCTTAAAAATAAATTAAGTTTTTTTATGATTTAGTGTCGCTTTTTAACGGAAGTATATATCTGCTTGTTCGTGAGATCCTATTTGTGACGATGTATGTTTTATATTTTGAATTAATCACATTTTCTTATTGATTGCAAATTGTTCCTGCTAAAGGATTATCTGTTAGATATAAGCTTTTAGGGTGATAACATTGGGCTTTTTTATCGATTTATTTCAGCTTCGATAATAATTCTTCTTCTTTTTGTACATATCAGGACTTAAAGTGAGAAATAGGAATCTTACAGAGTTCAGACTTGAACTCCATTTATTCAAAAAAGTCATGAGTAAAAGCATATAATTCAGTCTTGCATGCAAGTGTCTGTAATAGGGGAGTTTATGGCTGTTGTCGATAGGAGAATAGAATTTTACGTACGGATATAAATATTATTTCCTGCCTATGAAAGGTCAAATTCCGGGGCTAGCCTACAAAAGTTTCTGGGGAAGAAAGTCTGAACTCCTGCCTGTGTAGCACTATCTTCCTACTGAAGGATATAGTTTCATCGGGCTGAAAATGCTTATTGTCAACCTTATTTTTAAGTCTTTATTCAGTGTTTTTCAAACTTGGATAATGGGAATGATGATTTGTGTCTTATATAGTAGATTGAAATGTAGGTGTTTATGTAGAATAGTAAAAACGCTTTATTTTTTATGAGAAGAGCGATTTTCAACAGATTATCTTTAGATAAATATATTGTCAATAAGTTGAAATAAAAGGAGTGTTTTTTGGAGAAATAAGATACTTGTTTTTATGAGTAGAGGTATAAAGCAAAAAGCCCTCTTTTTTGCAAAAGAGAGCTTTTTGTATGATTAATGACATGTGTCAAACATATCATTATATAAATAAGTTATGGTTTGCTGTATCAGCAGCTTCCATATAAGAAGCAACGCCACCAATCTTTACACCATCAAGTAATTCGCTGGCATCTACACCCATTACATCCATAGACATTTGGCAAGCCATCATTTCTACACCATTATCCATAGCTGCCTGAATAAGAGTTTCTAAAGAATCAACATTCTTTGCTTTCATTCTCTTTTTCATCATGATAGAGCCCATGCCCATCATATTCATCTTAGATAAATTAAGTTTGCCAGAATGTGCGGCCATCATTTTCCCAAACATGAAGCCCATAAAGTCTTTCTTTACACGAGGTTTCTTTCTCTTCTTAATAGTATTGAGTCCCCAGAAAGTAAAGAACATAGTTACTTTTCTGCCAGTAGCAGCGGCACCATTAGCGATAACAAAACTAGCAAGAGCTTTATCCATATCATCACTAAATACAACTAGAGTTTTATCCTTAGGTAGTTGTACATTACCATTTACAGGACAATCTTCTTTGCTTTGCCCTTTTTCGATAAGTGCAGAGATAACACCCTTTTGAGCATCTAAAGAGATAAGTTTGTTGCCAGTAAGATTACACCATGATTGAACATCTTTTTTGAAGCCTGCATCAGTAGCGATCTGCTTAATTCTGTCGCCAGTATCTAGCTTTTCGACTTCTTGTTTTAGTTTCAATATAGGGCCAGGACATTGGAGTCCACAAGCATCAACTTCGATAACTTTTACTTCTTTATTACTCATTTGGTGTTCTTTTTGGGTTGGAGTTTGTATTTCTGTCACTTGAGAAGAACTATCTTCATTACAAATAATATGAGATTGTACTGCTGTAGCCTGTTGATATATTTTAAGTCCTCCGGAAAGGTTGTAAACATCGTTGAATCCATTTTGCATAAGGATTCTGGCAGCGATGTACCCTCTCAATCCCACACCACAGAAGATGATAATCTTCTTGTCTTTAGGGATGTTGTTGATATGATTTCTTAGGTCATCAACATCTATATTGATAGAATTAGGTATTGCACCTAAACTAAATTCGTCTTTTGTTCTTACATCAAGAAGGAAGACACTAGAGGTATCGAGATTTGAAAGCTCTCTCCAATCAATGGTATTTACTTTCTTCTCAATAATGTTTTCTGCGGCAAAGCCTGCTTGATTTACAGGGTCTTTTGCAGATGAATAAGGAGGTGCATAGGATTGTTCAATCTCTTGAAGGTCATAGATATCACCTCCCTTAAGCATGATTGAGGCAATCATATCAATTCTTTTATCTATACCATCATATCCAATGGCTTGTGCACCTAGTACTTTACCATCTTCAGGAGAGAATAATAACTTAAGAGTAAGATTGATAGCTCCAGGATAATAGCCAGCATGGCTACCACCATGGATAATATTGGCTTTATACCCTATGCCATTCTTCTTGAGTTGAGTTTCATTAAGACCAACAGAAGCAACAGTAAGATCAAAAACTTTTGCTATAGCAGTTGCTAATGCTCCTTTATATTTTCTTTTGTTTCCTTTGACTATATTATCAGCAACGATTCTTCCCTGAAGATTGGCAGGGCCTGCAAGATAAGTGTTACAATATTGACCTGTGATAGGGTGAATAAATGCAATAGCATCCCCAACAGCATAAACGTCAGGATTGGAAGTCTGTAGATAATCATTTACCTGTATCCCTCCATTAGGTGCAATTGCCAGATTAGCATCTTTGATCAGTGATGTTTCTGGTCTTACTCCTACAGATAATATTACTACATCTGTTTCAAAGGAGTTACCACTTTCTAAATGAACTTTGATTCCAGAGCTTACTTTCTCAAGCTTAGTAACTGATTCACTTAGATATAATCCTACATTCTGTTCTTTGATATGCTGGTGTACGCCTGCTGCAATTTCAAAATCAACAGGAGTCATTACTTGACAAGCTTTCTCAACAATGTTGACCTCCAAGCCAATGTGATGGAAGTTTTCAGCCATTTCAAGCCCTATAAAACCTGCACCAATTACAGTTGCTCTTTTGGGTTGTTTCTGGTCACAGAAATTCTTTATCTTATCAGTATCATTTACATTACGCAAAGTAAATACTTCAGGTAGGTCAAATCCTTCGATAGGAGGTTTTACAGGCTCAGCACCCGGAGAAACAATAAGTTTGTCATAAGTTTCCTGATATGTCTTTCCAGTTTTCAGGTCTTTTATACTTACTTTGTTATCTTCTGGATGGATAGAGATCACTTCATTACAAACTCTGACATCAACATTCAATCTCTTGTTGAAGCTTTCAGGTGTTTGTAGAAGCAGCTTTTCTCTTTCTTTAATTACACCTCCAATATAATATGGAAGTCCGCAATTGGCATAGCTAATATGCTCGCCACGCTCAAACATGATGATTTCTGCCTTTTCATCTATTCTTCTTAATCGAGCAGCAGCTGTCGCTCCTCCAGCAACTCCTCCTATTATCAGGTATTTAGCCATTTTCTTAATTAATACAAGTATTACACTTTGTTATATATAGATATTTATATGTGTACAAATGTAACGTAAAATTTTTCTCTGATACCATTGAGTTTTGTTATTTAGAATAAATATGGCTGTATTAATGAATGTGACTTATTTATATAAATCACAATGAAGGAATGTGGTGGTATAGTAGATGTTAGTTCCAGATATAAAAAAAGCCGCCTACAAGAGGCGGCCTAGGTATAATAAATAATAAAGTGGGTTTATTTTATTCTGTATAAACAGATTTGTTTGCAAAGTTTTTCTTACCAGTGTCAAGAAAATCAACAAAGTTCTTTACATCTAAGTCATAAGCCTTAGGTTTTGCTAATAACTGACCATCATGGTTCAAGATTACATAATAAGGCTGAGCATTAACATTAAACTTCTCAATCTGGAAGTCTGCATTTTGCTTACCTATAGTCTTCTTGACTTTATTGTCATATGAAGAAGTATACCATTGGCTTTCAGGAAGCTCAGTTTTATCATCTACATATAGAGCAACAATAACAAAGTCGTTTCTAAGTCTTCTCAATACTGCAGGATTAGCCCAAACCTTATTTTCCATCTCACGGCAATTTACACAACCATGACCAGTGAAATCAATAAATAATGGTTTGTTTTGAGCTTTTGCACATTCTAGAGCTTGCTCATAATCAAAGTAACCATCAAGACCAGAAGGAAGGTGCAAGAAGTCAGCATATTTCGCTGTTGGACATTCTGCAGTATTTTCACTTATTTGTGGAGTACCACCACCGAATGTTTTGATATTTTCTCTTACGATTTTGTTTACATCAAAATCAATAGAAGCCTGAGGGGGTAGATAACCAGCTAATGCTTTTAAAGGAGCTCCCCACATACCAGGAATCAGGTAGACAACAAAAGATAAAGTTATAATAGATAATAATAATCTAGGTACACTTATAAACTTCACATCACTATCATGAGAGAACTTAAGTTTACCAAGAAGATAAATACCCATAAGTCCGAAGATAACTACCCAAAGAGCAATATACACTTCTCTGTCAAGGAGTCCCCAGTGATAAGTTTGGTCAGCTACACTTAAGAACTTAAGACCTAAAGCAAGTTCAATAAAACCTAATACAACTTTTACAGAGTTTAACCATCCACCAGATTTAGGTAAGTTGTTTAACCACTTAGGGAAGATTGCAAACAATGTAAAAGGAAGAGCAAAAGCGAAAGAGAATCCAAACATTCCAATTACAGGTTTTAATAATGCTCCTCTTGCAGATTCAACAAGGATACCTCCAACTAAAGGACCAGTACAAGAAAAAGATACTAATACAAGAGTAAGAGCCATAAAGAAAGGCCCTAAGAAACCACCTTTGTTTGCTTGCTGATCAGCTTTGTTGATTACCCAACTTGGAAGTGTAATTTCAAACATTCCGAAGAATGAGAAAGCAAAGATCATAAATACAAGGAAGAAGAATATATTTGGAATCCAGTGTGTACTTAACCAGTTTGCTGCTTCGGGACCAACAAGTAGAGCTACAAGAATACCTACAATAGTATATATTGCGATAATTGAAAAACCATAAATAAGTCCTTGGATAATACCTTTTGTATTAGATTTACCATCTTTCATAAAGAAAGATACTGTCATTGGAATCATAGGGAACACACAAGGAGTAAGTATAGCCGCAAGACCAGCAAGTAATGCAGTAATGAAGAATCCCCATAATGTTTCATTCTCACTGCCTGATGTAGCAGTAATTGTTGTTGGCTCCTGAGGTTTATTATCAGCAGCAATAGCATTTATTTGTGCACCTGATTTACCATCAAAAAAGAATTCATAATCATCATATAGAGCAATACAAGAAGTTTCATTACATACTTGATATGCGATTTCTCCTTTTACAGGGAATTGAGTATCAGATGAAAGTCTTATTCTTTGTTTGAATTGAGCTTTATGAGAGAAGAACTTTATTTCAGCTTCCCATATAGGTTCATATTCTTTTTCTGGTTTTGTAGTTGCTTCAATGCCTCCTATAAGTTGGTAGTCTTTTGAAGGTTCAAAAGTAAATTCTGTAGGAAGAGGGCCATCAATACCACTATCTTCAGTAGTATATAAGTGATACTTTCCTTCTATATTAGCATCAAAGTATAAATCAAACTCTTTATCACCAACTTTCTTTACTGTGTATTTCCACTTTACAGGCTGAACAACCCCAGAAGGTGTTGCACTAGTTTCAGCTGGTGTTGTATTATTTTCGTTGAAATCAAATGAAAATGACTCGTCATCAGGAGGAAGACATCTGGAGTCATCACAACTCATGAAAGAGATGTTAGCGTTTATAGTAACGGGCTTGTCACTTGTGATTTTTACTATTTGGGAAAATATAGCTTTGTCTGCAAAGTACTTGAGATTCATATCGAAGTTTTGATCATATGTCTCAATAGCTTTTGATTCTTCTTTAACGAAGCCAACTAGTTCAAATCCGTTCCCCTTACGGACTTCATCTTTACTATTTTCGTCAATGCCTTCAAATGCAAATACAGTAGCAGGAGGGCTCATAGGAATGTCCTGACTGTAAAGATGCCAATTAGGATCGATATTGGCTTCGAATATGAGTTTATACTCATTATCTTGAAGTTTTTCTTTAGATACCTTCCAACTGACAGGAGTTAATACTTGAGCTTTAAGTGCTGTTGATGACACAAAAAGGAGCAATCCAAGTAAAATAAATAGTGTTTTATTGATTTTTGTTGTCCCTAACATCGTTTTTGATTTTCTTTCTAATACTCTGTTATTATATATTTTCTTTGCAAGCATAGACAACCTTAAATAATTAAGGGTTGCTTTTATATTTAAATTGTATTATGTAATTGTTTTTAAAGTGTTTTAGAGGTGTATTTAGTATAATATAAGTTAATTTAACTTTTTTATAACAAATATATTTTGCCTATTTAGAGATACTCTAAATCTATTATCAATGCGATGGCCTACTACCCATAATATTCTATCATTATTATCACATAAAATCCAAATATCCTCTTTGTCTTTTAAAGACAACTTGTTGTCAATGAGAAAGTCACTTACTTTCTTAGATCCTTTCATGCCGAATGGTATAAACTTATCTCCTTGTTGCCATTTCCTTAATTTTAGAGGGAAAACAAGTTTTTCCAAATTCAGAAAAGCATAATTAAGGCTAATCAATTCATTTTTGTCTATTACAGCATCCTTACCCTTTATATGAAATGATAGATCTATTGGAGTTTTGATTGAGGATTGACTTTCCTCAATATAATAAATAGTGTTGTCTGATTTTTTGCTTTGGAACTCTGATAAAATAAAGAAAGCTCTATCTCTAATAATTTGATGTGACTTAGAATAAAAGACTTTTCCAGATTGTGAATCAATGGATCTGTATATTTCTTCTACAACTTCTATGCTAAAGTTGTAATCTCTCAATATATGATAAAGTAATTCTTTTGCAGAAGAGAAGTCTGTCAGCTTTTGAATATCTATATATATATTGTTGTTTTCCCAATTGGCAATCTCGTTGATCTTATCTTTTACCAATTCAGATAAAAGTTTTTCCTGAGATGATAGTCTCTCAAAATTATCAGACATCTTATTTCTAATATCGGGTTCAATATCAAAAAGAACAGGTAATAGATGATGTCTTATTTTATTCCTTATATATTTATCTGACTCATTAGAGGAGTCACTTCTATATGCAATGTTCTTTTGGTCTAAATATTCGATCAATTCTTCTTTTGTACAGAATAATAGTGGATGGATAATATTGCCTTGTTTTGATAAAATACCTCTAAGTCCTGCAATACCTGTACCCCTAAATAAGTTAATAAAGAAGGTTTCTATTCCGTCATCTATATGATGAGCAGTAGCAATGCTATTGTATTTATGCTTTTCAATTATTTCCTCAAACCAATCAAAGCGAAGTTCTCTTGCTGCCATCTGTATAGATATCCCCTTGTCATCTGATAATTTTTTTGTATCAAATGACTTAACAAACAAAGGAACTCTGTATCTTTGTGCTAAAGACTTAACATACAGCTCATCATCATCAGATTCTTTGCCTCTTAAATTAAAGTTGCAATGAGCTATCCCAAACTCTATACCTGAGCTGTAGAAAAGATCTACCATAGCTACTGAGTCAGGTCCTCCTGAAACTGCTAAAAGCACTTTTTGATCAAGACCTACTAATTGATTGTTTCTTATATATAATTTAAACCTTTCAAGCATTTTGCAAATTTAATGTGATTATTTATATATGATTCTATTTAAGTGTGGATTATTGTTTGAAAGAATAACCTCTATCAAATTTACTCATTATGATTTGGAAAGATGACCTAAACCGAGAAGTTGAAATAAGTGAAATGCCTAAGAGAATTGTCTCTCTTTGTCCTAGTATTACAGAGACAATATGTAAACTTGATTTACAGCATCATTTAGTTGGAATAACAGACTATTGTATTCATCCTGAACCTTTACTTGTAAATAAAGAAAGAATAGGAGGAACAAAGTCTATAAATATTGATAAAATTCATCTTCTTGAGCCTGATCTTATTCTTGCAGTAAAAGAAGAAAATCTGCGTAAGGATATAAGATCGCTTCAGAAAGAATATCCGGTCTTTGTATTTGATATTAAAAGCTTTGATCAAGGAGTTGATCTTATTGATAGGCTAGGAGATATGCTTGATGCTAAGTATGATGCTCATATGTTAAGTGAAACTTTAAGGCAAATATCTTCAAGTTTAATTCCTGTTAAAAAGCCGAAGAAAGCTCTTTATTTAATATGGAAAGATCCTATAATGGCAGCAGGAAAAGATACTTTTATTAGTTCAATGATGAATATTGCAGGTTTTAAAAACTGCTTGTTGAAACGAGATGGTTCTTATCCAAAGATAGATGACTTGAATGAATTGGATTATGATACACTGATTCTTTCTACAGAACCTTATGAGTTTTCAGAGCACCATATTGATGAATTCAGGAAATTAGTCCCTGATAAGGAAGTTATACTTGTTGATGGAGAGATGTTCTCTTGGTATGGAAGTCATATGGTGGAAGCTGTCTGCTATATAGAAAGCCTTAGAAAGTCATTGGACTTAAAATAAAAAAAAGGATATGCATTGCATATCCTTTTTTTATTTGTAATATCTATTATACTTCCCAAGTATTACCACTATTTAATAGGTCGTCAACAGATTTTAAAGGAGAATGTTCCTTTGCATAAGTTATTGAATCCACTAATTGCTCTTCATATGTAGGAGCTTTCACAGATCTTATTATACCAACAGCAACAGGAAATTCCGGAGCCTTCATTCTTGCTAGCATCAAATGTACACCAGGATCTTTTTCATACATATCATGTATAAGTAGATCATCTTCTGAGATGCCATTCTCTCCTAGTTTAACAACTTTAAGAGTAGTTCCATCTAGCATAATACCTTGGTCTTTGTTTTTTCCAAAGATCATAGGCTTGCCATGTTCAAGAGCTAATTGCATTTCTTCACGATTCTCTCTTGCTGTAACAGCCTTGTGAGTATCATGATTGAAAATAACACAATTCTGAAGAATTTCTACAACTGAAGTACCTTTATGTTCAGCAGCTTCTTTGAAGATGCTAGTCATTTGTTTAAGGTTTCCATCTGTAGTTCTTGCGAAGAATTGACCTTGAGATCCTATAACAAGTTCACCAGGATTAAAAGGATTCTCAAATGTACCTTGAGGAGAAGTTTTTGTCTTCTGTCCTTTTGGCGTAGTAGGAGAATACTGTCCTTTAGTAAGACCATAAATCTGATTATTGAATAATAAGATGTTAAGGTCTATATTTCTTCTTATAGTATGGATAAAATGGTTTCCTCCAATAGCCATTGAATCACCATCACCAGTAATCATCCAAACACTTAAATCAGGATTGGATAACTTTACTCCTGATGCAATAGCTGCTGCACGACCATGAATACCATGAATGCCATAAGTATTCATATAATAAGGAAAGCGAGAAGAACATCCAATTCCTGAAACAACAACAAAGTCGTCTTTAGGTATCCCTAATTCAGGAAAAACTCGTTCAACTGCTGCTAAAATAGCGTGGTCACCACATCCTGGGCACCACTTGACCATTTGGTCACTTTTGAAATCTTCCTTAGTCAGTTGGACTTTATTCTGATCTATATCTTTTTCCATGACTTCCGGATCTTATTCGTTTAAAAGAGCATTGAATTTATCTTCCAGTTCCTGAGCCAAAAATGGCAGTCCCTGAATTTTGTTGTATTGGTTATATTTATACTGAGGGAAGTTTATCTTTAAGTATTTAGCAAACTGTCCGTTGTTAATTTCACAAACAAGAATCTTCTTATACTTAGATAAAATCTCTTCAGTATTTTTAGGAAGTGGATTGATATGCTTGAAGTGAGCTAAAGAAATGCTCTTTCCTTCTTCCTGAAGTTTTTCAACAGCAGTACGCATAACTCCTTGAGTACCTCCCCAACTTACAACTAGTAAATCGCCTTCTTTTTCACCAAAAACGTCTTGTTCAGGAATGAAGTTAGCAACACGTCTAACTTTTTCTTCTCTGATTTCAGTCATTACTTGATGATTCATAGGATCATGAGATACATTTCCTGAACCATTTTCTTTTTCAAGTCCACCAATACGATGTCTTAAACCAGGTGTTCCAGGTACTGCCCATCTTCTACGTAACTTTTCTTCATCACGCTTATATGGTAAGTAATCTGGATCATTAGCTTCAACAACAGGTGGTACTATTGTTCCTAAGTTAGCAACTTTTGGAATCTTGAATACTTCAGAACCATTAGCCAATGAGCTGTCGGTAAGAAGTATTACAGGAGTCATATGCTCCAAGGATAGTTTACATGCTTCATATGCAGAATAAAAACAATCTGCAGGACTTGATGCAGCCAACACAATTGTTGGACACTCTCCATTACGACCGTAAAGTGCTTGAAGTAGATCTGATTGTTCAGATTTTGTAGGTAGTCCAGTTGATGGACCTCCTCTCTGGACATTCACGATTACAATAGGAAGTTCTGTCATTACAGCTAATCCGATAGCTTCACTTTTTAGAGATAATCCCGGACCAGAAGTTGATGTTACAGCAAGAGAACCTGCATAGCTTGCTCCAATAGTAGAACAAACACCAGCAATTTCATCTTCAGCTTGGAAAGCTTTTGCACTAAACTGCTTGTGATAAGTCAGTTCTTGTAGTATTTCAGTTGCTGGAGTAATAGGATAAGAACCTAAGAAAAGTTCTCTTCCAGAATTTTCTGCAGCAGCTAAAAGACCCCAGGCAGTAGCAAGGTTTCCTGTAACGTTTCTGTAGTGTCCTTTCTCCAAAGGAGCAGGTTCAACTCTAAAAGTGTTACTGATAGCTTCAATAGTATCAGCATAGTCGTATCCAGCCTTTAAAACTCTTTTGTTAGCTTCAACAACAAGTGGCTTCGTCTTGAATTTGTTTTCGAAAAATTCAAGTATCTGATCATACTCTCTATTGAATAGATAGAATGTCATACCAAGAGCAAACATATTTTTACTCTTTAGAGCCATTTTGTTATCTACCTCTAAGTCTTTTACAGCTTCTTTTGTAAGACTAGATATCGGTGCTTTAATAACAATATAACCATTCAATGTACCATCATCAAGAGGGTTACAATCGAATCCGGCTTTTTCAATTCCTTTTGTAATAAATGAATCGGTATCAACAATAATTGTTGCTCCTTTTCTTGCCCATTTAAGGTTTGCCTTTAAAGATGCAGGGTTCATTGCTACCAGAACATCTGCTAAATCGCCACTTGTGTACACATGTTTGTGTCCAAAGTGAATCTGAAATCCTGAAACCCCAGCCACAGTTCCTTGTGGTGCTCTGATTTCCGCAGGATAATCTGGGAATGTTGCAAAATCATTTCCCGCAAAAGCAGTAGAATCTGAAAATAATGATCCTGTTAGTTGCATTCCATCGCCTGAATCCCCGGCGAATCTGATTACAACTTCTTCAAGCTCAACAACCTTATTTTTTTTTTCAAACATAGGGGATAGCTTTAAAATCGGAGCAAATTTAAAGGAATTATTCAGCTAACAACTAAATGAATTCACTTTTTTTTTCTACAGTTTACTCCGGATTTATAATGTTTTATGTATTGCTATTCTCTGTATATTAGCTAGTTCAGTGTTATTCAATGAAGAGCGCTTTGCTTTTGTTGATAAAAAAAATATTCATTCTAAATAAAATTCATATTGTGAAAGAATGAACAATAATATAAAACAACCGCTCTATTACAATAAAAGGCAGCTTAAGAGCCACCTTTTTATATCATTTCCTATAAATATTATAGTTTTGATTACTCAGGAACGATTGCTTCAACTGGACAAACGTCAGCACAAGCACCACAATCAGTGCAAGCATCAGCATCAATAACATAGATATCGCCCTCAGAGATAGCCTCTACTGGACACTCGTCGATACATGTACCACAAGCAGTACACTCTTCAGTGATTTTGTAAGCCATAATTCTTAATTTTAAAATTGTTTACTAACTTGTTATTGTTTTAAAAATTAGTTGCTGCAAAGATAAAATGTTTGTTATTGATTTATAAAGCAATCTGTCAATTTATAAAAAATCTAAATTAATTCAATAACGTTGATTAATAGCTGTTTCGTTGTTATAGTTAACTGTAATTATTGAATTTATTCTCTTTATTTACAGATGACTGTTGTTGTAATTTATTTCCATAAAAACGTTTTTTATAGAGTTATTTATTTTATGTTTCGACTATAATTTAAGATGATTAAAATATCAATTCCTATTTAATACCTAAAGCCACTTAGTATAAAAACATGAATAGAGTAGATAATTCTACTTTTATAGGGGGGCGATTTGAAAACTACCATTCTGAAAATTAGTATGAACAGATTAATAACAAGTTATAATCTTTTTCCCTGATAAATACCTTAATCTCTTTTGAAGCTTTATTAAAAAATCAATTTATGGAATATATAAATAAGAAGTTCTTTAACCCTTTTATTGATAGTAGCTTTTAACTCCTTATATATTTATATTAGTCTATAATCTACCTTTAGGGTTAACTCATTCCGAGAACTTAATTATTATTGAAGATTTAGGCTAGGAATGAGTTTGCTGTAGATCTCTATATTTGCCTATTTATAAGTCCTATTACTTATTTTTAATTGCTGTATAGTGCGATAATTCGGCTTTCAATTTTAAAATTGTAGATTATCGCACATATAAGCCCAATGTTATGTTAA
>JBGRPZ010000051.1:0-29937 GCA_041725915.1 Hyphomicrobiales bacterium | reverse complement strand
AGGCTTTTGATTTTTAAGTTAATGATTGCATGAAATGAAGAAAAAACGAGTGTTTTTATTTTAAAGTAGTTTGATATGAAAAAGATGAAGTATGGTTTATCAAAGAGTTTATTTATGGTACTTTCTCCTAGTGCCTGTTTACTCATTTTGTATGTTTTTGTCTAGCAACTCAAACATAGAGTATTTCAGGAATTCTTTGTTTGATTTTATCAGGCTTTTTAAATCACTTCGAAATAATTATGTAAGAATGAATGGAAAATTATTCTATCTAGCTCTGATGATAAGTAGTTTAAAATATAATTACAATATAAAAAGAAAACACTTGTTCATTGATCATAAGACTTTCTAATAGCTTTGTAAGCTATTAGAAATGCATATATAATCAAATAATAATATGAAAAAGAAGCTTTCACCAATAATGTTTGTAGGTACAGGTTCTGACGTAGGAAAAAGTTGGATTTGTACAGGGATTTGTAGAATATTACTTCAAGATGGCCATCAGCCTGCACCCTATAAAGCTCAAAACATGTCTCTAAATTCCTATGCAACACCAAATGGCTTGGAAATAGGAAGAGCGCAAGCAGTGCAAGCCGAAGCCTGTAGTTTGGAAAGCGATTCTGATATGAATCCAGTCCTTATGAAACCCACATCCGATCAATCCGCACAAATCATCCTCAACGGAAAGCCCATAGGGACACAAACAGCCAAAGAATACTTTCTATCACCTGACAGAGACCAATTATTTGAAGAAGTTAAACAAGCATTCCAAAGGTTAGAAGATAAATACAATCCAATAGTAATGGAGGGAGCTGGTAGTATATCAGAACTCAACCTAAAGCATTTGGATATTACCAATATGAGAATAGCAAAGGCAGCCAAAGCAAATGTATATATCATTTCTGATATTGATAAAGGAGGTGTCTTTGCAAGTGTTTATGGTAGTATGATGCTTTTAGATGAAGAAGAAAGAGCTCTGGTAAAAGGTATTATCATAAATAAGTTCAGAGGAGATATCGAGCTATTTACTGAAGGTAAAAAGATACTTGAAGATTTATGTAAAGTGCCTGTTGTAGGCATCATTCCATATAACAGAGATATCGTTATTGAAGAAGAAGACTCTGCAAGCCTGAAAAATAAGAACCTCAACAATAATAAGGGTGTAAAAATAGGTGTGGTGCTCTTGAATCATATGAGCAATTTCACTGACTTCAATGTCTTGGAAAGAGATGAAAGAATTCAACTATTCTATAGTGACGAGCCTGAGGAGTTAGATAAAGCAGACATTATTATTATCCCGGGAACAAAAAGTACTATAACAGACCTTCAGATTATAAGAGATAAAGGAATTGTAAAATCTATTCATAAAGCAGTACAAGAGAATAGATCTGTTATAGGTATATGTGGTGGTTTCCAAATGTTGGGAGAAGTAATTAATGATCCTGAAAATATAGAGAGTAATCAAGCTTTCGTTCCTGGGATAGGTTTGCTGCCTATTGCAACAAACATGAAACAAGAGAAACGAAGCGTTCAAACGATATTCAGCTTTAAAAACTCTGACAAGCAGTGTAAGGGATATGAGATACATATGGGAGATTCTAAGCTATCAGAAGATCATCATATGAATCAACTGAATGATGGTTCTTATGAAGGTTGCTACCTCAACAACAAATTATGGGGGTCATATATACATGGCATATTTGACAATCAAGCTGTAATTGATGATATGGTTGCACCTTATACACAAGAAAAGGCAGTCAATACTGTGTCCTATTCTGAATTCAAAGATCAGCAATATGATGGCTTAGCAGATTTCCTTAGGATTCATTTAGATATGAATAGAATATATGAAGATATGTGATACTTATACTTAAGTGAAATGCTTGATTTTTCTTATTGATATTCTTCTCCAAAGGTCTGAATAATATAATTTTGTACTTTAGACAAATCATACTGTCATATTGTAATAACAACACCTTTCAATGATTATATCCTTAGTAAACTATAACTACTATGTCAAATATAGCTATACTCTCTAATACTGAAAAATCAAATCATTTAGCATTAATAATAAAGAAAGAAATACCTGAAGCAAACATTTTCTCTACTTGCCAATCAGATACTATAAACTTGGTAGTTATCCATCCTGAACAAATCCGTGATATTATCACCAAATATAAGTTTGTTATCTTCATAGGAGAGCTTGACAACTGTGTAAGATCTATTGCCAATGAAATTAATGGAATCAAGCCTTTGGCTTCAATTATAAATATTGACCTTCAATGTAGATATATACAATCAGTCATTAGTGATCCTAAATCTAATGTAAACAGTTTGGTTTTCCATCTGGCCAGTATTACAGGTGGCGAAGCTATTATATCAACTAATCAAAGAGTATATGAAGAATGGGATCTACTCGAGTTTCCTTCCAGATTTGAATGGGATATAGATATACCAGAGGATAAAGATATTGTTCTACGCCACTTCTCCCCTAAGCATAAGATTGCTTTGCTACTTGAGATAAATGATAAAGGAGCTGCATTTCTGGAAAGAACTTCTCCTTCATTTGTAGAAATATTTTATCAGTTCAATGAAATAGACAAATCCAAATATGATCTTATTATTGCAGTTACCCCATTGATACATGATTTTGGCTCACGATATATTGTTTATCGCCCCAAGGTCTTTACTCTAGGGCTATGGTGTCATAAAAATTTCTCTTTGGATCTTCTTATATCTGATCTGAAACATAAAATCAATTCTCATGGTATTTCATTCAAGTCAATAAGAGCTATATCTACCTCAGATAGTAGAAAAAATGAGCAGTCTCTCATCTATCTATCAGAAATCATGGGAGTAGCTCTACATTCTTATTCTGCTGATGTCTTAAATAGCATAACAATACCTAACCCTTCCGAAGTTATAGCAAAGCATACAGGGTTCAAAGGTGTTGCTGAATCAGCTGCACTAGCAGCCTGTAACACCAACAATCTTATTGTAGAAAAGCAAAACGATCATGCAGGAAACAATCAGTATTATTCATGGGCAATGGCTATTGATGAAGCATATATCCGTAGGGGGCATATTGAAATAGTGGGTACTGGTTCCGGAGATCCTGATCTAATATCAGTGAAGGGGAAATATTATATCGAACGTGCCGACCTGATATTACACCCTAAAGATGGTATTGGCAAAGACCTGTTAGGCTATATAAAAGAAGGGGCTTTAGTGAGATCTTTTGATGTAAACGATATTCATCAACAACTTGAAATGATTACTTCATTTTACAAAAAGGGGCTTTTAATTGTTGTATTATATTCTGGTGATCCAGCTGTATTTGAAAATGTCGTTAAACAAGTAAACATATTGGATAAAAATGAATTCTCTTTTGGTATTACTTCTGGCATATCTACATTTCAAAGTATAATGTCACAAATCAATACTCAATACTTTATATCTAAGGAATACTCCTCTATATCCTTACAGAAAGCCTTTAATGATGACTTTAAACTCGATAATGATACTATCAATAAAGATAGAGTTGAATGTATATATGTGAAACAAGAAATAGCACATAAGTTAAAGGAATCCCTATTGGAAAAATATGACCCAAACACTCCTGTCTTTATAGGTTCAAGATTTTTGAAAAGAAATGAGAAAGTGAAGCTTTCTTCTCTTCAGAGTTTTGATACTCATATTAAAGATGGTAAATTTGGTGATATTGCTGTATTGATAATAGGATTACAACTATCTCAAGAGTAATTAATCTGAATCATTAAACCTCAACTATTCTTTAATACCCTTATATTATGGACAAAAGATGCGAATGGGTACCTTCGAATAATGATGATTATATCAAATATCATGATGAAGAATGGGGGAAACCCATACATGATGACAACTTACTATTTGAGTTTCTAATACTTGAAGGTGCTCAGGCTGGACTATCATGGTCTACCATCCTAAAGAAAAGAGACAATTACCGAAAGGCTTTCGATCAATTTGATCCCTCCAAAGTTGCTAATTATGATGAAATAAAGGTTCAGGAATTACTCAATAATGAAGGAATTGTCAGAAATAAGTTAAAGGTAAACTCTGCAATCAGAAATGCAAAAGTCTTCCTGAAAATACAAGATGAATATGAGTCTTTCAATAAATATATATGGAACTTCGTCAATAATAAACCTATTATAAACAATATAAAAACGCTTCAGGATTTGCCTGCAAGCACAGAACTTTCTGATAAGATATCAAAGGATTTAAAGAAAAGAGGGATGAACTTTGTTGGCTCTACAATTATATATGCTTTTATGCAAGCAGTTGGCTTAGTCGATGATCATGAAGTTAATTGTATATGTAGAAAGAGCAAATAGTATAGAAAAGACATATACTTCATAAAATATTGAAGCCAATAAACCCCCACAATTTATTGGCTTTACTATTTATAAGTTAATTAATAAACTCCTGATTACTTTATTACCACTTTCCTGACATCTAATACTTTTGTCAAATCTTCTATAGAGACCATATATACCCCTTCTTTTATATCCTTTATAGAATAAGTATTCTTCTTACCAACTAAGTAATCAAAAGTCTTTACTTTCTGACCTAATAGGTTATGAATAACAACTTTTAATGATCTGTCAAACTTTGTATTATATTCTACCTTCAATATTGAATGTGCTGGATTCGGAAATATCTTCATCTCTAAAGTATTTCTCTCCTTTGATAAAACTTCATTGTTTGCCTTTAGTGATACTTCAGCTTTTTTCTTCTGAATAGGAATCATTGGAGGATAGTATTCATTATAATATTCAGCAATGTTAATTTCATTCCTATTATTCACAGTGACCAATCTTCGATAATAACCGTATGATGCATTTACCTTATTTTGCCCTAATTTAATTACTTCTTCATATACTATGAATGAAGTATTCCCCAAAGTTCTAACAGGACTACTTTTAATAGTTATCTTATTATCAAATAACTTCTTCTTTGGAACTAGTAAACTTTTATTCTGTGCAAATGAAATACATTGCAGAGACATAATAATTATAATAAAAAAGAGTATTGTTTTTTTCATTCTACAAGGGTTTAATTTGATTACATAGTTTAGCCTGTTTTCGTCTTGCCTTCTTATTTGTATAACAAATTTAAGTTACTTTTAATTCCTTCCCAAACGTTTAATTACAAATGTTTTGTTAAAAGTACATCTATACAGTAAAAGATATAGCAAAAGTCATGCAATAACTTTTCTTTTAATAGAAGATATTAAGAAAAGGGAACACGATAATAAATAAATAGGGGATATGGAGTACATGAAAATACCCTTGCTAGATTATATTATGGAGATATAAAGTTTCCTTAAAGGCAAAAAAGAAACAAAGACCTCTATTTCTCGTAAGATCTTTGTTTTTAATTATATGATTATTCTATACTGATAGCTTCATTAAAGAAAGCCAACTCATATTCTGTTGCTTGAACAAATGCATCGATCATTTCAGTCTGAGTATCAGCAGTTGCATTTTTTGCTGTTTTCTCTACAATATCTATGAATTGCTGGACATAGACCTCAAATTCGTCACCACTATATGTGTCAATCCACTTTTGGTAAGGGTTATTACCTACTGAGAATTCTATAACATGTTTCCCAACTTTATGATAAACCCAAAAACAAGGAAGTAAAGCTGCTGCACCTACTGCATATTTGTCATCCTTTACAGAAGCAAGTAAGAAGTCTGTATATGCCTTTATGGCAGGCGACTGCTGAGTAGCTTCTTTCATATCAAAATGCTGAAGATAATCAGTCTGCAATGCTTGTTCGATAGTAATATTATCAGCAGACATTGCAGCAAAAAATTGACGTTCATCTTCCGTAGTTGCTCTTTCAGACATGATATCAAGAGCTTTTGCATCATCACGAATATAAAGTATGTCCTGAGTCAGGTAATGTTCAAAACAAACTTTAGACAAAGTTCCTTTAGCCAACTGAACAACAAATGGATGCTCTACCAATTCTTTATACAGTGGCTCTATTTCAGACCACATAAGGTTTGTAAACTTTCGTGTTTCCATTATTCCCAAAACTTATAAAAATGCTTTACTGCTCCATGCCCTTCCCCAATATGATAATCGGCTCCATTGATGATAGCATTGTTGATATAATCCTTTGCGCATGCAGCTGCCTCATTTAATGCCAATCCTTGTGCTATAAACGCGGCTAATGCAGACGAAAGCGTACAACCTGTTCCATGTGTATTTTTGGAATAGATACGTTTTGATTTCAGTTCAATGGTCTCATTAGTTTCAGCATTGTAGAATATATCAATCAACTCATCATCTGACATATGCCCTGCTTTGAGGAAAACAGATACTTTACCATCCATAGAAAGCTCTTTTGCAAATCCAGGTAAGTCTTTCTGATGCATGATCTTTTTCCCCAGTAGAATTTCAGCCTCCGGAATATTTGGAGTAATAACCCTTGCCGCAGGCAAAAGCAAATCCTTGAGTGTATTGATAGCTTCTTCCTGAAGTAATGTATTACCAGAAGTAGCTACCATAACAGGATCAAGAACAACATTTGTAACATCAAACTTCTGTAACATCTCATATACAGCACGAATAGTTTCACTATTATGGAGCATTCCTATCTTCACACTGTCAGTACCGATATCCTCGAGTACAGCCTGAATTTGATTCTTAAGTGTTATTGTGGGTATAGGATGAATGTCTGTAACACCTATTGTATTCTGTGCAGTGATTGCAGTGATTGCAGAAGTTGCAAAGCATCCACAAGCAGAGATTGCCTTAATGTCGGCTTGGATTCCGGCACCTCCACCAGAATCACTACCGGCAATAGTAAGAACACGGTTGTATCTTTTCATTTCAAAATAAATTAGCTTGAGTAATAATTACTTTTTGGCAACAATGGAGAGTGATTGGTTGATGATTTCTTTCATCTTTTTTGCAGAGGCTTTCACATCCTCTTGCGAAACAATGGCGGTAACAACAGCGATTCCATCTGATCCACTTATCATGACATCAGCTGTGTTGTCAATATTAATACCTCCAATAGCAACGATCTTATGTCGACTAAAAGAAGCTATCTCTTTTATACCCTCAAGACCAAGAGGAGTACTAATATCATTCTTGGTATCTGTAGAAAAAACCGGAGAGATTCCTATATAATCTACATCCATATATTGAGCTTCTCTTGCTTGTTCCACAGTTTCAACAGAGAGACCTATAATTTTATCTTCCCCCAGAATCCTTCTTGCCACATCATAATGAATATCACTCTGTCCTATGTGTAAGCCATCAGCATTTACTGCCAAAGCGATATCCAATCGATCATTAATAATCAGAGGGACTTTATATGGTTTTAAGGTCTCTTTAATACTTAGAGCTAAATTATAAAACTCTTTACTTGTAATGTTCTTCTCTCGAAGTTGAACCACTGTAACACCTCCCTTTACAGCTTCCTCAACAACATATTCTATTGGTCTATCTAAAGATAGACCTCTATCTGTAACAAGATAGAGGCTTAAATCTATATTATTCATAATCAAGTTTTAAATCTGATTGAATAGCATTGGCATTCAAGAGATACAGCTCATTGAGAAAATACCGGGGGAGACATCCAGGGCCTTCAGAGCGTTTGTTGGCTCTTTCCCCTGCTATGCCCATAGCAGCCATTCCCATTATAGCAGCATAAAACATATTATCCTGAGTTCCTGCAAAAGCACCAAGAATAGCTGTTGCAGTACACCCCATACCAGTGACCTTTGTCATTATAGGATCACCATTATGAATCATTGCCACTTGCTTACCATTGGTAATATAATCAGTCTGACCACTAATCACTACCACAGCACCAGTATCAATAGCTAGCGTCTTAGCTGAAGCCAAAGCGTTATCACCACTAACAGTACTATCAACGCCTTTAGTAGCAATATTCGCATTATTGAGTGCCATTATTTCAGATGCATTCCCACGAATAATATCAGGTTTGCATTGTTGGATAATTTGTTTTGCTACATCTGTACGATAAGCAGTTGCACCAACACCCACAGGATCAAAAACTATAGGTATACCCTTAGCATTAGCAGCCTTTCCAGCCAAAAGCATGGATTCAACCCAATGCTTACTCAAAGTACCCATATTGATAACCAAAGCAGATGCAATATTGACCATATCTTCGACTTCTTCGATAGCATGAGCCATCACAGGAGAAGCACCTATAGCCAAAAGAGCATTTGCTGTATTGTTCATCACAACATAGTTGGTAATATTATGAACCAATGGAGCATTAGCCCTTACCTTATCAACACCTAATGATATATCTTTTGCCTGTAACATATCACTTCCTACTTTTTGATTGCACAAATAGCAACATAATCCCCTGCGTCGAAGCCTTCAATAGGTTCTTCAATCACATTATTTGAATAACGAGGATGTTTTGTAAGTGTCTGTGCAAACTTAAGATCAGAGAAGCCGAATTCTTCAAGAAGTTCTACTTTCTCTGCTGTTGTTCTCCAGTTCGCCACCTTTACAAACTCTATTGGATATGGATCAGGAGGGTTTACACCTTCAAGTAATGGGTGATCCCAAGTCTCAAGAGTTTTTGCAAGATTATACATTGTAGCATAAGAACCTTCTTTTGGTACATCAATCATAATCACTTTTCCACCAGGGCGTAAAGCTTTAGATACCTTTTCTACTACACTTCTAAGATCAGAAATATAACTTGGAGTACCATTAAATAGAATTGTGTCATACTTTTCAACACCAAAGTCAGCTGCTTCAGCAGTTGTAATGTCAACATTCATTCCTCTTTTCTTTGCAATCTCTGCCATTCCATCAGAAGGCTCAAGACCATTTTCGATAACAATACCGAACTCCTTTTTAAGTATCATCTCAAAAAGTCCGCTACCACATCCTACCGAAAATACTTCTCCTGGATTATCCTTAAGGAAGTGAGCAACTAATTTAACTTCAGAATAAAGAAGGTTTTTATTATTCAAGAACCACTCATCATACTGATTTGCGTATTGGTCAAAGCTTTGTTTTTTATCCATAATATTATATATAAAAAAACCATCTCCCCATATATAATAGGAAGATGGTTAAATGTGAAAATATCTTTTAAAATATAGAAACAAGCACCATTTCCCTACGATGTAATTAAACATATCAGGTCATAAGGGTGTCTTCTCAGCCTAACAAAGTTAAGCACCCCCAATAGTATTGAATGCAAAGATAGGAAAACAAAGAGTCAATCAACCATCGTAATGTATTTCTATTCTCTAATAGTTTGAAATGATCTTATAAAAAACATCTTTTTATTTAGAAGCAACAAAAACCGTTGGCTGAGTTTTTAATGACCATTCCTGATCATTCATATTTCCATATAACTTTATATCCTTAAATCCAGAGAACGTAAGTAGCTTTATTAACTCTCCTTTATGTAGTGGATAGAGAGGAATATTATTTTCTATAAGCTTACCACTACGCTTTATAGTAAGATAAGTATGAAAATGAATCAATGTAGAATCATCATCATATTCATACATACGTTTAAAGTTGAGGCTATCAGTATCAATTGTTGGCAGGCCATCAAGTCTTTCATTTAGAATCCTATCATAATTTATGATCTGACCTATAATCTTTCCTCCATCTTTGAGAATATAGAAAGCCTGATTCAGGAAGTTCTGCATTCGTTCAACAGAAGTCAAATGAACAAGAGTATTCCCCAAACAGATTACAGCACCTTGGCTATTCTGAAGGAACAATTCTTTGGTGTCAAGCATATCTGCTGTAATAAACTCACAATTACTATTTCCTACATAAGCTTTCCGTTGAGCTTTCTCTATCATTACTCTATCTGAGTCAATACCAGTAACAAAGTTATCACTATTCGATATGCTCAAAGACAAAGATCCTGTAGCACATCCAATATCTACTATATTCTTTGTTTCCTGATTGATATGTCTTTTCACAAAGTTCTCTTTCATCTTTGTATGAGGAAAGATCTCATCATACCAATCAGCTATTGATTCATAAAAGTTATTTTCCATTATCTTCAAGTTTGCCTGTGTATATAAAAATTAATAAGAATTATAATTTATCCTTAAAACGATATTGATATACCAAATGTTTGGGACTACCATGAAAAAGCGGTAGGTCATATTAAGATTTAAAAATACTTCTTTATATTAGCACATGCTTAAACAAGAGGTAAAAAAAATATACAGATCAGCGTTTATACCGCTATTTCTACTGGCAATAATGTGGATTGTTCAGATGACAAGCTCACTATTTAAGATCTCTTTCTCTACATATGGAGTATCACCGAGAGAAGCAGAAGGACTTGCCGGTTTATTATTTTCACCATTAATCCATGGTGGCTGGTCACATCTTATGGCAAATTCCATTCCCTTTCTGATACTAAGTACTTTTATATTTTACTTCTACAGGAACTTTGCTTTAAGAGCCTTTGTAATACAATGGCTTTTATCAGGGGCTTTGCTATGGATCTTTGGCAGAAGCGCATGGCATATTGGTGCTAGTGGTGTAATATACTCAATGGCAGCGTTCCTAATTGTAATTGGATTCATCAGAAAAGAAACTACATCTCTTGTCATTTCCCTATTGGTCATCTTTCTTTATGGTGGTTTGGTATGGGGAGTACTACCATTCTACACTCAAAGGGGTGTCTCTTGGGATGGGCATTTATTCGGAGCGATAGCAGGAATCTATGCAGCATATATATACAAATTTGTAGGCCGCAAAGAAGGTGCTCTCAGCAAGGACACTGAAGATGAAGCAGACTATGGCGAAAATCCATACTGGGATGTTCCAATGCCTGAAAATGAGACCAGAAAAAGAAACATAAAAGTCTCAGGAGAGAATAAACTACTCCTCTTTCTTTTTATTGGGCTTATTGTTTTTCTTTTTATTTACAGGATAGGGAAAGATTTCCTCTAGGCTTTTAGCTTGTCCGGGTTTAACTCTTTTTTGTATATGATTCCTTCTGAGTTCACTTGGATGGTCAAGACCCATTGCAGCAATAAGCTCTAGTGCAGATTCTACAGTCTCATAATGAAAAGAAGCTGCCTTTTGTTTTTTATCTTTTATATTCAAGGCTTTTACAAGTCGTGGGTCTTGTGTAGCAACACCAGTAGGACAAGTATTATTATCACACTTAAGAGCCTGTATACAACCCAAGGACATCATCATAGCTCTGGCAGAATTACAAAGATCAGCACCAAGGGCAAGGTTTCTTACAATACCAAAGCCTGTACTCACTTTTCCACTTGCTATAATTTTTATATGATCCTTTATGCCTAATTCCATAAGTGTATTTACAACGAAAACCAAACCATGTTCCAGAGGAGTACCAACATAATTTGAAAACTCTAATGGCGCAGCTCCTGTACCACCTTCAGCACCATCAATTGTAATAAAGTCAGGATAAATATCTAACTCTATCATGGCTTTACATATATCAATAAACTCAGAATGCTTTCCAATACAAAGTTTAAAACCTATAGGCTTGCCTCCGGAAAGATCGCGAAGTTTTTTCACAAATTCGATAAGCCCTTTTGAATCATCAAAGGCAGTATGATAAGGAGGAGAGTAAACAGTTGTATGAGGTTTCACATTTCTGATTTCCGCAATCTCTTTAGTATTCTTATCAGCAGGTAATATACCTCCATGTCCGGGCTTAGCTCCCTGAGAAAGTTTTATTTCAATCATTTTCACACTTTCAATGTTGGCTTTCTCTTTGAAAAGCTCTTCAGAGAAGTCTCCAGACATCGACCGACACCCAAAGTATCCTGTTCCAAGCTGAAGAACCAAGTCTCCACCCTGCAAATGATAAGGGGTCAATGCTCCTTCACCGGTATTCTGATAAAAGCCTCCAATCTTTGCACCTAAATTCAATGCTCTGACGGCATTGTTACTTAAAGCTCCAAAACTCATAGCAGAAACATTAAGCAAAGAAGCATAATACTTCTTTTTACAATCCTTATTACCTATAGTTATACGAGGTGTTTCCTCATGTTTCTTGCTTGGAAAGATTGAATGCTCAATCCATTCATACCCTAGCTTCTCTATATCTAGCTCTGTACCAAAAGGGTGAGTCCCTGCTTTTCTTTCAGATCTATCATAAATAAATGTTCTTTCATTTTTATTGAATGGAGTTCCTTCAGTATTTCCTTCAACAAAATACTGATGAATCTCAGGCGCAATGTCTAAGAACAGATATCTAAAGTATCCGATAATTGGAAAGTTCCTAAGGATATTTCTTTTCTTCTGGATGATATTATAAAGCCCCAAAACAAACAAAGGGAAAAACAGAATCAGAAAGTAAAGTATATATATCCAGAAAAAAGCAACGATAATAATAGCTATAAAGATTATAGCGAATGTAATCCAGAATAGTTTTCTCATCTTTTTAGGTTCTTTAGATTAAGGCAGTTTATTGATATTTATAAAGTTAACAAATTTCAGCGAATAGAAATTCACTCATCTAAAACAACTCATTTTATACACTCTCTGATGGAATTCAAAATTTAGCCCGAAGGATGCCCATCTTCCCCCCGGAAGATGACCTATCATAGGCAGGAAGATGGTCTAACCTCAACGGAAGGATTGAGATTCATCGGGGGGAAGATTCATAATTTCTCGGGGGAAGAATTTTTGTTGTCTTTTGGTGTATGATATTCTTTATAATAAGGAGATATAAATGATGCCCTTTTTACATATATTTTGCTATAAACGAATAGAAGCCAGAGCAATAGTTTCCTTTTGTCTGGCTTCTATAATATGGAGAGTCATATTGACTCAATCAGATAGCGACCAATACAATAAGTTTAATTATCCCTTAACATTGACATTATTACCTTTTGTAACAAAAGTATTGAATAAGAATAGTATCAATGCAGCAGCGATACCAATTATGGCAATCACAATCCAGAAGTTATAAGGATGGTAAGTATTCCATAAAACATCATTCAGCTGTTGGCTAGTCATATGCAATTTATCACAGGCATTTTGCCAGTAAGTGTCATAGTGTCCCGAAGTAGGACTAGGGATATTAATTCCTTTTTTATCTAAGTAATACTGCAATAATTGATATTTGTCTGAAAGCCTTTGGTAACCAAAGCCAGAAACTAATCCGCCAATAAAGTTACCACCTGCAACAGGAAGAAAAGACATGCCCATATATAAACCCGTCTTTTCTTTAGGGGCTATTCTACCTATATATTCTGTTATCTTTGGAGAAGATGCCATCTCCCCTACAGCAAAGATTAGAATACCTACTATAATATATAAAGGGTCCTTAAATACAAATGTCAATGCGGAACCTATTGTTGCGATAACAATACCGTAAATAATAGAATTTACAGGCTTCAGTTTAGCAGAGATAGCAGATATCAATAACTGGAATATGATGATAAAAAATGGATCCATATTCGTAATGATCTCTGGGTTTATAGTGTGTTCGGGTGTACCCAAAGCACCAGCCAGGGCAGGAGATACGCTATGAAGTAAGCCATATAAAGGAGCTGTATCAATCCATTGTTCTATAAAAACAGGTAAAGAGAAGAACATCTGGAAATACATAGTCCAAAAACCTATAATAATCAATAAGAAAACAAGAAACCTCCAGTCAAGCAGGACTGTATATACATCTTTGGCAATCCTTCTCAGGGTCTTGCGCATCGATTCGACGTTCTTATTTTCTCTTGCAGGTTCTTTAAATCCAAAGGTTACAATAAACAGGTTGACTACAATTGCTGCTCCGGACATTATAAACACATAAGACCAGTGCGTATTTCTAAGGTGTGATGCTATTAGAGGCCCTAAGAATCCACCAATATTGATAAGCATATAAAAGATACCGAATCCCAAAGAAGCATTCTTTGAGTTGGTAGTCTTTGCCACTGTCGCAGAGATGATAGGCTTAAACTGAGCAGCACCTATAGCTACTAACAAGAAAGCAAACCACATACCTACATATGAATAAACATGCCCCATCCATATGTATCCTACGATCAGAGTTATAAATGCTCCATAAAGTACTTTTTTATATCCCAGTTTATCGGCTATAGAACCTGTAAGTATAGGTAATAAATACAATATTGCCGAAACTGTCCCCATCAGAATTCCTTTCTGTTCCTGGCTAAAGCCAAGACCACCCTTTTCAACAGGCCCAGTCAGATATATTGCAAGAATCATGAACATTCCATACCATGCTAATCTTTCGAATAGTTCCATTATATTGGCAGACCAGAATGTGGCAGGGAATGATCGTTTATCTTTCTTATGCTCCATGTTTTTTTATTTTAACAATATGAAAAAGGCAAAATACGTAATTCTAAATCAAAACTTGTTAATATTAGTGTTGCTTTTGGAATAAACGAATTGGGAGCCTATGTAATAACGGATAAATATCTATTAAGAATATCTATTAAAAGTAAATAAACTTATTCATCATTTGTTTTTATATAATATTTCACCTTCTGATAGACAGAGTCATTTATCGTGAAAAAGCCTTGTAGTTGCTGGATTGAGTCAATCGTCTTCTTTTTATTTCTATATGAAAATATTTCTTTTGTCAACTTATAAGAAATATATGGATGTCTAACAATTTTCTTAAATTTTGCTGTATTTATATTGATTTTCTCTGTTGACTTATTAGTAATTTTTAGTTGGGGTTGGATACGCTGGAAGTTCTCTTCAGTCATCCCATAGATTTCACGTATTTGATCAATAGAATAATATCCCCCCAGGAGGTTTCTGTACTTAACTATACGAGATGCATACTTACTTCCAATTCCTCTAACCTTTATAAAGGTGCTACTATCAGCAGTGTTGATATCTACAATTACAGGTTTATATTTCTTTTTCTTTGGATATACCTTCTTTGATTTCTTTAATGGTGGCTTTTGTTTGCTTGCTTTAGATACAATGGATGGCTTATTATCTTTCTTCTGTAAAAGGATGGTGTCAGCTTCTTTTTTGTGCTTCTTTATATAATCAGCAAACTCTTTATATAGTTGCTTTTCCTCTTCACTAATTACTTGCTCTTCTTGTTTTGCCTGAAGCTTATAGAGGAGAAATAAATTCAATATTATCAATACATATACAAACCCTTTTCTTTGATTATTGAACATAAGGGATGCCTTTCTCTTTATCTGAGAGTATTTCATAAAAATATAAGTTTTGGTTGATGGATTGTAATATTAAGACTAATATAAAAAGAAGGCAATAACACCTTTCTCAGGATTATTGCCTTTATGGTTATTTCTTTGTTTTCAATGTTTTTATGTATGACATATATTCTTTCATCTCTCTTCTTACTTCAGGCACTAATATATACATACCTATAATATTAGGGAAAGCCATAGCAAGAATCATCATATCAGAAAATTCTAAAACAGATCCCAGCTCTGCCGAAGAGCCTATAACGATAAAAAACAGAAAGATGACTCTGTAAATATTATCTGATATCTTTCTGCTTCCAAACACTTTCTCCAGAAAACGACCAAAGAGAAAATCAAAAGCTTTCAAACCATAGTATGACCATGATATCATTGTAGAAAAAGCAAAAAGAATAATAGTAATTACCAATATATATGGATACCATGGCAGCACAGAACTAAATGCTTCAGAAGTCAACTCCGTCCCTTCCAATCCTTGAGGATTTACGTATGCCCCAGAGAATATGATAACCAATGCTGTCATTGTACATATTATCACTGTATCAATGAAAGGCTCTAATAAAGACACAAAGCCCTCTGTTACCGGACGATCTGTCTTTACAGCAGAGTGTGCTATTGCGGCAGAACCCACCCCTGCTTCATTTGAAAAAGCTGACCTTTGGAATCCTACAATAAGGACGCCAACAATACCACCTTTCAATGCGCCGGGACTAAATGCTCCATTGACGATCAACCAGAATGCATCATCTATCTGCTTAATGTTAATAATAATGATCACTAATGCTGACAGAACATATAAGATCCCCATAAAAGGAACCATCTTACCTGTAACTTTAGCTATTCCCTGAATACCACCTATGATAACAACACCAACGATGATAGCCAATAATGCACCAAAGTATGGCCCCATATTCTCAAGACTTGGGAATATCACTACAAGCTGACTGAAAGACTGATTAGCCTGTACCATATTTCCACCTCCTACAGAAGCACCTATGGCCAGTATAGCAAATAGAATTGACAAGACCTTACCCAACAACGGTAGGTTCTTCTTCTTCAGTCCATCACGGAGATAATACATAGGTCCTCCGGAAACAATACCCTTATCATCAATGGTTCTATACTTAACACCCAAAGTACATTCTACAAACTTTGAAGTCATACCCAATAGACCAGCAATAATCATCCATAATGTCGCTCCCGGGCCACCCAAGGATACCGCGACTGCGACACCTGCAATATTTCCCAGTCCAACAGTCCCGGAAAGCGCAGTAGCCAAAGCCTGAAAATGGGAGACTTCACCTTTATGCTCTCCTTTATCATATTTTCCTGTAACAAGACCTATAGCATGTCTAAAGCCTTTTATATTAACAAACCTCATATAAAAGGTGAAAATAAGAGCACCAAGAATAAGCCATATAACTATAATCGGGGTTTTTCTTTTTGCAGCTTGCCCATTGGCTTGCTTAACAACATTCCCTTCCTCATCCATTAATACAGGTTCATAGAACCCCATAGCTGCAAAAGGATCCCAAAAGATCACCTCATCAAGAGCCTCTACAATAGGGACGAACTTGCTATTTATTATTTCTGGTAAGGATTCCGCAGGAATTAGTAACTCCAAAGTTTTCTCTTTTCCTGAAGAATCTCTTATGGTTACATTTACAGGTCTTCCTTCAGTAAGGTTATGGGCGGCAGTATCATCAACACATACATCCGAATTAGACCAGAAGTATTGATAAGGGGGAGTACCTCCAATTACATCAATCTCTAGGGATGCGTTATTAATTCCTTCTGATGGGTTTATAATCTTGTATTCTACTTTGAAAGGATCTTCCTTAACTCTTGCTGAATCAGCTTGTCCGAATATGACTTCACAAAAGAAGAATGATAAGATGGTTAATAATAGGTTTAAATATCTCATTCGTGAATATTTATATTTACAATAGAACTTTATTCAAAACCAGTGTGATCATGATCATAATATCTGTTTAGTTCAGATCATTTATATATGTATATTATATATCACAAGCATCAGAGAAGATAATTTTCTCAAGTGTTTTCACTTGCTGTCGAGTTCCCAGAACAAAGAGCTTTGTATCTGGTAATATATGAGTATCAGGAGAAGGATTGACAACATAAAGCCCTTCAGGGGATTTAAATCCAATTATGTTAACACCACTTCTTTCCCTAAGATTAAGTTCTTTGATTGTTTTAGACTTATACTTTTCAGGCATGCATTTAAAATCCAGCTCTTCAATTTTATTGACATTATCATCAGACATTGAAAGTCTATCCAGAAATTCTACAGTATCTGGTTGGGTAACGAGTATTGCCATGTGAGTACCACCGACTTTCTCAGGCATAATAACATTATCAACTCCAGCAACTCTTAATTTTCTTTGAGCGTTTTCACTGCTGGCTCTGCTTATTATCTTAAGTCTTTCATTAAGGGATCTTGCAGAGAGTACAATAAATAGATTATCAGCATCATTAGGAAGAGTAGAAATTAGAGCTTTGGCCTTATTAATTCCTGCTTTCAGCAATGTTTCATCATCAGTAGCATCACCATCCAAAAACTTTATTGGTTTTTCAGAATGTTGATTGATTAATTCCTGATCGCTTTCAATTACAATAAAATCTTGTCCTTCTTCAATAAACTCATTAGCTACCTGACGTCCGTTTCTACCAAAACCAACAATAATGACATGCTTTTCCATAGTTTTATATTTTTTTAACCTCTTACCCAAAAGCGTAAGCAGTTTTAATTCTACCAAGTGTGATGTAATAATTGAAATTGCATAAGCATATGTACTGAAGCTTATAAGGATTAAGAAGATTGTAAATATCCTTCCTACGTCCGACAATGGCCAAACTTCTCCAAAGCCCACAGTAGAGATTGTAATCAATGTCATATATAAAGAGTCAGCAAAATCCTGCTCATCAATTATCATATACCCAAAAGTACCAATCAATACAATTAAAATAAGTAAGGCAATAGCTAGCCTTACTCTTTTGACGCTATTTGTAATTTGTTTTCTTCTGCTCAAGGTAATAATCTTTTAAATGAGTTTATACAAATATAATAAGACAAGTAAGTATATCAAATAAGAAAGATTAGCAATTAAAGAAAACCGAAAATATAATTATAAGGGAGATCGAGCTTTTGATATGAGTTATCAACAATAATATTTCTATCCGTAACAAAAGAAATGATAAGGTATAATAAAAGAAAAGAATTCAATATGGAAAACCTGATATTGAAGGAAGAAGTCTTACATTTCATTTGGAAGTTTGGCTTATCCAATAAAGCACTTTATACCAGTGATGGGGAATTTGTAGAAGTGATATCTACTGGTCAACATAATTTGGATGCAGGCCCCGACTTTCAGGGCAGTAAAGTTCGTATAGGAAATACTTTATGGGTAGGAAATGTCGAGATACATATAAAGTCTTCTGACTGGCATGCACATAGTCACGATAAAGATCAATCTTATAATAACATCATTCTACATGTGGTATATAAACATAACAGAGAGATATACAGAAAAGAGGGAACAAGGATAACTACACTGGAATTAAAGAATTATATCGATGAAAAGTTTATAGACAACTATGCTACACTCCTGAGAAAAGAGATGTTGTCTTGCAGAAATATCCTGCCTGAGTTTTTGCCAGTAATTAAGTATGGCTGGCTAGAAAAGCTAGCAATATCAAGGTTTGAACTCAAATGTAAAGATATTGAGGAAGAACTTGATTATACCGGCAACAACTGGGAGAAAACTTTCTTCACAATACTATGTAAGTGTTTTGGACTTAAAGTTAACTCTGTAGCATTTGAACATCTATCTCGCTTAGTCTCATTGAATACCCTTGCTAAACATAAAGATAAACACTTCCAAATAGAAGCTTTATTCTTTGGACAGGCTGGCCTTCTTGAAGAAGATAAAGAATGTGATTACTATAAAAGGTTAAAAAAAGAATACCAGTTTTTAAGAAGTAAATATGATCTTAAAGAAATCAACAAGCATGAATGGAAGTTTATGCGAATGCGCCCACAATCATTTCCCACCATAAGACTTGCATTTATGTCTAATCTGGTATACAGATCTACACATATGTTTAGAAAATGTATGAATGTAGCGACAGCAGATGAACTTGTGCAATTACTGGACTGTGAAGCTTCCGAATATTGGAATACACATTATTCATTCGACAAAGCCAGCAAAAAGAAGAAGAAGAGTTTAGGTATAGCGACGAGGTATATAATTATCATAAATGGAATTCTTCCAGTCATGTTTCTATATGGAAAGAAGAAAGCTATTCCAGAGTTTTGCGAGAAAGCAATCAATCTAATGCAAGAACTTCCTGCAGAGAAAAACAGGATAGTCAATATGTATAAAGATATAGATGTAAAAGCCTACAATGCTCTACATTCACAAGCATTATTACATCTATATAAAGAATACTGCACAAAGAAAAAGTGTTTGGAATGTCAGTTTGGATTGCAAACTCTAATCTCCTAGAGAAGTTCCACAATGATCACAATATTTAGCATTATCATCATGATTCAATTTACTGCAGTTTGAACAGCTCTTTGAAGGCCTGCTAAGCTTTGCACTTGTAATCTCAGAACTAATAATACCTGTAGGCACTGCTATTATAGCATAACCCAGTATCATAATAACAGAAGCCAAACTCTGCCCCAAAAGTGTTTGCGGAGCAATATCGCCATATCCTACAGTAGTCAGCGTAACAATAGCCCAATAGATTCCTTTTGGAATACTGGTAAATCCATTTTCAGGGCCTTCTATAATGTACATAAGCGCACCCATAGAAGTTACTATTGTCAGTAAGAATCCAAAGAACACCATAATCTTATGTCTACTCGCAACAATAGCATTCAACAAATACTTACTGGCATTGATAAAACGGAAAAGTTTCAGTATCCTAAAGACTCTCAAAACACGAAAGATACGAATCAGGATAAGTATTTGCGTCCCCGCATATAACAACTCAACATAGGAAGGAAGCGTAGAAATAAAATCAATAATACCATAAAAGCTGAAGATATACATCCATTTATTCTTTGCTGAGTATATCCTAAGAGCATATTCGATAGTGAAAAGGATAGAGAAGAACCATTCAACAGCATATAAGGTAGATTCGTATTCTATCTGTAGCTCCAAGCTAGAGTGAACCATGACAACAATACAACTCAGAAGTATGGCTACGATCAGCAGAATATCAAATATCTTACCTCCTATAGTATTTGATTCAAAGATGATAGTATATAAAATGTCCTTTATTTTGTTTTGATCTTTTTGAATAGAGTTAGCTTTCATAAGCACCTAATGTGGTATATAATACTCGGATGTGAAAAATAAATAAGCTTAGCATAAATTTAATGCTATCTTATAAATTGACAAAAGCAAGAAGGATATATTTATACCCTCCTTGCTTTTGGTGTCTCATTACAATTGAAGATTTCTTTCTTCAAGTATATCTAATTATAGATAAAAGTGCCAAATTCAGATTTAATCTCTACTTCTTTACTTTCATGTTTTTGACATCTTCCTATAACTTTAGCTTCAATGCCAAAGCTATGAGATATATCTATTATTCCCTGTGCTATTTCTTCAGGAACATATATTTCCATTCTATGTCCCATATTAAAGACTTTATACATCTCTTGATATGGAGTTCCTGACTGCTCGTGGATTAATTTGAAAAGAGGAGGAACATCAAACATATTATCCTTTATCACCTTCAGCTTATCAATAAAGTGTAATACTTTTGTCTGAGCACCACCACTACAATGTACCATACCATGAACTTGGTTTCTGTATTCATCAAGCACCTTCTTAATTACAGGCGCATAAGTCCTTGTAGGAGCTAAAACCAACTTCCCTGCATTGACACCTTCAATAGATGTAGCATCAGAAACTTTAACTTTACCAGAGTAAATCAGGTCTTTTGGAATACTATTATCATAAGTTTCAGGGTATAAAGCAGCATAAGCTTTTGTAAAGACATCATGTCTGGCAGAAGTCAATCCATTACTTCCCATCCCTCCATTATATTCATTTTCATATATGGCTTCACCATATGAAGCAAGACCTACAATAACATCACCATCAGAAATCTTATCATTAGAGATAACATCACTTCTCTTCATTCTTGCGGTAACAGTAGAATCTACAATAATTGTCTTTACAAGATCTCCAACATCGGCAGTCTCCCCTCCAGTACTAAATATAGAGATTCCAAGATCTCTCATCTCTGCAAGAAATTCCTCAGTACCATTAATGATGGCAGCAATGATTTCCCCTGAAATTAGGTTTTTGTTTCTTCCTATTGTAGAAGACAATAATATATTGTCGGTGGCACCTACACAAAGAAGATCATCAAGGTTCATCACTATTGCATCCTGAGCAATACCTTTCCATACTGAGAGATCACCTGTTTCCTTCCAGTATAAATATGCAAGAGAAGATTTAGTTCCTGCACCATCTGCATGCATAATATTGCAATACTCCTTATCACCACAAAGAATGTCTGGAATAATCTTACAAAATGCCTTTGGGAACAATCCTTTATCAATGTTTTTAATTGCATTGTGTACATCCTCTTTAGAGGCTGAAACTCCCCTTTGGTTGTAACGAAAGTTATTACTCATATCAGTTTGGATTTATAATTTGGAAGCAAATTTACACTTTACTATTGATAAACAAAAAACGGTCAGAAAATCTGACCGAATGGTTTTTTACTTATTGTTGTTGACTTATGAGTATGAGAAGAAAACGCTGCTAATTGTTACATCATTTTCCGAAAGCAATATGGGTAAAATTTTGGAATAATCGAAATATTATTCCAACTTTATTTTCAATCATTGGAATCTTAAGGTATTATCTGATAAGATGTATCATTGGTTATGTGGAGATGCAGACGATTCAGGGCTGTAGCATAGCATATAAAAAAAGCTATGCACATATTATAGAATATGGTATAGCCTCTTTATGTATTACTGTTGAATAAGTGTTAAATAATTCTTATCTGACCAAAGTCACAATCCCTTTAAGTTGAAACTGCTTACCTTCAAGATCATTATAGAAAATCTGATATACATATACTCCTATCATTGCAGGGTGATTATTAATCTTACCATCCCAACCCTCAAAAGGATCATTGCCTTCAAAGATCAACTGCCCCCAACGACTGTATATTCTCATCACAAAGCCATCAGTACTTATATTTCTTCCAATAGGTTTAAATTTACTATTAATCCCATTAACCTTAAAAGCATTAGGCATATAAACATCAGGTCCTAATTGCAGGAAGATAATGTTACTCTTGATCTTTATATATCTATTTAAATTCTTTGGTATTGCTTCAACACGATAAGAATAAAAACCATCAGTATTTGCAATATCAGATATATTATCGGAGAAGTTAGTTACAAATCCTCCCACAGTAGCAATCAACTCATTAGGAACAACACCTTTTCCGATACCTCTATATATTCTATATTCTTTTACCCCTTCAGGCCACATTGTATAAGCATCCCAATCTAGTTTCTTCCCGGATTCTGTCTTCTGACTTGTTTCAGGGAAAGGCTTTAAGTATAAAGTATTGAGTATTTCTGATGTTAATCCTTTATCACCACAGCTATCTACTAACTGAACCTTATAATATATAGATTGCCCTAGTACATCAGTGTCAGTATCTTCATATACTACAGGAAACTTGCCAGAATACTTTACAAACTCTACTTCATTATATCCATCCTTAGCATCTAAGGACTTAGACACAATATAGCCTTGGATAGATGCATCATTATCAGCATCAATATATATCTGAGATCTTTGTTTATCATTAACAGAAACACCTGTCAATTGTATGAACTTAGGTTCTTTATAATCGCGGGTCTTAACCTCAACCTTGCATGAAGAAGATGTAAAGCTTTTATTACTTCCTATAGCTCTTACCAAGACTTCATATTCTGCATCAGAGTCAAAACCTGCAAACACACCTTCAACTGTATTACCATCAACAGAACCTATTTTCGTCATGGGCTGCCCTAATTTCCCTGCTATAATATCATAACGTTCAATTGGAGTTTTAGGATTTTCATAAGCTGTCCATTTAAGCTTAAGGCTATTGTTACATGGATCATACTTATTATCTTGAATCAGGATGTTACCTTGAAGATCAAAATGAGTGGAAGGACCTACATTACCACAACTATCTATACAATTTACTGAATAATAAACCACCTCAGAACAAGGATCAACACCAGCATCTTCATAGAAAGTAGAAGAATAGCCTTCAGTTGTACCAATAGGTAAGTTCCCAGAGCCTACACGCTTAAATACAGTATATTGTACTACATCTTTATCTTTAGCAGGTTGCCAACCCAATACAATCTTACCATTAACAACACTAACCGAATCCAATACAGGTTTTCCTGGAGGAATTACGTCTCTAAACTCAAGGCTGACAACATTAGAAAGATACTCACATCCTAAAAGTCCTTGCAGTTTTATCTGATAAGAAATATACTTTCCACAAACATGGTTTTCTTCATAATAGGAAGTATTATTTGTTGTAGCTATTTCCTTCCATGGTTTTGAATTATTTCCCTTTTTATACAAAATATATTCATCAGAAAGTCCGGGGATAGAAGTTGCAGATGGAGAATTCCATGATAAGTTTGCCTGAGCATAATCAGGAGAATCAAGGCGTAAGAATATAGTCTCTATAATAGGAGAATCAGTAAAGTCAACCCCTCTCACTGTTCTAACAAAGTATTTAACAGAAGAATGATTTGCCCCAACCCCTTTATGTTCGAAAGATATATCGTCTACATCTTTAAATTCTTTTATTAATTCAGGCTTTTCATCATCCTGAATAACATACAACTGATATTTAAGAAAAGAAGTAGTGCTTGCCTTACTCCAATTCACTTCTACATCTCCAGCTTCGTTAACTTTAAGACAAGTAATGCTTGAATCAACACGCTGAGCATATGTATTAAAACTCAATAATAGACAAAAAAAAGAAAAAATAGCAGTTCTCATATATAATATCTCTGATTAAGAACGAATCTCTATCAAACTCATTGAGCAACAAACTTAAAAAGAAAATTAAAACTATCAATATAAAAACAAAAGAGGATAGCAAAAGCTACCCTCTTTAAAATCTTATTTATTTTCTTCATGACCTGTCACTACTTCAATAAACTGGTCTTCTCTTAAATACTTATTTGCAAGCTCTCGCAATGTAGAGGCTTTTACCGTATTTATGATATGGATATTATCTTCAAAAAACTCAGGATAAACACCATTAGATATCGAGGTTCTCCATCTCTCGCCCTGAGAAATTGAACCATCAATAGATCCAAGAAGGCTACCCAACATATTACTTCTTACCTTGTCCAGCTCTTCATCGCTGATCAATTCTTCACGTAACTTCTTAAACTCTTTATAAATCTCATCAAAGACAAGATCTGTATAACCTTTTGCAATATCTGTGCTTACATATAAATATGAGAAGTGCTTAAGTGTGACAATATGAGAATGCACACCATAAGTATAGCCTTTATCTTCTCGAATATTCGCCATCAATCGAGAGCCAAAATAGCCACCCAAGACAGTATTCAACACATCCATTTCATGATAATACTTATCATTCTTATTAGGCACTTCTGATCCCATGATGATGGCAGATTGCATAGCATCAGGAATATCAATATAGTATCGGTCTGGCTTGACTGGTATAGCGCAAGCTTTTGAAGGTTCTATAATAATATTCTCTCTCCATTGATGTCCAAGATATTTATTTAGCACATCCTTGATATTATCATCAGGAAGCCCACAAACAAAGATCTTACACTTTGAAGGAATAATATGATGGTGATAAAAGTCTACAACAATATCCCTATTCAATAAATCATATTCTTCCCTATTACTAATACTTCTATAAGAAGAATTCAGACCATAGATATAATTCTGAAACTCTAAAAACCCTCTGTTCTTTACCTTTTGTCTATCAATAGTAAGATCATGAATACTATCATTCACCAATTGATCATACTCAGACTGAGGAAATGTACAAGAACAAATTACCTCAGCCAAGACAGGCATCAATGCAGGTAAATGTTTATTCAAGGTGGTTAATGAAACAATAAGACTATCTTTTTCAGGAATTGCGCTAAACAAAGCTCCATGTCCATCAACAATATTATCAATATCTTCAGAAGTATAAGACTTTGTTCCTACCTTCATCATTCTACCCAAAAGATAGGAAGTCCCTGAAAGCTCTTGATAATAAGAACCTGCTTCAAAGACAATTTCAATCTTTGACATCTCCTGACTACCACCACTAGTTATATATAAAGGAATACCATTATCTAGCTCAAGCTTTTTAGGAGAAGATAATTTAATATCAGTAATTGCTTTAGGAGTAACTCCTTTTTTTCTATCCATAGAAAATATAGATTTATCAATTATAAAAACCTACTCAGCTTCGCTAGCTAAATAATATAATACAGAACAATTATCTTTGACAAAAGTGTCTTTTGCCGCATTTCTAATATCTTCAGCTGTCACCTTACGATAATTTGCCGCCTGAAGGTTAATATCTTCAGCATGGTTTATAAACTCAAAATAAGCAATGTTCATAGCTTTATTTAAGACATTCAATTCTGAAAATATCAATGTAGATTCTATTTTATTCTGAATCTTCTGTAATTCTTCTTCATTGATAAGCTCTTTACTGATAAGTTCAAGTTCATTGATAATAGCTTGTTCAGCTTTCTTCATTGAAGTACCTTCATAAAGCTTTCCACTGATAATAAACAAGCCAGGATCGAGATCTCCGGAGATATAAGCCTGAAGTTCTCTGAACAACTTTTGTTGTTTTACCAATCGCTTATGTAATCTTGATGAAAGACCATTCGAAAGAACATCAGAAAGCAAGTCAAACACATAATATCGCTGACTCAACCTGTCAGGCATATGAAAACTCATATATATAGCATCAAAAGGAACATTTCTCTTCAGCGTTTCTGTTCTGAATTCCTTTTGTGGGCTTTCCTTAGGTATGTTTCTATTAAAATCTTCTCCAGCAGGTATAGCATCAAACCACTTCTTTACAAGCTTTAGAGTCTCTTCCTCATCAAGGTTGCCAGCTATTGATAGTATGGCATTATTTGGATTGTAATATTTCTTGTAAAAGGCTCTCACTTCATCCATTGTTGAATTCGTGATATGGCTAATATCCTTACCTATAGCAACCCATCTATAAGGATGTTCTTTATAAGCAAGAGGTCTTAAATGCAACCATATATCTCCATAAGGCTGGTTCAGGAAAACCTGTTTATATTCTTCTGTAACTACACTTTTCTGTACATCAAGACCCTTTTCGTTGAAAGCAAGATTTAGCATACGGTCAGACTCTAACCATAAAGCTGTTTCAAGATTCTGAACAGGTAATGTGACATAATAGTTAGTGTAATCAGAGTTGGTGAAGGCGTTATTCTCTCCACCGACCTTATCAACTACAAGATCATAATCAGGTATGTTTACAGAACCTGAAAACATTAAATGCTCAAAAAGGTGAGCAAAGCCAGTTCTCTCGGGATTCTCATCACGAGCACCAACTTTATATAAAGTATTTACAGCAGCCAAAGGCGTTGATTCATCTTTATGAATCAAAACCGTGAGGCCATTATCAAGTTGATATCTTTTAAAATTAATCATAGAGCAAAGATTAGAGCTTCAGGGAAAAAACGCAAATTATAGAAAACAATTTTAAATAATTATGAGTTCTACACTTAATTGGAATATTTTTACCTTTGCTCCTCAATTAGATAAAGTATAGGTAAGTTATATCCTTATAGCTTCTAAATGTAATATATTATGAAAAGAGACGAACAAATATTTAACCTGATTGCTCAGGAAAAAGAACGCCAAATGCATGGTATCGAACTTATTGCATCTGAAAACTTTGTAAGTGAACAAGTAATGGAAGCAATGGGTTCAGTTATGACTAATAAATATGCTGAAGGTTACCCGGGAAAAAGATATTATGGCGGTTGTGAGGTAGTGGATCAATCGGAGCAATTAGCTATTGATCGTGCTAAAGAATTGTTCGGTGCTGAATATGCAAATGTTCAACCACACTCTGGAGCTCAGGCGAATATGGCTGTCTTTTTGGCTTGCTTAAAAGCTGGTGATACATTTATGGGATTAGATCTTTCTCATGGTGGACACCTTTCTCATGGCTCACATGTGAACTCTTCTGGTATATTATACAAGCCTGTAGCTTATACCGTTGATGAAGAAACTGGTACTGTTAACTATGACAGAATGGAAGAAACAGCATTGAAAGAAAGACCAAAACTTATCATCGCTGGTGCTTCTGCTTACTCAAGAGATTGGGACTATAAGAGAATGCGTGAAATCGCTGATAAGATTGATGCTATCCTTATGGCTGATATTTCTCACCCTGCTGGATTAATTGCAAAAGGTCTTCTTAACAATCCTATTGAGCATTGCCATATTGTAACTACTACTACTCACAAGACTCTTCGTGGTCCTAGAGGTGGTCTTATTCTTATTGGTAAAGATTTCGAAAACCCTTGGGGATATACTACTCCTAAAGGAATTGTTAAAAAGATGTCTGATCTTATTAACTCTGCAGTTTTCCCAGGTATTCAAGGTGGCCCACTAGAGCACGTTATCGCTGCTAAAGCTGTTGCTTTTGGTGAAGCTCTTACTCCTGAATACAAAGAATATATCATTCAGGTACAAAAGAATGCTAGAGTGATGTCTGAAGCATTTACAAAGAGAGGTTATAAGATCATTTCTGATGGTACTGACAACCACTTAATGTTGATCGACCTTAGAACTAAATTCCCTGAAATTACAGGTAAGAAAGTTGAAAACACTCTTGTAAAAGCTGACATTACTGTAAACAAGAATATGGTTCCTTTTGATAGCCGTTCACCATTCCAGACTTCGGGTCTTCGTGTTGGTACTCCTGCTATCACTTCTCGTGGTCTTAAAGAAGAGCATATGGAGCCTATCGTTGAGCTTATTGATGAAGTAATCTCTAACATTGACAGCGAAGAAACTATCGCAAGTGTTAGAAAGAGAGTAAACGAGATGATGTCTCAATTCCCTCTTTTTGCTTACTAAAAGATAACTTTTGTTAATTGCAAAAGATATGGGGTTACTCAAACAGAGTAGCCCCTTTTTTTATACCTCCTTCTTCTTATCTATTTCCTGATCTTATCAGCTTATCAAGCATAACATTATATCTTTCCTTAGTTGACAAGTCATTATAATCGTTTTCTAATGAAGACAGCCATCCACCATAAAGAACATTGGGCAATATGATATATTTAGTGCCTAGATCATATTTAATTCTCTCTAAAACTTCTTTTCTCCCTTCACTTGGTACACCATCAAATACATCTGTAAAATCTCCCAAGTTATCTCCAAGTAGCATTATAACATTGTAGTTTTCCATAACCATTTCTCTTCTTCCTTCCTTGCTGTCGGAATCTGTCTTTAACAGAAGATGGTTTTTATCCTTCAACGGGAAACCTTTATAAGTTATATTCTTCATTGTAGCGTCCAATAGATCAATAGGACGATTAGAAATATAAAATATCTCAACGCCCCTTTCATCTGCATACTTCATAAATTCGACGGCTCCGGCTACAGCCTTTGCTTTTCCCGAGATTTGCCAGTTTTTCCAATCTTCACTTGGATAGTCCTGATCACTATATATAAAATCGCCATAAACTCCACTATTATCAATCATTGTTTCATCCAGATCAGTGATTATAGCTAATGGCATTGATTTATCGGCCTTTTTTATGTTTATAGCTAATTGACGCTTTGCAAGATTAAAAGCCTGATATGCCAATGCATCTTTCTCTGCGGCCATCTGCTGGTAAACGGTCGCCTGAACAAGCTTACAATTAATCGTATCATGATTTATCTGGCTCATATTCTTTACAGGAGTGCTTTCTATACAACTAAATGTTAGTACAGTGAAAAATATAAATATTACAGGTCTCATAACTTTGATCCTTAGTTTGGTGGGATAATTAACTTAGAATATCGTCTAATAAAAATAGATATTATTTCTTGAAGAATAAGAAATCTAACAGCATTCTTCTATATATTGAAGTGTTTTAAAAAGTCTGATAAAACAAAAGATACCTGAAATACTCTATGTTTTATTCACAACAAAAAAATATACAAAATGAGTAAATAGGCAGTATCATAAATAAGCTCTTTGACAAATCATGCTTCACCTTTTCATATCAAACTACTTTAAAATAAAAATACTCGTTTTTTCTTCATTTCATGCAATCATTAACTTAAAGATCAAAAGCCTAAAATCTGCTTTCCCCTTTATTTTTGTGTATTTTAACTAATCTATATAAACGCCTTATAGTCAATACTTTTCAGGTATACAGCAACAAGGTGTATCTTGTCACTACAGCATGGTTTATCAATAATCAAGCTCAAAAGTTAAGCGAATAAATCTCGTAAGTCTACTGATTAAAGGTAAAAGTCTAGGAGTTTTGTTTCAAAGTCTAGGAGTTTTGTTTCAAAGTCTAGGAGTTTTATTTCAAAGTCTAGGAGTTTTGTTTTAAAGTCTAGGAGTTTTATTTCAAAGTCTAGGAGTT
>JBGRPZ010000050.1:0-30659 GCA_041725915.1 Hyphomicrobiales bacterium | reverse complement strand
TGAAGATCTTATTTATCATAAAGAAATTATTGCCTATACAATTGGAAATACAGATAAAAAGAGGTTGAGCAGATTAGCCAATATAGATTGGTCTTTTTTTTTGCCTTAAGCAAATTGCAAAAAATTCAAGAGACCTACTGAATTTACCTTAAAGCCTACCGAATTTACTTTCAAGCAAATATAATTTTATGCCTAAACTTTGAATTAGGTCTGTTGATCTACGAAATTAGGTGAATTGAGGTATAGAATTTAGTAAGAAGTGGAAATTTCAGGTCTTCTTTTCTATCAAAAACTGTTTATTCCATAACATTATAAAAGAAGTTTGTTTGAAATCAAACAAGAAAAGCAAGCTTTTATCAGAGTGGTTTAAGATCACTTCGTCAAAAAGATGCTAAAATTTAATTCCCCAATCCCTTTTTTTTCTTTTTGAATAAGGTTATTATCCTTCCGAAAAATTTCTTTTCAAAGTCAAGAAAGAAGCGAAATTGGCCAAAAATAAAACCATATATCAATAGGATGACCTGATATATTGGTAAAGTAACAAGCAAAAATACCAGTACTCTATTGTACCACACCAAACTGTCCCTAACACCTAACCAGTCGAGGAAAGCCCTTTCAATGAACATCACAGAAGTACCAGTACAAGCAAATACTATCAAGATTATAATCACCTGGTAAGTACTCTTAATATTCCAGCGTTGCTTTAGCTTATTTATAAACTTATTTTCCATATCAATAATCTTATTCTACATTAAAGAAGAAACATGCTAATTCTTACATATGTTCGATAATACGATGGCAAAGAAAAAATATTTTACTAAAAACGTCTAAAAAAGGCAGAATTTCGATAATTTTATAGAAACTAAGACATTACTATGAATGACTTTCGTCCATTTTTCTATTTGATAGGATTAGCTGTAGTCATTTTCTTCATTTGGTACTTTAACAACATCTTCATTTATCTAGTAATTTCGGCTATTCTATCAATTATTGGCAGACCTATTATTCACTTCTATGATCGCATAAGAATAGGGAGGTTTAAGATCCCTCATTCTCTATGTGCTTTGATGACACTAATCACAATGTTAGTTATCTTTTGTGGTTTCATCTTATTTTTTGTGCCATTAATCACAAGTCAGGCAAGTGTAATTAGCCAGATAAATTTAAACAAGGTTCTTACCCATTTTCAAGAACCATTAATAGAATTGGAGAACTTTCTTGTACAGTATAATGTCATTAATTCCGACGAAACTATAGAATCAGCATTAGAGAATCAAATACAGTCAGCAATAAGTATAGCAACATTCAGTAATATCTTTAAACATATTGTCACGACTACAGGAACTTTCTTTATTGGTGCATTTTCTATTTTGTTTATCACTTTCTTCTTCCTCAAAGATGAAAAGATGATAAAAAGCTTTTTCTTATTGATCACACCAGAAGAACATGAAAGAAAGATGCATAAAGTACTGTATCAGACAAAAAAATTACTTTCAAATTATTTCCTTGGGTTGCTAACAGAAGTAGGTTCAATGATTGCACTATTAAGCATTGGCCTATGGATATTTGGGATAAAGAATGCTTTCCTGATAGGCTTTTTAGGAGGGTTACTAAATATCATTCCCTATTTAGGGCCAATCATTGGAACAATAATGGGTATGACATTTATAGTAAGTGCCGATCTAAGTGTAGGAGATTATAATTTGATATTCAATCATATTTTAGAAATAGTTGGCGTTTTCCTAGTAGCAAATCTTATTGATAATATGGTGCTCCAACCTCTTATCTATAGTAATAGTGTAAAAGCAAGACCTATAGAGATCTTTCTAATTATCATCATTGCAGCTAGTATAGCTGGAGTGGGAGGAATGATTCTAGCAATACCCACCTATACAATAATAAGGATATTTGGTAGAGAGTTCCTCAGTCAATTTAGGATAATTAAAGCATGGACAGAAAGATTATAACCTTTTTGCTTGATAATCAATCAATAATAGAGTAATTTTACTATAAACAAACTTCCATCTCTTGAAATGTAGGGAAAAGGATCCACCCCTATATATTATCAATAGATTACTAACCCCTTTAACTAGTTAAACGATGAAAAAAGTAAAAACAACTTCCAGATCATTAATACTCCTCACAACAGGTGTAACAGTAGGAGCATTAGCGGGAATGGCTTTAGGAGTTTTATTTGCTCCTGCAAAAGGAAATAAAACAAGGAAAAAAATAAAGAAGAAAGCCTCCGAGATCTCTGATAAGATAGATCATCTTAAGGAAAATATTTCTGAATATATCGATCATAAAAAGTGCAAACCTGTTGAGGATATAAATGATCCTATGGATAGTAATTAGTACTTTTACAGGTAAGTGGTAGATAAATCAGAAGCCACTTACCTGTATGTAAAATCTTAAATTCTCAATATAACAGGAGTAATTTACTCTTCTTTCTAAAACCAACTGCTTATGAGTGCCAAAACCAATACAGAAAGACTCAATCAAATTTTAGATGATTCAAAGGATTATCTCAACTTAAAGCTAGAACTCTTCTCATATAATTTCACTCAGAAATTTGTTTCTCTAACATCATATCTATTCACATTTATAGCAGCAATAGTTCTATTACTATTGTTTTTCTTTTTTATATCATTTGGATTTGTTTTTTGGTGGCAAGAGGCTGTAGGAAAGATTCAATATGGTTTCTTTATAGTAGGTGCTTTTTATCTTGTATTGGGAATTTTATTATTTATCCTAAGGAAACCCCTTATTGTAAATCCTATCTTAAGGTTTATCACAAAACAAATCAGAGAAGATAATCAAGACGTAGAGCCAATAAAGCTCAAAAGCACAAAACATCTAGAAAGTGTAAAAAAGAGAATCCATAAACGGATCAACAAAAAAGAGAAACGTATTCAAAAAAGAGTATCAGAAATACTAAGTACATTCACTTTACATGCACTTTTACAGAAATATTCAGAAAAGATAGGGGATAAATTATGTGATAATGCAATGAATATGGATAATAGTATAGGAAGTATATTGAGGAAGATAAAAGGCTGGACAGAAAAATATGAAGAAGAAGACCAAGAAGAGGAAGAAGACAAAAAAGAAGAGGAGCAATAAGCTCCTCTTTTTTCTTTAGACTGTCATTATATCAGTCTCTTTCTTTTCTAGAATATTCTCGATTTGTTTGATAAAATCATCAGTTGCCTTTTGAATTTCATCTTGTAATCTTTTACTCTCATCTTCAGCAAGACCATCTTTTTCAAGTTTCTTTGCAGTATCGTTAGCATGGCGACGAGCATTTCTCATACTAATTTTCGCGTTTTCAGCTTCTGATTTAGCCTGCTTCACTAAGTTTAGTCTTCTTTCCTCTGTCAATGGAGGAACAAGAATACGTAAAATATCCCCTTCATTCTGAGGGTTAAAACCAAGATTAGCTTGTAGGATTCCCTTTTCAATGTCATATATTGTACTCTTATCAAAAGGTTGTACAATAAGCTGACGAGCATCAGGGGAATTAATAGTAGAAGTTTGTTCTAGAGGAGTCGCCGCTCCATAGAACTCAACCATTACCCCTTCCAGCATAGAAGGGGAAGCTTTACCAGCACGAATTTTCTGGAATTCACGTTCAAGATGATATAAAGCGTTTTCCATGCTTTCTTTTGCCTCTTCTAGGCACATTAGAGCTTCTTCGGTCATGTGTCTATGATATTACTGGTTTTGTTAAATTATAGAATAGGGTATACTCTAAAGTACATTTATTTACAAAAATACAATTTTATGTTAACCGCCAAAGTAATGTTAACTATCTATCTCAGGATTATAAACAACTGTACCAATATTTTCTCCATTAATGACTTTACAAAGGTTTCCCTTCTTATTCATATCAAAAACAAGGATTGGCAGATTATTTTCCTGACAAAGAGTAAAGGCAGTCAGATCCATTACTTTTAGTTTCTTTTCATAAACTTCATCAAAAGTAATTTTCTCATATTTAGTAGCATTTGGATTCTTTTCAGGATCATCAGTATAAATTCCATCAACTCTGGTACCTTTAAGAATAACATCCGCTTTAATTTCAACGGCTCTCAATGCAGAAGCAGTATCTGTAGTAAAGAAAGGGTTACCAGTGCCACCACCAATAATAACGACTTTACCCTCTTCCATTGCTTCCAGAGCTTTTCTTCTTGAAAAAGATTCAGCACATGGATCAATATTAAGGCCACTCAAAAGAACAGTTTTTATTCCTACTTTTTCAAGTTCAGCCTGAATAGACATACTGTTGATTACAGTAGCTAGCATTCCCATATAATCACCCTGAACTCTATCCATTCCCTGAGCAGCACCTTGAAGACCTCTAAAGATATTTCCGCCACCAATCACAATCGCTACTTGAGCATTTTGATCTACAGCAGATTTTACTTCATTTGCATATTCATTTAATCTTTTAGGGTCTATGCCATATTGCTGTTCTCCCATGAGTGCTTCACCACTCAACTTAAGGAGTATTCTTTTATATTTCATTCTTATATTTTTATATCTAGTGTTTCTTATAAAACTCGCCAAAGTTAACAAACATTATTTTACAAGAATCTAATTATTCAGACATTTACGGCTATCAGAAAGCAAACCCTATATTGATATATACAAGAAGTTTATTTGTCTCATTGCCACTCATAAGTTTTAATTCCATAGGACCTATATAGCTATTATAAGAATAACTTAATCCATAACCATAAGTATAATGTTGAGGCCTAAAAAGATCACTCGAGTTTATTGTTGCATTTCCACCACTCATCAAAGCAGAGACATAGCTCTTATCAGAAAGTCTATATCTAAATTCAAAGGTAGAAGCCAAGGCATTTAAGCCATACTTCTGTCCAAAGTCCAAGCCTGTAAAGGAGTACATATTATCAAAATAATTGGAGTTTGTCCCTCCAAGGAAGAAAAAGTCATGGAAAGGCGGAATTGTTTTCCCGATAGATAAACCACCATAAACAGAAGGGAGTATAGCAAATCTATTACTTATAGGAACTACAGTTTTGAACTTTCCTGATAATAGATAGGCATCTCTGCTAGATTCTTCAAAACCTAATCTATTATTTTCCATAGACACTTGTTGATATGTTCCAAGAGCATCAACAATTTTAAACTTCAATTCACTATCAACACCCTTTGTAGGGAAATACATATCATTAGTTGTAAGGACTCTGTAAAAGAGTTCAAGGTTAAAAAACGAATTATAATTCTTTGGTATATCTAAAGCTCCAATATTAGTTGTCGCACTTGTAAATGTCATTCCTGTCTTCACTCCTATTCTGAAACTATCACTAAAAGTAGATTGGAATATCAAACTAATGTTACCTAAGGTGAAGTTTACTGAATTTTTCTTCTTCTCATCTCTATATTCGTACAATTCAAACCCATATATCTTCATTTGAGCACCATATTCAGCCTTATATCCTCTATCAACCATAAGTATAGAATTCCAATATGGATATTTACCCAGAGAGAAGTTGACAAAGGTATTACTTCCTTTGATAATTGAGTTTTTGAATATCGCACTTGCAAGGATTCCAACATCATAATAAGAATCAAAGTGTAAGCCAAGACCTATAATACCACCTCTTGACTCTGCCACTGTTATATCTAAAATGACACCATTAGTAGAAGGGATAAATTTATAATTAATCAGATCAAAGAAGCCACTGCCATAAAGTCTTCTAACACCTTTTTCTATCTCAGAGATTGTTACATATTGATTTGAAGTAAACCTAAGGTCATTAGTAACAACCTTTTGTGGTACTTTCTCTAAACCATGAATAACTATTGCTCTTATAAGTAAAGAATCTAAAGGCTTGGTTTCAAATTCAATTTGTTCTTCAGGATATATTCGATTCAAAGAGTCTATCAACGCCTTAACTTTAGGAAGTGCCTTATAAGCAGCCCGTTCCCCTCTTGCTATAAGAGTATCATAGCTTTTAAAATCCAGCATCCCATATCCTGTAATATCAGGATGTATATAGATATCTGTAAGATTTTTATTCTTCACAAAACTTTGTTGGCTATAAAAAGAGTTCGTCTGCCCTATTACTTTAATTAGAGAATTCAATTCGTCTCTTTTATATAAAGGACTTTGGACATCTACACCAATAATAATGTCTGCACCTAGCTTTTTAACTTCCTGAACAGGATAATTATCTACTATCCCTCCATCAACAACATATGTACCCTGATAATCCACAGGAGTAAAGAAAGAAGGTATAGACATAGTCGCTCTTAGAGCTTCTGCTAAATCTCCCCTATGAATTACTAAAGGACTACCATCTACAATATTTGTTGCTACAGTAACAAAAGGTATAGGATAACTTTTAAAGTTATATTTATCATATACTGGAGATGTAAGCCTTCTTAAAAGCATATTTATATTTTGCCCTGTGACATATCCCTTTGGTAAGCTTATTTTATTATTCCGAAATGGAAAAGAAAAGAAGTATTTATTATCATATAACTTTTCTTCAATAGATACATACCTAAGAGGTATCTTATCTGTAAGCAGCACTTCCCAATCTTGGCTTCTTACAAGACTAGCCAGAGAATCCGGACTATATCCAATAGAATATAATCCACCTATAATTCCTCCCATACTTGTACCACCTATATAGTCTACTTTCAGACCAGCTTCAGTCAGTACTTTCAATACACCTATATGGGCAAAACCTTTGGCTCCACCACCGCTTAATACAACACCTACTTTAGGACGGTTTTTCTTCTGGGAATATATATTATTACAGAAACAGGCAAAAACAAACAATAGAAAAATAAATCTAAATCTCATAACAAATCTCATAACAATGATAGGATGAATGAATCAACTATATAAAAATATTCCGTAATCAGAATAAAAATAGATTTGTGAATCTTTTTAGAAACTACTTTCAAGCTTCATTATTATTAAAACAATTAGAAATATAAAAGGATGTCGGAAAATGTATGTTTTAACTACAAATCATGATTTATCAACAAAGAAAGGGTATATAAAGCCAACAACTTAATAATAAGGAATAATTTTCGTTTTCTATATTATCTTTAAAGACAAAGAATCTAATATGCGAAAATATATATTTCTAATCTTGTCTTTATTTACTATCCACACAAATGCAAATAGTCAAATAAAGCACACTGTTTTTATTCAAAAAGGGAAAAGTTTCTTTAATCAAGGGGATTTCAAGAACTCTTTGAAATATATTAACATTGCAATCAATTCTAATCCCAAAAGTTTTGAAGCATATTATATCAGAGGAAGAATAAAATTCTCATTACAAGATTATATAAGTGCAGAGAAAGACTTCTCTAAAGCTCTTCTTATTTCACCTGTTTATTTTGAAGCTCTTTTTTATAGAGGGCTTTGTCGATTATTTACTAAAGAATATTATAACTCAATCTCAGACTTTAATACTGCCCTAGAGTATAATACCTTTGATGCTAGATTCTATTTTGGTAAAGGTCTTGTTTACCTAGAAACAAAAAAATATGACTTAGCAATACAGCAATTAGATTCTGCCATTATAGTTGAACCTGATATGAAAATGGCTTACCTAAACAGAGCTATAGCCTATCAGGCTATAAATGATTATGAAAAAAGTAAGAAAGATCTTAATACCGTAATAAAGTTAGATCCATACTTCCAGTCTGCATATTTAAAAAGAGCTAATCTGGAAATGGAAAACAAGAATTATACAAATGCTCATAAAGACATTGACATGAGTTTAAGGTTTGACAAGAATAATCCTCTTGCATATTTCTACAGAGCCAGATTAAATCTTGAAACTCATGATTCTATTGCTGCTTTAAAGGATTATAATAAAATAATAGAGTTTGAACCTGATAATGCTATGACATTGTACAATAGGGCTATTCTAAAAACACATTTGAAAGATAATAAAGGAGCTTATAATGATTTCTCAGATGTATTAAAGATCAACCCTAGCAATATATATACATGGTATGCCAGAGGTATGGTGTTAATGGATATGAAACAATACAAAAATGCAGAAAAAGACTTTGACAAAGTAATTGAGCTCTATCCAAATCATCAAAATGCTTATCGATTACGTGCTGAAGCAAAAGTAAAACAAGGCAACTATATAGGTGCATATAATGATAGAACAAAAGCCAAATCATTAAGTGACTTTGATCCTTTATATTCCCGTAGCGATATAAGCCTGATCAGTCAAAGATCAACCTTAAAAAATAAATATGATAAGCTCGTCATGTTCAGTGGAGACTTCGAAGATCCAATTAAAAATGCTGATAAAAGAAAAGAAGTTGAACTAGAACCTAATTATTATGTGACACTTGAGATTCTAAAAAAGGGAAACCAAGAGTATGTCGTTTCTGGAAATCAAGATATCTATATTGAATCATTGAGTCAATTAAATGAAGCTACAAATAACATTATAAAACTTAAAGTTGATAATTCAAATATTGGAATTAAAGCTGAAGAGCTGTCTTATAAACTAAAAACCATAGAAAAAGCTATTAACAAATCAACAGCTTATCAGGACAAACAATTATATACACTCTTTCTTGCTGGGGTGCTCAATGATCTGATGGAAAACTACAAGAGTGCATTAAACTTCTATACAAATGTCATTGAAATGAATCCAAAATATACAATGGCATACCTCAACAGAGCTACACTTAAATACAAGCTAGCAAACATTTCATTTGCCCAAAAGAGCCTTGAGTCAAATATTAAGATAGGTAATTTGGAAGCAAAAGAAGATACAAATTATAACAAAAATGAATTCCATGAAGCTCTCTCAGATATCAATAAAGCAATAGAGCTTAATCCTGAATTAGCTATATTCTGGTACAATAGAGCAAACATCATAAATCAGCTAAAAGAATACCAAAGTGCTATTGATGACTATTCAAAAGCAATACAACTTGATCCAACATTTGCCCAAGCTTATTTCAACAGAGCTTTGACATTAATTGTAATTGAGGAGTATCAACTTGCATGTAATGATCTAAGCAAAGCTGGTGAGCTTGGTATCCCTAAAGCTTATCCGTTATTAAAAAGATATATTAACAAGTAAACTATGAATAAGGATGAGAACATGAACTATCTTCATTATATAGATTTAGCCTTGAGTTTATAATGTCTATAAAAGCGTTCGTCTTTTCATTATTACATCCACTAAGTTCAATATAAGTCTTCTTCTCTGGCATAAATGTATGCACAGCTAAATGACTTTCTGCCAACAACCATACAGCAGTATAACCCCCTTCAGGGAAATGATGTTCTGTGAAATCCAGAATCACAAATTCAGCTTCTTCTAAACATTCATCCAATAAGTGGTATATATCAACAGGTCTATAAATATCTGTCCAGACTTTATAATTGTGTATTTGTGCTTCAATATGCTTATATTCCATTAATATACTCCCCAGTTTCCTTTTAAATAATAATGATATAAAACAGGATTATGAACTTGATTAACTTCTATCTCAATATTATCATGTAAAAAATAATCTTTACCAAAAGAAGTAATCATTGACATAGCCTCTTTATTTATCCACTTCGTATTGTAATTTTCAATTTTTGAAGAAAGTAATTTATTCTTCATTGTTTCCCTATTCATACTTGATGATCCTATAACCCATCCCCATTCACCAAGTGTTGGAATCTGATTATGTAATGGCAAAGTATTTAATCCAGCTGCATCAAATGTCTTTTCTATACATTTATATGCTCTGGCAGCATAATAAGGACTTCCAGACTGAGTAATCATAACTCCTCCTGGCCTCATTTGCTTCTTACATATCGTATAAAACTCTTTTGAATATAGCCGACTAAGCTCTACCGTTTTTGGATCGGGAAGATCAATAATAATAACATCATAAAAGCTTAGACTCTTCTCAATAAAAGAAAAGCCATCTTGATTAATCACTCTCACCTTTGAATCAGAAAGAGAATTTTCATTCATCTTTGTCAATACAGGATGTGTCAAAGCTAGCTCTGTCATTGCTGGATCAAGATCAACCAAAGTAATACTATCCACACTTGGATATTTCAATACCTCTCTTACTGCACATCCATCTCCCCCACCTAGAACCAAAATATTCTGAGGGTAATGATGTAATTGCATTACAGTATGAACTAAAGGTTCATGATAAAGAACTTCATCAAGTGTACTTAGCTGTTCATTGCCATTCAAAAATAACCAATGATGATCTTTCCATTTTGTAATAACAATACGCTGATATTTTGTCTGTTGAGCATAAACAACCTTATCAACATATTTATGTTGCTCTCCATATAAAATAACTGGATTTGCAATAAACACACCTACAAGTATAGCTACTCCAATAATTGAAGAAAGAAAGTATAATTTCTTTTTAGAAGAAGTTTCGAGTTCTCCTTTTACAGTATAAAACAAAAACAATGCTACAGTAAAATTGACAAGTCCCAATACAAAAGGCGTATATGTCAATCCTAAATAAGGAAGTCCTATAAAGGCAAAAAATAAACCACCAACCAAACTACCATAATAATCTTTTTCCATCACATTTGAGATATTCACTCTCAGTGATTCATAAGTTTGATTTAACCTTATCACTAATGGAATTTCCATACCTATGAACATACCTATAAGGATGGCCATGGTGTATATTATTATCCCTGTATAAGATGTAAAGGACTCTGCACTATAAGCTATGAGTGAAGAGAAAGAACAAAACAGACTTAAGCATAATTCTATTAGTATGAATATTTCAGCCAAATACTTCTTTATCTTTCTACTTAGCCTACTACCTAAACCCATAGAGAATAACATAATAGACAATATTAATGTCCATTGAAATATTGAATCTCCCAGAAAATAGGTAGCTAATGTTGATAATATATACTCTGCAACAATACCTGCAAGCCCTGTAGCAAAGATGCTCAATTTTAATACTTTACTCCTCAAAACCTCTTCTCCAAAATTATATTTTATATACTCCAAATGATAAGTACTGAGCTAGCAATATAAGCAAATGCCTCAATCACAGCCGCTCCTACATTTGGCTTTTCCTGATTCACAATTTCATCTGTAAGCTTTCTTCCCGGAAGCAATACTACATCACAGAAAGTTCGTGCTAAAGGAAGTAAAATCAGACCAAAAATGGTATAAAATAAAATATTAAACACTAATTCACCAATAGTAGCACCATCAGCAGAAATAGCATAACATATAAGATTTCCAATAGCAATTGTCGTTCCTGCAAAGCCAACACCTACAGCAACATTATCTCTCTCAATTTCTCCAAACACATCATAAGGAGTAATTAAGTTATAAATCTTTGATGTAATAACTAATAATACTTGTCCTATAGCCCAAAAGATAACTGTATATAAGATCCCATTAAGATAAGATTCACTTTCTCCTAATATAGCACCATAAATAATAAGTCCTGAAGCTATCGCATTAGCAGCTTCAATAACTCCAGCTCCTTCGTTTCTATCTTCAATAATTTCTCTTCTTAAAGAAAGCTTACCAAACACCAACTTATCATTCAACCAAATACCAAGATTAAGAAGAATAATTACAAGAATCCCATAAATACAAAGATCAAGGATATCCTGAACAAGACCATAAGAAGTTCCACTCATAATGCCACCAAGAGCAATGATCAAACCAATGAAATATCCAACATGAGCTAAAGAAAAAGAAAAGTTATCTTTATCTACAAGCTCAGATTTAACATTGATTTTAGGTCTTACTATTCCGTATACAAGCTTCGCTATGGTAATTAAAACCAACCCTTCTATAAGATAAATAACCCCATTTGCTATATGTGATAAAATTGAATAATCTTTAAAAAAATCCATATTTATTATATTTTGTATCTAACATCGTCAATTTATTATTTTCCATATCCACCACCACGTGAACGCATGCTGCTTGAACTTCTACCAGAACTTCTTGTCACCCTTGAGTTTACTCTACTCTTGAATGAATTTGAAGAAGATGAACCTTTGCTAGAAGAAAAACCTGAACCTCTTGTTCCTCTGGAATTCACTTTACTCTTAAATGAATTTGAAGAAGATGAACCTACAGAACGTTTTACTTTGCTTCTGACTTTATCCTTAAAAGTAAGAGGTTTTTGTTGCCATTTGGATTTTGTGTAGGTAGAATGCTTTCCTCTAGTACCATAATAATGATTATTGCCATATTGAGGTCCGTAATATATATCCCCTCTATTACGATATCTACCATAATCATCATACCAGCTTCTATTAACACGATTTGTTGCTAAGTCAAACATCGAAGACAGGAACTTGTATTTACCATAAAATTCCCAAAAAGAAGATCCATTATTGTTATTATTTACCCAACGGCCATATTGAGGATTACCAACATAGTTACTATATCCTGGAGGAGATACAGCATTGTTAAGCACACCATTAGCTTTTGAATAAATCTCCATACCTAGATTGTCCTTATATTTATCAAAAACATCAGGTTCAACTTCATACATTGGAGAGTCAAAAGAAACTATAGTATCTTTTGGTTGTTTTAATTGGGAGATGACTTTATATTGATGATAATATTTATCATCCTTAAAATCCATATCTTTCAGTATAACTACACAATCTGATATAGTATCTATACTTTTAAGAAGCTTATGTTTGGCAGATTGCTTGTAAGCATCACTATTAAATCCTGTTGCATTAGAATCACAGGAGGAAGCACACCATTTTAGCAATAATACAGTCCCAATAACGAGTAGTATAGTCTTTAATTTCATTGAATAATATTATTCGTGAGGTAATATATTAGATATTTCGATTTCTTTTATTCTCTTACCTACAGATGCCTCAAAAGAATATTCATCCCATTGCTCAATATTCAACACTTTGGTATAACTTTTATCATAGTAAGTCCACGAAATCAGCTCTTTCCAATTATCATCATCAGTAGATTTGCCATCATTAAAATAGCCTGGAGCTTCCTCATCCATATAATATATTTGGCCATCATAAACCAACTCTTTTGGAGGAGCTTCATGAGTTTTAATATAATCTGTTATATCGGATTTAACACTCCTTACAGGAACTTTCTCCATCAGACATAATTCAACCTCATCATCATCTTCCACAGAAAGAAATAATACACGGCTACCATCAGAGATCTTAAACTCTTTAGTAAACTCATTATTACCCCAATCATAAGTATATTCTTCCTGAACTTCCCAAGTGGCAAGATCATATTCAAAAACGAACCTCTTTTTTAAGTCTGTAACCTTCATCGAAAGTATATCATACTTAGGTTCTTTATTATTACCTTTAAAAAAATCAAATAAGCCCATAGCAATCAGAAGAAATTTATAATCAATTTTTTACACTTGTCGAAAAACTGTAATCTTATCATTAAACTAAAAAAATTCCTGCCCAACGAATTGAGCAGGTATATAAATAAGGCATTAAAGTATCAATTACATATTCATCTTTCTCTTTAGTTCATCAAGAGCAGTACTTGCTTCAACTTTTTTCGAACCTCTAAGAGCAGTATCTATTTCATCGTCTAAGCTTTTACCACTATCAGCAATATCTAGATATGCCTCTGATAAAGCCTCATCTTGTTCAACTTTTTCTTTCATACGTTCAAGCATGTTTACAGTGCCTGACGAATCAATATTTGCAAGATTCTTATTAATTTTCTTTTGTGCATGAGAAATTCTCGCTCTAGCTCTTAATGTTCTAAGTTCATTTTCATAATGACCTATAGAAGTCTTCAAACGATTAATATTAGACTCAAGTTTTTGAACATTAGCTTCAACAGCTTTTTGCTCTCCAGCATGGCGATTTACACTCTCTTCACATTCACTCTTCTTGATCAATGATTCATTAGCCAATCTTTCAGCTTCAGCCATATCTATTTGGCCACTTTGTGCCTGTTGTAATAAAAGCATTGCTTTTTTCTCGTATTCTTTGGCTTTACTCTGATTTGTTGCTACATCTCTTCTTGCACGAATTGCTAAAGACTTTACTTCTGCTAGTGCTTGAAGGCTATTATTTAAATCTTTCTTAAGATCCCTGATTCCCTGCTCAGTCATCTTAATAGGATCCTCTAATTTGTCAACTACCGAATGTGCTTCAGCTTTACCTATGGAAAATATTCTTTTAAATATGCTCATGTGTTCTTTATGTTAAAATACTATAATTGCGAGAGCTTAAGGATTCTCTCTGAATATTCAGATAATAAAAATGCTAAGGAATTCATACTTCCTTCAATCTCGTTTAGATCTAGATTTTCAAGCTGCAGTGTATCCCTGAAAACTACTCTTGAACCCGTCTCATCAATAGCAAAAGCCCCATGAATAATTTCTGTATTCTTTTGTAGAAGTTCTTTATAGATTTCAGGCTGAGGACCAGAAAGATTAAACAGATGCTGCTCCATTATCAGAATTTCATCTTCACAATCTAAGATAAGGTTTTTAATCCCTTTATCTTCCTTGTCCACGATAAACAAATATTCTTCTTTGTCTTCATGAACAATTTCGTACTCTAGCTCAATTAAGTAATCCTTAACTTTATCAAAGTATTTCATTTGTTCTTTATATTTTGTTGAGAATTTTCAAATATAATATATTTTATTTTGTCACCAATATTGACTCTACTTTAACAATACAGGTTACATTCTTTATCAACAAATTTCGAGCCCTTTTTTCCCTTACAATAAAGAACAAAAGCTAACACAAACAAAAAGAGCTTATTATAAATAAGCTCTTTTCATGACAGTTTTATGTATATCGTATTGTATATATCCGAAAGTTTAAAACTCTGACGTAAAGTGGAACTCTATATCTGGATATTTATCCTGTGCCATTTGTAAAGCAAAAGGCGAATCAGCAAGAAAAACTTCTCTTCCGTCTTTATCCAAAGCAATAAAGTTTGATTTCCTTTGCATGAAATCTTCCAGAGAAGCTCTATTATCACTTGTAATCCAACAAGTTTTATATAAATGTATAGGCTCATATCTACATGAAGCACCATATTCATGTAGTAATCTATATTGAATAACTTCAAACTGAAGGGCACCTACACAACCAATAATCTTTCTATTGGTATTCTTACCAACAAACAACTGTGCGACTCCTTCATCCATAAGCTGATCTATACCTTTAGCCAGCTGTTTAGATTTCATTGGATCTGCATTCTCAACATACTTAAATAACTCAGGAGAGAAGCTAGGAATACCTTTAAAGTTGATTATTTCACCATCAGTAATAGAATCTCCAATCTTAAAGTTTCCTGTATCATGAATACCCACAATATCACCTGGATAAGCGAAATCAACAATAGACTTCTTTGAAGCCATAAAAGAAGTTGGGCTACTAAACTTCAATTTCTTATTCTTCCTTACATGGAGATAAGGTTTATTTCTTTCAAATACACCAGAGCAGATTCTAACAAAAGCAATTCTATCACGGTGATTTGGGTCAAGGTTAGCATGAATTTTAAATACAAAACCAGTAAACTTGTTTTCTTCAGGTTTAATTAACCTTTCTTCGGTTTCTCTTTCCTTTGGAGTTGGGGCGATACGAGTAAATGTATTCAAAAGCTCATGAACACCAAAGTTATTCAATGCACTACCAAAGAATACAGGACAAACATCTCCCAAAAGATAATCATCAACACTGAAATCAGGATAAACACCCTTAGCAAGCTCTACCTCTTCACGTAGTGCATCAGCGCTTTCACCTATAATTTCATCAAGTTCAGGATTATTAATATCCTCAAATGCTATAGTCTCTTCAATAGTCTGCTTTGAAGGAGTGAAAAGGTTCAAATTACGTTCGTATATATTATATACACCTTTGAAACTCTTCCCCATACCAATTGGCCAACTTAAAGGCGTCAACTTAAGGCTAAGTTTTTGCTCAATCTCATCCATCAACTCAAAAGCATCCTTACCAGGACGGTCGAGTTTGTTGATAAAAACGATCATAGGAGTCTTACGCATTCTGCAAACCTTAACAAGTTTCTCAGTTTGAGCTTCAACACCCTTAGCAACATCAACAACAACAATAACACTATCTACAGCAGTAAGCGTTCTGAAAGTATCCTCTGCAAAATCTTGGTGACCAGGAGTATCAAGGATATTTATCTTTACCCCTTCATATTCAAAACCCATCACAGAAGTAGCAACAGAGATACCTCTCTGTTTCTCTATTTCCATAAAATCAGAAGTTGCTGTTTTCTTGATTTTATTTGATTTTACAGCTCCTGCTACTTGTATTGCACCACCGTATAATAATAACTTTTCTGTTAAAGTGGTCTTACCCGCATCAGGGTGACTCACAATAGCAAACGTTCTCCTACGTTTTATTTCTTCGCTCAAACTCATTCTGGTAATCTATTTTTAATGCGCACAAATGTAGTACTTTATTTTCTTTTTGTAGTCAATATCAGTCTGTCCGTTTGATCCTATTGAAAATAAGCTATTTAATAACAGCTATAAACTACGATTATTATCTTTGTAGTTATTAATAAAAGAATAAATACACAATATTATATATATAATATGAAGTCCATAAGAAAAATAGGTATTTTAACTTCAGGAGGCGATGCTCCTGGTATGAATGCTGCTATTCGTGCAGTCGTAAGAACAGGTATTAACAACAGTATAGAAGTTTTTGGCATAAGAAATGGTTATGACGGTCTGATTAAAGGCAATATTGAGCGTATGGAAAGTCATTCTGTTTCTGATATTATTCAAAGAGGAGGCACTATACTTAAGTCTGCCAGAAGCGAAGAGTTCAGAACTCCGGAAGGCATGCAAAAAGCTTACGACAATCTTATGATTCATGGTATAAATGCTCTTATTGTTATTGGTGGTGATGGTACTTTCACTGGTGCTAATATCTTTGGAAATAAATTCAACTTCCCTATTGTTGGTATTCCCGGCACTATTGACAATGATCTGTTTGGTACTGATATGACTATTGGTTATGACACAGCTCTAAACACTGTTGTTGAGGCTGTCGATAAAATCCGTGATACAGCATATAGTCATAACAGACTATTTATTGTCGAGGTGATGGGTCGTGATGCTGGATTTATTGCATTGAATGCAGGTATTGCAACTGGTGCTGAAGATATCCTTATTCCTGAACATCCAATGTTAACAGGGGAATTACTTGATCACTTAAAGAACGACTGGAGAAGAAATAAAAAATCCGGAATCCTTATTGTTGCTGAAGGAGACACTTCTGGTGGAGCTTTTGAGATCATGAAGAAGATTAAAAGTGAGGTTGATTATTTCGATATTAGAGTAACCATACTTGGTCACATTCAAAGGGGTGGTGCTCCTAGTTGTTATGATAGAGTACTTGCAAGTACCATGGGCTACGAAGCTGTAATGGCTTTGCTCAAAGGTGAAAAAGATATTATGGTAGGTAAAATTCATCATGATATACATTTTACACCTTTCAATAAATCCATAAAATATCATAAAGATCTTAATCGCACTACACTTGAGTTAGTAAGAACTCTTGCTGGATAAAGGAAATAAACCTTATTACTTTCTTAAGCTGTCAACAGACAGCTTTTTTTATATGTACCAGATAAGTACAAAATAAATGTAAACTATAATTGACTGATTATGTTTACTTTTGTATAGATATTTACACCTTCCCAATATTATATTCTTTTCAATCAGGGTATAAAACAAAAAGCCTTAAATCTTACGACATCCATTAACTGCTATACTATGAAAAAACTATGGTTACTACTATTCATTATACTTTCATTTCTTTCTTGTAAAAAAACATCAAAAGAAGAGATAAAGACAGAAAGCAATTACACTATAGCATTACATTATATTAGTAGTTATCCAAAATATACTCTGTTTACTGAAGCTTTAAGGAGAATTGATTTAGAATCAAAATTATTAGGCACTCAATTTTCTATATTAGTGCCAAATGATGGAGTATTTCAACAATTTATCCATAATAAAGGATACGGAAACATTGAAGATATTCCCCAAAGTATTCTTGAAAAGATAGTCCTAAACCATATCATGGATAGTAAATTACAAATTCCATCATATTATAACCCTGGTCAGCTGACAAATCTAAAATCAATGGCAAATGTACTTGCTTCAAATGGAGATTATCACAAGCTCTCGTTATTGTTAGAAAAAGATCAGGATAATAATTTTACTATAAATAGAAGTCGATTAGTAAAAGAATTGGTGACAGGAAATATGTTCAGTGTCTTCTCTATAGAAGAACCTATTGACTTATTGAAGTTAGAAAGTGTAGTAGAGCTACAGCGATTTTATAAAGATGTAATTAAAGATAACTCAAGCTTTGACATTATAAATAAGTTGAAGAATTCAGAGCAAAGCACTATTTTGTTTCTCTCTGATGATAAAGTAGATGATTTCTTGAGCTTAATGAGTGATCAAGATATGATAAACTCAGAAGAGTTATTCAATCATATTTACATTCCTAATTTCAATATTCATAGACACGACTTCTTTTCTCCAATAAATATTGATCCACCTATAGATTCTTTAGCAATAAAGATGAATACCTTAAATTCAAACAAAATAGCCTTAAAGTCATTTAGATTAATACACCCACAGATAGGTAGAAGCTTGAAATTAGATTTTCGAGGAAACCTTCCTTTAGAGTTTTACTCTGACTATCCGGGGATAGCTATTAGTTATGAAGGTAAAATCCTTTATTCTATAGAAAAAGACATCTATGTTACAGATAATGGCATTTTACTTCTACTCAACAACTTTAAAACAACTGGTAATTAACTATTTGTTTCCTTGATTTTATTTGTAATCTATTTAAATAAAACACAATTACAAATCGTTTTTTAATATTAAAGTAGGCTTATTTTGTATTGAATTAAGTTTTATTCAGACTAAAAACCTATCATAAGATTTACTTGTATGATTCATATAAAAAATGAAATCTGGAATGCCTTCCACAAGATAAGAGAAAAAAAACCTCTTATTTGTAATCTCACAAATAGCGTTGTGATGAACACTACAGCTAATGCACAACTTGCTATTGGAGCATCTCCTATTGTATCTCAATCGATTGATGAAATTGAAGAGATAGTGCAAAAATCTGATTGCTTGCTCATAAATATTGGTACTCTTGAGCAAAAAAGCATCGAACTATTTAAAAAAGCAATAAAAGTAGCTAATAGAAATGAAGTACCTATAGTCATAGACCCTGTTGGTGCAGGATTCACAAAGTTTAGAACCAGAACAATGCAAGAATTGCTGGAAATGAGTGAACCAACATTGATCCGAGGCAATGCGGCAGAGATGATGGCTTTGGCAGGTAGTGAACCTTTGATGAAAGGGGTTGATAGCTTAGAAAGAACAGAAAGTGCTTTAGACTCTTTAACTGAGTTATCACATACTTATGACTGTGTTTTAAGTGCTAGTGGTGAAACTGATGTTGTGGTGAAAGGTGATAAACTTGCGTATATCGGAAATGGAACCCTTGATGCAACGCTGGTAACTGGAATGGGGTGTATAGCAACAGCTGTCAGTGCTGCCTTTATTGCTATTATGGAAGATGATTATTCTGCTGCAATAGGGGCTATGGCAATAATGGGTGTTTGTGAAGAAGCTGCCAGACAACATTCTCATGGTCCTGGATCATTTTATGTAGCTTTCATAGATGCTCTATATACCTTAAAAGAAGAAGAATTTTATCATATGCTAAGAATCCAGCTTTAAGTACTTTAGATAATGAAAAGAAGATAACAAACACCTAAACTTGTACTCTCCTGCCTTTAACATAGAATTAACAAAATATGAGAAATAGAGGCCTTTATAAAGCGTTAATTTTAACTAAAACAAATATAACTATGAAACAGTTAGTGAAAAATATAACTTTTGTTGCTATGATGCTTATAGCTGTATCAGCTGTAGCGCAATCTAAAGTGAAAGTTTACGACCCTTCTGCTGATGCAAAAAAAGACATCAAAGAAGCTGTAACACTTGCTAAGAAAGAAAATAAAAATGTGTTATTAAAGATTGGGGGGAATTGGTGCCCATGGTGTATTAAGTTTCATAAGTATATTTATGATACTCCTGAACTAAAAAAAATGGTCAATGACAACTATGTTGTGGTCAACGTAAATTACAGTAAAGAAAACAAGAATCTTGATGTATTAGCAGAACTAGGCTATCCTCAAAGATTCGGTTTTCCTGTTTTTGTAATTCTGGATCAGGATGGAAATAGAATACATACTCAGAATTCTGCTTATCTTGAATCTGGAAAAGGATATGATATGGCCAAAGTAAAAAGCTTCTTTAAGAACTGGTCACCTTCAGCATTGAACCCAGCAAACTATAAATAATATTCAAAAAAAGAAAAAAGGAGCTAGATTATAGCTCCTTTTTTTATCTCTATATTATAATATATCTTCTATAAATCTTTCAAGTTTGATTAGATCCTGACTAAACTTTCTGATTCCTTCAGCAAGTTTTTCTGTGGCCATAGGATCTTCATTCATCATCCAACGAAATGTAAGTTCATCTACATGAATCTTATCTTCTCCTGAAGCATTTGCCTTTTCTTTATTTAATTTCTGAACCAACTTGACATCTGACTCTTCAAGCTCTTTCAATAAAGCTGGTGATATTGTCAAAAGATCACAACCAGCAAGCTCAATTATCTCTTCTTTATTTCTGAAACTGGCTCCCATTACCTCCGTCTTGTAGCCAAATTTCTTATAATAATTATAGATTTCCGTAACTGACAAAACACCCGGGTCTTGGTCAGCAGGAATACTTTCTACATTTCTTGCTTTTTTATACCAATCCAGAATACGACCTACAAATGGAGAAATTAATTGCACATTAGCTTCAGCACATGCTATAGCCTGAACCTTGCTGAAAAGAAGAGTCAAATTACATCTTATTCCTTCTTTCTCTAGTATCTCCGCAGCCTTAATACCTTCCCATGTAGAAGCAATTTTTATCAGAATTCGTTCTTTATTGATTCCTGAAGCTTCATATAGTTTTATAAGCTCTCTTGCTTTCTCTACTGTCTTTTCTGTATCAAATGATAATCTGGCATCAACTTCTGTACTAACTCTTCCAGGAACAATCTTTAATATTTCAAGCCCAAAATTTACTGCTAACTTATCCAGACAAGCCTGAAGTTGTTGCCTTTTGTCGCTCTTAGCTTGCTTAGCATATGCAACAGCTTCTTCTACTAGATGGTTGTATTTCTTATCTTGAGCAGAGATGTATATCAATGAAGGATTTGTAGTAGCGTCAACAGGTTGATATTCTATCATACTTTCAAAATCTCCAGTATCTGCAACTACTTTAGTGTATTTCTTTAATTCCTGTAAAGTGTTCATTGTTTTATATATAATTCGTAAATTAAAATAAATTAACCTGTAATGATTTTATTTATTGTTTAACGAAATAAAGTATCTGATGTTTAATTGCTTATACGAACAGCTTACTATAAGGGGAAAATAAGGAAAGATATAAAAATAAAAAAGTCAAGATAACCGATGCTACCTTGACTAAACTCTGGCGGAGAAAGAGGGATTCGAACCCCCGGAGGCTTTCACCTCAACGGTTTTCAAGACCGCCGCATTCGACCACTCTGCCATTTCTCCGTGGGCAAAAGTACAAAAAAATCAAATCTCACAAACTTTTTTCGCTTAGAATTAATTTAAATTACAAGGCATACAAGAGCATGCTTAGATAAGGCATTAATTTTCAAATCCATCCTAAAAAATCAATCTGTTATAAGTAGATAATAAAAAAGGCTACCCACGGGATGATTGGGCAGCCTTAGTAAAAAAACATTAAGGAGCATTTACTTTAATTCTTTCAAAGCATTGATAAGATCTGACGGCTCAGCTCTTTTTGTGTAATCAGTGTCTAAGAAAGAGTAAATAATTTTACCATTCTGGTCAATAATATAAGTAGCAGGAATAGGTAACTCACGGTCAGAATTGCCGTTTACTTTATCCAACTTCGCAAACTTATTATAACGCTCACCTTGCACTTTGCCAAGCTTGAAAATAATACCATATTCTTTGCCTACTTTATTATTAACATCAGATAGTATCTCAAATTCAAGATGATTCTTTTCCTTTTGAGATAGACTATTATCAGGTAACTGAGGAGTAATAGCTATTAGAGTAGCTCCTTGAGCTTTGATCTCAGGGAGTGATTCTTGTAATGACTTCAATGCTAAATTGCAATAAGGACACCATGCGCCTCTATACCATGTAAGGACAACAGGGCCTTTCTTCAACTCATCATAAAGATTTACTTTTTCACCTGTAGCATTCATTAGAGTAAAATCAATGGCTTTATCACCTTTTTTCAAGGCATTAGCTACAGCTTTCATCTGATCTTCTTTTTCAGTTGAAGTCCTTTTGTTCCCTATTTTATTACCAATTTTAGCCTTCAGACTATTTCTTTTTTTTGCTAATTGTTTTTCTAGTGGTTTATCCATACCAGAATCTTTCTGTGAAAAACTATAATTAGATACGACAACGAGTAATATAATAGCTGTTAGATATGTTAGTAATTTCTTCATAATTGAAAAGTTTTGAACATATAATAAACAGCAAAATACCTGAGTTTGTTGGACTTGAAATAGTTATTAATATGTTAACAATATGTCATGTTTTTTTTAAATTTTTAACTACGACTTAACAAATAGTGTTCAATGTAAATTGTCTTTCAAACACACATCAGCCAATAAAACATTCTATAAAATATCCACAACATGAAGTTAAAGTCAGCATTAAAACAAACAAAAAAACTTCTCTTAATTGTTTAATTTCAAACATCTACATTATATAATATTATGAAACAAACAGATTTTAAAGAGCAAGAAGACCTAAAATTTTCATTTCTCACTAAACTTTGTATTTTAATTCACCTAATTCTAAAATATAGTAGCGAAATTATATTTATCTCAAAAAAAGCCAATTAGGCTTCAAGGTAAATTCGGTAGGCTTTAAGGTAAATTCGGTAGGCTTTAAGGTAAATTCGGTAGGCTTTAAGGTAAATTCGGTAGGCTTTAAGGTAAATTCGGTAGGCTTCAAGGTAAATTCGGTAGGTTTCAAGGTAAATTCAGTAGGTTTCAAGGTAAATTCGGTAGGTTTCAAGGTAAATTCAGTAGGTTTCAAGGTAAATTCAGTAGGTTTCAAGGTAAATTCGGTAGGTCTCTTGACTTTTTTGCAATTTGCTTAAGGCAAAAAAAAGATCAGCCTATATTGAATAATCTGCTCAACCTCTTTTTATTTGTATTTCCAACTATATAAGCAAAACTCCTTTTATAATTAGTAAGATCTTTATGAATCTTCTGTTTTGTATGAATTCTAAAGTTGAAAGTAGCTATTTCACTTTTTATGATTCCTTCTATAGTATTTATAGAGTTACCCCATTTTGTAGTTGTGTTCTTCTTTTTTTGAATACTTCTGTTGATTATAGAAAGAAGGGCGTCTATGCAGTTATAAAAACTTGTATGAGTTATTTGAGTTTCCTGAGTAACTTCATTATAAGTTTGGGTAATCTGAGAAGATTGTTTTGGGCATAAGGCAAGCTTATCCTTAAGTTTAAGGATAACTTTCTTCAAAGAAGAGATAGCAGATTTTATATTTAATTTTATTCTCATAATCTTTATTATTCAAAGCCTTTGCCTGATATCAAAGTTATAATAGTCTATAGATTTAAGCAAGTTTCTATCAGAGAAAAATCTAAACAAAGACATAACTACATATTATACAATAAGATCCAGTTTGCAATTTATTATTATTCATTTAGGCTTTTTCATATAAAAAAACCCAACAAGCCATTAAAAGCTCATCGGGTTAGGATATACATATTTGAACTATATAATTAAATTGGCCTCAATTTAATACAATTAAGATTTTTATAAATCTAAAGTAATTCCAAACATAAAGTTTCTATTTGCCTGAGGGAAATATCCATTATCATAAGTGATCTGTCCACCATAATAATATGGATAAATCCAAGCATTAGTTTCATATTCAGCATTGAATAGATTATTAACCAATAATGTAAATTCAATACTCTTGAAGAAGTTGGTATTAACTTTATATCCAAGTCTCAAGTCAGAGACAAAATAAGGATCTAAAACCCAATTATCATCTTGTCTATTATCAATATATTGCTTGCTTACATATTTACCAGTCAAATCTATTGATAAATTTCTTACTGGTTTTATTGATATAGTAGTATTTGCGACGATATCAGGAGAGAAAGAGATTGTTGTTTCTGATAAAGTTTCTTTCTTTGGAGTGTATGGAGGAGAGAAGTTTGGTATTTCATATGTAAAGTCTTTAATTTTATTTCTGCTAAAGCTAAAATTACCTCTCCAACTAAGCATTCTATGGATATTCCATGCAAATGACAGTTCAATACCCGCACGATAACTATCAGGAACATTCATTGTCAACATATCACCAACATCATTCAATTCGCCAGTCAATACAAGTTGATCCTTATATAGCATATAATACAAATTTGCTTCAGCCATAAAGTTCTTTAACTGGAACTTATGACCTAATTCAAAATCATATAAAACCTCAGGTTTCACTTCCTGTTGTGGCTTTGCATCTCTAAAGTCTTTTCTTGCAGGTTCTCTATTTGCTACAGCAAAAGAGAAGTAAGATTTATGCTCTTTATTAGCTTCAAAAAAGATACCCGCCTTTGGATTGAAGAAGCTATAAGTCTTACTCATCGTCAAGTCTCTCATATCATCATGCAATCCTTCAATATCATAATTGATACTTCTGTATTGTAAATCTCCATAAAGGCTCAACTTTTTATTTAATGCAAATATCCCTTTAACAAATACATTAGCATCAGTCTTTTTTCCTACATTAAAGTAATAATCTTTATCAGGATTAGAATTGCTTGCATACTGTGCCCATATCACTCTACCATAATGATCCCCTTCATAATCATTATATCCACCACCAAAAGTAAGATCCATACGATCAGTTTCATAATTAAAGAATAGATTACCACCATAATAATCATTCTTTAACCATTTTCTTCTAATCAGATTTGTTGAGTTTATAGTATCTTTCTTTTTTGTAATTAAGAATAAAGGATCGAAGCCATACTCCTGCATCTCCTGATCTTTCTTATATTGCTCATAATATCCACGACCATGGATATAAAACAAAGATGAGTTTAAAGTTAAGTTCTCTATTAGCTCTCTTGAATAATGTAATTGATAATGATCTTGTTGATAATTGTCAGTTTCATTATCATATTCATAAGGATTAAATCTTCTATTGGTTTTCAACATCTCTTTCGAGATACCACCCCAAGCCTGATAAGTCACTTCCTTACCTGAGAAGCTAGTAAAACGTAGTATATCTTTCTCTCCATAATATGCAGCAGAGACAAAATATGATTTCAGGTCGCTAAATGCTCTATCAATATATCCATCAGAAGTAAGCTTAGACAAGCGAGCATCTACAGTAAACTTATCATTGATCAGCCCAGTTCCGAAGTTCAAGGTATTCTTGAATGTATTGAAAGAACCTGCTGAAGTGCTATATCTCACATATGAATCAGGATTCAGTGTTGTTGTCTGCATATTTATTGAAGCCCCAAAAGCAGCAGCACCATTAGACGATGTTCCCACTCCCCTTTGTATTTGTACATTCTCCAATGAAGAAGCAAAATCAGGCATATTTACAAAATATACATTGTGAGATTCCGGATCATTCAACGGAACACCATTTATAGTCACATTAATACGAGAAATATCTGTACCGCGAACACGGATTCCAGTATACCCTACTCCTGTACCTGCATCAGAAGTAACTACTACAGAAGGTGTAGACTCCAATAAATAAGGAAGATCCTGCCCAAGGTTCTCTTGTTTTATCAACTCTTTGTCAACATTAGAATAAGTAGACGGGGTTTTCTCACCAGCTCTTACAGCCTTAATGACTACCTCATCAGTAAGAATGGCATTCTCTCTCAATACCAAGGTGATGTCTGTGTCTTTGTTTAGATATATTTCCTTTTCCTGCTCACTGAATCCTATAAAGCTAGCTTTTACAATATAGTTGCCAGCTTTTAGATTATGAAATACAACTTTTCCTTCATAATCTGATACTTCCTTTTTTTCGCCTGAATTAATAAAAATATGTGCCCCGCTAAGAATTTCGTTATCTTCATAAGACTTTACTGTAACTTTCAGTTTATATTGAGCAAATGTTGAAACACTCAATAAAAGAAATAGTATAGTTAATACTTTTTTCATAATAATGGTTTTTATAAAATCAGTTCTTATTTAATGTCGCGGTGATATAAAAGGAGAGATATACTTATTTCAAATTTCCCATGATGGCATTATCCATCAGGTAAAAGGGTATTCTCTCAGCCTTTTACAGCACCCCCCATTGAAAACAGGACGCAAAAATAGAATTATTTTTTAAGTTTTAATACTTTTTATGATGAAGCTTATCATTATTAATGGTCCCAACCTAAATCTTATAGGAAAAAGAGAAACCGAAATATACGGATCCGACTGTTTTGAAGAATATCTAAAGAAACTTAAGGCAAAGTATCCAGACATCAGAATTGATTATTATCAAAGTAATCTTGAAGGTGAACTGGTAGATATCATCCAGAAAAGTCGTGTGATTTATGATGGGATTATTCTAAATGCTGGAGCCTTTACACATACATCTATCGCCATTGCAGATGCAATACGAGCTATAAGTATTCCTGTTATTGAAGTTCATATATCTAACATCTTCTCAAGGGAAAGCTACAGGCATAAATCAATGATAGCAACTGCTGTAAATGGTAATATTAGCGGGTTCGGTCTTAAATCCTATCAATTAGCCATTGAATCTTTTATATAAAAAAACTGAGCTAGCAATAGCTAGCTCAGTAATAATATAAAGTATCTTCGATCTGATGTTAATATATCAGTTTGTTGTTGATATTAGCTTAAGGCCAATTATCCCAACAAGAATAAACAATATGAATAGTATCTTCAGTAATTCTATTGACTCCTTAAAGAGAAATATCCCAAATATACTTGTCCCTATCACACCTATTCCCGTCCAAATAGCATAGGCTGTGCCTAATGGCAATTCTTTCAATGCTTTACTCAAGAACAATATACTCAATATCATCCCTACAACTGTAATAACAGAAGGCCATAGTTTTGAAAACCCATTGGAATATTTAATCCCAATAGCCCATACTATCTCAAAAATACCTGCAATAAATAGATATACCCATGCCATCTTATGAGAATTCTGTTTTGTTAAGGTTGGAATATTTGTTCTTCTTTCTCAAGTAATGATCAAAAACAATGTTTCTTTTATAAATGCAACTGACCTTATCTTCTCGAAAAACAGTTTTACGCTTTTTTATTAACATCCGCCAGTTCTTATACACATATAGATGTGCCTTTATTACTGCTAATGTATGAGAAGGGTTGCCCTCCAACAAGAACTTTAAGCCTGCAACTCCATCAAGTATTAATCTATAGAAGATCACCCAAATAAAACGCTTCTTGGGTAAATTCTTTAACATCAATATAGAGTTGTTTCTAAAGTTCAAGTAAGTTTTTCTTGAAGACATCTTATTTAATGTGCCTCCACCAACATGATACACTACAGAATCAGGTATGCACATTATTTTATGTCCAAGATGCTTTAATCTCCAGCAAAGGTCAATCTCTTCCATGTGGGCAAAGAAAAGATCATCAAAACCTCCTACTTCATGGAATAGTTTAGATCTAATAAATAAAGCTGCTCCCGAAGCCCAAAAGACTTCTGTTGATTTGTCATATTGCTTGTTATCCTTTTCAAGATCCATAAAAATACGACCCCGACAGAAAGGATATCCATATTTATCTATATAACCACCAGAAGCACCGGCATATTCAAACATGCTCTTATCTGACCAACTCAATATCTTTGGTTGACATGCTGCAACATCTTTGTTGGCATCCATATATTCAATTATAGGCTGAATCCAATTGAATGTAACCTCAACATCAGAGTTTAACAAAACAAAATATTCTGCTTCAACTTCTTTTAATGCTAAATTATAACCAGTTGCAAATCCTTCATTGCGTGAATTAGAAATAACTCTAATATCGGGATAATTCTTCTTAAGAAAGTTAACAGAATCATCTGTAGATGCATTATCAGCAACAATTACTTCAGCAACATCAGATGAATATTTAATAACATTAGGTAAAAACTTTTCTAATAGTCTTTCACCATTAAAATTTAATATAACAACAGCTATCTTTTGCAACTTAACTAAGTATTTATTTTGAAGCTAATTTATGTTTCCAGCGTTTATGAGACCATAACCAATTATATGGTTGCTCTAATATACTTCTTTCTAAACATGAAATATAGTTTTTTGTTATTTCAAACTGCCCAGTATCTTTAGGGTTTTCAGTGATAAGTTTAAGATCTATCTCATATTTACTTCTTCCCACTTTTTTAGTATTCATATAAACTACAGCTAAATCTAATGCTTTCGCCATTTTTTCTACCCCAACAAAAAAACCGGTATCTTGATTCATAAATTTAGTTTGATAGCCAATTTCTGATTTAGTAGGAGTTTGATCTGCCGCAATAACAGTGAGTGTTGACTTATCTCTGTGCTTTATTAATGCACGATAAGTACTTTTGAAGTTAATCACTTCAGTAGGATAAAAGTTTTGTCGAATACCCTTATTAAAGAAGTTTTCAATAAATTTATTAGATATCGGTTTAACTACAGCCATTCCCTTAAATGCAGAGCTAATGCCAATCATCGAACCTGCCCATTCCCAATTGCCAATATGTCCTGTAGTAACTAATACTGATTTATTTTGAGAGTATATTTTATCTAGTAGCTCTCGATTATTTATACGAACTCTTTTTTTAAGTTGTTCTCTAGTCATTCCTGGCACCTTAATTATCTCTACAATAAGATCACATAGATGTTGATAATATGACTTTACAAGTATGAGGTGTAAAGACTTTGGTATATCAGGAAAACTATTCTTTATATTTTCTTTTACAATCTTCTTCCTATAGCCTATAATATAATATGTAAGTATATACATAAACTCAGATAAAACATGTAATAGAAAAAAAGGAAGTAAAGAAATTAAATAAAATAATAAACGTATTAATAAATTACTCACTTTTATAAATTTTGGTTAATAATGGATTGGATTTAAAATCTATTGTGGATTCTTATAATATAATAATGCTTTAAATTCACTTGCTATAAAAGATTTATTAATTAAATTCATTGTGTTTTCACTATCAAAGCTTCTCGATGTTAGTTCAGGATTCTCTGATTGAGAAATAATTTCAACAAAAGTCTCTTTATATAATATCCTTACCCAATCTATGTTTCTAACTTCTCCTTTTACATTAGAATGTAATAATTCATAATCAGCTAGATAGTCATTACTACAAAAGACAAACTTTAGATTCGAAATATTTCTCCATTTATTATAGTGCCAAATTTCATATGGATTAGCTTTCATATCATCAGCACCATCATAAGAATGATCAGGCACTCCATATTTTAAAAGGACAAGTCCTCTATCAGTTAAGGCTCCACGTCTTTTAAATATAGAATAGCGTTTATCAGCTAATTGAACCTTTTCATAGTACTTCTTCCATTCTTCTAATGGTTCATTAGGGTTGCGTTTCTCCCAGAAAGTGTAAAAGAAAGAAAGGATATTTCTAGTCTTATCAGTTTTAAGAACATTATTCAAATATATTCTTTCTGCATTATCACTAATTGCAAAAAGAGATTCTGTATAATCTATTAGCTTCTCCCTAGCTACTTTCAAATCTGATTCACTAGCTTTTGGATCAGGTATACTTGCATATTGATTTAAATTCTTAAAAACATCGATATCTATACTCTTCTTTGCTAAGGTATTATTATTTTTATCGATAAGCTGAATTATGATGCTATATTTTCCTGTAGATAATGATTGAATATTCAATTTTTCAATCTTTGGATATATATTTTTTATCTCTACTTTTTCTATCTTACCCAGATCTGTTTCTACTCCATCTGAATCAACAATATTATATTTCAATAAATATGTATCTGATTTATCTTTAGCTGAATATATTTCTGCATAAAACATAACTATAGAGTCAGAATCAACATAAAACTTACTAAGCCTTGGATAGAGATCATATCCTCCCTTTGAAATTACAGTTTCCTCCTTCGTCTTTTCTATTTTTCTCAATAACTCTATTGAAGAAATAGAAAATTCATCGTTTATACCATTATTAACATCTAAATCAATGATTGATTCAATAGGAGGATCTTCATTGTTTTGATCTTTAATCTTTATCTCCAATTGATAAATCCCATTTTTCAAAGTCACTCTTTGTTGATCATATATAAAATAGCTTCTCTGCTGTATGCTATCAAGTTCTTTGCTTTTTAGCTCATATTTCAAATAATCTTTTATTTCTCCCTTTTCCTTATCCTTAAATACGAGTAAGACTTCTACAGAAGATTGTAGTTTCCCATTATTAATGGTGTCAAATATAATTGAGTTTGTATTTATAGATAAATAAGTTTCAATAT
>JBGRPZ010000049.1:0-31138 GCA_041725915.1 Hyphomicrobiales bacterium | reverse complement strand
GTTTAACTCTGGATAAATTCCATTCTGTAGATTCCTTGATTTTATCTTTTAACTCTGTATATTTGCTGTGCACTTTGCAATCCCTCTTATTTTAATGTTTTTCTCGAACACAAAATAAAGGTTTTTCAAGGTGCTTTTTTGTTTTTATGCCTTTTCTAAATTATTTTTTGTCGTGTACTTAGCTACTTCATAAAAAAAGAAGCTGTATGGCTTCTTTCTTTAATATATATTTAATGTTATTAACATTTACTTAAATAAACCCTAGATCTTTGGCATAAGATCTTAATTCATCTCTAAAATTAGGATGTGCCATATTAATAAGAACCTTAGCTCTTTCAGTAGTAGACATTCCTTTTAGATTGGCACAACCATATTCAGTAACAACATACTGAGTATCTACACGAAGATCAGTTACCACATTATTCAGACGAGGAACAATTTTACTTATAGTTCCATTCTTCGTAGTAGATTCAAAGGCAACAAATGACTTTCCTCCTTTGGATTCATAAGCTCCTCTGACAAAGTCATTTTGTCCACCGGGTGCACCATATTGTCGGCCTCCCAGACCTTCAGCATTTACCTGACCATATAAATCTATTTCGATAATACCACAAACAGAGATAACATTATCATTCCTTCCAATGATTGCGGGATCATTTACATGGTCAACAGGATAACTCTCCAAAGAAGGATTATTGTCCATAAATTTATAGAGATCTGTATCGCCCATTGCCAAGGTGAAAACATGTTTATGCCTATGTATGTTTTTCCTTTTCCCATTAGCATTTCCGTTCTCTATCAGTTTTTGTAGACCTGGAGTTAGTAACTCTGTATGAATACCAAGGTCATTTTTGTCTGTAAGCATCCCACAGACAGTATCAGGGACACCACCAACACCAATTTGTAAGGCAGCACCATCAGGAATTTCATTTTTTATAAATTCTGCAATGGTTCTATCTTCTTCTTTTGCGGGTCTTGGGGGCATCTCAATTAGAGGTACATCATTTTCAACCAGAGCTGTGACTTCAGAAATATGTATTTGAGAATCGCCAAATACACGAGGCATATTCTTGTTTACTTCAACAATAAGCTTTGAGCAGTTTCTTGCTGCAGTACTGCCATAGTCATTATTTGTACCTAAAGAGAAATAACCATGTTCATCCATTGGGCTTACGGTAGTAACATAAGCATCAAGGTGAATGCTAGTTCTTAAGAATCTAGGAACATGGCTGAATGAATTAGGCACATAATGAATAAGCTTTTTATTATTAGCTAGTCCTTGTGTATTTATTTCTCTTTCTTTTCTACCAAAGCTGAAAGGATAAGGTTTTATAGTATCCATAAGATCATAATCTAACACAGTATTGTTAGCATGTTCTTCAGCATGGAGATAGAAAAGTTTTAATTCATCAAAATGATTTGTTCTTGCAAGATCTGCAATAGCTTTGAGTAGAGCAGGAGGCTGAGAAATAGCCATTCCAAAGGAGATATTGCTTCTTGGGTTTATTAATCTTGCAGCATCTTCAGGAGTTGTTAACTTCCTTTTATATTCGCTATGATAACTTTTCATAATTACCAGAATTATTTTAGATAAGATTAATACATGCCATGACCATAAGGGCCTTTTCCTGTTTTGTATATAAGGAAGGTTCTTTCATATGAGATCACAATGTCTCCATTTTGATTACGTGTTCTGGTTTCAACCTTCATTATTCCTTGGTCTGGTCGTGAGTGAGATTCTCTTTTCTCGAGGATAGTGGTTTCTGAATATATAGTATCACCAGCCTTTACTTCATTAACAAATTGAATATTTTCCCATGCTAAGTTAGCGACAACCCTACCGCAGGTTCTGGTAGTACAAGCTGTTGCAGCACTAAGGAGGAATGAAGGATTCATCAATATATCACCTTCATCAAGATGTTTAGAACTTAGATTAGTGTCGATATATAAAGGATTCCAATCCAGACTTCTAAGTGAATGGGTAAGGCTCTCTTGTTCAGTAATAGTTTTTCCGGGCTGATGTAGATAAGTTTCTCCAATGTTGAGGTCTTCGAAGAAAATACCTACTTCTTCTTTCAGTTTACCATCTTTAGTTGTAGAAAATCCATTAAACTTATCTTCTGTTACTTCAGAGTAATCACCTTTAAGTTCTAATTCAATTGGGTGACATCCCTTTTTAAATATAGTAACATCATATATTAACTTAGAAACAACATCTCCGTGTTGGTTAGTTCCTATTGTCTGGACTTTCAACTGTCCCACATTTGCATTATTTGTATATGGGGATTTTTCCAATATGGTGGTTTCTGAGTACAGAGTATCACCATCAAAGACAGGGTGAGTCATAGAAATACTATCAAAGCCTGTGATTTGATGCTTTCTGAAGAAAGTTTTGGAAGTCATACCAATAAGCCTTTGTACAGTCATAGTACTTACGCCAAGGCACTTTTTCCATTCTGTAGTATTTGCATAGCTGGCATCATAGTGTAATTGAGCACTATTGATAGTATCTGTAGCTTCTTCTTTATTGTCTTGTTGGCTAATAGTGATTCCGGGTCTATGGGTAAATACCTGACCAGTTTGAAAATCTTCCCAAGCCAATCCGAAAAGCTCCATATAGGTGTTATTTCGGATTTGTATATATGATTTGAAGTTCATGATTATTGATTTAAAGTATTTACAATATCCATAACTCTCTGACAATTTCTTATGAGAGCATAATCGATCATTTTTCCATCAACAACACATACATCTTCACCAGCTTCTTCAAAAGCAGAAAGAACTTTATGTGCGTATTGTATTTCATGAGGTTCAGGATAGAACTTGTCTTGTATGATTGAGACATGAGAAGGATGTATAGCAAGTTTGCCTTTAAAGCCAAGCTGTTTTACATTCTCAGTTTCATCACTTAATTCATGAAGATATTCTTCTCCAATTTTAAGGAAAGGGACATCCATTGGGGTGATTCCTGCTATAGCACAAGCTTGAACAACCCGGCTACGAGCATAAAGCATTGTTTCATATTCCATAGAACAACCTAAGTCAGAAGCAAGATCGCCGCCACCGAATATCATTCCTGAGACTCCATGACAAATAGCAATACTATTGGCATTCTGAAGTCCTTTCCCTGATTCGATACTTGCTATGATTGGGGCTATTGGGGTTTTTCCCATTATTTCTTGCATTATTTGTATTTCTTCAGGGTGTTCAACTTTAGGGAGTATCAAGAAATCTGGTTGGATAGAATGATGTTTAAGCATTAATAAATCCTTGAGACCTTCAGTAGTTCTAATTGAATTTATTCTTAAACACCACTTGAATTTATTATCTGTTCTTTTGAAAGAAGAAAAGAAGTCAACTATGCCTTTTCTGGCGACTTCTTTTTGAGATAGACCGACACCATCTTCTAAATCTAGCATTACTGCATCTGTACCTATTTCTTTAGCTTTATGGAATCTTTCAGGACGGTTAGCAGGGGTGCTTAAAATACATCTGGGTAGCATAATATTAAGATTGAATGTTAAGTAAATTTTTGAGGTAGAAAAGTATATTAGTAATAATAGGAGCTTAGAATAAATAAGGAGTGTTGATTATTTAAACAGTTTATTAAAATAGTTGTTGATAAGTTGACTTATAAGCCAAAATGTAAGGATATAACGAGAAGGCTAAATAAAATATTCCATATACTATATATATATGTATAGCAACTATTTTTATAAGGGAAAGACTTGTTGATTCTTAGAAAATAATATAGGATAAGAGCAAGGATTAACAGAGTTAATCCTTGCGTAATATATGTGTTTATAATTTAAATCTTAAGCCTATTCCAAAGTTGAATTTTAATCTGGAATCGCTACTGGTTATATTATTTATAGGAAGATTGGAAGGATAATACCTAAGTCCGGGAGCACCAAATAACCATGAGCTTTGACCGACTTTAAAGCCTGTTTCCATTTGGAGCAGTAGCTGATAGCTAAATCCATTATCTGACTTATAGTCATCAGATTTTAAACTAACTATTTTGCTGTAATCTTCACCTAAACTTGGTTTAGGTCTTCTGTAATTTATCATTAAATTCAGGTTGATGCCTGCATTTACATCCCAATACCATTTTTTGCTATTAATAATCTGGTATCCATAAGAGACAGGTATTTTAAGGAAGAGATAGTCATTTCTTATGCTACTAATATCACGTCCTGAGATAGTATCAAATACTTCTTCCTGTACACTTCTTGTTTGTTCATAATATTCTATTTCACCATCAGGATTTATAGTCACTTTCCAATAGGTTTCATCTCTATTTCTGGTTCCTGCAAAATCATAGGTTTCATAATCGATATGATAAGTTTCTTTAAGATCAATCTGTTGAAAAGCTAAACCAAATTTTAAGTTTGACTTTTCTTTATTATACTGAAAGCATAATTCAGCTCCATTACCATTTATATTCTGTGAGCCTGAATTATTGATAAACTCAGTATTAAAAGCAGATGAGAGAAACCATTTGGCAGGATCTTTTTCCTTTTCCTTATCAGTTATTGCATTTGAATGAGTGAATTCTTGAGTAGATAAGACCTCATTGATGAGCATTAATTTTTTCTCTTCAGAAATGCATGGAGTAAGAAGAAGCTGCTTTTGTGTATCACAGGATTTAATATCGATCTGGTTAAGAGCTTTAAGTTTACGTTTTATTACTTTTGTTAGAGTAGAGCTTTGATCATAAATGTGTTTGTTTTTATGTTTTATTGTTTCTGAATGGTAAGCGAGCTTACTTTCTTTTTCTTTAGAAGAAACTAACACCTTGCGATGATTTACTTGTTTTAAGTAAGCAAAGTGTTCTCTTGAACTTTTCTTTTCAGTAAATTGAAAAGGGATAAGTAAGAGTAATAGTATTGCAGCAGCAACACCATTAACCCAATATAAAAGTACTTTTCTTCTTTTTTTACTGTCTAGTTTGTTCTCTATTCTATCCCAAAGATCTATATCAGGACTATGTAGTGGCAACTTATCTGTTTCTTTACCCCAATTGATAGAATTACTTTCTTTGTTTAAAGAATCCTCAATGACATTCCAAAACCCTTGATCTGCTTTATACTCCTTTAAATAGTCTTTCCAGGAAGAATCATTGTCAAATATGTCATTCTTATTTTTCATCCTTCCAGACTATATTTTGCTAAATATCTTTTTAATAGTTTCTTTGCATGAAATAATTGTGACTTTGATGTACCCTCAGATATCCCTAGCATACTAGCTGTTTCTTTATGGGTGTACCCTTCGACTTCAATTAATAGGAATACAGTTCGATATCCTTCAGATAACTTTGCTATAGCATTCTCGAGGTAATCCAAATTTATTGAAATATCAGGTTCTATTGAATATAATTGCTCTTGCTCTTCGATATCATCAAATAAGAATTTCTTTTTGATAGCTCTAAGAGCAGCTCTTACAGTTATAGTTTTTATCCATGCTCCTATTGTTGAGTTGCCTTTAAAAGATTCTATATCCTTGAATACTTGGATGAATGCTTCTTGCAATACATCATGTGCTTCATCTCTATCCCCGGTTATTCTGTATGCTGTAGTAAACATAGCATTACAATATTTCTCATATAATAACTTTTGTGACTTTCTATCTTGGTTAATACATCCAATGATAACCTTTTCATCATTGTTTATCTTCCGTTCACTAAGTGTTTTCTTAGGCCAATTCAAATTATTAGAAATTTTATTCCTCTATTTAAAGGGGGAATGATTTATAGCAATGGTTGTATTGATAGTAAATAAAAATTGATTGATGTGTCTACTTGCTTCGATTGTAAATGTAAAAAAAAACAGGTAAAGAAAGGAAGTCTTACCTGTTTTATAAAAGTCTTCAAAAAAATAGTCTTGGGTCAAATTATGTATTGTCTTGGATTTTGTTTCCATATTAAAGGGTTAATAAAAAAGCGAAGGGTTGTATGTAGATATAAAAAACTTTTAAAAGTTCTTTGCTTAGGGGTAATTATCTTTTGAATCTTTATTTAACATTGTTTGTTATTATTAACATTGTTAATTACATTTGCAGTGTTCATTTGTTTTAACATTGTTATATAACTGATATATGAAGAATAAAGAGTTACAAGAGTCGAGAATGAAGGGATACTTTATTGATGCAGCAAAAGAGATACTTAAAAGTGAAGGAATCAGAGCTATAAGTGTAAGAAATGTTGCAGAAAAAGCAGGGTATTCTTTTGCTACTTTGTATAATTATTTTAGAGATATAAATGACTTAGTATTTCTATGTATAAATGATTTTCAATCTGAATGTAAAGAATATGTTCTAAATGATATTGATAATTCATTGAAAGGAAGAGATAGATTAAAATCTTTGCTTAAGTCATATATAAAATACTTTGTGGAATATCCTGGAATATTTGAACTGTTTTATTTGGTTCAAGTTGGAGGATTTGGTAATAAGAATGACTCTTTGAAGATAATCGATAATTCTATATATGATATATGTGGTGATTCTTTTGAATACTTACTTGAAGGTGAGAGATTGAATAATATCAGTATGGAAGATTTAAAGACACAAGTACAATTATGTGTTGTTGGTTTATTAGTGATATATATCAACAGAAATGTGCCAGAAGATTATCGGGACTTTATCGCCAGATGTGATAGGCAATTAGATATTTTAATTTAATAAAGAATAAAAGCAGGTTATTAAGCCTGCTTTTATTATCTCTTGATATAACTAAGTCTGTCTGATACCCATTTCCAATTTACGATATCAAACCAACTATTTATGTAATCGAGTCTTCTGTTTTGATACTTCAGATAGTAAGCATGTTCCCATACATCAAGAACAAGAATAGGTGTGCTTATCCATTGAGACAAGTTTTGATGTTTCTCACATTGTAGAATAATGAGTCTGTCTGCTTCAGGTTGGTATGTAAGCACTCCCCATCCTGAACCTTGAATGGCATTTGTGGAAGCAGCAAAGTAGTTCTTGAAGTTGTCCAGAGAGCCAAAGTCTTTAGTGATATAGTTTCCTAACTCTGCACTCATATCTGTTTTCTTTGGACTCATAGAATGCCAGAATATAGAATGTAGGAAGTGCCCACCTCCATGAAAAGCCAACAGAGCTTCCCAATAAGCAATTTTGCTATAGTCGTTTTCTTCTATAGCTTTGTTTACTTCTATGGTAGCTTTATCCAGACCCTTGACATAACCAGCATGATGAATGTCATGATGTAGTTTCATTGTTTTTTCATCAATAATGGGTTCTAAAGCAGCATAGCTATAAGGAAGGGGGGGTAATGTATATTTACCATTTCTATCAGTAAGGATTAACTTACCATCTACCTTTTCATCTGGATTACCCAGAATGTCTTTAGGAGCAAAGGCAGAGAAAACACCTAGTGCAGCACTGGTCTTAAGGAATGTACGTTTGTTCATGGTTTTATTATTGGTATAATGAATTATTCTTTCAAGATTGCAACTGCTCTTACAGGGCCAGCAGAAGCACCTTTTACTTTCAAAGGGAAGACACTTACAATAAATCCATAATCAGGAAGAGAGCTTAGATTTACCATTTGTTCGAGGTGGCAGTATTCTTTGTTGATACCTACACGATGGGCTTCCCAAAATATCTTATCATCATTTTTATTTTTTGCTTCTTGGGCTTGGTATGGTAGAGGGAGATCCCATCCCCACTGATCAATCCCCATAATTTTTACTCCTTGGTCGATAAGCCATTCTGTAGCTTCTGCGCTCATACCTGTACCATGAGTAAAGTATTTCTTTGTGCCTATATATTTATCTCTATCAGTTCTTATAAGCACTATAGTACCTTTTTCTATAATAGCCCCTGAGCGTTTAAGATCTTCTTTTATATCTTTCAATGTGATTAACTCAAAGTCTTTCTTGTGGCTCATGTTGATAACAATACCAGCTCCATAACACCATTCAAGAGGAATTTCATCTATGGTTTTTGCTTTCTTTCCTTCACAGACTTTATCATAATGCCATGGAGCATCAAGATGAGTTGTTGAGTGTACACCAAGATTCTTGATATTGTCATTAGACCAACCTGACCATCCTTTGGGAAATAGTTTTGCAGGGAGTTTCAATAATAACTTGATAAGGAGTTTAGATTTTGAATGAGTTGAATGTTTAACTCTTATTCTCATGAATCTGGGCTCATGAGGGAAGTGTTCTATAGATTTACTTAGATCTATAATATTAAGCATAGCAATTGGATTAATACTAAAGTAGCTGTGTAACAATTACACAGCTACCTTTGTTTGAATACAATTGGTTGATTCTAATATTTTTCTGTTAACTCTTCAATAAAAGTATTCCAGCGTTTATCAAGAGCAACGAAAGCAACTTCTTTTTCTGTAGCATCTAGAGTACTATAAGTTATAGAATTCCAGACAAGTTGTTTTAGCTGGGCTAGATTTAAATCCCAAGCCATCCATGCTACCCAATAGTCAGGAGTAACACCCTTGTAACCGAACATCCCCGGATCATCACTATTGATAGTAACAGCAATGCCTTCTTTTATGTAACTAGAGGCAGGATGTAAACGAAGATCACGAATATACCCAAGTATCTGATTACTTAGAGGGCATGCTTCTATGCAGATATCCTTATCTTTTACAAGTTGTTTCAGGTGTGGGTATCTAAACAAGTTGAATCCATGACCTATTCTTTTTGAGTTTAATAATATGGCATCAAAAAGATTGTCATTATGATTCCAACTACTTTCTCCGTTATGGAAGAAGAATGGCAATTGGTTTTCTTTGTCTTTGATGGAATTTTTGAAATCAATAAACTCGTCAAGGTAGAATCTTGTGCAATACCCTCCGTCTTCTTCACCTACAAGGTCATATCCTGTAATCATGGTTGGATATTCTTTTTTGAGTCTGTAGGCTGTTTGAAGATCTTTTCTTACTGTTTCTTTATCGAATTGTCTTATTCCTGAGTAGATAAGCTTGATGGTTAAATCTTTGTCGAAGTCTCTTCTGGCTTCTTCAAGAGCTTGTTCCATAAGTTCAATCATCTTGTCAGGAGCATAAGGGTTTCCGTTAATATCCTGAAGCAAGTCAAAAAGCGTAGCTCTTATTTCTACATGCTGAATTCCATCATCAAGTAGTTCCTTGAAAGAAGCGTAATAATAATCTTTGTAGACAGGCTCATATGCAAGGAAACTTCTGATTCTATCGAATTTCTCTTCGAAATCTTTCCAATATGCTATAGTGTTTGTATCCTGAGCATTGATAAAACAAAGCTTCTCATAAAGACTTTGCTTGAAGTTGGGAATGGTTTCGTTTAGCACTGAAGCTTTTTCGTATCCTTCACTTTGTTTGCCTGAATATGCAAACTGGAACATCCCTTGTTTTACTTTATCTTCTCCCCAGTAGACATAACACTTATCTTCCTGAATAGCTCTTTCGACTATCCACATTGCATCCAGTGTGCCACTGGTATGAACATGTAACAGACCTCCTTTGGGCATTTTCTGAAGAACTTTGAACAGGTCTGTATTTTCCATCTCATCCTTTGACAGATAGTAATATCTGGAAGGAGGGAAGAACATTTCTTCTTTATACTTATCTAATAGTTGGTCTCGTAAGTTGACCAAGTATCTTTCTGCAGCTTTTTCTTTTTCATTGAGTTGAATAGCTGTTGAAGGGTCGTTTTTTATATCATACTCTTTTAGCTCATTTAAAGCATTTTGATAACTCTCTCTTGTTGTAAGATCAAAGTGCATATTTTCCCCTTTAATTTTATTATATTAAATCTTCCTGTAATAAATTTATCTCTTCTGAATATATGTTTATCAATTAGCTTCAATAAAGAAGAAACATATATATCGATAACAATAATCAGTGTTAAAATAAATTTTTAAGCAAACGGTAAGATACGTATAATGTTGTATTATTTAAACTGATTTAAGTGTTTGCTTTGTTTTATAGCTGTTGCTATTCAGTGTGTTATGTCTGTGTATTAGAAGCATCCGCATAAATCCAACATCCATGTAAGAAAGATTGATAAGGTAAAAGCAAACAATGGGGCGACAATCCATATAAACCAGAACTTCTTGACTGTACTATTGCGAAGTATTTTCCTTCTCCCAAATCTTGCGATACCGATACCTAATATAGCTGCTGTATTTAGTTGTACCAATGATGATGGTATCCCTTTTATTATTGATGCCAAAAGCAGAAGACTTGCCGTTATTATAGATATTGTTGCTGCTGACTTTGGCCCTAAGTCGATAATTTCCTTTCCTGTGGATTCAAGAACTCTACGCCCAAACAATGAACTGCCTATTCCAAAGTTTGGAGCAACAACAAGAGTACTTAGTATCATGATAAGTATAAAGTTGCTGTTCTCGGTGACTATTCCAAGTTCATTGAGTACCATCGAAGATATAGGTCCTGATGCATTGGCGACATTGTTACTGCCAATGGCAAAGGCGACATAAAGTGATGTAAATATTACTATGGCCTTTAGTATTTTTGTCTTATTCCCTGTGTAGATCTTCTTTTCATTCTTCAGAAATGTCTTCCCTGCAATAAACGCAATTACAAATGCAATAAGGGGAAGTATAAACCATGTAGGGATAATTTCTGTAAACAATAACTTTGAATTGAAAACATGAAAGTAGATTGAAGGGCCGATTAACGCAAATACTGTTGATTGCGATGTTGATTGAGGTACTCCCAGAATGTTAGCAAATAATAGAGAGATAGAGATAGAGAATAATATTGTCGAGGTAAGAGGTATATTCATTAGATGAAATGGTATAAGCCCCTTGCCTAAGGTAATAGCTACGCCCTTACCTGCAATTATTGCACCTAGAAACACCATGATGCCAAACAGCCCGGGTATTGCTCCTCTTTTCAATACATTGGATCCGTATGCTGCTGAAAATGCAGGTGCTGTTCCACTTCCTCCCATGTTCATAGCTAGAAACATGGCCAATATAAAAGGTAATAGTAGTTGACTAAATAAAGGAGAAATCATAATTTAGGTTTTAGGAATATTAGGGTGGATTACCCATTAGAGTTTACTTTCCTAAAACTTATAGATACTTTTATTTATTGTTGTAGATGGCTTTTGTTCCATACCTGTTGATCATCTCCATAAATCTGTTTCTATTGTTTTTTCCGTACTTTGACATTGACTTGATGACTTTCTCTAAAGGTTTTGGAGTGGATAAGTCTTTATCACTTTTTGAGAAAAACTTGTCTGCATAGCATAATATCTTTTCTTCTTCGCTTATTGGCATTAAATCCCGTTGAGGCAAAGGAAGTTCATTATTGATTATATCTTGTTTGGATATGCCCGTGCCTGTATGTCTTTCACAAAATGGAGCAATATTACTCAATCCTTCTTTCATAAGTATATCATGACCAAGGTAACCATGTTCAATATAATTCTGCTTTCCATTGCAGCCCAAGTCAGGTGCTTTGGTGTATATAATGCCAATATCATGTAATAATGCGCCAAGTATTAGCTCTTCTTTGTTGACTGTTATATCTGGATTTGCTTCTAATATTCTTATACATGCATCTTTTATAACTACACTATGTTCCCATAGAATCCGGAATGATTTATCTTCTATTTTACAATGCTTCAGAATGATTGCTTTAGCTTGTTCTTCTAATGAGTTGCTCATGATATTGTTTTTTGCAAAGATAGGTTGTTTTACCTTTTGTTAGAACTTGCATTACCGTATACCCATACGAGTGCCTATCGTAAGGGTATACGGTAGACTGTCGTAGGAGTATACGGTAGGCTTACCGTAAGGGTATGCGGTAAATCAACCTTTACTTATGAAAATGTGCAGAATTCAATCACTCTACTTTGAATGATAAAGTTATATCTTTGCTAGATTGAAAAGAATACAGGATTTATGAAGAATACAGGGATTATAATACAAGCAAGGACAGGCTCAACCAGATTACCTAAGAAGATGCTGATGAAGTTTTATGATGATAAAACTATATTACAGATTCTGATAGAACGTATTATTGAATTTAATATCGATAATTTGCCTGTTATCCTTGCGACGACAACAAATAAGGCTGATGATGAGCTTGCAGAGCTAGGGAAGATGTTAAATGTAGATGTTTTTCGTGGTTCAGAAGACGATGTGTTATCAAGGTTTGTTGAGGCTGCCGAAACTCATTGTATGGATAGTATGATCAGGATTTGTGCTGACAATCCATTTTTTGATGTGAAGGGAACGCTTTCTTTGCTTCATGGATATAATCCCGACAAGGAAGATTATAAAACCTATCATCTTGATGATCTTCGACCTTCAATAAAGTCACATCTTGGCTTTTGGGGTGAACTAGTATCATTAAGAGCATTGAAAAAAGTTGCTGATAGTACTGATGAGAAACTTTATCATGAGCATGTGACCAATTATATATACACCTATCCTGAGAGCTTTAATATAAGTTGGTGTCCTTGCCCTGACTTTCTTTCTTCCAGATTAGACTTAAGATTCACTTTGGACACAGAAGAAGATTTTCTTTTATATAAAGAGCTTTACCCACAATCTGGCTTTTCAGAAAACTGTTATGACTTATATAAGTTGGTGAAACTTGTTGATGATAATCCTGTTTACCTAACTAAAATGCACCAGCAAATTAATTTTAATTCAAAGTAGACAATTGTGAAGAATACATATATAATAGGAGAAGTTGGCCAGAACCATAATGGAGAAGTTGAGATTGCTAAGAAGTTAATTGACTTTGCGGCAAAGCCTGTCGTAGATCAGCTTTTTGGTGAGTCTTTAAAGCCTTTGGATGCTGTAAAGTTTACAAAGCGTGATTTAAACGAAGAGCTTTCTGCCTCGGAAATGAACCGCCCTTATGATTCTCCTAACTCTTTTGGGAAGACTTATGGAGAGCACAGGGAATATCTTGAGTTGAGTAATGAGGAGCATTTTGAATTATACCAATATGCAAAGTCTAAGGGATTGGAAGTTGTTGAAACTTTATGTGCTATTGGTTGTTTGTCTTTATTGAAGCTCTTTGTTCCTGATTACTTGAAAGTAGCTTCTCGTGACCTAACTAACCTACCTTTGTTGGAGGCTATGGCCGAAACAAAGATTCCTGTCATTCTTTCTACTGGAATGTCTGGAGATAAAGAACTCGAAGACGCAATTAACACCTTTTCAAAGTATCATTCCAATATCACGATCTTACATTGTCTGTCTCAGTATCCTTCAGAATATAAGAATATCAATCTAAGATCTATGGATTGGCTTAAAGAGCATTATCCTCAATATAGCATTGGTTATTCTGATCATTCTATTGGTATTGCGGCTCCGGTTGCTGCTGTCGCTATGGGAGCAGAGATGATAGAAAAGCATATCACTTTGGATAGGAATATGAAAGGTACTGATCATAAAGGTTCTTTGGGTATGGATGGACTTTGGCGAATGGTCAGAGATATACGCAACATTGAAAGAGCTTTAGGTGAGAAGGCTTTCTATATGGACGAAGCAGTTAAGCAAACCAGTGTTAAGCTTGAACGTTCTATAGCTTCTATAAGAGACCTTAAGGCTGGTGAGTTGATTGGTCAGGAAGATATTCATATGCTTTCTCCTGGTGATGGCTTCAAATGGAGAGAAAGAGCGTCTATAATAGGCAAGCGTCTTGCTTGTGATGTGTCAATGAATGAAATTATTTACCCAAATATGATTCAAGATGAAGATTAAACTAATAGCCACTGATATTGATGGTGTTTGGACTGATGGCGGCATGTATTATGACAATACAGGTAATGAATGGAAGAAGTTTATAACTGCCGATAGTGCAGGTACTTTCTATCTACGTCTTTTAGATATTCCTGTAGCTATAATCACAGGAGAGGAAACCGAGATTGTAAGACGAAGAGCACAGAAGGTTAAAGTAGATCACCTGTTTATGGGGGTTAGAAACAAACTGAAAGTAGCTCAACGACTTTGTGATGAACTTGGGATTTCTCTGGACGAAGTGGCCTATATTGGTGATGATATCAATGATATTCCTCTATTGAAAGCTGTTGGTTTGTCTGCTTGTCCTGCAAACGCACCTGAATATGTCAAGCCATATGCTGACTGGGAAATGACAAAAAGAGGTGGTGAAGGTGTTTTCCGTCAGTTTGTAGAAAGGATACTTACAGAAAACAACCTTATGGATGAAGCTCTTAATCGTTATCTAAAGCACTTGGAGACTTTCGATCGATAATACTTACAATACGTTTACATACCTTTCCATCAATCTTGTATGCATTCTCTTCGATGTATTCATTATAGGCAGTTGTATCTACATTCTGATCTTGTGAAAGGTATTGTTTTATGTTTTCTCTGATCTCTTCATGATTAGTGGCTAATACTCCTACCTTATCTTTTATAAAACCTTGAATATCCTGTTTCAGGTAATCAACTACTATCAGTGGCTTATCAAAGTATATGGCTTCAGCTCCAACAGTAGAGAAGCATGTTATCACAACCTTTGAAGCTGCCAACAGAGCGTATAAATCCATCGTATAAGTCAACATGAAATTACTGCAACCTGCCTTATGAGCGATGTTCTCATAATAGTTGAAATCAAACTTCTCTCTTGGGTGTAGCTTTACTACTAAGAAGATATCATCAAGTTTTGCACAGGCTTTGAATATATCGTATGCTGCTTTTCTTCTCAATTCTGGGTCGCGTTGAGGTTGTGAAGCAAACATGATGATGTTCTTATCTTCTGGCAGGAATTGTTTTACTGACTCAAGTGTTTTCCCTTTTATTTTAGGTATGATATCAGTGCGTATTTGGCCTGTTGTAATAAGTCTTTCTATAGGATAGTTGCCCTTTTCGACAAGAAACTTCTTCCATTTCTCACCCCACACCAAAGTCAGATCAGTTATAATGTTTTGTTGAATATCATTCTTTGTATGAATATATGCGGGGTGTAACTCGTGGATATTACCATGTTGTATGCCTATGGTCTTCATGTTTTGGTAGCTGGCAGCATCAAGAATTGCCCTTACTGAAGGGCTGTTTTCATCTGTTGTCACTATAGTATTGAAGCTTTTGCCCTTGAAGAACCTACTATATGAAAGATACTTTCTTGCAAAGAACAATGTCGATTTGTGAAGACTTTTAAGTAATAGTGATATAGTTCTATCTACATTTTTACAGTTTGCAAGTATGACATTATACTTCTCATTATATATAGTATCAAATTGTCTAAGCTCTTCCTTTAGTGATCGGGAGAATAAGGCTTGTATCAATATATGTTCACCAAAGATTCTATTTCTATTGCGAAATGTATTGACAAACATATGCTTCTTAAGCCTGAAAGGGATGTTGTTATTGAACTTGGGTGGTTCTGGGTCATCAATAACAAGAAATCGATCTTCGCATTCATCGAACAAATACGACATAGATGCATTGTCCATCCTTGTTTCTAAAGTTTTTGGGTCAATGATGGCTTGCTTATCGTATCTATCCAATATAACATTCGGAAGTTTTGTAGCTTTCCTTTGAAAGAAGCCTAAGCCCCATCTTATACCTGCGAACAATGCAAATTGGATGAACTTCTTCTTGTTGATCTTATGATTGACAGTAGATACATACTTTACCTTATCATTGTTTTTTTCACCCAGAACATGCATAGGGAGAGAAGAGACAACAATAATTTCATCGTATGTGCTCTTCAGATGTTCAATTTCTCTTTCTATATATTGTATATTCCTCAAGAGGAAGTAAACCCTGAACTTATTGTATTGCCAGACTGGCATTTCCTGGTATTTGAGGTATTCAGTGAGAGAGAGTCCATATATTTCATGATCTCCAAACTCTGAGATAGATTGCATAGCAGAGTAGTTGATGCTGCTTTTCTCATCTTCAGAGATAGATGGCGGGCGGACTTCAAAGTCATTCCATATTGGATGTTCAATCTCTGTATATATGATGGTGTCTTCTGTATTGTTGAGATAAGGTAATATCACCTCAATATTATAGGGAACCTCCTTTATGATTAAAGCTCTCATGCTATTTTCTAAGTTTTTTTAAAGTGAATTCTTTTAACTCTTTATTGTATTGTATCAGGATACTTAAGAATATCAATAAAGTGATTATGCCTGAAGTAATATAAGCATTGATACCTGTATAATATTTGACTATCTCTAGTATAATGGTGATTCCTACCAATGCCAATGGATAATACAGTATTTTCTTCAAGTTCCAGCCAATAGGACTGATTTTATTCTGATAATAATATATTGCTAAAGTCTGAAAGGTCATAGATATAAATGCTCCCGTAATTGCGCCATAATATCCCATTCGAGGGACAAGGTAATAATTGCATATAATAAGTATCACTATAGATATAGTGTTGATATAAAGGAAGGCTTTTGTCTTCTTCATAAAGTAAATTGGGAAGCCAAATATTATGATTTGCGTTCTGAAGACGTATCGGATGAATACTATAGCTATGATCCCTGCGGCAAGCTTTATTTCTGTTTCATAGAAGAACTCATTGAATATCATTGCTGGTATGATTGTAAACGCAATGATCAGTTGTGTTTGTACAATAAGCATATTGCACAGTTTCCTTATCTCTCCCTTGTTTTTGTTGATACCATCCTTCATCAATCTGAAAATCTCAGGTTGAGAAGCTCCCTGTAAAGCTTGTAACACCATTTGTATACCTAGTGCAAACTTTAAGGCATTGTTGTAAATGGCAAATAGGGTAGGGTCGGCATTCTGAATCAGAAAGTACTTTTCTATAAGTTGTTGTGCCCATACAATGATACTATACTGAACCAAAGGCGTAGAGAACCTGTATATCTCCCTTGCTGAAGGAGGAAACCAATAGAACTTATAGGTTTTGATCAGATATATATACAGTATGATTGTAATAATAGTACCCCCAATGGCACTACCTTGAAAGTATCCTATAAATGATGTGTCAAAGAATAAAACAGATATCACCTGAAATACACCCCTGAATAATCCAACTCCAAGGTTGATCAATGAAAATGCTAACACTGCTTTCTTATTCCTGAAGAATGCACTGGCCACTTGTATCAATGCCATGTTTAGACCTATCAGCAAGAGATAATAACCATAGCTGCTGAAGTCATGCATTTCCTTGTATTGAATGAACTTAGCCGCCCAGCTACCAAACAAGAACATTAATACAGCTATTAGTATTCCTCTAAAGATTACAGAATTGAATATTCCGGATACCATTTTTTTGAATTGACTTGGGTCGTCCTCAAAGTCATAATAATATCTGGCGATTGCATTGTTCATGGAATATCCACAGAGGATAAATATTATATTGAATATAATTTCTCCTACTCCTATATAGGCGAATTCGTCAGCATTAAGTAAGTTATTTCCTTCAACGGCCGGTTGAATAAGTAAATTCAGAAGGGGAGAGAAAGCCCCAACAAGTGTATAAATTAATGATGTCTTAAGAAATTGTTTGTTATCGATCTTCACAATGTTTGTCTTGTTGATTTCATGACAAATTTAAGATAAACCTGAAATTACTTAAAATAAATGAGAACAAGTAATAAAATCAAAGGCCGCCCTAAAGCAGCCTTTGTATTATACTATATGGTTGTTTGTGGTTACTTCTTTACAAACATTATTTGTGCATTATCATCTCCTGATGTGATTTGTACAGCATAAACACCAGAGTTGAGGTTCTCAACATTGATACTTATAATCTTAGAACTAGCTTTCTGATTATAAACAATCTTACCATTTACATCCATGATCTTTACGGCTACATCTCCTGAAAGCTCAATCTTACCTAGGTTAAGAGTGAAATAATCATTTACAGGATTTGGATATAACTCTAAAGAATGAGATATAAAAGGAACTTTCATTAGACCTCTTGAGAAAGATACCGTATAATCTTCAACCTCTCCAAAAGAGAAAGTTTCACATTTTCCCGGTGCTGCATTGTATTTCATAGAGACTCTAAGTCTTGTTTGTCCTGTTGCAGAAGCAGGTATATCAATGTTAGAATTGATTACTGCATTACTACTATTACTTAGAACCTGTTCGCCAGAATCAGCGAAGTCACCATCCTTATTGAAATCTATCCATATCTTCCAATGCTCAGTATATCCTGATCCTGAGAAACCAGGAGTAAGAGTGACAGAGTGACTACCTGATGCAAGTTCTATAACATCACTTGTGAAATCAGAATAGTTTGAGCCTGTTGATGTCTTGCTGAAAGTACCAATACTTATACCAGCAATCCACTCATAAGTGTTGTTATTACCTTTTGACTCACAGTAATTCAATACAGGATCTTCTACTGTTATATAGTCATCAGTCTCTATACTGTTGCTACCCGCAGAGTTTGTAGCAGTAAGCTTCACTTTGTAAGTACCAGCAGCATTATATGTAATACTTGGGTTTTGGTCAGTAGAAGTAGCAGGAGTACCACCTTCAAATTCCCATGCCCATGATGTAGGTATATTTGTACTGTTATCGGTAAAGTTCACCTGATTTGCTGTAGTAATAGAAGTATTATCAGCAGTAAATGCAGCTACAGGTGCCTGAATAGGATTAACAGTAATATAGTTAAGTACTTCTTTGCTATCTGATCCTTCTGCATTACTTACTGTTAACTTCACTTTGTAAGTACCATCAGTATTATATGTAATACTTGGATTCTGATCAGTAGAAGTAGCAGGAGTACCACCTTCAAATTCCCATGCCCATGATGTAGGATTGTTGGTTGATTGATCGTTGAATTGGATAGCGTTACCAACGATTATTTCTGTTACTTGAGCATCAAAATTAGCTACAGGAGCAACAGGTGTAGGAGTCTCAATCTGGAATGAAGCAATTTGAGTCTTCCAATTCCAACCGCCTCCAGAATACTCAGTAGTAAACCAGAAAGTAGCACCATCAGAAGGATCAACAGACATCATCGCATAATCTCCCCATCTGTTTGTTCCGGTTTGATAAGCTGTACCTTCTTTGATAGATGTTTCTGCGATGTCCATTATTCCAAGTCCACTAGGAGCTCCTGCAGACTGCCCGCAGTAACGTATAGAAGGATATAGGTTATCTCCTGATACAGAGTATCCCAATGCGATGTTTCCGTTTGCATCCATAGCAATACTACCTACCCATCTACCTAGACCATCGTTTGGGGCATATGTTCCTTGCTGATGAATAGACCATCCACTACCTGTATTTCTTAACTCATACCATCTTATACCTGCTTGACCATTACCATCAGCATTTACAGTATGGTTTGTCAAGAGTACTTCATAATCACCGAAGTTTCTGTACTGTAGTCTGTACATAAGTCTATCAGCAAGAGACATAAGTGTTTGAGTAGTACCTTTCTGTTTAATATTTATACCACTATAATTGAATGTCTGAGTAGCAAGTGTTGGCAATGCGGTGAAAGTAGAATTACTTGTGTTATTCCAATCAACTTTAAATTCCCACATTTTAAGTTGATTTGTTGTCATGCTTACAAATATATTTGGACTGTTGGCAGGAGGATTTATCCCGTCTATATCTGAAGGCAACATACTGGCAATACTAGAACCTAAGTCAAAGAATACCATTTTTGCGTTAGGGTCACCCTGAAGCATCTTATCTCTTTCAAAGGCACAAGCACCTCCGCCTGCCCACCAAGCAGCATTGGCAAACTGATTAATAGCCATGTAATAACCATCTGACCAAACACCAAACTTAGGATAATCAGGCATATCATCAAACTCAAATGCATATCTGTACCAACTTCCCGTAGGATCTGAAGTTGTGGATATTGCAATTAGTTCATAATATTTACTGTTTGTAGTGTTTACAGCAAACTGAGAAACAAGCCATCTGTCGGCAGCTTCATCATACAATACGATTGGGTCACCATCATTGGCATTGTCATAAGGCTTTCCATCGTCGAAACCTTCCCATATTGTCTGATTATCCGCAGGAGAAACCAGTTGTGTACCATTCTTGTCCCATATAGCAAAAGATAAATTTACCATCTGAACGTAATGATTTGGACTAACATCACCATCAGTATCAGGAGGGGCAACATTATTCAGGTTATGGATTCCCGGGAAATTCTGTATGATATTACTTGTTCTGTTTTGTGTTGTGTAATCCTGAAGAACAGGGTCTACTCCTCTATAAGCTGGAGGATTCTTGAATTCTTCGAGAAATCCAAATTTATTTTTCACAGTGCTTTCTTTCCATGATCTTTTTCTAGGTTCAGCTTTTATATGCTTGACCTTAGATAATGGCTGTGATATATCAAAATGTGCAGGGGTAGAAACTTTTGTAGGCTTTAATACTTCTTGAGCATCTGACAATGGAATAAACAAGAAGAAAAGCGAAACAATTAAAAAGTGAGTTAATGTTTTTTTCATAATAAAGAAAAAGTTAGGTGAAATTTAAGGGGATATATTGTCTTGGTATATGTTTTAATGTACTGAAGAATAATTAGGTGACAGTATTTTTATGCCTATATATAATTTTATTTTGATGTAATGTGTGATGATAATTATTAGACTGAATGTTTGAAATTTGTTCTGATTGATTGATGGATATTGCCATAAAAGAATTGAATTATATGAAATAGATTTTATGACTTTAAAGCATCGAATGTGATAAAAATCACTCGTAAAATTCAAGCTTTTATTGGGTATGATATTTAACCGTAATTTGGTGAGTAGTTAATGCAAGATGTCGTTTATGAAAAAATAAAGGTTTTTGATGCAAAATAAAGGTGTAAACTCCAATTTTGACCCTTATTCAGCTATCGATAGAATGCTTTTAGGCTCTTATAGGCCAATTTCAGCATCCTTTTTATTAGGAAACTTCCGTATAGCTGAAACCGTTACTATATCTATTGATAGGGTTGTACTTCCAAAATGAAATAACATAGATATTATATTTTCAATAGATGTTATAGAAATTCAAACCCAAGAACAATTCCAATTATCAGGTGATTTTATAGAATTCAAGTTAAAATATTTTGGAAGTTGTCTGTAAAACAAATGGTGTATGTAAGTTCTGATTATTAATGTTATATATGTATACTTCTTATTGATTTTGATCATTTTCATTTTTATTTACTGCCATTTGAATAAGTGAATATATTCAGTTTACATTTATGAGTACACTTAGTTTTTAGATTGACTCTATTCATTTACTCAACTTGCAGGATTGAGTTTTTGAACTGACCCTATTCAGTTATTTACTTTGTAGGATTGAATTTTTGAATTCAATTCTATGAAATTTAAAAATGAAGCGAAAAAGAGGATAAATCGCGGCTAAAATTTTGATTATGGCATATTTGGTCGGAAATTATAAATAAAGGCGATATTTTTTTTTTGAGGGTTTATTTAGGATAAAATGAGGGCTTTTATTTGTGTTTTATAGATGCATTAGTATGATTGTTTTTAGGGAGATTTCATATATAAAATAAAAGAGGCAAGCACTTTGCCTACCTCCATAATCAAAAATTAACCTGATAAATTACTAATGATTACCGCATTCATGTCCTTCTTCATGGGAAGTGCAGCCTATTCCAGAGTCAATAATTTTATTTTCTATAAAGTCATTGATAAGAGCGTCAACGTCTCCTTGGCATCCTCTATATACTTTTATGCCAGATTCGTTTAGTTTCATAAGAGCACCTGCGCCCATATTTCCTGCAAGCATAACATTGACACCCATATTACTTAATATCTGTGGCAAGTTTGATTTACACCCACAACCTTGTGGGCTCTTGAAGACTTCTTTCTTTTCCATTTGGTTGTCTTCGCCTAAAGTAACAATGGTATGATATTCTGAGTGTCCAAAATGACTATCAACTATTCCATTGTTAGTCGGTATTGCTATGATCATTTTACTATTCATCTTTTACTTGTTATGGATGTAAAAGTAATGAACATAAGTTCGTAATAAAAGGAAATAGCCGTTTAATACTGTAATTTAGAAAAAATATAAAGGGGGATTTATCTTATATGATGTTGACAATGTTCTTCAAAGGCCTTCCATCAAAGAAGTCCATGATATTCTGACAAACAAGTTGTAACATTTCTTTTCTTGTCTCATAAGTAGCAGTACCAATATGTGGAACAAGCACGACATTCTTCATTAACAATAGATCAGAATTGATTTCAGGTTCAAACTCATAAACATCAAGGGCAGCACCTTTTATCTTCTTTGACTTCAGAGTGTTTATAAGATCCTTTTCGTTTATTATTGGGCCACGAGCAGCATTGATTATAATAGAGGAAGGCTTCATGAGATCTAAAGTTTCTTTATTGATCAGGTGTTTAGTATCTTTTGTAAGAGGTGTACAAAGTATAACAATGTCAGAAGAAGTCAACAATTCATCTAAAGGTAAGAATGTTGCGTTAATCAGGCTTTCATCACTTTGGTTGAGTTTGTTTCTCTGGAAATATGAGATTGTAGTATTGAAAGGTTGTAGCAGTGAAGCAGTAGCTTTACCTATTCTACCCATTCCAATGATTCCTATCTTCTTATTGAATAAGGAATTCCCCCAGTTGTGCATAACCCCAAATTTGGCATTACCTTTTCTTATCTCATGATCCAGTTCGCATATTCTTCTCTGTAAAGACAAGGTAAGCCCAATGATCAGCTCAGCAGTAGGAAGAGTTACAGGGTCAGGGGTGTTTGTTACAGTTATCCCTAGTTGTCTGGCAAGTTCAATATTGATATTATCCACGCCCACACCGAGATTACTGATGATCTTGAGGTTTGTGCTTTTACGCATGATTTCATCAGGAACTTTGACACCAAAAGCAGAAATGAGGGCATCAGCACTTTTTACTTCTTCTTCTAGTTCAGTGTCATCTTTTACGACAACTAGTTCGTACTTATCCTTTGGTAAGGAGTAGAAATCCTTTTGAAACTTTAATCCAGAGACTATCTTTATTTTCATTACACAATATGTTTTTAGTTGAAACTGTCAAAAGCTTATTTATAATATAAAAGACGAGGCAATATAAAGTTTCTCAGGATATGTGATGAAACAAAAAGGGGTTGCTATTTAGCAACCCCTTTTACTGTATAAAAATATAATTATGTATTCTATTTCTATTATTTGCTTATTGAGATCTTAGCATTAAGAACAGATCCGTCAACAATAGTTTTTAATATATACATACCATTGTTTAGGTTTGATAAATCAATCATATGATTGTTGCTCAATACCTTTATAGAAGAAACAACTTTACCTTGCATATCTAATATTGTAACAGTATTATTAGCTAGGTTAGTGATGTTTATTCTTCCTTTTGATGGGTTAGGATAGATATTTATGTTACGAGCAATGAAATCTTCAAGACCTGTAACCTTAAGTTCTATAAGTAGATCTTTATCAACAGTTACGCTTTCAGTAATAACATCATCACCATCTTCATAAGAATACTCAATTTCAGCATTTTTATCAAATGGGAAGAAAGTTAAATAACCTAAGCCATCAGTTAATTTTGCTTTTCCGTTAACAGTGATTTCAGCTTCCAATATTGGGTTTGAATTATTTTTATCACTTACATGGAAAGTAACTGAATGTAGATACTCATTACCGTATGGGAATGCAAGAGCAGTTATTTGAGCATTACCTTTTTTTCTACTTATCATAGCAGCTTCACCAGTTTCAGTATCTACATAATACATAGCAAGATTATCTTCTGTACTTTGATGACTCCAGAATAATCTGTCAGTAGTATGTTCAAAAGCCATAGTTTGAGCGAAAGATATTGATTTTATTCCAGTATTTCCGATCAAAGTTGCTTCTGCATTTTCAAGATTTATAGAGTAGAAATTAGAATTATCACATATAGCATAAGCTTCACCATCTTTATTAATAGCGAAAGCAGAAACAATAACAGGGGAATTCCCAACAAGAGTATACTTATTGTTTAACAGGTTAACTGTATATAATTTTGTAACTCTATTATTATCTGCATCTAGACCTGGTGTAATAGCATAAACTTTATCATTCTTATAATCATAAGACATTGCATAGAATACTTTATCTGATTTACCAGCATGTATTTCGCTTCCTGTCGCAGTATCTATAGAAGCCCACATCCAAGGAACAGCAAATCTAGAATTATTATCAAAATCTACCATTCTATCAGTGTTTGCATCAGGATCAAAAGGATTAACCTGGAAATTACAATACCAGATATTATTGATCATAGTACCAGCAAATGGATAAAGACCTTGAGAAGAAACGCTATCCATGTTGTTTATAACCATTGCGTTTTCTGGATTAAATGTTACAGGACCTTTTTTTAAGGTTGGATCAGCACTATATACTACATATCCATATGCATCAGAGATAGGGTCTTGTACATATGCAGTATATGCTACTACATTATTTTGAGCATTTTCATCACCTTCTAAGTCAGCAGAAGCAACAATTGCATAAGTATTCTTTGTGAAATTAAATGTTGTTATTTCAATTTCTTTAGAAACTCCAGGCTCTAGTGTTACTTTTTGAGTGAAATTCTCTTCACCAATAGCTAGATTAACATCTGCATCAGTAATTGTTTCAATACCTAGATTTGCTACAGTAACTTTACATGCAAGATCACCTTCAGTACATGTAAAGGCAGGGATATTACAAGCTGTTACAGCTATTTCTTTAGGAGTAGCTTTTTTAACTTTAAAGTTGTCAACGCTCCATATAGCAGCTAACCTACCAGAATATTTAAAAGCGATGTAGACTGTTGAACCAGCATATTCTTCTAAAGAGATAGTTCTTTCTGTCCAGTTTTCAGCAGATTCAGTAAAAGATCCTATAACAGTAAAGTTTCCATCATCAGGATTTCCACTTTCTGTTGAGATAAGTACTTCATGTTTTGCAACAAGGTTCATATCACGATTACATTCATCAAAGGTAATAACCATATCTTCTCCTATTTCCATTTGAGGAGATATAAGCCAGTCAGTAACTGATGTAGTACCACTGAAGTGATTTGCAGAAGAAGTACCTTCACTGAATATTGTTAAGTCTTGTTTCCAAGAATCAGAATCAAGATTACCTTTTCTGATAACTTGCCATTCAGCAAGAGGCCATTCGTTGAAGCCTTCAGAATATATAACTTTAGATTCTGCATTAGAGAATGAAAGACCTGTGATTTGAGTAAGGTTATTATAAAGACCTATTCTTTCTTCAGCTCCAGTGCTTCTATTTAGTTTACTTAGATGACTTTTATTTCCTTCATCAGAAGCAAAAGTTTTAGAAAGAACTAATGTTTTTATTTCATGGTCAAAAGCCATTGATTGGCGGTGTGTAGAAATAGGAGACACAGCCAATTTATTTATATGAGTTATCTCAAACTTGTTGAGAGTTATATATGAAAAGTTTCCTTCAGTATCAATAATATATCCTAAATCTTCGCTGTCAATAGCAAAGCATACAGCATCTTTTGCATCATTATTGCTTGCGATTTTAGTAGTAGCTCCTGTTTCAAGATTTACTTTATACAGGCTCATTACTGCATTTTCTTCTTCGGTATCTATACCAATTCCATATACAGTGTTATCATTAGGACTGTGAGCTAAGCCTTTAAAAGAGATCTTTGATGTAGAAATAGTAGTTACTTCACCTGTGCTAAGATTAATCTTACAAAAATCTTTTGGTTGATAAGCTTCTTCTACCAATTCAAGAGAATTGAAATATATGAAATCATCAATCTTTACAGAAGCTTCTGCTTTATCAATAGATTCAGGAGAAATTGCAAAGATAGCTTTTGGATTATTCTTGTCTATCATTACAAAGTTAGCGGGGACACCTGTCTGAGCTTCAAAATTGAAACCATAAACAGGATTAACAACAGCTTGTACTGTTATTGTTGCTGTGTTGTTTTCCGCATTATTATCACTAGCAGATTCTATTGTAGCGGTATATTCTGTTTCTTCAGCAGCAGCAGGAAAAGTTATTTCTAACACTTTTGAAGCATCAGCATCTAAATCACCAATAGCAGTAGTTGAATTATATTCACCAGCAACTATGTTTACAGATCCATCAGTTATCTGATTCTGTCCAATGTTCTTTACTTCTACAGTAAATAATGCATCTTCACCAGATAGAACAAAGCCCTTTGTTTCTATCTTTTTAATTTCAAGGTCAGAGCCTTCTGTTCGCTCGGCCTTTAATAAAGGATAAGCATTTAAATTAAATATGCAGGATATCAATAATAAAGTTAAAAGTTTTTTCATTGTTTATTTTTTAATATTTTATTAAATTAAACATATTAACTGAATACTAACTCAGTATTTTTTGATGTCTAAATATATGTAGATTAACTTTAAGTATCGTTATTAAGAGGATGGGTTTTTTATTGACGAATTATGGTGTTGAGGACTCTATATTTAATAGATTATTGTATGTCAGCTTTCTATATGTAGTTTCAGAGTAATGCTTTTTTTACGTTGAATTTAAAATTCATTGTAAATGAATAAAAAAAACAACTATATTATGCATAATAATGTTTATGTTGCTATGTAAAAACATGTCAAAAAAGAATTCTTATTTAGGAGAGAATAATGTGGTTTATTAATATAGGAGGGTTATTTTTTGCTGTTTTATGGATGATCTCTTTATAATATATATAGTCAATTATTTAACATTCAGATTTTTTACATGATATATAAAGATAAAAGGGAGTTGTAATCTTACAACTCCCTTTTATTATGAGATATAATAATATGTTTTTTACTATTATTTATTTACTGTAATCTTACTAGTAAGAACAGAGCCATCAACAATAGTCTTTAATATATACATACCACTATTTAAGTTAGATAGATCAATTACTTGGTTATTGCTCAATATTTCTATCGAAGAGACAACTTTTCCTTGCATACCTAATATTGTAACAGTATTGTTAGCTAAGTTGGTAATATTTATCCTTCCATTTGAAGGATTAGGATAGATATTTATGTTATGAGCAGCAAACTCTTTAACATCAGTAAGTGTAATATCGATAACTAAATCCTTATCAACAGTTACAGTTTCGGTTTTAGCATCATCGCCATCCATATAAGAATATTCAATTTCTGCATCTTTACTAAATGGTAAGAAAGTTATACTACCTTCATAGTTAGTCATCTTTTCAATATCATTAATAGTAATATTAACAGAATCTGCTACTGCATTATCTTTTGTGACATTGAATGTAACAGTATGTAGAGTATCTCCATAAGGGAATGCACAAGCTGTTATTTCAGCATTTCCTTTTTTATCATTGATTTTAAAAGCTTCTCCATTAGCTATGTCAACAAAATATGAAGCAGATTTAGAACCGCCTTGTTGATTCCAGAATAATCGTCCTGTAGAATGTTCAAATGCCATAGATTGTATATACATTACAGACTGAACACCTGTATTTCCTACTAAAGTAGGAGTCATGTCTTCAAGATTAATTATATAAAGATTTTTGTCTGTACATATGGCATAAGCGACACCTTCTTTATTTATGGCAAAAGCTGCTATATTTAGAGAGCATTCCCCTATATGTTCATATTCTCCGTTTGAAGGATTTACAGTATATATATCTGAAGTTACAACATCTTCTTCATCTTTAGTAGTTATAGCATAGACTTTCTTGTCTTTATGATTATAAGACATTTCAATAAATATCTTATTAGTTTCACCAGTATTTAATGCTTTTCCATTGGTAATATCAATAGCACCCCACATCCAAGGATAGTTACCTCTGTGCTTATCATCAAGTCTTGGAGTTCTTTCTCCGAAAATTGTATATAATTGGAAGTTACAAAACCAAATGTTGTTGATCATAGTACCAGCATATGGATAAATATTATTCTCAGCTATATTTTCCATATTAACTACTGTTTCCATATCTTCAGGGTTGAACTTTATAGGTCCATTTTTCAATGTAGCATCTTCACTATAAACAACATATCCGTATGTATCAGATATTGGATCTTCTGCACACATATTATACATTACCAAGTTATTTTGAGCATTTTCATCTCCATCCATTTCAGCATAGGTAGCAATGAAATATTTTTTCTTCTCAAAGTCAAATGTTGTAATTTCTATGTCTTGAATAGCATTAGGTTCTAATGTTACTTTTCCAGTAAATCTTTTATTATCAATTATTAAATCTACATCTTGATCAGTAATTTTTTCTTTACCTAAGTTTTGCACTTTTACAGTACAAACAAAAGCATCTTTTTTGGATAAGAATCCAGGGATATTACAACCTAGTACTGCTATTTCTTTAGTGTTTTTTTCTTTTATTAGGATATTGTCAATATACCAATTTGCAGCATAATCACCAGTATACCTAAAAGCAATATATATTTTTGAATTAGCATATTCTTCTAATGAGATAGTTCTCTTTTCCCATCCATCAGATGCTACATCAAAAGATTTAACAACAACAAAGTCTTCATCATCAGGATCAGCACTTTCCTTAGATATTAATAATTCGTGTTTTCCAACATAACCCATGTCACTGTTATATTCATCAAAGCTAAACATCATATCTGAAGTGACATTTATTTCAGGAGAGATTAACCAGTCAATAGTTTCTGTTCCATCGCCATTTCCATATTTATGGTAGATAGAAGATGTTCCTTCACTAAATTCATCATTGCTTTGTTCCCATGAAGTTGTTGATGTAACTCCCTTTCTTACAATCTGCCAACCAGTAAGAGGCCATGTGTTGAAACCTTCAGTAAGCGCTACTGCTTTAGCTTGTCCTTTAGAGAATGAAAGCCCGGTGATTTGTGTAAGGTTGCCATAGAATCCCAATTTGGTTTCAATACAAGTACTCCTACTTATTTTACTTAAACAACTTACATTTCCGAAGTATGATTGATAGACTTTAGATAGGAATAAGCTATTTGTTTCATGATCAAAAGCCATTGATTGGTAAGTGTATAATGGAGCTTCTGATAATTTATTCACGAATGTCATTCCAAAGTCGTCAAGAGACACATGAAAAAAGTTTCCTGCAGCATCAAGAATATATCCTATGCCTTGACCATCAATAGCAAAACCTAAAGCATGAGTAGCATTAGGGCTAGTATTGCTTGCAAGCTTAGTAGCTTCTCCAGTTTCAAGGTTTATCTTGTATATACATGTTGCTGCATTTTCTTCTTCAGTATCTACACCAATCCCGTATACAGAATCATCATTAGGATTATGAGCTAGTCCTTTGAAAGATATTTTTGCTGGAGAAATAATAGTTACTTCACCTGTGTTAAGATTGATTTTTCCAAATTCTTTTGGTTGATAAGCTTCTTCTACCAATTCCATAGAATTAAAATACATGAAATCATCAATTTTTACAGAAGCTTCTACTGCATCAAGGTTAGTAGGTGCAATAGAATAGATAGCTCTTGGATTATTCTTATCTATTACCACAAAATTGTTTGAAATATCTAAATAAGAATTGAAGTTAAAACCATAAACAGGATTAACAACAGCTTGTATTGTTTTTCTGCATGTATCGTTTATTGCATAAGTATCACTAACAGATTCTATTGTAGCAGTATATTCTGTTTCTTCAGGAACAGCAGGGAATGTTATTTCCAATACTTTTAAAGCATCAGCATCTAAATCACCAATAACAGTAGTTGAACTATATTCACCTGCTTCTATTTTTACAGATCCATCAGTTATTTGATTTTGACCAATGTTCTTTACTTCTACAGTAAGCAATGCATTTTTTTCAGCTAAAACAAAGCCTTTTGTTTCAATTTTTCTTATTTCTATATCAAACTCTTCTCTTGGCTTTACTTCCAGATTATCAATAAACCATATGTCTTTATCATTCCCTTTATAATTGAATCCAATATAGATTGTTTGGCCTGCCAATTCCTTTAGATCATAAACATGGCTCATCCAAATTTTTTCTGAATAATTTAAGTTCTCAAGGGTAGTGAAAGTGTTTGTTGTAGGGTCGTTTCCTTCAGTAGAATAACAAACAATATGTTCACCAGCAAATGAATCAGTACCTGCATTTTTATTGTGAAATGCAAGAATACCATTTTCTGGTACTGTGATTCCAGGACTTATCATCCAGCTATTACAATCTAATTGTTCATATGTGTGTTTTGCACAACTATCTCCTTCAAATGGTTGATAGTTAGTGTTGTGCCAGCCTTTTCCTCCTTCAACAACTGTCAATGTCCAGTTTTTAGGAGGCCATGTATTGAATCCTTCGAAGAAATTACCAGTTTCTTCTTCTTCTCCATCTCTGACGATTTTATTAATATAATCAGACTTTTCTGTTAGTTCAGTTTTTATGATAGGTTGGAAAGTCTGTGCATTTAAGTTAAGTATGCATAATGTGAATAATAAAAATAAAAGTTTTTTCATTGTTTATGGATTGTGTAAATAATAAAAAAATAGTGTATTTAATGAGGTATTAAAAATATAGATCCAGTGTTTTCAGGGATAAATATATATAGATTAAGTTTAAATACCATAATTTAAAAAGTGTTTTTTTTATTCATATTTTAAAGTGAAATGATATTGTGTTGTTTATTAGTCTGTATTCCATTGGTATAGGTTTGTTTTAGGAAAAATAAATTTTTATTAATTATTGCTTCTTGTTATCATTCATGAAAGAGTATTATAGGGGTGTGTAGTGTTTTAAATATAGTTATAATGTTAAATTTTATATTAAATAAAGTTTGGTGATTTAAATTTTCATATTTTTTTGATGTAATTAATATTTAATTTGTAGTTGTATTTTGGCTATTTATCTTTTTTGAATGTGTGGTTATGTGCATTAGTTTTGTTTTTATGTTTTCATATGAGATGATAGAGTTTATCCTTAATACATACTTTTAAGATTAATTCATTAAAGTGATTTAAAAAGTCTGATAAAATCAAACAAAAAATACCTGAAGTACTCAATGTCTGATTTACGACGAAAACATACAGAATGAGTAAACAGGCAGTATCATAAATAAGCTCTTTGACTAATCATGCTTCACCTTTTCATATCAAACTACTTTAAAATAAAAACACTTGTTTTTTCTTCATTTCATGCAACCATTAACCTAAAGATCAAAAGCCTAAAAACTGCTTTCCCCTGTATTTTTGTACATTTTCACTAATCTACAGAAACAT
>JBGRPZ010000048.1:0-31420 GCA_041725915.1 Hyphomicrobiales bacterium | reverse complement strand
TTTACCTTTAGTTAGTAGATCTACGAGATTCAGTAAGTAGACCTACAAGATTCAGTAAGTAGACCTATGAGATTTAGTTCCTAGTCTTTCACCTTCAGTAAGTAGACCTACGAAATTTAGTTCCTAGACTTTCACCTTCAGTAAGTAGACCTACGAGATTTATTCGCTTAACTTTTGAGCTTGATTATTGATAAACCATGCTGTAGTGACAAGATGTATTTTGTTACTATATGTCTAAAAAGCATTGGTTATAAGGTATTTATGTAGATTGATGAAAATGTACAAAAATGCAGAGGAAAGCAGATTTTAGGCTTTTGATCTTTAAGTTAATGATTGCATGAAATGAAGAAAAAACGAGTGTTTTTCTTTTAAAGTAGTTTGATATAAAAAGGTGAAGTATGATTTTATATTTTGATTATAATCGGACTTTTAAAAGACTTTCAAAAAGTAGAATCTCAAGGGGGCAACAATCATAAAAGAAAGTTTGGGTTACAAGTTAGATTGAAGAGGGAGTTGGAAGAAATTTAAGTACACATAAAAAAAAATGATACTTTTTTTTAATTTCCTAGATAAACGGAAAAACTAGAGTTATTTTTGTGTTGAAAATGTAGCAAAAACATACTTAAATCAAAGGATTGAGTAAAGTGTTTAAGTTTTCATTTATTTTAGTTTAGTTGTAATCTTATATTAATACAAGCTGATGGCCTATCAGCTTGTGTTAATTTTTTATAGCAGTTTTATAGAGGAAATAACTTTTTGGGCAATTTCAATATTTGCATCAATATCTTTTTCCAGACAAGAATAAGTTATAATCAAAAGCTGGCCATGCAATTTTCCTAGCAGCATATTATTGTATATAGAGTCAGTGAGGTTTGGAGTAATCATTTCCAGATGTATAAATTGATGGCCATTTATAGTACTTATCATACTCTTTTTCCAAGTTATACCTTTAGAATCTTTAGTTTTGGGATAACCTTTGTCAAAATTATCCTTTAGTAATTTTAAGTAATCATCTAAAGATATTTGACTCACATTTACAGGATTAATTTTAAAAGCAATGTTTGTACTACCTCCATTATTTGACCATGCTTCTTTTGGCTTATCTGCTAGCTCGTAATACTGGGTTATCATAGCATCATTCATTTTAGCAAAAGAAGAAGGAATCATTATTTCTACTTGTCCATCTAAAACAACTTTTTTTGTTAGATTTTGTGCACTAATAAGATTCACAAAGACTGATAGAATAACTATTAAGTAAGCTCTTTTCATTTTTGATTTTTTGCAAATATAAAGATTTGTAAATTTCTTAATTAGCTTTCCTAAGCACATAACAATGAATTGTAATTTTCAAGAAGTATGACTTTTAAGTTTCCTAAATATTTAATTTCATTGAAAACACAGAATTATAAGCTTATTTTTTATTGACTTTAAAGTGATAGAAAGGGGGATTTTAGGAAATTTATTTTGGTGAGAAGCATTTTATCTTTAGTTTTCAACTTATCTAAATTTTGACTGTTGTAATATTGTATTTACAATTTTAAAAACTAGTTCAATAATATATTTGCTATGAAAAAAAGTATACTCATTATTGTATTGATTATATGTAATTTAATATTACAAGCACAAACTAAAAAGGTTGTCTCCGTTGAAGCATTCACAAGTACGTATTGTTCAAGTTGTTCAGAGGTAGCAGCAGCGATAACTCAATTGGAGGAATTAGATATAGGCATAATTGAATATCATGTCAGAGATAGTTATGAAGGAGAAGAAGCGTACTATAGAGCATCGTATTATGAAGTTATGTCAACACCTAAAATATTTATAGATGGTACACTAATTAATTTAACAGGTGATTATTTCAATGACATTAAAAAGGTGATAGATGAAAGATCGAAGCTCACAAGCCCATTTATTATAGATGTTGCTAAAAATAATATAGATAGGAGGTATGACCTAAATATAAAAGTAGAGAATGTAAGTGATAAAGATTATGTTGACTGTATATTAATAGGTGCATTAGTAGAGTCAAATATCTCTTTTGACTGGTTTGACTTAAATGAATTAGATTATCTTATGCGTATCATGCTACCATCAGAAAAAGGAGAGGTGTTTAATGTAAATTCTGAAGGAGAATATAATACAAATGTGGATTTTGAGGTAGATGAAAAATGGGAATTAGATAATTTAGATTTAGTACTTCTTATTCAAGAAAAAGAGACCAATGAAGTTTTTCAAACTATAAAATTACCGTTAAAAGATATTGAATTGTCTCATAATTTAGATGAAGAGAAAGTTTGTTTATATCCAAATCCCGTAAAAGATATTGTACGTATAGAAGGGAAAGATATAATAAGAGATATTAAAGTTTATGATTGTCTTGGCAATGTCAAGATCGTTAGTGGTAATATTGAAAAGAAGTCATTTGTTACAGATATCAGTCAATTAAGTAAGGGAGTTTATTTTTTAGATATTGATTTTGGTACATATAAGAAGACCGAAAAAGTAGTAAAGGACTAGATATTGGCTGTTTTTGAATTCAGGATATAATTTTGAAAAAAAATAAATTTCCTTATCTTGCAGCAGTTTTGGGCCAAATTTGTTTACAATTATTTATTTAAGAAACTTAATTATGAGAAAGCAATTATTCGCTATTCTGGTGTTATTATTACCAATAAGTATTCATGCCCAAAAAGCTCACGATAAAAAGATAGATGTTGAAGCATTATATGGTGCTTCTATTCCTATTGGAGATTTTGGGAATAAAAATGCTTTAAGCACTAATCCTGGTTATGCTAAATATGGCTATAATTTTTCTTTAGGACTTTCATATTACTTCTATGATAATCTAGGATTGATGATGAAATACCAAAGTTCTAAATACTCTGTTGATGTTGAGAATGTAGCTGATACTCTTCGTAAGAATTATCCTGGTTCTATGTGGAATATTAAATCAGGAGAATATGAATTGAATTCTTATATGGGGGGTATAATATATAAGATACCTTCAGAAAGTGTTATTTTCAATTTATATGGACTGCTAGGAGTTTCTAAAGTAGATCTTCCAGAGATAGTGTATGGAGGTAGTAACAGTAATGAAGAGATTATTTATACTCAGAAAGCTCATACAAGTACTAGTCTCAGTTTTAACTTTGGAGCCAAGTTTAATTGGTATGTCTATAAGGATTTATATGTGCTAGGTTCTGCAGATTTGTTTTCTACCAATCCAAAGTTTGATGACTATGGATTGATCAATGATGGACAAGCTGTATTGAGAAAGAAATTAAACCAAACAATTACTACTGTTAACCTATCAATAGGTATTGGTATTAGTTTGTAAATAAATTATAAAAGCTTTAAAAGGAACAAGCATAGGCTTGTTCCTTTTTTATTTATATTCTTCCCAGTAAATAATATCATTACTATTTTTTCTTTTCTTTTCCTTTGGTTCATCATCAGGATACCCCAAAGATATCATTCCCACAGGTTCAAGATAATCAGGTAGAGACAGCGTTTTACTCATCACTTTTGGGTCAAAATGACAAATCCAGCAGCTTCCTATATTTAGTTCTGTTGCTTGTAATATCATATGATCAATGGCAATTGATGTGTCAATATCTGCATGATCTTTTTTATCAAAACCTCTTTTCCATGATTCTTCATGATTTGCACAGACTACAATTACAGCTTTAGATTGTTTGAACCATTCTCTATGATATGTTTTATGAATATCAGATAAGAATGGATCTTTTGTTATAACTATGAATCTCCATGGTTGCTTATTTACTGCTGAAGGAGCAAAGCGGCCTGCTTCCAATATTAATTCTAGCTTCTCTTTCTCTATAGGTTTGTCTGAGTATGATCTAACAGAGTATCTTTTTTTTATTATCTCTAATAATTTCATTTTGTGTCATTTTTGAATTGAACAACAAATTTATGTTTTTTGATAAATAAGAGTTGTTAATTAAAACATAATTTGAGTGATTTGAGAAGCTGATTTTTGAAAAATGAGATTTATAATTCTTTAAATTTAATTTTTTACTACTTTATGAAGTTCGCTTTTAAAAAGAGTTTTGAGGGATTTTACCTAAGTTAGTTACATTAAATAATGTTACTAAAAAATAATATTCAAATATGATATTCACGTTATAACCATGTTGTTCTTGAGATAATTACAGGAATTAATTAAGGGGCGTTTTAATAATGATATTTAGAATAGGCTAACTGAATATTATTATTTAATAGACTGACATACTTAGTTGTTTATCCAAGGAATTTAATGACTATTATTTTGATACCATTGATTGTGTTTTCTATTATTTATAGAATAATTGCATGAATTGGTTGAGGGGTGTTTTTAATAATGATATTTAGAATAAGCTAACTGAATATTATTATTTAAGCTGACATATTTATATATAGTTATTTATCCAAAGAATTTTATGACTATTGTTTCAATTCCATTGATTATAATTTCTGACTTTTCTTGAGACTAAGGCTATTATTAAATTCTAAAAATTAAGAAAAGATGAAAACTTCAAAATCATTAACAGGCAAATTGAATCTAACAAAAGAAAATATAATTAGTCTAAGAGCAAGAAACAATAGTACAGAGTCAATCATCATATTTGACTGCATAACAAATAACTATTGTTCAAAAGAATCACACTGTCATTGTTAAGATGATTTTTAGATAAAGAAGCCTTCAACATTATTGAGGGCTTTTTTATTTTATATACGATATTAAAAATTAGATAGAAATTTATATTTATTTATAGAAGGCTTTATTTACAAAGGTTTCGGTAAGTCATTAAAATACAATGCAATAAACCTATAGTGTATTTCCGTTATAAAGGTAAGATTAACGAAATTTTGAGTTTTAATATTTTACTTGAAATTTTTTATGGGTCAATGAATAATATGCACATAACAATCTGGCTGTAATCAATTTAGTATAAACTGTTTTTTTGATTACAAAAAAACCTAAAATCCCAATTGTTATGATTAGCAGTAGAAAATTTAAGCAGAGCCTCGATCTTAATAAAGTTGAAATTTCTAAATTTAACAGAATTGTTAAAACGAACCAACGATCGACGGGGCCATTAGAATCAATTGTTATTTTTGATTGTATAAGTCGAAATTATTGTTCAAACGGATGTTAAAATAATTTAAAAAATATAAAAAGCCCTCAGTGAACTGGGGGCTTTTTTTTGAGTTTTTTTGAATAATAATAATGTTTTATATCTTATTCATTCTTGTGACATTGATTTTAGATCAGCTCAATTCTAAAAAAACACCCCTTTTTGAGTTTTTTGAAAAAATTAGTATTAATAATTAAATTCATATAACTATTTGTAATTACGTGATTTAACGTGTGTATTTTGTGTTGTTATTACCATTGACTTGTCATAAACTAGAAATAATCAGGCTTTTAAATTCGTTTTCATAAGTAATTAATTACATTTTTTTATAAATTTGTTTTTGGGTATTAAACGACAAAACCATAAGCTAAAAATTACATTTTTATTATTTCTTTCAGAGAAGCATTGCTATGAGCTTTTCTAAAGGAGGATTGTATATATTATAATTTGTTACACTTTAAATGCTATGAAAACAAAAAGAACTAAATTTCTGGGGTTATTTTTGGCCGTACTTGTATTTTCTTTTTTAAATGGATGTAAAAAAGAAAATCTTGAAACAACAACACCAAACCAACAACTTGGTACTGAAAAAACTGCTAGCCTTGACCAAATTGATGAGCCAAAAGAGATGATGACACTTTCAGCAATAGCTATGAGATTTCACCAAGGGGGTCGTGAAGCTTTAGCTAAAGAGATGCTGGCAATGCCTAATCTGGCAACAAAGAATAATTGGGAAATGGTTTGGTATGCTTTTAATGAAAAGAAATCTGTACAGATGATGGTCGTGAAGCATAAACTTATTCCTAATACATATGCTGTTGTTGCAAAAGGACAAAAAGAAGATAATATCTATTCTTTATATCAAGGAATTAATGTATTTGGAAAAGAGCCTTGGCCTTGGGTACTTCCAGGACAAGCAGAACCTACTATAGCTCAGGGTGCTCGCGCGTTGGCGAATATACTATTTGAAGATCTTAGAGCTGATGCTCCTTCTCTTAATGTAACTAATGGTACATTGGCAGATGTATTCAATAGTATAACTAATAGTTGGGATAGAAAGCAAACTTTGAATGTTTATTCTGCAGGTCATAGCTTAGGTGGTGCTAATGCTGTGATGATGGGTGCATATTTACATACATTCCTTTCTCAAGTTGGTAATGTTCCTGATAAGATGATTAACTTAAGAATTTATGATTTTGCAGGTCCTAACTTATTCCGTCCTGACTTTGTGAATTATTATAATAACCTTAAGAAAGATACTCACATCAATGTAAAAGAGTATTTTTATCTTATAAGAAATGATGTTGTTTGTAATTTCTTCCCTCAGAATATGGATGGTTTATATAATGCTTTCCCATGGGGTTGGACAATGAAGCCTGTAATTAAGTCATTTATCACTGGTTTTAATGCTAGCTTAAGTGCTGCAAGTATAGAATATGGAATGGTTGGTTCTGAAGCTGATGGTTCAAGAATATGGATGACAAATAAAACTGATCCAAAATTATATGACTTGCCAGAGAAGATTTATTTTATAGATGGTTATACTAAATATTATGGCTATTATCATTTCACTGATAACTATATGAGAACATTAGATACTCCTCTAGTTCCTGAAGTTAAAGATGGAAAAATAATACCCTTAACAAGAACAACAAGTCAGGAAGATCTACATTTTGTTCCAACTGAAGCGCAAGTTCAGGAGTTTCTTCAAGAAATGAAGAAATAAAAGGTATTCTATTTTATCTAGAACCACTTCTAGTATAAGAGCATAATTCTCTTCTGAAGATTATAAGAGGTTATCCGATAAGTATTGGATAACCTCTTTTTTTATAAATACTTCTAAGTTATATCAAAATCGAATTATATTATAGGAAGGTGTGATAAACAATATATACTTAAAAAAAGAATTGAATTCTTAAATTATTATATTTGCTAAGTTATGAGAGTTAAGAATTCATGTATGTTCTGAATTGAGAATGCCTTGAAGAAGAATTTTAAACAATTATTTTTAGTGCAATATATATTGGGGCATTTTATTCCTTTGATTATAGGAGGAGGAATATACCTGTTTTTTAGGGGTAAAAACTTGATGATGTTTCATTATTTGAAATACTTTAACCTGAGGAATTTTATTGATACATTAAGAGAATCTTACACACAAGATTTAAATTTACCTAATTGGGTTATTTATTCCTTACCAGATGGATTGTTTATCTATTCATATATCAATCTGATTCTATTCTTATGGAGAAATGTAATCTTCAAAGATAGCTTGATATGGCTTATTATTATGCCTGTTGTTATTCTCCTTTATGAGTTTGGTCAGTTATGGGGCTATGTTTCTGGAACATTTGATCTCATGGATCTTTTCTTTTATTTCATAGGAATTGCATTACCATTTTTAATTTACCAAAGATTAATTATAATTAAATCAAAGCGAAGATGAAAAGATTATTACATTATGTTTCTTTACTTACATTATGTCTCTTTATATTTCTTGCCTTTGCAAGTAACCAAGAAAATGAAGGAATATCAGACGAGAAGACAGGTAAAGTAGAGAATGCTAATTTTGATTTGGCAGTTAGTTCCATTGAATTGATAAGAAAATATGATGAAAATGAATTAGCTGCAGATAGAGAATATAAAGATAAAATACTTGAAGTTACAGGAACTCTTGAGAAGGTTGATAGGGGTATTGGCAACTATTATTTAATTCTTGAGGGAGATAAATATAGCTATACAGGTGTGCAATGTTTTTTTGATAAAGAAAATGGGCTGGCAGATTTGAAAGCAGGGCAAGAAGTTACTGTAATTGGTTATTGTAATGGTATCGTTTTAAATATCCATTTAAAAGATTGTATTCTTAAAAAGCAAGCTTAATCATTTTCTAAATTTTCTATATGAAACCTATTAAAATAGTAGCAGTACTGGGCATAATGCTTGCCCTTTGGATTTCTTCGGTGTTTGTTTATGTATTGATAGCAGAAAGACAGAATATAAGAGATTCTGCTATAAGAGAAGTTAGTAGTAAATGGGGAAATAGTCAAGAGGTTACAGGGCCATATATTTCAGTTCCTTATAAGGAGGTTATAACAAGAATCATCAATAATGAGGAAAGGGTATACACAGAGAATTCTTTTCTATATATCTTACCAGCTAAGTTGAATATTAAAGGGGAATTACTTCCGGAACAAAGACAAAGAGGAATTTATGATATTGTAGTTTATGAATCAGATTTACATTTTTCAGGAAATTTCAATAGTATAAATCTTGATAATATAGATATTGATCCTGAACTTTTACAATGGGATAAGGCTACACTTAATTTTGGAATGTCCGATTTGCGTGGTATACAAAATGAACTCAAAGTGAAATGGAATAATAATGAACACTTCTTTAATCCAGGGATTAGTTCAGAAGAATTAGCCTTTAATGGTGTAAGTGTACCTGTTTCTTTTAATAATGAAGATAAACATTCTTTTGATATTAAATTGAATTTAAATGGAAGTAAGAAAATCTATTTTGAGCCTATAGGTAAGGTTACAAGTGTGAATCTTAAATCTTCATGGAGTTCTCCTAAGTTTTGTGGTGAATTCTTACCTAAAGAAAGAAATGTTGATGATAATGGTTTTACAGCTAATTGGAAAGTTCATCATCTAAATAGAAACTATCCTCATTATTGGATTGAAAGTAGTAATAAAGATAGTGGTGTTAATGGTATTACTAGTAGTCGCTTTGGAGTAGAACTATTATTACCTATTGATAATTACAGAAAAACTTCACGAGTTAGTAAATATGCTATATTGATAATTGTATTGACATTTGTTTCATTTCTTTTGCAAGAGATTATGCAAAAAAGACAAATCAATCCAATACAATATTTACTTGTAGGTCTTGCTTTGATCATATTTTATACTCTTCTACTTTCTTTTAGTGAACATATGGTATTCGATTTAGCATATCTTTTAGCTATGGTTCTTACTATATCACTTATCTGTACTTATGTAGGTGCAATTCTAAAATCAAAACGATTTGGTTTATTGACAGCAGGAGTATTAACTATTGTATATGGATTTATATTTGTTATTATTCAACTTGAAAATTATGCTTTATTAGTGGGAAGCCTTGGGCTATTTATTATTTTAGGTCTTATTATGTATGTTACTCGTAATATTGACTGGAATGATATTTCTTCTATAAAATAGCGATAAAATATTTTACTTCTACAGAACTCATAACCTATTATAGGTTATGAGTTTTTGTTTTTATAATCTTTATTAATTAGCCAACCATTTTCTTATAGTTTATCTTTTGCCTTGCTTATCTATTTAAATTTCGATAAGTTTGTTTTAGAGAATTTGAAGTATATTCTTATTTATTATGATAGTAAAAACATAGAATATTATATCTATTTGCTCATGGAAAACATTAAACTATTGAAATTATTTCCGAGTCTTGTGTTTTTGTTAGGATCAACTATTTATTTTATCGACGATTATCAATATGATAGAACTATTAATTATGCTGCGGCTGTATTGATAGTACTATTTTTGATCGATGTTATATGGAATAATGGCATATTTGGGCTTCTCTTAAATTCTTTAGTGCTTGCTTATTGTTTGTATATGCTATTTATTGTCTCTTTCACTTTCATTATTGCTGATTATGTGACATCTCCCTCATGGTTTGAAATGATCTTTATTCCTGTTGCTTTTATTATTGGAGCTTCAATTGCGATCTTTGGTATCTTGGTTAATGTGAAAAGAATAAAACCAAGTAAGACTTCTTCATAACATTTATATTTACCCTTTTGTTTGATTAGAATATAATCACATTGTCTTATATGTATATATTTACTTAGAAAGTAGTCATATTATTTGCACTTCTCTGCTTTTTATTTGAAATTGCGCTTATCTTTAAATCAAATAGATTTTAATAAGTAGAAAAGCCTTTTTGTAAATAAAATGATAATATGAGAGGACAAATACAGTTCGAAAGCAATTCAAAAACGACACAGGTAATAGAATTGGAAAGCTTAAAAGATGAGGGTAGAAGAGCAATTAAGCATGGGAATTATAATCATGCGCTAAATTGTTTTGATCTAATCCTTGAAAATGATCCAGACAATGTAAGTATACTATATTGTAAACTGAATGTTTTAGATAAACAATCTGAGAGAAGAAAAGCAATTAAAATACTAGAGAAGCTGATTGAAAATGACTCCTCGAATTCAGGATTATATATAAGAGTTGGTGATCTGTTGTCAGCTATGAGGGATAAAGGAGCTTCAGAGGCTTATCTAACCGCATTTAATCTTAGCGATAATATTAACCCTGAACAGTTCTTCAATGATCATTACAGTAAAATCAGATATATTTCTACATATGAACAGAAAGTAGACTTTCTGAATGGATTGTTGAAAGTAAAAAAGGATTCGTACACTATAAATAAAGAACTTATAAGTTGTTTGTTTAACTCTAAGAACAATAATAAGATCGCTGTTTTTAAAGAAGTGCTAGAGAATCTAACAGATAAAGCTGAAAAGATAAATTTGTTCTCTGATACTATCTCTGAATTAGATAATGAATATACAGAGATACTTAGAGTTATCGAGTTAATGAGTGAATATGATTTTATACGAGCAACTGAAAAAGAAGCTAAATTGTATTCCGATTTGTTTATGTATGACAAACTCGTTGAGGTTAAAGAAAGATTAATAAAAAGATACCCTGGAAAACTTAAATCTTTAGCTTTTGAACTTGCAAAGGCTTGTTTTGAAGCCGCTCAATATGAAAAAGCTTTATCATATTTCAATAAGGCTGTTGAGTATAATATCTCAGACGATCGTTTACAAGAATATATTGGAAGATGTTATATTGCGATAGGAGAGATTGAAAGGGGTGAAGATGCTCTTAACATTGTTAGAATGGAAAAGTTAGGAGATAAGATAGGGATTAATAACTTCCATAAGTTTGGAGAATATTCTTTCTATAGTAGAAAATATGAAATTTCTGTCCGTCAGTATGACTATCTATTTAGGGATGGATATTCTCAGCCGGAAAATCAGGTAAATACTATAGAGGCTATGATTATAGCAGGTCAGCTTGATGAAGCAAAAGATTTACTTGGTCAAAGACCAATAAAAGGGAATTTTAGCTTTAAGTTCCATGTTTGGTTTCTGAGAATTGTTATAAACATTCTGCAAGGGAATACAGACAAAGATCTAGAGGGAATTATGGAAGATTTCAGATATAGATATTTCTATAGATATTACCTGAATTGGTCTTTCAGAAGAGTGATCGAATGGCTTCATCATAATGAATGTTATGCAGATGAAGAACAGAAGAAATTGCTATTGGAGCTGAATTACAAACTCGAAAGGTGGAAGAATAATATTGATGAAAGTAATTATCAGAGATTGATAAACTATATTAAATAAGAAAGGCTGCAAATGCAGCCTTTCTTTTTATCTATGATCTGTGTTATCTTTTTATCAGTTTCTTTACTAACTTCTGATTATTGTTTTCGATGATAATCAAGTATGTTCCTGAATTGAACTGATTAGTCTCTATTTTTTGTTTATCAGAATAAATCTCCCCTGAGCTAATTAATTGACCCATTAGAGTTGTAATTCTGTACTGACTGCCTATAAGATCTGTTGTATTAAGATTAATATAGTTGTCAAATGGTAGAGGGTATATCTTGATATCGTTTGTTGAAACCTCGTTTATACCTACATTATATTCTACTTGTACTTTTACTTCCTTATTTACTGTCTTTCCATTTGATATTGCTTGAAGTGCTACTGTAACTAAAGCATCTTTATTCTCTAATGCTGAGAACACTATATTGCCATCTTCAATAGTCGCGCCTAAGGCATTTGGATCAGATATATTTGCTATACTGAAGTCAATAGTGTATGGGTTCTGATCTTTATCTGTTACAACATCCTTTATTATATATGAGATATCATCAGAGTTATACCTAATGGAGAAGTCAGAAATGTTAATCTCTGGCTTGCTGGTATCAGGAAATACAGGTAAAGCAGGGAACCAGTAATAATCTTCCAATTCATGAGTAGAAGATAAGTTTCCATTAGCACCTTCATAAGTGAATATGGCATTCTTATTATATCCTCCTTTTTCGCCTGTAATTACTATCTCATCTGTAACAGGGTTTAGTCTAATAGCAGCACCATAAGCATTGTAGCTATCAGGAATTGTGATGAAAGGAGCATCTAAACTAGAGATATCGCCAATTGTATATTTATATACCTTGTTTCCACCTCCAAACATTCCACCACCAGAGATCCAGTAAAGAGCGTTTTCTTTGTTGCTGGCACATAATGTCCCTGCGTTCCATGCTCCCCATGCAGAAGGAATCTTGAGGCCAGAAGGAAGATCTATTGTTTCTGTTTCCAGATTGTTAGGGTTAATCTTAAGTAGTTTTGTATTAGCACCTACATATACCATTCCATCAAGACTTAAGGCTATTCCTGAATAGCTACCTCCTTCAACTGTTGATAATACTGCATCATCCTTCAATATTATTACTTTGTTTTGCTGAACAGCAAATACATGTTCTCCAACTTTCAACATATTTCCTACCTGACCTGAAGTGTTTTCGATCTTTGTTCCTACAGTCATATTTTCAATATCGAATAGATATATACCATCAGATGTGCCTATATATCCTTTTGTTGGATTTATTCCAATGAAAGATCTACCATCACACATTCCTGCATCAGTGAAGGTGTCAAATGAAGCGACTTTCTTCAGTGTTGTAGCATTGGTAACAACCAATCTTGGTGCTTGCTTTGAAACAAAATAGAAGTTGTCACCATAAATAGTTCCGTATTGAGTGGTAGTACCTAGCTTTTGATTTGGGTTCTCCTCACGATATACTCTGTATTTAAATGTGCCGTCTTCTCTCAAGAAGTTTACAGATCCTTGATCATGACCAAACCAATCTTCGTTCACTATAAATACACCTTTTGTATAATCTGTTATATCTGACTTTATAGTGAATGTATGTGATACTGTTTTCTTGTTTGATGTGGCGATCACTTCAATATCACAACCTTCAATTCTTTCACTGTTGAATGTAAGTGTGATCTCTTCTCCTGATAATTCAGCTGTTACATCATCTGGAGCCGAAATGTTACCAAGAGCATAGGTTATGAAAAGATCATTATTGTCAGGGTCTGTAAATACTCCAGCAAGAGAAACTGTTTGAGGATCATTAGTTCCTAGAGGAAGAATAATATCTTCTATTGGATTAGCAACAATAGGAGCTTGTTCACCATTATTTGCAGGTGTAAAGATATAATTAGGAGTAGCAGCTGCAAAGTCATCGCCTCCAGTGATTACTTCGGTATAAAGGAAAGCATGAACAGATCCATTAGCTAGAGGCTTTGAAGAAGCTCCTAAGTCTGAACTTTCCCAACTTGCATTGATTGTAGTTCTTAATTGATATGACCAGAAATCAGATGTCCAACCTGAAGCGAAATAATCATCTGTATCTAATGATGTCCAACCATCAAAATCATAGTTCTCAACATCAATCAAACCTTTATCATTTGGATGTAAAATTTGTTCTTCTTTTGATATACCTACTTCCTGATCCATATTTATATCATACCCAAACCCTCCTGTTGCTGTACCATATGCTGTACCACTAGTAACAACAGCATATAATCGAGGGTCAGCTTCTGCAACAGCTTCAAGCATATCAATACCTTTTGCTTCTCCATCCCAACGATATCCCCAAGCCAAAGATTCAGAACCTTCTGTATCATTCCACTGAATTTGAAGTATCGCTTGATTGCTTCCTGATCCTACCCAGTAGCTGATATCTTCAAAGCTTGGTATTACTTCAACATCAAAAGAAGTAGTTGCTTTATTATCATTTGATGATCCTTCTATAGTTATAGTAGCAACGCCAGTTTGGTTTTCTGTAAAAGAAAGTGTTAACTCTTTATTGTTGATACTGGCTTCAACTAAGTCAGAACTTGATGTTGCTGTTATTGTGATTTCATTATCCGGGTTTTCAAGGTTTCTGAAGACTGTTGATAGATCTATTGTCTGATCTTCGGCATTTTTCTCTATTCTTATATCATCAAGGTTATTCTCAACAACGATCTTTGCTTCTTCAACTGTTACTACAAAGCTATCAGTTACAGTCTTGCCATTTGATGTTGCTTCTACTGTTATTGTTGCTGTTCCTGTATTTTCTGTAGGGAAGTTTAATGTAAGTGTGTTGTCTGTTACAGATACAACTACTATATTTGAGCTTGAACTTGCTGTTTTTGTAATCGCACTGTTGTCATTATCAGTATCATCAAATACATTGGATAGATCAATTTCAATATATTCAGCATTCACAACAACAGTCATATCTTCAATAGCGTTAGCAACTGTTGGTGTTTGATCGCCAGTTGTCTTTCCTACAGCAAATAAATAACCTGTATCATTAGAGTAATACATATTTCCATCAGCATCACACACTAAACTTTGTGTGCACATTTGTGTGTGAGAAGGTGTAAATATTGGCTGAATATCGGCAGTGGTATTTCCTTCAAAATCTGTTAGCATCAGAATCTTGCTGTCCATTCCATTAGGTAGGAAGTATACATATACTTTGTTGTTGTTTTCTTCTGTTGCATATGCTGTAGTGAGCATACCCGAAGATTGAAACATAGCATCTTCTTGTGCTTTATATATAAGTGTCAGATCATTGGCGTCAATAACATTGATACCGCCACCTCCGGAGGTCATTGTTCCTGATGCTACATATACTCTTCCATTATATATAACTGGTGAGCATGTAGACGCTCCTATGTAAAGGCTTTTTATTGTTTCATGATTAAATGTACCATTAGCCTGTAGCTCTATAGAATATAACCAACCACCTTTTGTTGTATAGAATACTCTATTAGTTGTAGCGTCATAACTTACACTTGCTCTTAGGTCACCATTACCATCATAGGTATCAATTACTTCATCATTTATAAGGTGATGAGCAACCAAATTACCATTATCTCCACCAAAGTATATATAGTCACCTATTATGCAGCCACCACTCCAGTAAAAAGCTTTACGTGGTTCTGAATCAGGGATCTGATATACCCATGTTGCTTCTTTTACTTCGTCTCCTTTTGATGGATCTTCATCATTTACTGACAAACAGAAGTAATGACCAGACACAGAGCTTGATACGCCTGCATTACCTGATCCACTGTAAATATATCCATTGTGATAAATTACTGGGGAGTTAGTTTGTTCGTGAGCATAAGAAGTACTTACCCATATTGAAGCCAGCGTTTCAGCATTGAATGCTTGTATTCTTCCACTTCCAACAGGTACGAATATCTTACCTTCACCATAAGCAGGGAAAGAGTGAAAACCCATACTGCCTACCATAGATTGTTCTGCAAGTACTTCTCCTGTTTCTTTATTCAGTCTCTTGATCTTACTACCTGAAACTATATATAATTCATTGTTTACAACAAGCGGTGTGCCTGCTGAAGCAAACATGCCAGAGCCAAACTTTACTGCCCACTTTTCTGTGGTTTGTGACGGTGCGGTTGGTAGTTCAATATTTACTATACCTGAGTTCTGTTTGTCTTTTCTAAACATTGACCAATCTGATGTATAATCAGGGAACTGATCTGCATCTAGTTGATCCATCTTTGCTCTTAGAGCTGTTAGCTTTGCATTGTTTGTAACTAATGCTTGCTCTTCTGTAGTTAGCGTAAGATATAGGTTATAAACAGAATATAATACCTGACGGTCTGTATATACAAGTGCTTCAACTGTTGGTAGTGCTTCAATCTTTTCTATTACATCATCAATAGCACCTTGCATATTATATGTGATATTATATGTCTTAGTTGTAGTGTTATTACTGCCATCAGTAGCTTCAACTGTAATTATATTATTTCCATTTACAAGAATTGTTGAATATCCATTGTCATTAGTGATAACAACATCACCATTCTTTGCAATAGGAGTAATTATTCCATCAATAGCATCTAAGGCCGAAGCTGTGAAACTTAAATATTTACTTATAGTCGTATGATTATCTTCAAGGCTGCATGTGACAACAGGACCTTCATTATCTTCTACAGCATCATTAGATACAATAATCTGTATATCAGGGAGGGTAGAGAAGTTATATTCATATGCACCCATTCCAACACTTGGCTGATCATCATAGATGTTATCACCATACCATTTTGAATATATATTACCAGAAGTAAGTGTATATGTGTTTTCAGGAGTTTCTGCAGGTATAGTAAAAGTAAGTTTATTTAATACTTCAAGGTTTGTTGTCCCAAATCCAGGTATTGCATCTTCTCCTCTTATTGTAGTTAGATTTGCTATATCTGATTGAAAAGAAACATATGATTCAAAAGGGTTAAAGTGGCTTGGAACACTTGAAACAGGAGCATCAAGTGCATCAAAAGTAATTGTCACTTCTGTTCCCGGTTGGGCGTAGCCGCCATTACTTATAAGATAAGAGACTTTTTTTGCCCTAATGGTAAATGTATTGACTGTTATTTCCATAGGAATCCCTTGAATTACTTGCTCTTTACATGTTCTGATGGTGTTCTCTCCATCATTTAATGTAGCAGTAAATGTATGTTCTGTAGGGGTTATTCCAACATTATTGACATACACTCTTATGATGTTGTCATTGACAGTAAAACTATGTTCAACATTATCGCTGGTGAAGTAAATCGTGTTTTTACTTTGATAGTCATTTATAAGCTGTGGATTGTTCACCGCAAATCCACTTAACTGCAATAAGAATAGCAGCATACTCAATACAGTAAAACTTCTTGAATTCATTGTCTTGTTTTTGTAAAGATTTATTAAATAATGCGGAAGGCGGAAAATATAAAAAGGCAAGCACCTAACATGGTAGGTGATGGCTTTCTGTTCACCGCAGACAGCAATCAATTTGAAAATAATGGCAGGTCTTCTGACTTACCTCAGTTTAGAAACCTTCCCTTACTTTGGGTAAAGTGGTATAATATCTAAACCTTTGATGAGGCTTACAGCAGCGGGAACTGTTGCCGATTCTCACGGCATTCCCTTTTAATTCTACAAAATTTAGTTTCACTAGAAACCATTATTTAGGCGGCAAAACTAATAAAATTTTGTTTGCGTATTGACTCTTGTATCAGTATTTAATGATTAAAATTAACTATTATTTTTATAATTAGTTATAGTAATATATTGAGGTGCTAAGGGATATGAATACAATGGTAGTCTCTATAACATAGCTTGAATAGCCTTTATACATGCAATGATAGTTACCTATACATGGTCTTTCCCCGATGACCTTTATCATGAAGGTCGCCGACCTACACATTGTACCCCGGCGGGGTACACTTTATAGTCCGCCGACTTACATCTTATACCCCAGCGGGGTACACTTTATGATCCGCCGACCTACATCTTATACCTTGGCGGGGTACAAGGCTGATATAGTAACTATAATTGCATGTTATAGTAAGTTGCATTGTCTGCAACACAGACTGGTAGTATGTTCATTGCTGCTTTGGTTTATTACTTTGGCAATCTGTGTGGTGTGGAAAGTTATTCATATCTTTATAGTAGATATTTGTTTTATCTCTGAAGAAATCGAACTATACTTTTACTTCTTTCCCTATGACTCATAGTAGAGCACAAACAAAACTTAAGGTCGTTTCTCTTTCACTTATTATAATAGTAATATTAGTGTTAACTATATTCTTTGCTGGTAGAGGAGGTAATACTTTCTTTTCTTCACTTTTAACTAATACATCAAATAATGTAGGTTGGTTTTACATTTTCGTATTGAATTTTGTTTTCTTTTTTGCTATTGTTTTGGCTTTTGGTAGGTTTCGGAATATAAGAATAGGAGGGAAGAATGCAAAGCCTGAATTCTCAAGATCAAGTTGGTTGGCAATGTTATTTAGTGCTGGTGTAGGAATAGGGCTATTATTTTATGGAGTAGCAGAGCCAGTGTTACATTATCATGATAATCCCTTTAGCATGGATGGAAGTATTGAATCTGCTAATACAGCGATGTCGATTACATTTATTCACTGGGGTATTCATGCATGGTCATTATATACGATAGTCGCATTAGCATTGGCATTTTTTGCATATAATATGAATTTACCATTGACGATGCGATCGGTATTTTATCCATTATTGAAGGATAGAATTTATGGATGGATAGGAAACTTGATTGATGTTTTTGCTATTGTAGCTACAATTTTTGGCTTATCAGCTTCATTAGGACTTGGAGCTAAGCAAATAGGATCGGGCATGGAGTATGTCTTTGGCTTACCAAGCAGTACATTCCTTTATATTGTACTTATTGTTATAATAACAGGTTTAGCTATTATGTCTTTGCTCTTAGGTCTGAAGAAAGGGATAAAGATTTTAAGTGAGATAAATATGGCAATGGCAATAATATTATTGTTATTCATCTTTATTGCAGGGCCTACTGTATATCTATTTAAAGCATTCTTTCAAAATGTAGGGAATTATTTGTTTGACTTCTTTAAGTTGTCTTTATGGAATAATGCTTATTCCGGAATCAAAGAAGGGGAGGCATGGCAAGATAAATGGACAATCTTTTATTATAGCTGGTGGATAGCATGGACTCCTTTTGTAGGAATATTTATTGCGAGAATATCTAAAGGTAGAACATTGAAAGAATTTATTTTAGCTGTTATACTAGTTCCTTCTACATTTACATTCTTGTGGTTTACAGTTTTTGGAAGCAGCTCTATATATCATGAAATTCTAGGAGATAACAGTATATATATGGCTACTAAAACAGATGTCTCTTTGGCAATATTTAAGTTCTTAGAGAAATATCCAATAACTTTTATTTCTTCAATATTTACTATGTTACTTATAGCTTCATTTTTTGTTACGTCTTCGGATTCCGGAACTTATGTTGTAGATACATTGGCTTCTAATGGGAAACATAATTCTCATGCTCTTGTAAAGATATTTTGGGCTTCTCTTGAGGGTTTTATAGCAGCTTTTATTCTGGTGATAGGGGGGCTGAACGCATTGAGGGTTTCTACAGTAATGAGTAGTGTTCCTTTTTCTATAATAGTAATATTATTATGTTTTAGCCTTTATAAGGCTTTGAGGCAATATAAAAGAGCTGAAAAGGCTAGTAAATAGCCTTTTCGTAATTACTTCCAGTCTGATTCTTCTAGTTCAAAGATTGCATCTACAGTAGTTCCAAAAACATTGGCCATCTTTAATGCCAGTGTTGTAGAAAGGTTATATTTCCCCAGTTCTATTGCATTTACTGTTTGTCGACTTACATTGACCATCTCAGCAAGCTGAGCTTGAGTGATGTTCTTCTTTGCTCTTTCAACCTTTATACTATTTTTCATCTGTCACTAGTTGTTTCGATTTATATAGGCAATACCTAAAGCGAATAATAAAGAAAATAAGTATAGAATACATATTTAAAATTACCACCCATAGAGCAGAAAACCCGAATATAAACAGAATACTTAGTAGTAGAACAGCATAATTGATATACATTGTCCATACCAAGGATTCTACTCTTATCTTGCTTATAAATTCATCTTCTTGTTTCTCTTTAGATAAAGCAATAAAGAACAGACCTACCAATAGTACTATCCCCACAACTTCACCATAAATATTGTGTTTGGTGAAGGTGAAATACTTTGTGGGACTCAGGAGACCGCCGTCTATAATTGCGGGAAGTATATATTTGCCCATGTCGGATCTGATGAGTAAATCTCTCCAATAATAAATAATATGATTCCTATAATGGTAAGTGCATAACCTGTTTTCTTATGCTTGTTTGATAATAGATAATTTGTTCTCATATAATATTTGCATTGATTATTACACTGACAAATGTAATGTATACATTACATAAAAACAGGTAAGGGTTACAAATAGTAAGGTAAAGATACTTTTATTCCCTGTGTTTATACTTGTTATAGTTGGAGATACTTCTGCTTATCTTTATCTCTCTATCTTTAATGATAAAAGTTGCCTTTGAATCAATATTCGCATTATCTCTCGTGTATATATAGGCTAAATGCCAATATATATCTATATTCATTGGAAAATATATGCATATTCATCACTGGTATATATGTATATAAACTAGCAGTGTATATGTATATATTTTAGCAAACAGTATAGATATATAATTGCGATTTAGTATAGATACCCAATTACTTTGGTTGTATATAGAGGCTTGTGGAGGTTTTGCTTCTATATAATATAGGCGTGAAGCTTATTTGCTTTAGATCTTTTAGCTTTATTATGATAAGTAAACTTTCAGGTAAAATAGATTGTTATATATAATAAAGTATATATTTGCAATAAATATGCAAAAAAACCTTTTATTATGCTTATTCAATTCAGTGTGACAAATTTCATGGTCTTCAAAGATCAAACAATCTTGAGTATGATGGCAAACTCTGATCATACTCAAGAAGATGATAATACTATTTTAGACTCTAAATTTAACCTTAGATTATTAAAAAGTGCTGTTATTTATGGTGCAAATGCAAGTGGAAAAACAAAGATTTTTAAAGCATTAGAGTTTATGAAAAAATTTGTTATTTCCTCTTCCAAAGGTTCGCAGATTGGAGATAAAATTAATGTTGATCCATTTAAACTAAGTACTATTACTGAGAATGAGCCAAGTGAATTTGAAGTTATATTCTTATATAATGATATTATATATCGTTATGGCTTTGAATGTAATGAGTCTGATGTTATTTCAGAATGGCTTTTTTATAAGAAGAATAAAAAAGATATCCAGTTATTTTATAGAGACGAACAAGATATAGAAGTCCATACGGACTATAAAAAAGGAGGTCTTATAAAGAGAGAAGGACTTTTGCGTAATAATGTGCTGTTATTATCATTAGCAGCTCAATTTAATGATGAAATCTCCATTCAGGTTATCAATTGGTTCAATAAGCTATTGTTTATTTCTGGTATTGATCATGGTAATTACGAAGGTTTTACTTTGATGAACCTTAAAAATCCTAAGTTAAGGAATAAGATTATTGACCTTACAAGATTTGCAGATTTTGGTATTGATGATGTAAAGTTAAAGAAAATAGATAAAAATGAATTACCTTTGGATATGCCAGTTGAGCTTAGAGATCTTTTATTAAAAGAGGTTAAAAAGGAGAGCAGCGAGATTGTTATGGGGGCTTTAACTAAGCATAAGAAGTTCGATGAAAATGGCAAAGTTGTTCAAGACTTATTTTTTTCTATGGATGATGAGGAATCTTCGGGGACTAATAAGTTCTTTGCATTGTCTGGTCCCATTTCAAGTATTTTAGATACAGGAAGTATATTATGTGTGGATGAGCTAGACTCTAAATTACATCCTTTATTAGTATCTAAAATAGTTTCCTTATTTAACTCTAATCTTACAAATGCTAATAAAGCTCAATTAGTCTTTAATACACATAATACTTATTTATTAAGAACTGGATTGTTTAGAAGAGACCAAGTTTGGTTTACAAAAAAGAATATGTATGGTGCAGCTTCTTTATATCCATTATCAGACTTTAGTCCACGGAAGGAAGAAGCATTAGAGAATAATTATCTTAATGGAAAGTATGGAGGAATTCCTTATTTGAAAGATATAGTAAACGCATTTCTTAATGATAAACACACTTCTAAAAATGAAGAATAAGAGAGAAGAGGAGGATAAGAAAAGAAAAGAGCACCGAGCCAGACTTAGGGAAATTAAGAAGAATAAAAGAAAGAGCGAACCTAATTTAAAAAGAAAAGAACCTAGTCGTAAAGAGAATGAAAAAATATTAATAGTATGTGAGGGAAAGAATACTGAGGTTTCTTATTTTAAGAAATTCAAAGTGGTTTCAGCAGATATTTATCCAATAGGAGAAGGTTATAATACTGTTTCTCTTGTTAAAAGAGCTGAATATCTTTCAGGCGAGAAAGATTATGATCAGGTATGGTGTGTTTTTGATAAGGATGATTTTAAAGATTTTGTTTTTGATAAGGCAATTAACTTAGCTGAAAAAAAGGGTTTTAAAGTTGCATATTCAAATCAAGCATTTGAATACTGGCTGATTCTTCATTTTAATGATCATCAAGGAGGTGGTATGCACAGGGATATGTATAATAATACGATTAACAGTTTGCTAAAAACTTTTGGAATTAAATATGATAGAAGAACAAAACTGATTAGTGACGACTTGTTTCTTTTAATGCAGGAAAAGGAAAAGGGAAGGAGTAGACAAGAATTAGCAATAAATAGAGCCAAAAGAAATGTGAAGAATCATACAGTAAAACCATCTAAAGCAGAATCTTCCACAACTGTTTATAAGCTGGTTGAAGAATTGATGAATTATACAGATATAGTTTAGCTCCCTTTGGTATTGCCTTTATTTTTTCTTACTTTACCAGAATAATAATGACAAGAAACACGACATTTTCATGAAGAAGAAGGTTTACATATTCCTATTTAATGGTTTCTCTGATTGGGAGATTGCTTATGCTACTCCAGAACTTAAAAAGCATAAAGAATATGAGTTAGTTTATTTTACTAGTGACGGTAATTCTGCTTTATCTATGGGTGGATTAAATGTATCTCCATCTACATCATTAAATGAGATCAAGGCTTCAGAAATAGATATGCTTATTCTTCCAGGGGGGACAGCATGGGAAGAAGGAAAGAACAGAGAGATTGATAAACTTGTTAGAATTTTAGCAGAAGAAAACAAGACTATTGCTGCTATATGTGCTGCTACTACTTATCTTGGTAATCTTGGCCTATTGGATAATGTTCAGCATACAAGCAATGATGTGAATTATCTAAAAGCAATAGTTCCAGAATATAAAGGTGAGAATAATTATATTAACTCTTTTGCTGTTACAGGAGATAATATTATTACAGCTAATGGAATAGGTACTATTGAATTTGCTTGTGAGATATTCAAGAAGTTGAATCTTTATAATGATACAGACCTTGAGAACTGGTTTCAGTTGTTCAAGAATGGAGTATGGAAAGGATAGTACTGCTATCTCTTAGTAAGAATAAAAAAAGCACTAACTGATAAGTTAGTGCTTTTTTTGTAATTATATATTGATTTTACTATTTGCTTTTTCCCCACATTAAAGCTTCTTTTTCTTTTTTAGATACTTTAATGTTTCTATGAAACTTCTTCATGCCTTTAAGGTTGGCAATTAATTGATCTTCATATTTACCATCAAGCATAAAGGTCGATAGCTGTTGATCAACTTTTAAAACTTTAAAGTCAGCATTTGGTAAAGCTGTTTCCATTGCAAGGAAATCCACCAAGTCTTCAGGTGTGAACCCTTGTGCTTTTCCTAAGTTAATATAGAAAGTATATGCAGACTTAGATTTGTTGTCATCTGTGTCAACATCAATTTCAATCTCTTTAAAGTTGATCTTTAAATGATTCTTGATATTGTCTAACTTTCCATAATCTTCATCAGATATAAAGCATACAGAATAACCTGTTTTACCTGCTCTTGCCGTTCTTCCTACTCTATGAGTGTATTGTATTGCCTTCTCAGGAAGATGATAGTTGATAACATAATCTACATCTGCAATATCAATACCTCTTGCAGCAATATCAGTAGCAACGAGTAGTTGAATACGATCTTTCTTTATTGCTCGCATTACTTTATCTCTCTCGTCCTGATTCAGGTCTTTATGCAATACTGCTGCTTTAACCTTAAAACCTGCCAGTTGTTTATTCAGTCTTATAGCTGCTGCCTTGGTTCTTGAAAAGAGTATTCCCTTTTCATTGACGTGCTTTAGAAGAAAAGCTTTGAGGTAAGCTAGCTTTTGACGATCTTCATATTCTATATACTGATGGCTGATATTCTTGTTTACAAACTCTTCTTCCTGAATCTGTATTTCTTTTGCCCTTGGACTCATATGAGTTTTGATCATCTGACGAATATCTTTAGGCATAGTTGCAGAGAACAGAAGAGTAGTCATAAAACCTTTACAGGCTCTTATGATTCTATCAATATCAGGCTTGAACCCCATGTTTAACATCTCATCAGCCTCATCAAGTACCAGATAGGTAAGGAAGTCGAAGTTAACAGCTTTCATGTCTATCAACTCTATCAATCTGCCAGGAGTAGCAACAAGTATATGCGCACCACGGTTAAGTTTAGAAACTTGATCTGCGATAGGTTTGCCTCCATAAACTGCTTCAGCAAATATCTTCTGTTCACAGTATTTGGAATACAAAAAGAACTGACGAGCAACTTGCTGACCTAATTCTCTTGTAGGTACTAATATTAATGCTTGTATCTCTTTTGTTCCAGCATCTATATTTTGTAGTATAGGTAGTCCGTAAGCAGCAGTTTTACCAGTTCCTGTTTGTGCAATACCAATAAGATCTTCATCACCATTTAATAAGTGAGGAATAACCTTCTCTTGCACTTCAGTAGGAGTAGTTATTTTATTTTCTTTTAATGCTTTTACAAGCTCTTTATTTATGCCTAATGCAGAAAAACTCATTGATTTATATATAAGTATATTGTTATCTTAAATTTCGCGCAAAGCTAGGTAAAATTGTCTTACTAATTACATGTAATAATTTTTGTAGCTTCTCTTAAATCATACACTTTCACAATGCTATCATTATATATAATAGGAAAATCCAACTCTATATTGCCTTTCCTTTTATTGATGAATAAATAATGGCATCCTAAATTTATGATTTTAGGTATCAGCTTAGGCTTATTATAATCTGATGTTGGGAATGTCCATCCCTTTCTGTTCATAAAATAGAGCTGTTGAGGGTTAATGCCTCCATTGGTAGCAAATAAATCTTGCCTTGTACTAAATTTATCAGTAATGTTTTTAAACTCTAGTTTGTAAGTCTCTTTATCTCTTATAAATAGTTCATGTTGTTGGTTTGCTATGCTTTCTCCTGTAAAAGCTATCAAGAGTACATAAAAAGCCCATTTTAATTTAATTTCACTCAAGAAGTAAGCTCCAACTACTGACATTATAGGAAGGAAAGGAATCATATAATATGGATGGCTACAGAAATTCCAACCTGACTTAATGATGAATACAATCATTCCCAATGAAAGCACTAATAAGGGGTAGCTTATCTTCCTTTGCTTGTCTTTGATGGAGTAAAACAAACCTGCCAAGAAAATCATAAAGCCAATATAGCCTACATAACTTGAAAAGTAAATGACCTTAAGAGTTTCTTTCCAGTTGCTTATGATCTCTTTTATTCCTTCTGTTGTTGATACTCCCATGAAATAATGATCAAATCCATATTTACTGTTTAGATAAGGAACCCAATAAAAATACCAAACAACTGTAATTAATAGAATGATAGATGACGCTAAAGCAAAATAGAAACGAGTTCTTAGTCTTATACCTTTATTAAAGAAGATAAGTAGAAATATCATGAAAGGTAATATAGCAGGGAGTTTGCTTAGGATTCCTATAAGACCAATAAAGAAATATGTGATTAGATATCGGTTGTTGTTTTCATGTAAATATCGTATTCCATAATATATAGAGATCATTGCTAGTGCAACACTATAAGTGTCAGGCATAGATTTTCTATTATACATAAACCAAATGGAGTTTAGAAGTAAAAATGCTGATAGGAAGGCATGTTTTTTATTGAAGAAGAGTAGGACTATTCTATAAAAGAAGAAAATACCTAATGATGATATAATCATATTAATTAACCTTCCGTACCAATCCTGAAATCCCAATAACCTTGCAATTATATAAGATAGGTATTGTAATGTACAAAACTCAGTGCCCAATATTCCAGAGTTTTCTCCTGCGTTATCTAATCTTGGATAAAAGATATTTGCATCGACTTCATAAAAATTCTTATATATCATTATTCCTGTAGTTTGTCGCCAGTTTTCTGCTCCCTCTAGTGGTGGATGAGTAACACTAAATAATTGAATGATGAAATATAATAAGATCCAGAATTTGATGTCTGTGAATACCTGTTTAGATAATTGCTTGATGTTGTATTTTTCCATAATGAGAGCAAATATATAAATTGAGGAGATTTTAATATTTACTACATAAATATTTACTTGCTTAGTCTTGTTATTCTTTGCTTGATTATAAGCTCAATCACTATTGATTTAGAAGGATATGGTTTTATAGATGTAGTTTCGATCATATGTTATAAAAGGATACGTAATTTATTCATTACTTTGTGTTAATCTGTTTTTCTAACATATATGATACTATGAAAAAATATACTAAGACTATTGTAAGGACTTATTTTATGAAGTGCTGTATGGTATTCTTTATACTATGTAGCTTAACATTAGATGCACAAAACTCATGGGATAGATTTTTGAATGAGAATGATTCATGGCACTTTGTCTTTGATGATAATTCTGGTAATATCCATAAAGCGTATGGTAAATCTATTCAAATAGAAGGATTTTCAACAATAGATAAGAATAATGCTGCTACTGCTTGTTATGCATTTATGGATTCTTATCCTGAGCTTTTTGACTTTCCTAAAGATCAGATTGTGTTGAATAATGTACATTCTGTTAATAAGAAGTATTTTATTCAATTTAAACAAGTGATTGATGGTATACCTGTACAGGACTCTGAACTTTCTTTCATTGTATATGAAACAGGAAAGTTGATGTCTTTTGGTATTGAATGGGCAAATGTGGCTGAAGGATATAGATACAGACTGACATCTTATTCTAATGCTACCCTTCGACATAGACTTACTTCTCGATATTCTACTTCCCGATTTGATATCTCAGCTGTTCGTTCAGAATGTTATTATCCTGTATATAATGGTAATGATGTTACATTGAGATTATGTAGAAAGTTTGATGTTATAAGTAAAGATAAGAGTGAGGCTTATAAAGTATATGTCAATACTTCTAATGGGGAGGTCTTGAGAACAATTGATCAGGTATTTGATTTTGACAAGAAAATAGAGGGAAGTATAAAGCCGCAATATTATACAGATGCAAATGCAAATAAAGGAATGCCTTTCTTATCTGTAAATGTTAATGGGGTAGATTATGTTACAAACTCTAGTGGTGTTATTGAAAACCTTCCTGATGCTTCTAGCTATTCATATACTACCAGCTTTATAGGAACTTATGCGAGAATTGAAAATGTAACACCTGTATCAGGAACTTTTACAAATGAAGCTAATAGCTTACTTCTTGACGATAGTAATCAAGCAAGAGAAAGAAACTTGTTTTATCATCTTAATAAGGGCAGAGATATTATTACAACTTTAGATCCTGAATTTACTGCAATTAATATTTGTTTTCCTGCTTCTGTAGTAGAGGATAGTCATTGTAATGCTTATTATTCTCGTAGAACGGATGTAGGAGAGCCTGGTAGATTTTATTTTTTTACTGCTGGTACTGTAAATGGTTATACTTGTAATGAATTCTCTTTGGCTCCGGGTGTTATCTATCATGAATATGGACATGCTATTAATGATTATGTTTTCTTTCAACTGAATCATGATGAGGGAATGAATAATGTGACTTGTCATGAGGGCATGGCTGATGTCTTTGCTGCACTAATACTTGATAACCATATAATGTTACCTGATATTTATACTTCAGGAGGAGAAGATAGAATAAGATATTTAGATAACACGTTGAGGTATCCGGAAGATTATAATGGGTTAGATGGTCATTATTCTGGTCAGATATTAAGTGGTGCTTTCTGGGATCTGAAAAAGGTTATAGGTACAGAGAAAGTACAGCGATTAAGTCATTTTGCTAAGTATTCTCTTCCTGATGATGTAGATATAAGATTGGCTTTTTCTGAGTGGTTTCTTGCTACTCTTATTGCTGATGATGACGATGGGGATTTATCAACTCCTTCAGAGAATCAACAGGCTATTATTGATGCATTTAACAAGCATGGTATTGGTAGTGATCTATATTTGAAGACTTCATTTAGCCATACTCAGATTGCAAATAGTGATAATGATTCAACTCCTTATAATGGTGAATTTACAGTTTCTTCTCCTAATGGTGTGTTGGATGTAGAGCATATAAGCATCATATATTCCAATAATAACTTTACAACTCAGAATACTATAAAGCCAACTTTTGCTGATGGTAAGTATATATTTTCTATACCTTCTCATGCGAAGGGTTCTTTTATTAAGTATTATTTCCAGATTCATGATCCAGTAACAGAGGAAAATATTGTATTTCCAGAAGGTTATCCAGACACAAAACCACCTTATAAGTTCTTGATAGGATTTGAGGATGTGTTTACTGATGACTTTTCTACTGATAAGGGATGGACAATTGAAAATAAAGCAGATTCACAAGGCCCTTGGATTATTGGTATTCCTGAAAAAGAAGAGATGCAAGATGGTAATATAATATGGGTTTTGCAGCCTTCGGAAGATCATACTACAGGAGATGGTAAATGTCTTTATACAGGTAATGATGATAAATATAATTCTGATGGAGATATAGCAATCAGTCCTATGTTTGATTGTAGTGATTATGCTACTGTAGTTGTATCTTATTATGATTGGTTTTTTGCTCATAAGAATAGTGGAGCTTATAAGTTGTTTGTTTCTGGTGATAATGGTAATAACTGGCATCTAATGGAGAATAAAAGACCTGGCCGACATGTTTGGAAGAACCAATTCTATAATGTAGGAGATTATTTACAGGCAGGTAGTTTCTCTCAACTAAAGTTTAAAATAGAAACAGAATCTCATGGAGGACCTTATAATGTATTGATAGATGATTTCTCTATTCTTGGTTCTCCTAGGTGTTCTTCTATAGATGAACTGTTGTTCAATGCTAATATTCAACTAGAGGTTTATCCTAATCCTACAAAAGGAATCTCTAATGTTTCTTTAAAAGGGTGTAATAAGCATGAAGTAAAGATTCATCTTTATGATATGTATGGTCGATTAGTTGAGGTAATCTTTAATGAAGTTTATAATGGAAACGAGAAATTACTTCTTGATTTATCTAATTATCCTTCTGCTGTCTATTATTTGAAAGCTGTTGTTGAAGGGAAGTATAAGAAGAGTATAAAAGTTGTTAGATAGTACAACTATTATTTATAGAATATAGAAAAGGGGAGTGCTTAGGCACTTCCCTTTTTCTTTGATAAGAGAGTTCTTTTGTGTGTAAATACTTACTATAGGAGGGCTGTTTTAGCTATATTTGCAGGCTTATTAAATGGATTTTATATTTTATTAAATATTGAGTTATGAATAGAAATATATTTACTATTATTTACACTTTGGTGTTGTTTAACATTGTTCCTACTGAGCTATTTGCAGCCGAAGATGAGTTAGATGGAACATCATTTATTACTGTATGGAAAACTGATAATTTAAGTGGTAAACCAGAGTCAAAAGAATCTAATGCTACTTCAATTACTATCCCTACTAATTCTGACTTTACCTATAATTATGATATAGACTTTGGTAATGATGGTGACTTTGAAGTAAAGGGAGTGACAGGAGACTATACTCATGACTTTGGTGAGGCAGGAACATATACAATTAGGATTAGAGGCGAGTTCCCTGGTCTGTACTTTTTTTATAATGATTTTGAAGATCCTAAGAAAGATATTTACAAGTTGATGGATGTAAAGCAGTGGGGGAATATCTCTTTCAAGACTTTTGAATCTGCTTTCTTTAATTGTAAGAATATACAATTCACAGCTACAGATACTCCAGACTTAAGTAATGTTACTAATATGAAAAGAGCATTTGAATCTGCTAAAAATTTCAATAGTGATATTAGTTCATGGGATGTGTCAAAGGTGACGAACTTTAGAGACATGTTTAAAAGGGCAAGTAGCTTTAATTGTGATCTAAACTCATGGAATATGTCAAGTGCTGTTGATCTTGGCTGCATGTTTTTTTATGCAACTAATTTTAATGGAAACGTAAGTTCATGGAATGTGTCTAATGTTAAAATTATGTATTGCTTATTCTATGAAGCAAGAAACTTTAATTGCGATTTAAGCTTATGGGATGTTTCTAATGTAGAAAGTATGAATGGGCTTTTTGCTTATACTAATTTTAATAGAGATATTAGTATGTGGGATGTCTCTAATGTAACAAATATGGCTAGAATGTTTTCTTCTGCAAGAAAATTCAATTGTGACTTAAGCTCATGGGATGTCTCTAAAGTGGCAGACTTTCGTTCCTTTATATATACAGACTCTTTTAGTGTGGAGAACTATAGTAAAATGTTAGCTGCTTGGGGGCAACTGGATAAGCTTGTTAGAGATATCAAATTTGATGTAACTGCAAAGTATATTGGAGCTGATGCTATAGCTGGACGTGATAGGATGATAAATGAGTTTGGTTGGGATCTAAGTGATCGTGGAGCATATCCAAATACAGCACCAAGTATTGCATCAGGACAGTCTTTTGAGGTATTTGAAAATGCTGATATTAATAAGGTAATAGGAACAGTAAATGTAATTGATAATGATCCTATGACAACACTTTCTTCTTATACAATTGCTACAGGTAATGAAGATGGCGTATTTGGTATAAATGCTGATAATGGTGAGTTATTTGTTGCTGATAATAGTAAACTTAACTATGATGATGCTAACCAATATACTTTGGGTATCACGGTAAGTGATGGAGTAAATACTAGTGAAGAGGGAACAGTAATAGTAAATATAACTGACTTTAACTATCCTGTTGTTATTACTTCAGGACAGAGTTTTGATATAGCAGAGAATGCAAATAATAATGATGTTGTAGGTATTGTTGCTGCTACAGACAAAGACTCAAATACAACTTTATCATCTTATGTGATTGCTTCAGGTAACGAAGATGGTGTATTTGGTATAAATGCTGATAACGGTGAGTTATTTGTTGCTGATAACACTAAGCTTAATTATGATGATGCTAATCAATATACTTTAGGTATCACAGTAAGTGATGGAGTGGATACTAGTGAAGAGGGAACAGTAATAGTAAATGTTGTAGATTTCAGTTACAAGCCAGTTATTACTTCAGATCAAAACTTTGAAATAGTAGAGAATGCCAATAACAATGATGTTGTAGGTAGTGTTGCTGCTACAGATAAAGACTCAAATACAAATTTATCTTCTTATATAATTGCTACAGGTAATGAAGATGGCGTATTTGGTATAAATGCTGATAATGGTGAGTTATTTGTTGCTGATAATAGTAAACTTAACTATGATGATGCTAATCAATATACTTTAGGTATCACAGTAAG
>JBGRPZ010000047.1:0-31873 GCA_041725915.1 Hyphomicrobiales bacterium | reverse complement strand
TGTGTTTTAAGCATCGAGATAATTAAATAGCTAACTAGTTTAACTCTGGATAAATTCCATTCTGTAGATTCCTTGATCTTCTCCTTTAAGTCTGTATATTTGTTGTGCACTTCGTCTTTCCTTGGTTTTGATTGTTGTAGCAAACACAAAATAAAGGTTTTTCGAGGTGCTTTTTTGTTTTTATGCCTTTCCTAAAGTGTTTTTTGTCGTGTACTGAGTATTATTATTTATGAACATGTAGTTGCATTAGTGTATTATGTATTAGCTCACACAGAATAAATATGAACTGACTTAAAAGTCATCATTCCAAGACAAAATAAGTTATTATTAGCTTAACCTTTAAATTAACTTACTTATAATAAGTTATACAGCTATTAAATTACAAGTAGTTTAAAAACTATTTCATATATAAAAAAGGAGCTGTTCAAAAAATAATGAACAACTCCTCTATCTTTATATCTCTTATGACTTTTTTATCTATTCTACAGAATGATCAGGTTCTTCCTTTGTTAAAAGGAAAGTATCTTTTTCTATATCAATATTATCTTGCTTAATTGGGATATTCTGCAAGACCATAATCATACTATCTTTTAACTGATTGAATTCTACAAGATGAATCGAATCAATTGGTTTTGCAGGAGGAGACTTTACCTTCAAAGGATCTAAAGGCTGTCCATTTCTATAGAATCTAAAATCTAAGTGAGGGCCTGTAGATAATCCAGAAGAACCAACATATCCAATAATATCCCCTTGTTTAACCCTCTTCCCTGATTTTATACCAGAGCCAAACTTACTTAAATGAAGATATGCAGTAGTATAGGTGCTATTATGTTTGATCTTCACCATTCTACCAGCACCACCAGAATAAACTGCTTTTGTTACAGTCCCATCACCAACAGCTAATACAGGTGTTCCTCTTGGCGCAGCATAATCAACACCATGATGAGGCCTTCTTATCTTTAAAACCGGATGCAAACGACTATTTGAAAACCTTGAGCTTATTCGGCTATAAGTCAAAGGAGCTTTAAGGAAAGAACGTCTTAAGCTTCCTGCCTTTTCATCAAAATAATTTGATGTCAAAGAATCAGGTTCAAACCAGAAAGCATAATTATTTTCTCCCATATGTTTTATATCAGCACTCAAAATACGTCCTAGCCCAACAGGCTCATCCTTTACATATTTATTCTCATATACTATTCTATATTCATCACCAGATTGAATACCAAAGAAATCAATAGACCAGGCAAAGATCTCTGATAGCTTATTGGACAAATTAGGATCTGTATTATTTTCAACCATCGCATTCCAGAAAGAAGATTTTATCTTTCCTGAAGTAGTTTCTATTCTTGTATCTACTTTATTATGATCTATAGTTATATCTAATGAATCAGTAAGTTGATAAACAACATAATCAATAGGGTTAGGCTCATAAATAAAATAAAGGGGAGATTTTGTTGTGTCTTTTGTTGAAATAACAGCATAAGGTTTTCCTGCTCTTATCTTTCTTACATCATAAATATCTCTTGATTTCTTTGCAAGCTGATCAATTATACCATAATCTACTCCATATGATTGTAAAAGATCAGAAAGAAATTGGTTTTTCTCTATTGTTCCATTTTGAATATCCAGAGAATCAACATTGATTCCCCACTCTATAGTTGGAACTTTTACTATAGTATCCTTTTCCAGAACTGGCTTTTCTTGATCTGAAGATGTTTGTGTAGGAGAGTTGCAGCCTAATACAGCTAAGCCCATAATAATAGGAAGCGAAATTCTTTTTACAAAGAATTGAAAAGTCTTCTTCATTCTTTTTGTTTTTCTGTGTGTTTAAATGACTTCTGGTAATTTTATTGTCAATACGTCCCCTTATTGAAATGAATCAATAACAATATGTTTTTAACAAAAAATATTAGGAGATTATTTTTTATAACTTCAATTTAAATCAATCAGTGATATTTTCTATTATCTTTTTTATAGTTATATGTGTATCAAAAGGAAAGTCCTGTTTCAACATCCAATCTAAGTATCCGAGATGATCAGGGTTTTGTAAGTCTACTTTCTGATTGGCATATTTGCCAAATTTAAATATAGCACTGCCATCTTCATCAGCAGAAAAATAACCACTTCTATCTAAAGAATTATTATCAGGCGAATTGCTAGCCTCAATAAGAGAGTCAATATCATGCTGTAGATTGTATTTCTCTATTTGCCCTTCCAACACCTCTAAAGTTGCGATAATATCAGCTTCTGCTGAATGCGCATCTTTCAATTCCTTATTACAATAAAACTTATATGCTGCGGTCAGGTCGCGTGGCTCATAACGATAAAAGATCTTCATAGGATCTAATACTTTTGTCTTCTCATCTAAAGGACATTGAACCTCTACACGTTTAAATTCATGTAATAATAATGGCAAATCAAACTTATCAACATTATAACCGCCAAGATCACAGTTATCAAAAATCTTAGCTAAACTTCTTGCGACTCTTGAAAAGGTAGGTTCATCTTTTACATCTTCATCAGTAATACCATGCACATTAGAAGCTTCAACGGGGATAGGAATCTCAGGATTGATTTTTCTTGTTTTTACTTCTTTTGTTCCATCAGGAAAGACTTTTATTATTGCTATTTCTACAATTCTATCTTCTTTTATATTTGTTCCTGTTGTTTCAAGATCAAAGAATATAATAGGTCTTGATAATTGAAGCATAAATTAATATTGTTTTTGGGGTGTACTCTATAAGTTGTATTTATTTTCTTGAGACAAAAATATAATAGATAGACAGAAGATACTAGCTTTTAGAAGAAGAATTATATATTATTAAGAGTTAGCCACAGAGAATATACTTATGTGAATAAAATCCTATAATCATAGACAATGATCAATCTACGTTAGATAAATATATGTTGAATAATTATCCCTTTTCTTATTGGGTTTATCTCATTCAATGTTAAAAAAGGATTGTAGTATTTATATCCTTTCTAAACTCCTTGGTTATCCTAAAATTTGAAATATATTACAAACCTTTACTAAATATAAATGCTAATTTTGCGCGCAATAGACATAGTCTGCTAACGAATTAATTTTAAACAGAATAATGGATTTAATTCAAAAAATTCGTGAAAGGGCACAGACAAACAAAAAGAAGATTGTCTTGCCGGAAGGAAACGAAGAAAGAACCCTTAAAGCTGCTGATATTATCTTATCCGAGGGAATTGCTGATATTATCTTAATAGGAAATCCTGCTGAGATTAATGATATGGCAACAAAATTTAATCTGACGAATATTGATAAAGCTCAGATTATTGACCCTATCAAACATGAAAAAAAGCAAGTTTACGCTGAACTACTTACGGAGTTAAGAAAAAAGAAAGGGATGACCCTTGAAAAAGCTTTGACGGTAGTTGAAGATCCATTATATCTTGCCACTTTGATTATTAAGAATGGTGATGCTGATGGTGAAGTTGCTGGTGCAATGAATTCTACTGGTGACGTACTACGTCCTGCTTTCCAAGTTGTAAAAACTTTACCTGGCGTAAGTGCTGTTTCTGGTGCATTCTTAATGTTCCTTGACAAAAAAGAGTTTGGTGAAGATGGGTTAATGATTTTTGCTGATTGTGCAGTAAATCCTGATCCAACAGAACAAGAACTTGCAGAGATAGCTGTTATGTCTGGAAATACAGCCAGATGCATTGGAGGCTTTGAACCTCGTATTGCTATGCTAAGCTTCTCTACAAAAGGTAGTGCTCAACACGATAAAGTGACTAAAGTTGTTCGTGCTACAGAAATAGCTAAAGAAATGGCTCCTGATCTTGCTATTGATGGAGAACTACAAGCAGATGCTGCTATTATTGAGGCTATTGGTCAAAAGAAAGCACCAGGAAGCAAAATAGCTGGTAATGCTAATGTATTAGTATTCCCTTCTCTTGAGGTAGGTAATATTGCATATAAGTTAGTACAAAGAATGGCTGGAGCAGAAGCTGTGGGTCCGGTTCTTCAAGGTATGGCAGCTCCTATCAATGATTTATCAAGAGGATGTTCTGTTGAAGACATAGTAAATCTTGTAGCTATTACAGCTAATCAAGCTGCAGGAATATAGATAGTACATTTTGTAATTGTTAATAAGATAAAACAATCAAAAATGGCCGAAGCATTAACAGATTTCAGCTTAGGAAAAAAGATACAACCACAAGGAATGATTCAGAAAATTGGTGTTGTTGGTTGTGGCACCATTGGTCAAGAACTTGCAAGAACCATAAGTGAATATGGTATCGATGTAGTGTTTATTGACACTTCTAACGAAAGAGTAGAAGAAATTAATAATGAAATTGCTGCTCAGCTTGATGAGATTATTGAAAAATGGGGGCTAACTTCAGGTGAGAAGCGCGCAATTATGTCTAGAATAAAAGGCACTACAGATTTCAATGATCTTAAAGACTGTGATATTGTAATTGAAGCTATACATTCTGGTTCAAGAACTACAAGCCTAAATGCAAGAAGAGATTTATTTCGTCAGATAGAAGCTGTTATAAAAGAAGATGCAGTCATTGCTTCTAATACAGCTACATTAATGATATCTGATATTGCTTCTGTTTTAGACAAACCTGAAAGAGCTATAGGACTACATTTTATCACACCTTTATATAAGGTTAATGTTGTAGAAGTAGTAAAGGGATTCTATACTAATGAGCAATCTTTCAAGCAAATTGAGAAGTTTGCTACTATGATTGGTCGTGAGGTTGTTAGCCTCAATGAATCTCCTGGTAATATATCTACTAGAATGATGGCTGCCTTAATCAATGAAGCTTGTCATATACTAATGGAAGGTGTTGCTAATGTTGAAGATATCGATACAACAATGCGTCAGGCTTCTGGTCACCAGTTTGGTCCATTTGAGATGGCTGATCGCATAGGACTTGATAAAGTACTTAAGTATATGGAGAATCTGTATGCTGAATTTGGTGAAAGTAAATATAAAGCTGCTCCAATAATTAAACGATTGGTTAGAGCTAACTATCTTGGCAAATCTACTGGTAAAGGATTCTATAGCTATATAGATGGTAAACCAGTAAGTCATACTATTGGATTTGCTGACATAAAGTAATTGATTATTTAAGTTCGTTTACAGAAAAAGATTTAGATACAAATGAAAACGATAGTTCTAAACTGTGGTAGCTCTTCAATCAAGTATCAACTATTTGAAATGCCAGAAAAGAAAGTTTTGGCAAAAGGTTTAGTAGAAAAGATAGGCCTTAAAGGAGCAGCAATTAAACATAAAAGAAATGATGGTGCAGAAGTTCGCCTTGAAGGAGAGATCTTAGACCATCAAGCTGGTATTGAATTTTTACTAGGTATTCTTGTAAGTGAAAAGTATGGTAGCATCAAAGATCTTCATGAAATTGATTGTGTAGGTCATAGAGTTGTTCATGCTGGAGAGGCTTTTAGCGGAAGTGTATTAATTACAGAAGAAGTTATTGAAGCTCTTGAGAAGTGTACTGATTTAGCTCCTTTACACAATCCTCCAAACCTTAAAGGTATCTATGCTATGAAAGAGCTTCTTCCTGGAGTTCTTCAGGCAGGTGTATTTGATACTGCATTCCACCAAACTATGCCTGATCATGCATATTTATATGGTATACCTTATTCTCTATATCAGAAATATGGTATTCGTAGATATGGTTTCCATGGTACTAGTCATAAATATGTTTCAAAGAAGGCTGCTGATATCTTAGGAAAAGACATTAAAGATCTTAAGATTATCACTTGTCACTTAGGTAATGGTGGTTCTATTGCTGCTGTAAAGTATGGTGAATCTGTTGATACTTCTATGGGTATGACTCCTACTGAAGGTCTGATTATGGGTACTCGTTGTGGTGATTTAGATGTTGGTGCTCTATTATATATTGCAGACAAAGAAGAGTTAGGTACTCGCTATACAAGTACTCTTATCAATAAGCATAGTGGTATGGCTGGTGTTAGTGGTGTTTCTTCTGATATGAGAGATATTGAAGATGCTGCTAACGAAGGTAACGAAAGAGCTATAACAGCAATGAAAATGTATCAATATAGAGTTAGAAAATATATTGGTGCTTATGCTGCTGCAATGGGTGGCGTTGATGCTATAGTATTCACTGGTGGTATTGGTGAAAATGACACAGTAACAAGAACAAGATCTTTAGACGGTCTTGAATTCTTAGGCATAAACCTTGATGAAGAGAAATCTCTAAAAATAAGAGGTAAGGAAGCTATTGTTACTAAAGAAGATAGTAAGATTAAAGTTCTTGTAGTTCCTACTGATGAAGAGCTAATGATTGCTTCTGATTCATATCAAATCTACAAAGAAGCAGAGGAAAATACTGAGATATAATTCCTTACTCAAATGATATTTTATTGGGAGGTTGCTTTCTTAGCAGCCTCCTTTTTTATAGTCCAATCGGACAAAGGTATTCTGATTATTTATTCTTTATAAGATCTTCAAGCATTGAAGTAGCAGCATCCCAAGAGAAGTTTTCTTTTACAAAAGAGAAAGCATTTTCTGTAAGCTGAGAAATCCTATTATCATCATCTAAAAGACTAATGATATGCATAGCATAATCTTCCGGAGTCTTTCCTATAAGGACTTCTTTATCTTTTTCTGCCTTTAATGCCTTGTTCGCTAATTCAGATGTAATTATAGGAACCTTCATTGCCATAGCTTCAAGTAGTTTGTTTTGAAGTCCTGTTCCTATCTGCATTGGCGCAATAAATATACGTGTAGAAGCATAAGAATCTCGTATATCATCGATCCAGCCTGTAACACTTACTTTATCAGAAGCTAAAGCAAGAACCTTCTTATCAGGAGTTGCACCAGCTAATTGCACTGTCACATTTGGAAAATGTTTCCAAACTATAGGCATAATCTCTTTTATCAAATAGATTGCAGCATTAATATTAGGAGCATAAGACATATTGCCTGTAAATGTCAGATCAAATCTAATGTCTTTTTTATACTCCGGATTAAAGAACTCAAAGTCCACACCATTGCGGATTATTGCTATATCTTCTTTTTGGGGATGACGGATAAAATCTCTATCAGGAATAGAGATAATTGTTTTATTATTAAACAAGCTAAAAACTCTGGTCTCATATCTTTGTAGCCTTTTATATTCCATCCATAGAATAGGCTTCAGTGCCCAAGAAGCAGAATTAACTCTACGTTTTGCTCCCATAGAAAAAACATCCTGATAATCTATAGTCCTGGGAACAGAACTGTTTTTTGCATATTCTGCAGTTCTTATAAGTTGGCAATATATATGATCAGGCTTTAACAGACTTATAGCTTTTTGAATCTCTTTATGTACAGACTTACTGAAGAAATAACCAACTTGAAGAGGTAATCCCTTAACAAAAGCCTTTAGTAAGTTTGCTGTTATTTTTGAAGGTAATAATCTATAAATATTTATTTCCTTACAATATGGAGATAAATGTAATTTTGCATGTTCAATATCTGTATTGTCAGCATCAAGAGCATATAAATAAATGTCATTATTCTTAGATAAATACTTTATCTGATGAAAAGCTCTTAGCTTGTCTCCTTTTTCTAATGGATATGGAACTCTGGGAAGAATAACAGCAATTTTCATATCTAATGATTTTTTTCTTTTTTGATTAAGGTGTTATAGAAGCCTATGAGCTTAGGGATTATTTTTTCTGAATTATGATCATTCTTTATAAGCATTCGAGCTTTCTCCCCCACTTGACTACATAATATCTTACTTTCCGCTAACTTTATAATTGCATTTGCAAAATCTTCTGCTTTATCAGCAATATAAAGGTCTTCCTCTTGCATGTAATTAATTCCCTCTGCTCCAATAGTCGTTGATACAACAGCTTTACCCATTGCCATAGCTTCTATTATTTTTATTCTAATACCACTACCTGAAAGTAACGGAACAATTGAAATAGCCTTATTTTGGATAAAGTTTATCGCATCAGGAACTTCCCCAATTATATCTACATTCTTATATTTTGTTGATTTACTTAACCATTCTGGCATTTCTCTACCTGCAAGATATAATATAAGCTTATCATTTTTCTCCAGTACTAAAGGCCATACATTATTCAGAAACCACTGAATCCCCTCTTCATTAGGCATCCAATTCATTGAACCCAAGTGATAAATTGAAGGAAAATCTATCTGATTATTATCTGAAGGAAATTTATTTACATCTAATCCGAATGAAATACTTGTTACTGGTGTATTACACTTATCTCTAAAATAAGAGCCATCTTTCTCTGTAATTGAAGCAATACCATCTACTTCATTTATAGTATTAAGTTCAAATGACTTTAATGTCTTGGATAAGTGTTTTAAGTAAAACTTCTTGATTGGATTCTTTGTAGCATTTGAAATACGTTCCCAAATCAAATATTCAATATTATGAGCCCTTAAGACAATCTTTGCAGAAGAAAGCTTTCTTATCAATGGAATATAAGCACCCATAAACAATGTTTCAAGTTGAATAACATCAAATGATTCATCTTTTAAGATAGCACTTAACTTTTCTGAGAAATCCTTAGAGATAAACCTCTGGACATGATAAGATTTATTTGTAAACAGATTGCAAAAAGCATCAACAGGCTTTATAGATAAGTCAACATACACATGTTCTATTTGTGTGCGCTGTTGATAATCCATAGGTATTTCCTCTGGTCTAACAGAATATTTATTCGAATTAATTGCTAATACTTTAATCTTGTGTCCTGCTTTTGCTAAGCCCTCAATTAAATTATTCATAGCAATTGGGCCTCCTTCTCTTGGTGGATAAGGAGATTTATTGCATAGAAATAATACCTTCATCCTTACTGCTTCTTTTCTCTGTTTTTAAATCTGAAAATCTTCTTTAAGGTCTTTTGCCATGATTCAATATCCATAATAGGTGCATCTGTAGTTGCCACATAAGTCAGGAATATACCAATAGGTAATAGAATTACTGATGCCATCCATGTCCCTACAACAACATTCAGTTCTCCTATCTTAGCAGATTTCTCCCCCGTAATTGTTATAATGTGATAGAATACAAAGAAGACTACAGATATAAAAATAGGCAAGCCAAGTCCTCCTTTCCTTATAATAGCTCCTAATGGAGCACCTATAAAGAATAGAATAATACAGGCAAAACTCAATGTAAATGTCTTATGATAAGTAATCCAATGACTATTTATTCTTTCTTCCCTATCCTGAAAATCATCCTCATTATTCTTCACTATATCTATAAGTGTAGCTGTCGAGTTTGAAGCCAACCTTAATATCTCTCTTTTATCTTTATTATCATAGTAATCTAAAATTGCCTTGGTTGGCACTGCTATATTTGCCGTATCCTCTACAATTTCTGCTTTCTGTATACTGTCATTCTCTGGCAAATACCTATATCTGGAAATAATTCTCTTTGAGAAGTTATCTTCTCTTTCTGCCAATTGATTATCTAAAGAGTCTATTGCTAATCTAAGTTGACTTAGATTTAGCATCATATAATTATTTTTAAACAGTTCTTCTTTGGTTCTTGTCAACTTAAATTGACTAAGATCGAATTTTATTATTTGTTTCTGAAATGATGACTTTTGAAATTGCCTTCTTATTCTATAATCATCATTATTTACAGCTTCTTCATAATTATGTCCATCAAAAAGTGTGAAAATAATATACTTCTTATCAGATGTTGTTGTAAGAGTTCCTTTTTTGGCAGTAGTCTCCTTTATATTTCCTTGCTTAGCAGTATGATCATATATCATGACATCATATAATGTCTTACTATCTTTACTCTTCCTCCCTACTCTAATAGAGTATCCATCTAATGCAGAATCAAAAATACCTTCTTTCAGACTAAGTGTCAGCTTTTGTTGCCTTATATCATATAGTAATGATTTAAATTTAAGGTTAATGTATGGCAAAGCATTATTGGAAAACACAAAAGCTCCTACACCAATTACAAATGTAAGCATCGCCAAAGGTTTCATTATCTTTCGTAAAGAAATTCCTGCCGCTTTCATTGAAACCAATTCATAATGTTCCCCCAAATTCCCAAAAGTCATTAATGAGGCTAATAAAATTGCTAGAGGAAGTGCCAAAGGAATAAAAGATGCCCCTGCATATGCCAACAACTTTAAAACAATATACCACTCTAAACCTTTACCTACAAGGTCATCAATATATTTCCACAAGAACTGCATGACTAGTACAAAAAGCACTATAAAAAAAGTCATGGATAGTGGTCCTAAATAAGCTTTTAGAACAAATTTATGCAGCTTTTTCACTCTGAGTCTTTATTATAACAAATATCATTTTGTTGACAAATATAGCTAGATTTATTTTTTAATTATAATACCAATAGGAAATGAATCTTAATCCCTTAATATATAATACAAAAGCTGTTGAATAATTATTGGTTTTTCAATAAATATTTAGTGCTTAATATATTCATAGAATGAATAATATCTGGTAATTCTCTCTTGCTTTAATAGGAACGCTACTGTAAATAAAGCTCCTAAATCATATTTAAAATAAATGAAAAAGCAATTGTATAGCATATAACTATGCGCTTACTCGTTTTTTACTTAATTTTTATTCACATAAATTTGGTAAAATCTATAGAGTATTTTAACTTTGGTTTCAGATAAATAAAAACCTGCTTTGTTAGTCATAAAGATGATGAAATTAAAATTAAGACATAAGTCCTTTGTTGCTTCTCTAAAGCAAATCGTCCTTAAACTTAAGGAGAAGGCTATTTTATGTGCAAAGCAAAACTCCTTATCTACTGAAATCACTGTTGAATATACTCAAGAGACTAAAGCCACTTATACTAGTTTTCCAAATTTTATAGATACTATCCTTTCATTATTCTTATTGAATGATGAAAAGAAAAGGAATGTAACCGCAAAATGGTTTTACTATATAATTACTATAAGAAGGACTATAAAAAATAAAGCAGCTGTTTCCAATTCTAAAGCCCATCCAAAACTTTACATCAAAAAACATCGTATTTACTACGAAAAGCTATTGCTTGTGAGCTACAAGCACAGGCAGAATGAGTTGATGAGGATTGGTCAGTGAAGACGAATCTTTTTTTTTGCTTTAAGCAAATCTAAAAAAGTAAAGAGACCTACCGAATTTAGCTTGAAGCCTACTGAATTTACTTTGAAGCCTACCGGATTTAGTTTGAAGCCTACCGGATTTAGTTTGAAACATTTTGGCTTAGGTTAGTGGATCTACGAAATTCACCTTAAGGGTTTTATGATTTACTTTAAGGTCTATGATGTATTGTTCCAAGATTTTTAGATTAGATCAGTTGATTTGTGATTTTTGTTTAAAATCGGAATTTATACCTAATTTAATTTAAAAATTGAATAAAGAAGAGAAAAAGTTTCTCTTCTTGTCTTCTGAAATATGTTAGTTGCATAACGTATTATAATTAATAAGTTTAAATTTAAACAAGCGATATAAGTTTATTTCGACTATTTATTTCAGAATACAATACATGCATTGTTTCTACAAGTATACTATCTGTATTTATAGTAAAACAAAAACACTTTATCATAAAAACATGGTTTCAATAAATAGACTTTCATTCTCATAACAAGAGAAATTGAGTTATAAAAATGAGAAATCAAGTTCTTTCTATTAAGTTCCTATGAACTAATTTAAAAACCATTATATAAGAACAAATGTAAGAGTAAGCAAATTGATTTAATATAAATAATACAAAGCAATAAGCATTTAATACATACTACATTATCTTTATATAAAGATGAAGTTTTTCAAATCAGTATAATAAGAACTATGTTTTTTTATTTTTGTAAATCTGGAAAACCATAAGAAATGAAAGTAATTGAAGTAAAAAGTAAAAAGCACGCAAATCAATTTTTAGATATAGCTCGAGCAATATATAAAAATGATCCAAATTTTGTTTGCCCGCTTGATCTTAGTATAAATAAGATATTCGATCCTAAGAAGAATGTATTCTATTCGCATGGACAATGTACAAGATGGATACTTGAAGATGATAATGGTAACTTAATTGGACGTGTTGCTGCTTTTATAAACGAAAACAAAGCTTATACATTTGATCAACCTACTGGTGGCATGGGTTTTTTCGAATGTATAGAAAACAAAGAAGCTGCTTTCTTATTATTTGATACAGCAAAGGAATGGCTACATGCCAGAGGTATGAAAGCCATGGATGGGCCTATTAACTTTGGTGAAAATGATAATTTCTGGGGATTATTAGTTGAAGGATTTACTGATCCTGCAATAGGAATGCAATACAATCCTCCTTATTATCAGAAATATTTTGAGGAATATGGATTTGATAAATACTTTGAGCAGGTTTCTAATATCTTAGATTACACAAAAAAATTCCCTGATAGGTTCTGGAAAATTGCTAACTGGGTAAGACAAAAAGAAGGATTTTCTTTTGAGCACTTTAAGTTTAGTAATGCAAAGAAATACATCAGAGATCTTAAAGAAGTCTATGACAATGCTTGGCAGTTTCATGAAAACTTCGATCCAATAAAAGAAAAAGATTTATATGACTCTTTGGAAGAAGCTAAAGGCATTATAGATGAAGAACTAATCTGGTTCGCTTATTTTGAAGGAAAACCTATAGCATTCTTAGTAATGTATCCCGATGCAAATCAAATCTTCAAGAAGTTTAATGGTAAGCTTAATTTATGGAACAAATTAAGATTTTTATATTATAAAAGGAAAGATATGATCACTAGAACCAGAATAGTGATCATGGGTGTAGTTCCTCAATTCCAAAAATACGGTTTGGAATCTGCTATTTTCTGGTATTTAAATGAGGTCTTCAAGAAAAAAAGTTATAATGAAATAGAGTTATCATGGGTTGGGGATTTTAATCCTAAAATGAGAGCCCTTCATGAATCCGTAGGAGCTGTATTTGGCAAAAGACATATCACTTATAGATGCCTGTTTGATCAAGAAAAAACATTCAAACGATCCACGATTATCCCAAAAGACACCAAAGAAAAACTGAAATAGAAGAGAACAAAATTTAGATGCCTGATTTATTATTCGAATGAATTTAAAAAGTCAGGCATTATTTAGCTTAAATAAGTCAGATTCTAAATTATATTTTCACATGATTGTTTGCTGATAATTAATCTATTACAATAACACTATCTGTATGGTAATGAAAAAAAGTAATTTATAATTTTGAAAAATTATCTTTTTACTTAAATTTGCGCTACGTACCTTAATAAAAACAGATTGTTAAATAAAGATTATCTAATCATGAAAAAACTGTTACTAACAGGAGGTCTTATCTTAGGCCTTGGGTTATCTGGTATAGCCCAAAATACTTTAGACCTAGCACCTACTTCTAAGGAAGCTGTAAAGCCAACTAAAGTTCAAGGATTGTCAAAAAGCCTTGAGATTAATAAAGTTCGCGGAGAAAATGCTAAAGAAACAGCTATAGTTCCATTATGGCAATTCCCTTCTTTATATGTTATTGGGAATAGACATGTTCCAGCGAATTATCTTAGCTATGAACCTACATCAAAAGTTCTTTCTTTTTCTAGCTCTAGCTACGAAGATGAAGCTACAGGTTCAGAGAAAGGATTTAGTATATACAATTTCTCTAAAGACATGGGTGCTACTTGGAATGATAATTTCCTAAAAGCATATCATCCTTATTATGATGATGCTACTCAGATTAATGCTGAAGCACATTATAATCTAAGTTTTTTACTTAATCAAACAAAAAGTACTAATCCTGATGATGTCAACTTTTCATACTATGCTATGACATATATGGATTGGGATGATTTATCAAAAAGAAAATTTGTATATAACACATTAGGCTTAGGTACTGAAGCTGATAAAGGTGATTATAAAGATGACAGTAATAATTCTGACATCAGTATATACAATGTAAATGAATCATGCCAAACTGAAGATAATATTTTTATTGTTGACAGCCAAACTGTACTCGAAGAAGACGAGGATAAAGTAAAATGGGTTATAGTTAAAAATGAAATTATTCTTGTAAAAGGAACTGTTGAAAACAATGAAGTTACATACAAGAGAATAAAGATCAATACTCCTGACTATATAGATGACCAATATGGTGAGATTGATATGATAAATCATCCTCAAATAGCATTTAATGATGATGCTTCTTTAGGATATCTTTCTTTTAATGTTCTATTTAAAACAGACAACCCTAATTTACCTACTGACTCTCATATTTTCATACTTAAAACTGAAGATAAAGGAGAAACATGGACTACATCTGATCATTTTGATATAAATATTAATAGTCCTGGAATGAAAGCTCTTGCTGATTTTTGGACTCCATGGTGGGATAATGTTGAAGACCCTGCTCCTGTTGATAAAAGAATTTATATAATTCCTTACCACTCTACACATGATCTAGATCTTGCAATAGATAAGGATAATAATCCTATTCTTGTTTTTAATATTCTTCCTAAGGTTGAAGCAGGTTGGTATAGTACTTCTATGTATCCTTTCTTTTTCCACAAAGTTAATGATGTATGGACTGGTGAAAAATTCAACACTTATACAAGATATGTAGAATATGCTGCTGAAGGTGAAACTAAAAAATATGTAATGTGTCATCGTCTAAAATTTGTGAGTTCTCCTGATCGTAAAATAAACTATATTTTCTATGCAGATTCTGATGAACCAGAGCATTTAGGAAATACAAATCCAAATATATATTATGCTGCATATGAGGATGGCAAATTAGTTCAGCCTGATGTACCTGTATATGAAGGAGAAAGAACTGAAAGTAATAGAACAAATTTTAACTTGACTCGTAAATCTGATGCTAATGAAGTATGCTTCTGGCCTACTTTTGCAACAGAAATGGTTCAAGATCCTGATGATAAAGAGAAATATAGAGTTCATGCTACTATTATAACTCAAGAGGAAAATCTTGCTTTTGATTGGAAACAAACTATTACATTTAATTATATAAAGAACTTAAGAGTTCCTAAAAAGCCAGGAGCTATACTTGATGGAGTTGATGAAATTGATCCTATTTTTGCTTCAGTTTCTCAAAATGTTCCAAATCCATTCAATGGTATAACCAGAGTTAATGTTGAATTAGTAGAAGCTGCTGATCTTAAATTAGACGTTTATAATGTTTCTGGTCAGAAATTAATGACTATTAACAAAGGTGAATCTTTTGCAGGAAATCATACTTTCGAAATTGACGGAAGTGGACTTGACGCAGGAGTTTATTTCTATTCAGTTGTTGCAGGAGAATCTGTTGTAACTAAGAAGATGATTATTGAATAATCATTATATAGATATACATATAAAAAAAGAGCAGGAAATTCCTGCTCTTTTTTTATACAGCATTTTATTTTATCAATCTTCTATCTCTAATTTAAAACCAGTACCATGAACATTAGTAATCTGAACGGCATTGTCTTCCTTTATGTACTTCCTTAGTTTTGTTATAAACACATCCATACTACGACCAAAGAAATAATCATTCTCTCCCCAAATTGTTTCTAGAATCTGTTCTCTTCTTATAAGTTTATTTTTATTTAAACAGAGAAGTTTTAGAAGATGAGCTTCTTTCTTTGTTAGCTTTTGATTCTCTTTCTTACTTTTTAATAGCATATTAGTATAGTCAAATATAAAAGAGCCAAAATGATAAGTTTCTTGTTGATCTACCTCAATATGCACAATTCCGGTTTTAGACCTTTTAAGAATAGCTTGAATACGTAGACTAAGCTCTTCAGTACTAAAAGGCTTTGTTATATAATCATCACAACCAATTTTAAAACCTTTAATTCTATCTTCTTTTAAGGACTTTGCTGTAAGAAATATGACAGGGATATGCTTATCCTTTTCTCTGATCTGATCTGCTAATGTAAATCCATCTTTTTTAGGCATCATAACATCAAGAATGCAAAGATCAAATGGATTCTGGGTAAAACAATTCCACCCTTCTTCACCATCACTACACAACGTAACTTTATAATCTAGCATTTCAAGATAATCTTCCAATAACATACTTAGATTTGGATCATCCTCAACTAAAAGTATCTCTATTTTCTTATTCTTCATTTCGGCCTGTTTTTATTTTGCAAGAGGAAGTACTATCTCGAATTTACTTCCTCTATCTAATTCACTACTTACTGTTACTGTACCCCCATGAGCATCAACAATAGTCTTCACATAAAATAATCCCAATCCAAACCCTTTCACATTATGAATATCTCCTGTGGGAACTCTAAAAAGCTTTCTAAAGATCATCTTCTGATTGGCAGAACTAATTCCAATACCATGATCTTCAATACTGATATGCAGTTTGCTTTTCCTATTCCATGTTTTAATACTGATAGCAGGTTTTTCCGGAGAGTATTTTTCAGCATTATCCAATAGATTTGATATGATGTTAGTTAAATGCATTTTATCCCCAATAACTGCACTATTTATCGCATCTGCTGCAAATGTAATAACTCCATTTCTTTGAACAACTTTAAGGTTGAAATGCTCAATCTGACACTTAATGATCTTATGCATCTCAATTAAACGTGGTTTGAGTTTCAATTTACCTTTATCCATTATAGCAATCTGTAACAATCCTTCAACCTGACTTTGGAGTCTGTAATTTTCGTCAAAAATTACTTTTGCGTATTTATTGATCTTCTGAGGATTCTCTTGTATCCTTTCTCTCATCAACATTTCGCTGGCCAATGATACAGCAGAAATAGGAGTTTTGAACTCATGAGTCATATTATTGATGAAATCTGATTTTATCTGCGAAAGCCTTTTTTGCTTAAATAATGTTTTGATAGTGAAATAGAAAGAGAATACTACTATGATAAGTAGTATTGCACTTAAAATAAGCATTGATAACATTTTCTGTAAAATAATGCTATTCTGTTTAGGGAAATAAATAGACAGAAAGTAAATTCCTGGAGAGTTAATAGAAGATAATGTAAGCTGATGTGGTGATTCCTTAAGTTCTCTCTCAAAACTTTGGTAATTACCAACTATAAACTTTTGGGTATGCTTATTATAAATACCATATGGCAAGTCACTCAATAACTTCATACAACCCATCTCTGCATGGATCAACGAATCTAAAGTTTGTTCATTTAAAGTATTTGAAGGATATAAACTACCTGACATGTCTGCATTAAGTGCTTTGTTTGGAAACTTAACCAGACTATCATTCTCAATATCTAGTAATTGGTTTACAACACTCTTTAATGCAATTCTGACACTTGTATTAAACTGTTCATTCCTTAGTTCAACAGCTTTTTTTACCCAAAAGAGTTGTGTGCCAATAACACCAATTAAGGATAAAGAAGTAAATATTACAATGAATAGGAGTATCCTTGGCTTCATTAGTATTCTAATTTTATTAGTCTCAATTATACTTATAATGTCGTTGCTATAATAAAACTATTGCTGTAGTATATTATTATACAAATATTTAGAGCAAAAGTAGAATATAATAAATTCTTTCTCGAAAAAAAACTTCTCTTTAACAAGAATTTGTAATCAAATTAACAAGCTGTTAACATCTTTCTTCTTTAGATTAAATTAAGTTTGCATTAATCATTAATTTTAAATCCTGAATTATGAAAAAAGTATTAATTGGTTTAGCTTTATTTACATTTATATCATTTTCTTCAACTACTTTCGCTATTGATCAGACTCCTGTAAAGCAAGAGAAAAAACAGAAGAAAGCTTGTAAAAATAAGAAAGCTTGTACAGCTGCTTGCCATGCAAAAAAGGCAGAAGCAGGTAAATGTACTAAAAGTAAAAAAGCTGCTTGTACTTCAGCATGTACTAAGTCAAAAATGAAAACAAGTGCTTGTAAAAAATCTACTGCTTGCAAAAAATCTTGTGGTAAGAAAAAATAAAAACACAAAAAGCTGTCATATCCAATGACAGCTTTTTTTATCTCCTCTCATTACTAATTACTATATTCTTTTGAAGCCTCTTCTCATTTCTTATTAGACATCATCAAATCAGCAAAAGCATACTTTATATACAATATGCCTTATAGAATGTAAGATATAAAATGATTTTATTGATTCTATGAGTTAGTTTTGCGTACTTTGTTATTTTCTAGAATAAGACAATAACCTATTCATATTTTACTTTAAATAGGTTGGCAATAATTTATTTATATACAAAATGGAAAATACAACACACAATAATCATATTAGACCTACTTCAGTTAGTGTTTTACTTATTTTATCTATGATTAATGGGGGATTAAACTTTTTGACTTATCTGTTTCTAGGTTTTAACCATGAGTTTATTGTTAATCAGCTTGACCTGTATAAGTCTTTTGTGAAGACTTTTGGAGCTGATATGAATCTTTTAGACTTTATTACAAAAGTGAGTCCTGCATTCTTTATCATTACAGGAATAGTTTCGGGTATTTCTTTTCTTGGAGCATTACTGATATGGAAAAGGAATAATATTGGATTGCATTTATATGCTATAGCACAGATAATAATACTTATAGTAGGTTCTTATTTTAAAATGTATGGAGGATTTCCTTTATTACCAGTTCTTATTACTTTAGGATTTATATTTATCTATTATTCCTATCTAAGAAGATCTTCTCAACAACAATAGTATAAGATATTTAGATGAACTGCACCTCAAATATATCCAAACCTTGGTGTGCAGTTCATAAACCAATCAAAACACACCCTTTCTTGCATAATTCTTACTTGTTATCTATAATTTAGCTTCTTCAACTTAACATTCTCACAAAATTATTTTAAAGAACAACCTTAAAATATTCTACATAACATATAGGTATTTATTTATAATCTTCAGTAAATTTATTGTATCAAAATTTGCTTAAATCTATAAGCTATCATAACTTTGATTTGAGGTAAATAAAGAGTGTTAAGCCCAAATTTTCTTGAAGACAAACCTCAAAATATGAAACACCTTGATATCAGGATTCTAAATATTCAAGATCATGAAAATTAATTTAAGATATAAACCCTTTGTTTCTTCTCTGAAGAAATTTGTCCTGAAGTTCAAGGATAAAATAACTGTACATTCAAAAAAACACTCCTCAATTACTCAAACTAATAATGTAAATACTATCAAGCCTGTTAAGCAAACCCAAATAAATCAATCCGATTCACTTAATGGTATAGATATTCTATTTTCCGTAACTGATAGAAACATTGATAAGAAAAAGACTATAGCTACAAAATACGTTAATCATATAAATACTAAAAGAGGAACAGTAAAAAACAAAATAGCAATTTTATGTTTTAACACCATCTCAAAACATAAAATCTTTCAAGATATCATTTATCATAAAAAGCTGATATCAAGCTGATGAATAACTATCAAAAAAGACATTATAAGAGATTAGCCTATAAAGGCTAATCTTTTTTTTACCTTAATCAAAATGCAAAAAAGTAAGCAGACCTAAATGTTTTACTCGCTTGACTGTGAAATTCCGTAAGTAGACCTAAATGTTTTACTCGCTTGACTGTGAATTTGACACTGTCCCACAAAGTGTCCAAGAAATTGAAAATTCTTTTATACCAAATACTTATTATTCCAAAATAATATTTCAGTTATTACCTTATTTATCATAGAATAAGCAATCATGCTTTGTACATTGTTTGTTGTTCTGAGAAAATGTACACTTTACATCTCTTTCAAACTTCCACTTAAAATCCCTTACTTCCTCGATATATTTTGCTGCCTGTATTATAGATAAAGCAGTATTCCTTTTACAACATCTCGGTCCTCCATTATAAGCAATAGCTATCAAAGCCTTACCTGTAGCCATATTAGCACATTGCCATTCTCTTACTTTCAGGGGTGTTGCTTCTGTAATTATAGAAATAAATATTCCTGCACCAACACCTGCACCACAAGAGCCATGAGACCCACATACTCCACCAGGGACAATCTTACTTCTGGATTTGGCTTTTCGAAGCCAATCACCTAATTTCTCCCTTTCACCCATAGAGTTCGCATATGTAGTAAGTAAAGCAGCAGGAACTAAAAAATGGTGTTCAGGACCATGCATTTTTACAGAAGGATGATGCATTAATGTTGTTGCCAATACTATAGGATTCTTTTCTTTTGAGTTTTCACAGTATCTCGCAATAAACTCAATAGCAGACATAGAATGACAAGAGTCACAGATATAGTGACCATTTGGACAAGCAACATTAGACATGAAAACATTATGGCAAACCTCACATTTTATTTCACTTTCCTCATCTTTATAAATAAGCTCTCTCCCACAAACAATACAACCACTAAAATTATCCATTATTAAAGTTTTTTCTAAAAAGACTAGATGCTTTCATTCTTAAATGCAAAGTTGATTAAATATTTTCCCATTAGACAAGAAAGACCTGTCATTCTTAAAACGTAAAAATGAATCATCATATTAGCTCTTAAATTAGTTTCTCAAAATGCTGATTATAATAAATACTGCGTGTAAGAATACAAATTTTATTCCATATACAAAGAATATTGATAATATATTTAATTATTGTAAAATCTTGCCTTGCCTCTAGTCTTATAAACATATCATTTATTTCCTAAAGATTGCTTATATTAGATTTTAAATCAATATTTTGTAGAAACAAACCATAATGATTTATATCTTTGTTTAAATACTCTTAGAATTATTGTACTTCTTTCATTTCTCTTCTCAAGGTACAAATTCTACATTAAGCATTATCTCATGAAATTAGCTATATCCATATTCCTTTTCTTATTCATCTTATACCTTATTCTCGGAATTATATTCGCTATAATATTCTTATTATTTGGTATCTCTAAGGTAGATCATGGAGCAAAAAGCAGTTCTGTAATCACACGATTATTTCTATTCCCAGGAAGTGTTGCTTTTTGGATTCCTATGCTGATAAGATGGATACACGCAAAATCTCACAAGCATGATAAAAAGACTTCGAAATCGACATAGAAAAGTATGGCTTATCTGGATGATCTTATTGCCTGTATTATTTATATTGGCTATTATCTTTACCCCAAGATATCTTAATCAGGAACTTATTCCTTTAAATCTTCCAAAAGCTTATCCGAAAATAGTAAAAGAGATTGACAAAGAATCTTATAAAATAAACATCAGATCTAAAGCAGACTCTCTTTTTCAGCTTGAATTATTTCTGAAAGAACCTATTTCTCTTCCTGCTGCGGTTATATACTATAAAGAAAGATCTGATTCTAAAGATCTGCTTTTAGGTAATGCCGGAAGAGAAGGATTATACCGATTTTATATACCTGATACTAATGCTATTGGAATCTATTTTAAGAGTACAATAGGAAACTATCCTGAGATTCATATTAAGTTCAATTAATAGTCATTGTTATGAGTGCTGGTTATATACCTATTCAGTGGACTTCTGCAAAAAAGAAATATGATACTATATTAACAATTCTAATATTGGTATTTATCATAATATTTGCTGGTTTAACTATAATATTTAATGAAAATGTTTCTCCTGAGACGCTTGTTATTAGAGTGACTGCTGTTACAGCTTTATTATTATTACATATCATCTTATGTATAGGCCCTTTAGCCCGAATAAATTCCAAATATCTTCCTCTTTTATATAATCGTAGACATCTGGGTGTAATCATGTTTGTATTTGCTGCAATACATGGGATATTCTCATTAGTCTGGTTTCATGCATATGGAGATGTTGGCATCTTATGGTCATTATTCACCTCAAATATGGAATATGGATCTTTCCCTAATTTCCCATTTCAGGTTTTAGGCTTTTTCACATTACTGATTTTGTTTCTTATGGTTGCCTCAAGTCATGACTTTTGGCTAGCTAACCTAAGCCCAAAAATGTGGAAAGCCTTACATATGTTTGTCTATATAGCCTATCTACTCGTTCTTATGCATGTTATGTTAGGTGCTTTTCAGGTAGAAACTTCTCCAATATTATTGATATTACTTGGTATAGGATTAGTTGTTATCACAACACTCCATGTAGCTTCTGCTATAAAAGAAAAGAGGAAAGATAATGAAGTTAATGTCTTTTATAAAGATGGCTGGATCAAAGTCTGTGATCTAATGGAGATCCCTAATAACAGAGCCTATATTGTTAATGTCAATGGAGAAAGAGTTGCTGTCTTTAAGTATGACGGCAAGCTATCTGCTGTAAGTAATGTTTGTAAACATCAAAACGGACCTCTTGGTGAAGGTAAGATAGTTGGAGGATGTATAACATGTCCTTGGCATGGATTCCAATATCTACCTGACAAAGGTGTCGCTCCTCCTCCTTTCACAGAAAAGCTACCAACATATGATCTAAAATTAATAGGAACAACAATTCTTATTAACCCACAACCACATCCTGAAGGGACTTATGTAAAACCTATAGAATACTAACTCAAACATTTTAAACAATGAAACGACTTATTTTTATCATAGCCGCGCTAATTACTTTATCTGTAAGCGCTGATAACCTGACAGAAGAAATAAGAAAGAAGGAATTTAATACAAAAAGAGGTGTTGCTCTGGAAGGCTACGACGCTGTAGCATATTTTATGCAGAATGCTCCTGTCAAAGGGAAAGATGAGTTTTCTTATGAGTATAAAGGGATTAAATATCACTTCTCTTCAGAAGAAAACATGAAGATGTTTATGAATGATCCTGAAAAATTTGAGCCAATGTATGGCGGCTGGTGTGCTTATGCTATGGGCCACAGTGGAAGAAAAATCTCTATCAATCCCAAGACATTTAAAATAATGGATGGTAAACTATATGTCTTTTATAATTCATGGGGTGATAATACACTCAAGAAATGGAATAAAAAACCTCTTGAATATAAGAAGGCTGCTGATGCTAACTGGCAGAAGTATATTAAATAACCATTTTCAATTGATCTATTGAAATACTATATATACTAACTAATACTTTTCAGCTATGGATCCACAAAATGGCAAAGATGAGTTTTTTATTGGTTGGGAAAAGAAGATACCAAAGAATAACCTTAAGTTCTTAAGAAAGTCTATTACTCTTATATTCATCATTACTATCATTGTCAGTGCTGCCTATTCTCTGAGTCAGAAGAAATTTCCAAACAGCAAAAATGAATTAGGCTATTTCAAACAAATCTCTGGTGTAATTTATGAATATCCTGTGCCTCTATTAAAAGTAAAACTTGATGACAATAATTATCAAAGCTTCTTACTTGTGGGTAGTGGAAAACATAATGCATATAAGACAATTTCCCATATAAAAAGCCAGATAGATGGTGATATATCTTCATACAAAGTAAGGCTTAACGCTACTCCTATCTTCTATGATGGTAAAGTATTGGTTGAAATCCCTTTGATTCAAAATACTATGGACACTATCTCTCCATTAAATGAACCATACCCTGACAGAGATATTGTTGATATGGGGTTTGTCGAACTTAAAGGACAAATAATCGACCCTAAATGTTATTTCGGATTGATGAAACCTGCAGAAGGAAAGATCCATAGAAGTTGTGCTATAAGATGTATTTCCGGAGGAATCCCCCCTGTCTTAAAGATCCAAAACAAAGAAGGTATATCTGAATATTTTATCATTCTAGGCAAAAATGGGCAACCCATCAATAAGCTTATTCTTAACAACGTTGCAATTCCTGTTTTAGTAAAAGGACAATTACAAAAAGTTGATGATTGGTTTGTCTTGAAAGTAGACCCTGAAAAAGATATCCTGAGGAATCCTAACCCCTCTGCTACAAATGACTATATCAATGATCTTCAATAATATTTTCTTAACCTCATACCTATACTTGTATTCTGTTTCATTTAATCTATTTCAAAAAATATTCTAATTACTAAAGCTTCTGAAGATATGAAAGATGATAATCTTATATGGTATAAAGTTCTTGATGATGTTAATGACTTAGCAGAAAATCGTGTTATAACTGTATTTGCAGGAACAACAGAGATTTGCCTTACTCATTTCAAAGGGAAAATCAGTGCTCTTACAAATAAATGTCCTCATCAAGGTGGCCCATTGGGAGAAGGAAGTATAGAAAAAGGTTATTTACGCTGCCCTTGGCACGGATGGGATTTTCATCCTTGTACTGGTAATTCTCCGGGTAGTCATGACGATGGCCTCGAATCATATCCTGTAGAAATAAATGGAAAAGAAGTGTTTGTGGGCATAACTCCCATCCCTCCACATGAGGATACTGTCTCTGATGTTATGGTACAAACAATGATCAACTGGGGTATTACATCCGTCTTCGGAATGGTAGGCCATTCCAATCTTGGCTTTGCTGATGCTATGAGAAGGGCTTCTGAAAAAGATCAAATGAAATTTTATGGTATAAGACATGAAGGGGCTGCCTCCTTTGCCGCTTCTGCTTATGCAAAACTTACAGGCAGACCAGCAGCATGCTTTGCTATTGCAGGACCCGGATCAACAAATATGTTTACAGGTTTATGGGATGCTAAGGTCGATAGAGCTCCTGTTTTGGCACTCACTGGGCAGGTGGCTACTCAGGTAGTAGGAACAGGCAATTTTCAGGAGATAGATTTATGCAAGGCTTTCCAAACTGTTGCTGATTTTAATCATTATGTACAATCCAATAGCCAGCATGCAGAGTTGATGAGCTTAGCCATAAAGCATAGTCTTTTCAAGAAAGATGTCGCTCATCTTACTTTTCCTGATGAAGTTCAGGTTCAAAAAGCTGATGGCATATCTCCTCAAACTCCAGATCAACGTGTTTGCGAACCCAAGGTACTCCCTTCTCCTTCTGCTTTAAACAGAGCTATAGAATTATTGAAAGGAAAAAAACGACCTGTTATCATAGTTGGACACGGAGCTAAATTTAATATGCCTGCTATTATCGAGTTAGCAGAGAGATTAAACTGTCCTGTCCTGACAACCTTTAAGGGTAAGGGGTTAATTAGTGATTCTCATCCTTTAGCAGGTGGTGTTCTTGGTAGAAGCGGAACTCCCATAGCATCTTATTTAATGAATGAATCTGATTGTTTACTTGTTATTGGAGCTTCTTTTTCAAATCATACAGGAATTACACCTAAAAAGCCTACTATACAAATTGATATTGATCCATTAGCTTTGGCAAAATTCCATAAAGTCGATGTCCCTGTATGGGGTGAAATCTCTCTCACCATAAACGAGCTAATGCAATACATTCATCTCATTGGAGAAACCGAAGATCAAAGAATTGAAATTGCCGAAAGATGGGAAATATGGAGAATGGAAAAGAATAAGCGAATGAAAGAATACCATAACCAGGGCTTAAGTTCAATCATGGTATTCAATGCTTTGAATAGACTTGCTCCCGAAAATGCAGTAATGACTGTTGATGTTGGCAATAATGCATATTCATTTGGCCGCTATTATGAGAGTAAGAATAATACATTCCTTATGTCTGGATATTTAGGCTCTATAGGATTTGCTTTGCCTGCTGCTATGGGAGCTTATGCCGCTGTGAAGCATACACGTCCAATTATCGCTGTTGCCGGTGATGGCGGTTTTTGTCAATATCTTGCAGAAGTTACAACATTAGTAAAATATGATATGCCTGTCAAGATCATTCTTCTTAATAATAATGAGCTTGGTAAGATTTCAAAAGAACAACGATTTAGTAGATTCCCTGTTTGGAAAACTCATCTTGTAAATCCTGACTTTAGTGAATATGCAAATTCTTGTGGTGCTTTAGGTATAAAAGTCACAAAGCCTGAGCAGCTGGGAGAAGCCATGCAAAAAGTATTCGCCCATGAGGGGCCTGCTTTACTTGAAATTCATACAGATGCCAAATTACTCTAATTCGATAACCAAAAGTCTCTCTTATGAAATTCTATAAAACTTTAGAAGAAATAGCTCGTCCTGTCAAGGTTGCAAAGATGAACGAGCTTGAAGAAAAGAAACCCACCTTTGCAAAGGTTCGAAATACTGACTTAGTAGTAGTGAAATATGATCAGGATGTATCTGTACTTTATGGTAGATGCCTGCACCGTGGTGCTTTACTTTGTGATGGTCATATTGATGGTAAAAACCTAATATGTGGTGTTCATAACTGGGATTATCGTTTTGACACTGGTGTAAGTGAGTATAACCCTGAAGAAAAGCTATTCAAATTTCAGGCTTGTATCATTGATGATGAAGTACTTATTGATGAAGCTGATGTTGAATACTTCGAAGATAACATCATCCCTCCTCCTTTCAACGAAGATGAATATCTTGGAAAATATGAAGATACCCACCCTGAAGACACTGAACCTTATAATGAGTATATAAGACACCTTGCTCGTAATGGTCTTACCAAATATGGAAAACATGGCCTTACGACAGCTATGGGTGTCGATAGAAACACCTTACCCAAGTGGACAGATATACAAATCTTGCCTGCTCAGCTAGCAAGGAAACCATTATTAGATGAAGAAGATGTTTGTACAAAAGTTGTGATTGGCCCAAGAGCAAAAAAACCTCTTGAGCTTGATATTCCTGTGTTTATATCTGATATGTCTTTTGGTGCTTTATCAAGAGAGGCTAAAGTTGCTTTGAGTAAGGGTGCTGAAATGGCTGGTACTGGCATTTGCTCTGGTGAAGGGGGAATGCTCTATGATGAAAAAAACAATAACTCCAGATACTTTTATGAACTTGCTTCTGCAAAATTCGGATTTGCTTGGGATAAGCTTAAAGATGTTCAAGCTTTTCATTTTAAAGCAGGGCAAGGAGCAAAGACAGGTACAGGAGGTCATCTCCCCGGATATAAAGTCGTTGGTGAAATCGCTCATGTACGTGGTCTTCCTGAAGGTACATCTGCTATTAGTCCAGCCACCTTTACAGACTTAAAAACTCCAAGAGATTTCAAGGAATTTAGTGATCAGGTAAGAGACATCACCGGAGGTATTCCCATTGGCTTTAAGCTCTCTGCAAGTCAAATAGAGAAAGATATCGATTTTGCTCTTGAATCGGGTGTGGATTATATCATTCTTGATGGTCGTGGAGGTGGCACAGGTGCTGCACCTATCATACTTCGTAATCATATATGTATACCTACAATACCTGCTTTAGCAAGGGCAAGGAAACATCTTGACAACCTCAACATAAGAGATATATCTCTTGTTGTTACTGGTGGACTTAGAGTTCCTTCTGATTACATAAAAGCTATGGCTCTAGGTGCTGATGCGATTGCTATCGCCAATGCAGCTATTCAGGCAGTAGGCTGCTTAGGTATGCGCGCTTGTCATACTAACAATTGTCCTGTTGGTGTAGCTACACAGAAAGCAGACTTAAGATCCAGACTTATTGTTGAGCAATCTGCAAAACAAGTTTATAATTACTTTACAGCATGTAAAGATCTTATGAAGATTGTAACTCGTGCTTGCGGATACCATTCTGTGAAGGAATTCAATAAAGATGATTTAACTTCTTTCAATTACGAAATCTGTCGTATGACTGGTATAAATTATGCTGGTATATAAGGCACTATATAAGACTATATATATTATCAAAAGAAAAGCCGCCTTTCAATGAAGGGCGGCTTTTAGTGTAAGCATTTCTATTACTTACTTATTCTTTCCATAAACTTCTTCTCGTTTATGATAAATCTCTGATGAGTTCCTTCACCAATAAGACCTTGCTCATCATATGCCTTTACTGAGAACTCAAGTCTTTTACCATCTACTTCAGTCAATTCACTTTCGCATTTTACTTTCATCCCTAGTGGAGTGGCTTTTGTATGCTTGATTTTAACTTCAGTACCTACTGTTGTAAGTCCTTCAGGGAGGTGCTTCTGAACACTTTGACAACATGTCATCTCCATAAGAGCAATCATTGCAGGTGTTGCAAAAACTTCAATAAGACCCGAACCATATGCAGCAGCAGTATCGGTTTTAAGAACTTCTTTTTCTTCTATCCCTTTAATTCCTGATTCTACGTTTAATTCCATTGTAAAGTTAATTTAACAGACATAGCGTCTATTTGTCATTATATCTAAATGTTATAGTCTTTTTAACTTCTGGATGTAAACTATAGTGTACAGGACAAGTATAAGCAGCTTTTTCAAGTATCTTTTTTTCTTTATCTGTCAGGTTATAAGGAATTTGAAATTCCACAATAATTTCGCCTATTCTTCTTGGTTCAGCACTCATAATCTTAGTAACATCAGCTTTAGAACCTTCAATATTGATTCCATGATTTTCAGCTACAATACCCATTATTGTAATCATACAACTTGCCAATGCTGAAGCAACAAGATCAGTAGGTGAGAAAGCTTCTCCTTTTCCATGATTATCTACTGGAGCATCTGTGATCATTGTATTTCCTGAACGAATATGTTTAGACTCCGTTCTTAAATTACCTTTATATATAACTTCTGCGGTTTTCATATTCAATTATATTAATATAGGTTAATGATTTTCTATTATTTGATTAATACTTAACAAAATAGAAAGCATTTTTCTACATTCCACTCTTATTTTGTTTCTTTTGGCTTCATAAATTGCACAAAAACTAATGAGATTATACATAGCATAACAGCTCCATAAAATGGCAAGTGCCAATTACTCAACCATAAGAAACCACCAATTACAGGGAGTATAACAGCAACTATATGATTTACTGTAAATCCTACAGCCATCGAAGGTGCTATATCTTCCGGGTCTGCATGTTTTTGAAAGTATGTCTTTATACCAATAGAGAAGTTAAAGAAAATATGATCTAAGACATATAAAGAAGCCACTACCCAAACATTTTCTATTGTCGCATAAGCCAGAAATATAAGTGCTAGGCTCATATATTCAAATGTGAGCATCTTCTTTTCTCCAAACCTGTTTATTGCTTTTGCAATCAATGGATTTACAATAATTGAAATAACATTGTTCAGAATAAACAATAGAGATACATTGACTATACTTACATTATACTTTTCTACTAATAAAAGAATTGAGAACACTACAAATACTTGTCTCCTCGCTCCACTAAGCAAGTTCAGAACATAAAAAAGCCAGTACTTTCTTTTGATAACCATCCTCTTTTGTTGAGGAATCAATGATGATCTTGTAGGCTTTTGAAACAATGCAAAACTTACCATTGCTAATACAGCAAGCCCTAAAAGAATGTAATTAGTCTGAAAACTCGAATATTCTCCAAATAAAAATATGAATGTTCCTATAATAATATTAGTGACAGCTACTGTACTTCTCAAAGTAGCCAGAATATGAGGAGAATCTTGCCGGTTATAATTTTGTAGAACTAATGATTGGGTCGTCGTTTCAAAATAATGAAATCCTAACGACATCAAGAACGTAGTCCCCATTAAGCCTATAAACGTTGGAAACATTCCTGTAAATAATATCCCTATCCCCATAAAAGCTGAAGCCAATAATATTAGTTGAACTTCTCCTATAAAAAGCAAAACAAATATTACTGAAAACACAAGAAACCCCGGAACTTCACGAAACGATTGTATAGCACCTATATAAAAACCATTTAAGCCAACTTCATCAACTGCAAAATTATTGAAAAAAGTACGCCACCCCTGAAATCCTATTGCTGTTGCTATAGTGATAAACAACAGAAACCGAAACATTGTATTGCTTCGATAAAATGAAAGTGCTGTAGTTGAATTAGACATCTATAAGTACATTTTAATACATTTATATTTAACATCATATACCTTATTCTGCTTGAAATAACTTCAAAGTTTGAATAATTGTATCTGGTCGACAAATTTATTCTATAATAAGGTATATAGAAGGTATTAAAATGCAAATGAATGGTAATATTGGGCTACTATCTTCTCTTATTTGAGAATTCCTCTCTGTATGCTAAAGGTGTTTTCCTGAATTGCTTCTTAAATACTTTTATAAAATATGAATCATCTAAATAACCTAATCGCCCCGAAATCTCCTTAACACTATAATCTGTATATCGCAACATTCTTACGGCCTCATCCATAGTATACTGTTCTATAAATCTGGCAGGAGAAAAACCTGTAGTTTCTTTTATAATATCATTCAATTTACGCCTTGAGACAGACAGTTTATCCAAATAGAATGACAAATTCTTTTCTTCAAAAAAATGATTATGCACTAATAATGCAAATTCTTCAAGTGTATGGAAATATTGATCGCTATCTAATAAATTCTTCTGCCGCAAAAGACGCCTATATCCTTCAATACGTGTAAGAATAATATATAAGTAATTCTGTAATATTCTAGTCTTTCCATAGAAATCAGGCTTTTCATAATAATGATTTAAACGTTCAAACTCAGAGTTCAACATCTCTCGTTCTTCAACTGGAATATCCAAACAACTATGCTCTGGTGAATTATAAAATAATATCGACCTATACTGAGGATCATTAAGGAAGGTGTCGGCAAAACTAATAAGGTAACCTGAAAAATCTCTATCTCTTTTGAATTGATGAACATAGTGAGGTGATAGTATAAATAAGCTACCATCAGTATAATTATAAGTAGTCTGCTCAATTGTATGTGTTCCACAGCCTTTATATACCCAAATTATCTGATAATGTTCGTGTCTATGAATATTCTCACTATAAAAACAAGGCTTAAAATTCTCCTTATTAGAAGATCGTTTTACGAAAAACTCTTTGTCAATTAACTTGTGATTATATATAATTGGTTCTTTCATAATACTATTTTTTGGTGAAGCTCTTTAATTATAATCAACAATAAGCTTGTTAAGTTCGATATCTTCCTAAAATTCTCATACAAAGCCTTTGTTTCTTTGAAATCTAATCTTAAGATAAAAAAAGAAGCTGAAGAAATTCTCCAGCTTCTCTATTCATTTGTTATTTATCTATTTTAATCTCTACTACTTCCAAGGAATATCATTATATAATAAAGCAATGCAGCAAGAGAAGAAAGAGCAGCTACAAAATATGTATAAGCAGCCCACTTCAATGCATCATAAGCTTTTGGGTAAGTTCTTTCTGTTGTAATACCTGAAGTTTGAAGCCATTTTAATCCCCTATGACTAGCATTGACCTCAACAGGCAATGTAATCAAACTGAAAAGTGTAGTAAAAGCAAATAATACTATACCTATTCCTAAGGGAAGTAATGAAGTTTGAATTAATAATATTCCTGCAAGTATAATCCACTGAACGTATCTGCTCGAGAAGCTAACAAAAGGCACTAAAGCAGAACGCATTTGCAGCCATGAATAAGCTTCAGCATGTTGAACAGCATGTCCGGTCTCATGTGCAGCAACAGCAGCAGCAGCAACACTTCTGCCGTTATATACTTCATGACTTAAATTGATGGTCTTTGTAGAAGGATTATAATGATCTGCTAATTGTCCTTGTACAGAACCAACCTTTACATCATAAATACCATTGTCACGTAACATTTGCTCAACAACTTCCTTTCCACTCATTCCATTTGCTGTAGGAATTTTTGAATACTCTTGAAAACGTTTTTTCAACTGATGACTAACAGCCCAGCTTATAAGTGTGAAAACAATAAATATTAACCAAATACCTGCCATATTATATCATTTTAATTTGATAAATATATAACAAACTTTAGGCCATCAAAGTTGAGTGTTTTTTTTATGACAATGTGACACATTTTCAAACAGATCAATAATTACATAAATTAACAACTCCCCCTAATTCTACCTTCACTATTTCGAAATATAGTAGCCCGAACTTTCTTCTATGATTGTTGCTCTTTTGAGATTCTACTTTTTGAAAGTCTTTCAAAAGTTCAACTATAATCAAAATATAAAACCATACTTCATCTTTTCATATCAAACTACCTTAAAATAAAAACACTCGTTTTTTCTTCATTTCATGCAATCATTAACTTAAAGATCAAAAGCCTAAAATCTGCTTTCCC
>JBGRPZ010000046.1:0-32134 GCA_041725915.1 Hyphomicrobiales bacterium | reverse complement strand
AAGACGGGAGACTTTTACGGTTTTACTCGAGTGTTTGATCAAAGTCTCGAGTGTTTTGTCCAAAGTCTCGAGTGTTTGAATTGAAAGATAAATTGAATTTGATGGAGCTTGTCGAGGTAAAAAGCTAAGGAAAGTACACTTTATCTGCTAATGTATGTAACTTTATATTTATAGATTGGTTGGTCAACGTTGGATATCTTACAAATGTCTGTTTATACTAAAATCTCCTAATCTTGGAAAGATTAGGAGATTTTAAGTAAGAGATTTTAGCAAGGAAACATATTATCTTGCTATTTCAATAACTACCTTACCGATAGTTTTATCTTTATCTAAGTGCTCTTGAGCTTGTGGAGCAGTTTCGAGAGTGAAATGGCTATTATCAAGAAGGGGGCGGATACTTCCGGATTCACATAAACCTTTAAGTTCATTTAAGATCTCGCCATGCATTTCTCTATTTTCATCATACATCATAGGCATTAGCATATAAACAACATGAAGGGAAAGCCCTTTTATATGCATGATAGTAAGGTCGAGTTCTACAATGGAAACCGTAGATATGATTTGTCCGTTTCTTCTGGCAGCTTGAAAAGAGTTGAGCATATTATCACCACCAACAGAATCATAAACGATATCAAAGCCTTTGCCATTGGTATGTTTATTTGTGTATTCTTCAATACTTTCTTTTTCAAAGTCGATAGCAGTAGCCCCTAGTTGTTCTATAATTTCTTTATGGTAAGCTCTTCCGGTGGCATAAACTTCTGCGCCAGCCTGCTTTGCATATTGTAAAGCGATATGACCAACACCACCAACGCCGCCATGAATAAGTACTTTATCACCTTTCTTTATTCCTGATCTTTTGAAGCCTTCAATAGCAGTGATACTTACAAGAGGTAGGGCAGCAGCTTCAATCATATTGAGGTTTGTAGGTTTCTTGGCAATAAGACGATAGTCGGCAGCAATATATTCGGCCATTGTCCCTTGAAGTTCCAATACTCCACCAGCACAACCATATACTTCATCGCCCACAGCAAAGTTGCTTACATCATCGCCCACTTCTTCGACGATACCGGCAAAGTCCATTCCTATAACAGCAGGAGGGGTAGGCGTAAAGTCTAAAGCTTGCCCAAGTTCGCGGCCTTTAATATCGGCAGTATTTACGCTGCTTGCATATATCTTGACAAGAACTTCATTGGCTTTAGGGCTAGGCTTTGGGATATCTTGTAATTCGAATACGTCAATTCCTCCATAATTGGTTATTAGCTGAGCTTTCATAATCATTTATATTTTAAAGTTTATGATATCTAATTGAATATGTAGTACTCTAAACAATGATCTATATCAATAAGTTTTGAGTGTATTTATATCATTTAGAGTTATATGGCAAAGGTATAGACTTGTGTCAACAGGAATGTTGTAAAGAGAAAGGATAAAATGGTATTTATATTGGGTTTGGTTGTGAAGCAAGAAGTAAAATCTTATCTGAAATAAATAATTCAAATTTTAGTATGAAATAGTTTGGTTTTATGCATGAATGGTCTGTTTTTTGTAAGTTTCGTGGAGAAACTGATACAAGACTTATGAAATACAACTTTATTATTATTTTACTGTGTTTAGTATTTACAAGGGCTTATACACAAGATTTCGTTGATGATTATAATGGAGAAGAACCACAAAGTATAGATCAACCTATGCTTTCTAAGGTTGACTATGAAGTGCTGGATGCATTGGTAAAAGAAGACTATAAGCTAGCCCATGCACTGATAGATTCTATTGAGATGTATGCCCCTCCAACCGGATACTTCTTTACGAGTATCAAAATGCATATTGCTTTTCTTGGTGGTGATTACAACTGGTTAATTGATCATCTTAATGAGATAAGGTTTTTGGCAAATGATAAAGAGATCTATCCTTTCTGCAAGAGTGTGAAATGTTATTCTAAAGACAATTTCTTTACAAGTGAGATTTGGAGACTTACAGAAGATGATATTGAAGAAGTTGGGCAGCAAATCCGATCTAGCCAGCTGAAACCTGAAGATAAAGACTTTATTATCTTATTATATTGGTTCTATTATGATAAATACAAAGGGAGAAATTATTCTGAATGGAATAATGATGCATCAAGATCTTATTTAAAAGAATACCCTAATAGCCGATACAGAGAGTTTGTAAAAAGCCGAATGATTATAAATGTATCTAAAAAGATAGATTCAGGAGGAGAACTATTGTTTGGTGTACAAGGGGCATTTGGTTACACCTCATCAAAGGATGTTGAGTATGGAGATTGTGGAATAGATATAGCTTACAGAACATTCTTTGAGAATAATGTTCTTGGCTTTCATTATTCATTGAATGGATCTACATTGAAGAGAGATACGCTTTTTGCATCTAGTAATTATTACTTACAAGGCGATGATATTTACACTTCTATTGGTAGCGTCAAATATGGGAGGTTGTTCCCTCTCAATAGCGCACTATGTGTAGAGCCTTTTATTGGTCTGGGTTTCTGTTTCAATCAGATTAGTTATGAAAGCAGTGAAGAGTCCTATACATCTCATCTTTCTACGGGCTTATCTACAGAGTTGGGTTGTAGGATAAACTGTATGTTGATAACAAGAAGGGAGTATAAAAAAGGTGTTGAAGATGCAAGTGGCTATAATTTGGGTTTTATCTTCTCGTATAATCACTTTTCTAATGGAGGAAATCGACATGGGCTGAAGTTTAATAACGATATATTTCAGTTTGGAGTCTCTTTTGGATTTATCTCCAGAACAAGCAAGCGTATTAGGTAGAGTTGGTTTTAATAGTGGAATAAGTGTTAATTCACTTATTGACAAAAGCACACTTTATAGTGTGCTTTTTTGATTTTATATATGATATATATGTTGAACTTACTGCATGTCAGCAGTGCTTATTAGTCTTTTCATTGTGTCGAACAGCGCCTGTGAGAAGGCCTTATCAGTAATAAAGAGTTTGTAGAAATCAATTTCTTTTGCGCGTTTTTCTGAAATGACATCTTTCATAATCTTTAGGAAAGCCAGATCGCTTGTTTGAGAGTCAGGATTCTCAATGACCTTTGTTTTAAAATCGGGATGTGACTTTATGTTTTTTTGTAATTCTACAAACTTTGTACGTTGATCTTCGGGAGTTACATCCCATCCATGAAACCATCTTTCATTAAATGTTTTTACAATCTCCTCAAGGAAGTCCTTTTCCTCTTCACCGCCATGAGTTCCTCTGGGGTTTGGGTTTTGAGGATCTAATTCTGTGTTGGCTTCATCAAGTAGAATGTTTTCATTGAGTTTCGTTCTTTCGATACCATAGGTAGAAAGATCTACAGAGTTCAGTAGGCTATCTTGCAGGTCTTTTTCCGGATTGGAGATAATAAGCTTAGGTATAAGGAACTTTAGAAACCAGAATAATTGCTCCCATTCGATGCGCTCAAAAGGCATGATACAAGCCATCTGTCTATAAATCTTTACAAACTGCTTAGCTTTGATCTTAAAGTCAGCTTTTTCATCATCCTCAAGATCTAATTCATGATTGAATCGTTGTGCTGCTATATCAATAATAGGGCTTAGTTCATATGCTTCAGCAGAATTAAAGAACTTAGTACTAAAATCCAATACTTCTTTCCATTCATAGACACCTTCTTCACTCAGAACGATCTTGAGTTCACTAAGAACACTTATGTCAGTAGCACCATTCAAGGAAGTAGAGGTATAAAAGGGGTCAAAAGCATCTTTAATATCATTGCTCTTATTGAAGAAATCCAGCACGAATATATCTTCAGTTCTTTTATCAAGTTTGGGAGCAGAGCGGTTCAATCGTGAAAGAGCCTGTACAGCAAGAACCCCTTGCAGCTTTTTATCAACATACATAGCACAAAGCTTAGGCTGATCAAATCCGGTAAGATACTTATTGGCTACAACAAGGATTCTGTATTCATCCTGATCAAAGTTCTTTCTGGTATCTTTTTCAGCAAAACCATTGATATCACTTTCTGTATATTCAACGCCATCTACGGTTTTACTGCCAGAAAAGGCAACGAGGATCTTGAAAGGATTTCCTTTTTTATCCAGAATCTTGTTCAGGGCTTTGTGATATCGTATTGCAGATTCGATACTCTGTGTGACAACCATTCCCTTTGCTTTTCCTTTAAGCTTTTTGGGCTTGAAGATCTTTGAGATAAAGTGGTCAAGCATTATTTCTGCCTTGGTATCGATGGTTTGTTGGTTTTGTTCTACATATGATCTAAGTTTCTTTTGAGCTTTTTTTACATCGAACTTTGGATTGTCTTCAATAGACTTCTTTATTTCATAATAGCTTTTATATGTAGTGTAGTTAGCCAGAACATCAAGAATAAAGCCTTCTTCAATGGCTTGCTTCATAGAATAAAGATGAAAAGGGCGGAAGCATCCATCTTCATGTTGTACACCAAACTTTTCGAGTGTCGTATTCTTTGGAGTAGCTGTAAATGCCATATATGATGCATTGCCACGCATCTTGCGGCTTTGCATAGCATGAATGATCTTATCTTGAGCATCCATTTCACCTTCAGTTTCCTTTTGTCCCATAGCACGATTCATATTATCATGAGCAGAGCCTGATTGTGAGCTATGGGCTTCATCGATAATAACAGCAAAATGCTTATCACTTAGATCTGCTATTCCATCTATAATGAAAGGGAACTTCTGTATAGTGGTTATAATAATCTTTTTCCCTGTTTCCAGAGCTGTTTTCAAGTCGCGTGAGCTATTAGCATGGGAGACTATATTTCTCACTTCTGAGAAGTCGGTGATATTATCTTTGATCTGTCTGTCCAATAACCGACGGTCAGTAACAACAATAACAGAGTCGAATAAATTGCAATCAGTACCCTTACATCCATATGTGCTTTCAGATTCAGGATAGGTTTCTATCAATTGATAGGCTGCCCATGTTATGGAGTTTGATTTGCCTGAGCCTGCAGAATGTTGGATAAGGTATTTATAACCAACGCCATTTTGTGCACAATGCTTTATGATCTTCCTTACAACATCCATTTGATGATAACGAGGGAAGAACAGATTGCGTGAGCTTAACTTATGTTTTGATCTTCCGTCTAAAAGTACAAAGTGTTGAATGATGTTAGCCAGACTTTCTTTACATAGTATTTCATTCCACAGGTATTCAGTTTTATGTCCGAAGGGGCAGGGGGGATTGCCTTTGCCATTGTTATTGCCCTTGTTGAATGGCAGAAAGAAGGTGCTCTTTCCAGCCAGCTTGGTGGTCATATATATTTCATCAGTATCAACGGCAAAATGAACAATACATCGTGCAAAGTTGAGTAGAGGCTGACGGAAATCTCTATGCTTTTTGTATTGGTTTTGTGCATGTATTCTGGCATTCTGTCCTGTCCATTGGTTTTTAAGCTCCATGGTAATAATAGGAATACCATTTATAAACACCACCATATCTATCTCCTCGCGGGGATTATCAATATTATATGGTAGTTGTCGTGTGACAGAGAAGCGGTTTTTATGGAAGTTGGCTCTCACCTTATCGGAGCTGCTGGCCAGTGGGCTTTCATAGAAGAGAACAAAGTTTGAGTCTTCTACTTCCAGACCCTTTTTGAGTAGATGAAGGATACCATATTTCTTGATCATTCGGTCGAAGCGTTCCAATATCTTGAGCTTCCAATCGCTGTATCGTTGGATTTTCTGTAGTTCCTCCCCCTGAGTATCTTCAAGGAATTTCCAGAAGTGCTCTTGATCCAGAGCATACTTAAGGTCAAAATCCTTGGGATCACCTATATAATAATCTTGTTTTCTTTTGTAAGTGCTGCCTGCCTCACTGATTATATTTTCATTATCAGAACTTGTTTCCTCCACACAAGTTCCACAAAGTGCTTTTTGTATCGATGCTTCTAAAGCTTGTTCGTTGGTTATGCTTGGCATTAATAAGTAATTAAAATACAATGTTAAAATCAATTCGCCAAATTGTCTTCGCTTTTTTTGCAAGTGATACTTGGCGGCTATTTATAGTTTTTTCTGTCCATTCACTATAGCTTTCAGCTATTTCCTTTGTTGTGACAAAATTGCTATTACTAAATACTTTAACTTTCTCACTATAGTTTAAATTCCCGATATCCTGATTTTGGTTACTTTCAAGAAGGGCAAGATTACCGATTCTGTTTACAGATCGTTCAATGGTTGAGTCGTCCCAGTCCCAATTGTCCTTTGGGTTTTGAGGAAGAATATGTTCGACACTATTCCTTTCATCTTCAATATCAATTGCATTACCATCGCATTGCTGTTCAATTGCAGCAAGAATATATCGTATTATTTTCTTGTTTCTTGAAGTGTACTTTAGTTCTTTATTGGCAAAGGTTGTTTCAAAGTCCGTGTCAGTAACATATACTTTTCTTAACATATTATGATCATAAGTGCCTTTATTATGTATTTTCAATGCAGCAGTATTGTATGCTGATTCAAGTTCATTGGCATTTAATCCCCCAATGATTGTATGTCTGAATGAAATGACCACAGCATGCCTTAATACTTTTATGAATTCATCAGTATTGAGTTTGCTATTAGCAATCATCAATAGCGATAGTGCTTGTTTTACACCAAACAGGGATAAAACAGTAAGCTTTTCCTTGATACTATTATATTTTCCGTTATATTCTTTCCAATACTCATCTGAAGGATTCTTTAATGCGACATATATATCAGCATATTCAAGCAATTCATTCATTAAGTTAAAGACATCAGATTGATTGTTTACCTTGTTTCGTATGGTTTTGAAAAGGTTGGTTTTCCTTACAGTCTTATTATGAGAGTTCCAATAATACCGTAGGAAATCGGGTAATCTTTCTTTGCCCAGACGAGACAAAAGTTCTGACCATTTTAGTTCTAAATCCTGTATTCTGCCTTGATGTTCACTTTCCTTATCAACAAGAGAGAAAAGGTAGTTCTTCAGCAGGTCAGAAGATGATAATTGAACTCCTCTAGCGTTTAGCGTTTCAAACACTCTGAAAGCATTAAGTTCATCACCAACTTTTATTGTGGTGAAGTAAAGCTTATCAACTATTGCTTCGATAAATTCGGCAATACTAACTCCATTAGTATATGTTTTTCCTATAGCAGGGTAGAACCACTCAAAGCAATTCTTCATTAATCGTTCAGATGCACTGATTCCTCTTTGTCGGAGTTTGTCTAGCTTTACCAGATAATCCTTATAGTAGGCATCGTTGTTGCGATTTAACTGTAGTTTGTTGTTATAGCTTAGTGTTACGGGATCTTTAACACCAATATATCGTTTTATTAGTTCTTCAGCTCTTTCACTGTTAGCTGTTTGTTCTTCGACAGAAAGTTTTTCTTTTTCTGATAAGTCTTTCAGACATTTGATAGCCGCCAATATCATTATGGTAATAGTAGTGATTCGTTGCTGTCCATCAATGATTCTGTATACTTTATTGTCATTGGACTGAAGAACAAGATAGCCCATATAATGTCCATTATCTTCACTTTCATCAGAAGATAGGAGTTCCTGAATATCCTGCCATAGGTCGTCCCATTGTTCGGCATTCCATGAGTAATCGCGTTGGAATTTAGGTATTATATATTTTATACCATTGCCCAGAAGTGCTCTAAATGTATTGGTTGTGGTATCTTGTATCCCTTTCATTATTTGAAGTGTTTATGGTGCAGAGGTTTTTGCTATTAGTTTTTCATGTAAAAATAGTAAATAAATACGCTTAAATTTGAATACCAGTGGTTTGTTATCTAACAAACCCTAACCTTCCCCGTAACTACCGAATTGATTAAACTTGCCTTATATTCTTTTAACTTCTCTATCTGCTGCCCCTGTATCCTGATCGCTTTGTCGGTCTTGCCGTTCTCTTTCTCGATATAGGTTACTATTTGGTGTTGCTCGTGGAGGGGAGGGAGGGGGATACTGAAATTATTGATATCAGATTGAAACAAGTGTGGTACTCCCATACCATCCTTCATGATTTCTATTATATTTTGTAATGTCTTACTTTTTATAAAATAGTTTAGATACCCATTATATAGTTTGCCCTTATTTATAATCCTGAGTATTGCAATAGAAGAATTAACAGTGCATTTAGAAGGTAAATATTTTATTGTGTTACTTATTCCCAATGTTGAACCATCTTTTACCAGTAAAACATCACCTATTTCAAGCATAATTTCAGGGGATTCATAATATCTATACTCTGTAATATGATAGGCTGAGTTGAAATCAATGATTTCATTCTTTATATTAGGTGTTGATAAGAATTTGTAGTTACTATTATCTACGTATTCACTAGCTTTTAATCCTTTCCATCCTAGCCTTGCTTTAGTTCTAATTATATATTTAAATTTACTCACCTCCCAATGCTTCGGAATCTTCCCAATCCATTCAATGCCGCTATCTTTGACTTCGACAGGCTCAGTCAACGAAGCGGTAGGCTCAGTCAACGAAGCGGCAGAACCGGTTGCTGAGCTTGCTAGACCGGTTGCTGAGCCTGTCGAAGCACCGGTCACAGCATTCTGTATCACTATCTGTTTCCTCTCCTTGAGTAGCTCTATAAGCTTTTGCTTTTGCGCTATGGCTTTGTCGATCTTCTCACACTTTTCGTCAAGGTAAGTCGCTATGGCGGTTTGCTCAGGGAGGGGGGGAGTAAATGATTTAAAAGCGAAAAATGATTCTTTGGGAATTGTGTTTCTTAAACCTTTATATAATGGTTTTAACCTTTTCTTGTTATCTAAATTTAGATAGAAGTAGTATAGGTATGTCTTATTAAAATTTATATCAGGTTGCATAACAGTATAAGCACCTGTAATCATACCATCAAATTTTGATAAGCCAATTGTACGAGGAGTTTCTTCAACATCAAAAAGGCAAAATACAAAATCACCTTGCATTACCTTTTGGTAAGTGTCAAATTCAGCAGGGAATTTACCACCCTTTTCTATTATTCTCTTAATTATGCCATTAAGGGTTAGTGATAATAAATCATAATTACTAGATCTTTTTCCAACTAGAATTTTTTTAAGTTTAAAAATGTATTTATTAGAAATCACCTCCCAATGCTCCGGAATTTCACCCAGCCATTTCACACCAGAATCTTTATATTCGGGGTATCTGGAAGGGGAGGAATATATTTCATTTGAAGAAATTCTTTTATCAGAAGAGACAGGGCATGCCCTGTCTGTACGAATTATATCTGAGAGATGGTTTGTATTTTGTTGTGTTTCGGTATCACCATCTATTATCACTTTACTGTGATTATCTTTCATTGATCATCTCCTAATTATAAGCCCAGTATGTCGGCGATTAGTCCTTCGTTTTCTTTTTCCAGTTCCATAATTTCTCTGGCAACGACATCAATATCGCGTAGAGGCTTATGACGGTAGAAGTATTTATTGAAAGATATCTCGTAGCCTACCTTTGTGCTATCCAGTTGTATCCAGGCTTCCTCGACATGCGGTTTCACTTCGCGGAGGAAGTAGTCATGAATATTTTCTTTCAGAGGAATGTTTTCACTGTCTCGTAGATCAGATTCAGTTTCATATTGGATGAAGGCATTACCTTCAGGGTAGTATCCAAAATCAGGGAGTTGTTCTGCGGAGCAGCCAAGGTGTTGAAGTGTACTTTCGAGTTTATCTTCAGAAAATTTGGATTTACTTTTGATGACTTTCTCAGCTTTTTCATCATAGCAGCTAACCGCATTGAGGATAGCTTTCTTTTCAGTAGCAGATAGTTTGATTTTGTTGGTCTTTAATGTATCGTCTACCAGTTGGCGGAAAGTATTAAAATTGTAATGTTCATCCTTTCCGATTTTCTCCATCAATAAGTTGGCATTATTCACCATACTTAAGTGCTTACTCCATAAGTCTTGATTTACCAGTTTCTTTTTATTGGCAGCACTAAGGTTGATATCATTCTTTTCGCACCAATCCAGAATCTCTTGTTTATGGTCACTGATATTTGAGTATACCTTCTCTCCAAAAGATTCAAAAGCCCATTGCATAGGTTCTTTGAGGGCTTTATCATAGCGTAGACTTTCAATACTTTCAGTAGTAAATTGAGCTTTTAGGCGTTTTGGGCGTTCAATATTGACTTTATAATAACCAAAGTCACTATTATCGAATACCTGTGCCGCTATTGCAGAGTCTTCAGTTCTTTCCACTTCCTGGAACTCATTGTATATCTCTAGTATTCGTGATATATGCTCAGGGGAGAACTCACAGTTTTTATTACCCAGATTCTTACGTAGCTTTCGGAACATCTGTCCGGCATCAATCAATTGTACTTTACCTTTTCTATTCTCAGGCTTAGCATTGCTTAGCAGCCATATATATGTAGTGATACCTGTGTTATAGAACAAGTTGTTAGGTAGCTGAATGATTGTGTCGAGCAGATCGTTTTCAATTATATAACGACGTATATTACTCTCACCACCTCCAGCATCTCCAGTAAATAAGCTGGAGCCATTATGTACAGAAGCAATACGAGAACCTACAAGGCTATTGTTAAGGTCTTTCATCTTGTTTACCATTTCCATAAGGAACAGTAATTGACCATCAGAAGAGCGGGGGGTAGCATCATAATCATTCACATTGCCCCAATAGTCAGCAAACTGAATCTGAAACCTAGGGTCTATAATATCATTACCATCTTTGATATACTTTTGTTCCGAAGCCCATGACTTACCATAAGGAGGATTTGAAAGCATAAAGTGGAATGTTTGGCCGGCAAACTCGTCAGTGGAAAGGGTAGAGCCATTACGAATAAATTCGGGGTTTTCACCCTTTATCATCATATCAGACTTACATATAGCATAAGTTTCATCATTGATTTCCTTACCATATAGATATATGCTACAGTTAGTGGCTTGAATGTCTCCTTCAGGATCCTGAATAAAATTCTGAGCTTCTGTCAACATGCCACCAGACCCGCATGCAGGATCATAGATACTTATAGATGGAGGGATATTATCTTTTATGGGATCAAAGATAAGGTGAGTCATAAGGTTAATTACTTCTCTTGGAGTGAAGTGCTCTCCGGCCTCCTCATTGTTTTCCTCATTAAATTTACGGATAAGTTCTTCAAACACATATCCCATGCCCAAGTTAGAAAGGCCAACAATTTTTTTACCTTCAGGGTCTTCTTTGTCAAAAGGAGTGAGGTTGATATACGGGGAAGTAAATTTCTCGAGTACATTAAGGAGTACATCTTTATTGGCCATATGTTGAATTTGACGTTTAAGGTCAAATTTCTGGATGATTTCCTTTACATTAGAGTCGTACCCATCGAGATATTCTTCAAAGTTGCCAAGTAATTTTTGTTGACTGTTGGTAGCAGTATCACACAGCATTTGCATGGTCCATTTGCTGGTATTATAGAAGACATATCCAGAAGCTCTTCTTATTTCCTCTTCTTCAAATTCAATAAGACCTAATTCCTCTTTTTGGAAATCTACTTCTTTCAATACCTGTTCTTTGGAGGCTTCTAGCAATGCATCAAGTCTTCGTAGGACTACCATTGGTAAGATAACATCTCTATATTTTCCTCTTACATAAACATCTCTTAGGCAATCATCTGCAATCGACCAGATAAAAGAAACCAACTTATTATGTGTACCTGTATTCACCGCTTAATATTTTGTGTTTGATAAAAAGGTACAAATATACGAGTCTTTCTTTGGGGATGGAATTAAATGTTGATCAGATTAAGCTTTTAGTTATCTCTTTAAAGTCGATACAAAGTTCATCACCTTCCAGATAGTCATTGGTCAGAGCAAAGGCTCTGGCTCTACACCCACCACAGATAAATTTATTTAAGCATTTTCCACAATTTCCTTTTAGCAGATTTCTATCATCGAGGTCTCTTATTATTTTGTTTTTGATGATGTCATCAAGTGTTTTTTCTTTTAGATTTCCCAGATTAAGTCTAAGTCTTACGCAGGGAAAAACATTCATATGAGCATCAATACATAATGCAGATGTTCCAGCGCTACAACCTACTTTAAAGGTATTGTTAAATAAGGAGATGTTATCATTCTCACAAAAGGAGATAGGGTCATTACAATTTATATTTTCTGTGATTATAAAGTCTTTTAAAACTTTCAGTTCCTCTTTCGATAATATATTTATAGAGTTTCCTCTTCCACATGGAGTTACTATTTCAATAGCGAATTCAGCATTTAGCTCTTTAGAAAGCTTATGCACTTCTTTAACTTCATTGTAATTATCCTTGTGAACGGACATCATGAGGCTTATTTTACAACTATCATTTGAATTCTCTTTAATAAAAGACAATGCTTTCTGAAAAGTTCCTTTACCTCTTATATTATTATGTGTTTCTTTCAGGCCATCAATACTAATCTGTATCATATCAAGATATTTAAGCAGCTCTTGCTGATCAGTAATATTGAGTGTTCCGTTTGTGGTAAGTGCAACAAAGGGGAATCCCTTCTTTTTGGCGATTTTCACATAATCAATTAATTTATTCCCTAATAACATAGGTTCACCACCAGAGAGAATAATCTGAGTACATCCTAGATTGTAGATTTGATTAATGATTCTCTCAAAATCATACTTACTAATGATTGTATTATTTTCAAAGTGTCCATAACAATGTTTGCACCTTAGGTTACAATCATTAGTAAGTTCTATTACAGCAATTTCTAATCTCACACTATTTCTATTAATTCTTGCTCAATTAAATCATTCATGTAATTTATGACGACTTCTTCAATCTCTAATCGATCATTTTGGGAATAATCTTCCATTTGAAGAATATCATTTACTATATCACTAATAGCATGTTCGCCATTACATCTGTCCCATATAAATGTTTCCATTTCTTCAAGGACGATAATGCAATGTTCACCTTGAATAATAGTATTTTGATCTTCTTTTCTTTGTATCATTTTTACGTTTTCGTATCTATGATACGTCATTTGCTTTGGCTTTGAATCCAACAAAACGGGTCTTTGCATAGGTAATCGTTTTTTAATAAGTAAGATAAACCTCTACAGCCTCCTGCACAGGTTATTTTATATTCACAATTTTCACAATCTTCTTTAAGTAGGCTTGTATCATTTAATTCATCAAATATTTCATTATTCCATATTTGATCTATATCAGTTTCATATATATTGCCCAGAGGTATATTCAACAAGGCACAAGGGATAGCGTTACCATTTGTCTTTATTACCAGATAGAGTTTTCCAACCATACAGGGACACATTATATTTTCAGCGATAGCCATAAGAGGAGAGTCTATAGCTATTTCTATTCCATATTCATTCCACCATTTCTTATGATTCTCAATAATATTCTTCCATTCATTGGTAGATATCATTTCAAGATTACTTGAAGAACCTCTGCCAGAAGGGGCAAAGGGGATGAATCTTAATTTCACCGCATTTAAGGCTTTTGCATTTTCAATAAATTTAAAGAGATGATTTATGTTTTTTGAGTGGAGAACAGTAATTAAAGTAGTGGGGATACCACTCTCGACAGCAAGGAGGATGTTCTTTCTTACTGTTTCAAACTTACCATTACCTCTGATCAGGGCATATGATTTCTCATCATAACCATCATAACTAATTCGTAAGTTTACTTCACATCTGAGTAATAGGGCTATTACCTCAGGAGACAGAATATAACCATTGCTAGCTACACTCATAGCCATTCCTTTTGAGTAACCATATTCAATTATTTCATGAAAATCAGGATGGAGAAGGGGTTCTCCACCACTAATATCAAGGCATATTAATTGCCTTTCATGCATATAATCAATAATCTCTTTTATTTTCCATAGCGGCATTTCCAGAGTATCGTGTTCACTCGAAGAATTGATACAATGTTCACAATGGAAATTACATTTATTTGTTATTTCTATTCCAATTTGGGAGGGATATTTGAATTTATACATAATCACATTCTCCATCTATATATTTATGGTTTCCATATTTAATGAAAGCATTAGCTCTACAGCCTCCATTACAGATTTCTTTCTTACCACATCTATCACAAGCATCCAGATATATTCTGTCTCCTCTGAATTCTTTAAGCATTTCAGAAGTATTCCATATATTATATAGGGTTTCATTCTTTATAGAACCGCATCCTAATTGCTCTTCTCCAAGGAACATGACACAAGGATATACTTGATAATCTGCACCAATTACACAAGAAATCTTGCCCGCCATGCAGTTAAGCTGTTCAATCTTCTGATTTTGTTCACCAATAATAAAGTCCTCTTTCAGTTCTTGTATCATCTTCTTTTGAACCTGAGTGAATTTATTATTTTCTATATGTAAGTCTTTATTGTTGATAGAGGAACCTGCATTTTTAACTCTCATCAATTTTGCTTTAAGGCCTTTATGCTTGACAAGCTCTATAAATTGATCTATTTCACTAATATTCTTTGGGGTTAGTAAGAAGCCGACATAAACAAATATATTATGTTGCAGACATAAGTCGATGGCTTTTAATGCTTGTCCGAAGGTGTTTTTGGCTTTTTTATGATAATTGTCTGTTGCTTCAGACATACCACTTAGAGTGATAAAAATAGAATTGACATTATTTGCTTTTAGTAGAATTACTAAATCAGAATCTAGCAATGATCCATTAGTTGTGAGATTCCATATTAGGTTTTTTTCGCCCAGATATTTTACAATTTCCTTAAAGCAAGAGTGAGTTGTGGGTTCTCCTCCTGATATATTTATATTGAATACTTTGTTTTCTTTGGCCTCATCCAGTAGTCTCTTTATCACTTTTATATCCAATTCTTTACTGTCTTCAATTAATCCATTTCGACAATAAATACAACTATAATTACAATTAAAAGTAAGATCTATTTCAATTGCGATGGGGTATTTTAGCATATTCTATCTCTTTAAAAAAAATACAGGAATAGATAAGGATATCAGCAGTCTTATCTATTCCTGTGACTTATTAACTAAGCACCTGCATTAGAGTTGATAGTACAAGCGGCATAAGTAATGACTTTAACTTTTAAAGTAAGCTTTTTCATTGGGTTTCACACCTCCTTTCAAATTCGAAAAACAGTATTTATTACAATTATTTTCAAAGGTTAAAGGACATCCACAAACACATCTATTATAATCAAACTTACATTTTTCATACTCACAGAAGCTTATCATGTGGATGATCATATTAAATGATTCGTTTAGAGTTTTATTAAAGATACTATTATTAAATCTATTTTTATCTTTATAGCATAACTTAATTTCTCCATTACATCCAATGCAAATCATTGAAGTAAGGACAGGGCAAATCCCTTTTAAGTTATCGTAAATAACTCCAGCACAGGTTAAATCCTGAAATATTTTCAATGGGAATTCTTTTTTGGCTTGGGATAATATTTTAGATAACTTCCAATATTCATTTATGGGTAATAAATGATCTACAGAGAAATTAAATATGTAATTATTTTGCTTAAGGAGCTTTAGATATTTTCTGATATTCTCTGCATTAGAGTTAATATTAAATAAGAAGATAATATCATTTTTATTGGTTTTCAGTTTTCCAAAATAGTTATCTACAATCGATGTATTATTTTTTTCATTAATTAATAATCTGATTTGGCTTACATCATTTTTTAATCTGGATAATTTCTTAAGATTGATATTAGATGTGTTCACAGTTAAAGAGACACTAATCTTTTTACGTCGTATTAATTTTATTATAAAAAGCAGAAAATACACATTAAAATGCATATTATTTAAGACTATAGATACTGCTATAATATCTTTGTTTAACTGTTTGATTATCTTATGTAAGACTTTGTTTTTAATGCAGGACTTACCTTCATTGTAGATAAGTTCAATTATTGATAGCTTTCGAAATAATTTTAAATCTTCTTTGATATTATTTGTTTCCATAAGTTCGTATTTCAATTGGGAGGGGTGATAATCTTATTAGGCTTGTAGGTAAACTAAATATATGAAAATTTCCATAGAACAAAGTATATAATTATAGGGAAATATAAGTCTGCCTTCACTGAATACACCAATCGTTGATATTTACCAATGTATATTGTAGGGGAGTACCATCTTCACGCATAAAGGTACTTCGTTCGCGTAGAAGCTTTGCCGACTCATATACATTAGGGTTTATAATCTCATCCTTGAGGCGTTCAAATTCTGTATCAGTGAGCTTAACTCTGTTTAGTTGTTCGAATTTCTCTTTAAAGTTTCTATTCAATCCGTCTTTATCAGTAATATCATCACGATGCGTATATTTGAGGTCGTCGCGTAGTTTCCTGATCAGCTTCTTTTCTATATCCTTCTCTTTCATTGTAGTTGATTAGGCCGTAAAAATAAAGTTATAGGCTGTTTGTTTGTTCTTGATTATTTACCACCCAAATATACATATATGAATTAATGCGATGGTAGCCAGCAGAAGAATATGTGTTATATGTAATTATTATATGTATATGTGTTTTCTGTAAATTCGGTTGATTCATTTAAATCAACCATATCATGATATTGATTATTGGCGGATGCAAATAAATATGTAATAAGCTAGTTTATTTCGTAGAATAATCATACTGTAGATGATTGAATAAAAAAATATATAATGGAGGAAAAGAAACCGTTTTTAGAAGCCTGTGAGATAACAGACGAACCAATAAAAAGGGAAGGACAGGAATTACCTGTTTTTATTGAAAATATTGTAACAGAGATTTATAATGAATTTCATGAAGAAACAATATCAAGTAAGTTAGGAAAGAAGCTTTCAAGTTTGGTACATAAATATCCTGAAATTCCAATATTTAAGAATTATCTATATAATTTTTACCAAATAAAAAACAAGAAGAGTAAAGCAAGAGAGCTAGCTCTTAAAATTTATAAGGAGCATCCTAATTATATATTTGCCAGAATAAATTATGCGACTAGTTGTCTTGAGGCAGGAAATACAAGTAAAGCATTGGAAGCACTTGGGGAAGAATTAGAACTTCATGCTCTTTTTCCTGACTATAAAGTATTTCATGTTACAGAAGTAAATTCATATTACAAAAGTGTGATCTCTTATTTGATTGCAATAGGAGAACTGGGTAAAGCACGTGAAAAGATTAGTTTCCTTGAAAATAATTCATTGAATCAGGGTATGGAACTAATATATAATGATATTGCGATTGCAGAACTGAAATCTCATACAGAAAGTAATTTCACTATAAAAGTAAACCCACCAAAAGGACGTACAAGTAAAACAGCACCTCCCGTATTTAATCATGCTGAGGTAGCGGTTTTATATAAGAGAACATTCGATTTCACAAAAAAAGAAATAGTAGATTTACTATCTCTTCCACGAAAGACTTTAATTGAAGATCTGGAAAAGGTAATTATTGACAGTATTGAAAGATATCCTTATTTCCAAAATAAAGCCGAATGCGAAAAGTGGAAGGCAGAAGACTATTCTTTTCTTGCTCATGCAATCTTTTTACTTGGAGAATTAGAGTCATATGACTCACTTAAGTACTTCTTTGAAGTATTGAGGCAGGGTGAAGATTATGCTGAATTTTATTTATCAGACCTTTTGACAGAAGGCATATATTATGCTTATGTAAAGTTGATAAGTACAGATAATTTGCATGAACTTGAAAGCTTTGTTCGTGAGCCTGGTATATATGGTTTTCATAAAGGTGTCATAACACAAGCTGTTGTTGAAAGAGCCTTATGTTTTCCAGCAGAAAGAGAACAGATAATAAATTGGTATAGAGGTTTGCTTGAATTCTTTTCACAAGCTTCAGTAGAGGATAATGTTATTGATTTAAGTTTTATAGGTTCTTTGATTAGTGGAATTGTAGATCTTAGAGATGAAGAGTCCTTACCTTTGATAAAAAAGATGTATGATAAAGGTTATGTTGATGTTTTTATTTGTGGAGATTACTTTGAAATAGAAGAAGAGCTGAAGCACTATATACCAAAAAAGCCTTTAGGAAAACCATTGCAAGAAATCTCAGAAGTTTATAAGGAAATTAATGAATTTTGGAATGAAGATGAAAAAGAGGACGATTTCAATATGCCTTTCTTTGATTCAGCAGATACAGTTGATGAAATTAACGAATTACCTGCCGAATCTAAAATAAAAGCGGGTAGAAATGATCCTTGTCCATGTGGAAGTGGAAAGAAATATAAGAAATGTTGTATGTAAATATATGTGTATATGTTTATGTATGGCGGCATAATAAAACAATATAGCCAAGGCATATATAAATTGTAGAGACAGGCCATGCCCTGTCTCTATGTGTGTTAATGTAGATATAAATATGTAGATAAAAACAATGTTTTTTGTGATGATCAGTAGAAGAAAAAATATTTGTCAATAAAACATATCTCGGTGTTATTTGGTGGAATCATCATATTTTCCCTGTTATTTCATCTGTTTATCGATTGGTTTTTCATGAATTTCTTTACTATCTCGGCAAAATTATAGCCTAACGAATTATAAATTTCTTTACTATCTCGGCAAAATTATAGCCTAACGAATTATAAATTTCTTTACTATCTCGGCAAAATTATAGCCTGACTAATTAATAACATTCAGCCTATTGCAAAGTTGTTTATAGTACTATAAAAAATGTAATAGGCTAATAAATAGGATGGTATGACTTTAGCTGCAAATTGATATAAAATATCATTCAATAAGTAGTTCTTTGGCCTGATTATATAAAATGCAAAATGAATTGTCAGCCATCAGTAAGTAATCATAAGTAATATTATAATATATGTTGAGATGAATCTCTTATGACCTTTAGTGGAAATGCTTGTTTTTTGATGTGAAAAAGGGCTCTAAAATGGATTCTAAGTACCTTTTTTGAGTATAATGAGCATTATATATACCCAAAAAAGGCTCAAAAAGCATGATTTTAACCGAAAAACACCCATTTTTCTTCTATAATATCCCCTGCATTAGTTCAGCATAAAATAATATTTGCATTAATAAGGAGAGGAATATTGAGAAAATAAGATTTTTTTATAAATAAGTTTGTTCCTTAATTAAATCAATAGATAAGAATGAAGATTTAAATTTTGATACTATTTCACCCACTTCATTGCATACTCATGTTCTCCTGTTAGTCTATCGATGGACTTACTGCCTTGTTTGAATCCCTGACTTATGTAGAAAGCAGTGCTATTTATATTTTTCTTGTAGACATTAAGTTGAATCTTTGATCTTATCGACTTGATATAGTTCAGTAGTTGCGTTCCGTATCCTTTGCCCTGAAGTTCGGTATCGACAAATAGAGCAGCCAGAAAGTCATCACTCATTGATACAAAACCAACAATCTTATCATCCACTAATCCGACATAAGTTTCAGAATTCGGTATATAAACATCTTTCATTGCTATTCTTCCACTTTGCCAGAACTCTTTTTCAATAAAATCATGCGCAACAATAGAAGCATTATACCACAAATCAACAACTTTGTCAATATCTGTATCCTTAAGTTCTCTTATTATCATATCCGAGTAGTTTTATTGCAAAAGTATAATGTTTGAGGGAAAAGAAAAGAGCCAAGGTCTTCCTTGGCTCTGGGGTGTATATTATATATGTATAATTATATTATGATTTCTTGAAGGCTTCTTCACATTGTTCTTCAATTTTATGGGAAGAAGGTCGATACGCTTCTTTATTGACGATCTCACCGTTTTCGTTTATAAACATATAACGAGGCATACCAATACCTTGACCCCATCCGAATTTATCGAATAGATCTTGTGAGAACTTTTGATTCACACGTAGGTGTATACCTTTAAGGTCATTATGAAAGATCATTTTCTTCCAATAGTCATCAGCGCAATTATCCTGACATAAAAGGAATACAGGAGTAACATCATATTTCTTTAAAGCTTCAGTCTTATATTCTTCATGCTTCATTTGAGCCAGACAAGGAGGGCACCAAGTAGAATATATGTCAATGTATAATCTCTTTCCTTTCATTATAGCAAGTAATTCATCCATACTATTGACTTGGTCATAGTTTTCCAGAAATTCAACACCTTCAGGTATGCTAGCAGAATAAAACTTCTTTATATTATCGATTTTAGGCTGTAGATAATGAGTAAGGTGGTCATTAGGGAACTCTTTTGCAAGTTCTGCGAAAGGCTGAAGACATGTAGAATCATAAGGAAAATGCTTTAAATGGAATCCATAATATGAAGCAAGATATCGTTTTCGTAGAGTATCAGAAAGCACTTCTTTAGATGTCGCTCTTTGTCTCATCAAAATAGGAATTTTCAGATAGTCTTTAGATATCTCTTTAGTGAACATAATATGTTTCTTATGTCTTTCGAAGTAGATGTAGTTATCCATATATAAAGGAAAGTGAGGAGACTTAGATACAATAGGGTTTTGTATAAGCTCCTTAGGGTATAGCGTTTCCCAGTATGCAAGATCTTCAGCATTGATACGTATAGAATCCTTATCATTGAAGTTAACACGATATTTTAGCTTCATCCCAGAAGAGAGTACATAATAATTATATACTTTTCTATCTAATGTAGCCAGTTCATAAGCATCCTTGTTGATAAGACCTTTGTTGTATAGGCTATCTAGGTGAGCTAGTTCATTATTCATTCTGTTATCAAGGAAGTTTACTATAGAGTCTGTAACTTTTCCTTCAGGAAAATACTCCTTTTCACATAGAGAAGCGAATTGTAATGACTCTACAGTTTGATAGAAGTCTTGCAGTTCCTGACTTTCAGCTCTTACATTGATAGTATCCCCAGGCTGAATGTCTACTTCATATGTTTTCCCCGGTTCTACAAGAACATAAACAGGCCCTCTGTACTTTCTTGATAAAGTCAATATATAAGGTTCAGAGATGTTGAATTCAAGGGCATAGTTATTAGCAGTATCAGTTTCTATTTCCTTATAAATGTATTGAGAAGCGACCCCGTTTTCTAAGGGAGAGTATTCGTATTTAAACTCAAAGCGATTATTATTCACTCCTTTAACAATGGTTTTCTTTTTTTCTTTTACTGGATTTTGTGTATTACATCCTACCATAGCAAAAGCCATGCACAGTAGGGCTATTAATCTAAATTTCATATTTTGTTTTATTAGTTAAGTTACATCTGCAATATACTATTTATATTAACTTAAGTAAAGTGTGAGGGGTTATTTATTAGGGGAAGGTGTCTTAAAGAAATCTATTTTAAAGTTTAATGTAGAAGTATTCTTTTCCTTTAGATAGATATCTATTATACATCTTAATGTATTAATGCGATCTTGAATATGTAAATAACAATAATGTTTTTTGTAATAATTAGTAGAAGAAAAAATATTTGTCAATTAAATGCACCTTGAGATTATTTAATGAGATACTTATTCTTTCCATTGGTATTTCTTCTGTTTTCATGTGATTTTTTATAATTACTGTTACTATTTTGACAAAAGTAAGCACTGAATTCTTCGAAAGTATATACTGATTCTTTTAAATGTATTAACTATAGAAATGACATATATAGGCTATAGAAATAGTGTTTATAGCCTGACCCTTTTGAAAGTATCAGGCTATTATGAAAGAGTTTATAGTATTATGATTGTATGTAATAAGTTAATAAACAGTGGTGTGTGTGTTTAGGTGCGAAATTGCTATTAGAAGTGTTTTTCAATAAGGGGTATTTTATATATATGATAAAAAATGAGAGATAATTAAGAGTAAATAACCTATAGATTCTGAATAGAGATAAATATATTATTACTTTTAGTAGTAATGCGTTAGTTTTTGGATGAAAAGGAGTCTTAAAATAGACTATAAAGGGCTGTTTTCAATAAAATGAGCCTTATATACACCTAAAAAAGGCCTAAAAAGGGTGAATTTAAACATAAAATACCCTTTTTTATTCCGTAATAATGTATACATTAGTACGACCTAAAGCGATATTTGTATTAATAAGGAGTGGAGTACTGAAAAAAAAGGAGTTTTTTTATAAGTAATCTATGAAAGAGAGATAATGATTTTTATGAAGTAGTTTTTAAGCTACCTCAATTAAAAGTCTTTGTCTTAAGTATAATGTAATTTAAAAGGATATGAATAAAATGAGAGCTAGCAACATTATTATGTTCCTGATGATTTCAGGAATATTTATTCTTTCTTGCAGTAAAAAAGAGGAGATGACGCAAGAAACAACTCAAGAAGAAGCAGATCCAACTGTATCTGTTGATACTATAAGAACTACCGATACGATTATTTTAGATGGTAGAATTGTAATAATTGATTCTATCATGTTTACTGATACGATTGTGAATTATGATACAATCACAGTAGGCACAGCAACTTATCCATTTGATACACTTGGCGTACCAGATTATAATCCTGATTGGTGGAATGATGGAAAAGATGAGTATTCAACCCAAAGCAGGCATAATTGTTATGCGTATGCTGTCAACTATTATTTTGAAGACACATTGCAGGAGGGAGCTAAACCTGGTAGAACGGTAGGAATTAATATCTCAGCTCCATTTTCAGCACAAGAATGTATTGATGCAGCTGTAGCAGATGGTTTAATGGTGTTGGAAGGTGAAGAAGAACCTCCATTAGGATGGTGTAAAGTTGCTTTATTTCTAGAGCTTGCTCCTTCTAATACAGATGGAACAGTAGCAGAAGATTTTCATTGGTTTAGAAGAGATAAGAATGGTTTTTGGTCGAATAAAGGTTCAGAGACTGCAGTTTCAAACTTAGATGTAAATGGTGTTCCAATATTAGATACAAGACAGAGTGGACAAAGCAAGCATAATTATTTTGTAACATTTATGGCTGTAAAATCATCAACTCATCAGGGTAAAGGAGAAACAGTAGTAAGATAAACAATCTAAAAACTTATTTCAAGGTTACACTTCTTATTAATCATAATTATCAGAAAAGCCAGAGACTGGAAAGCAGTTTCTGGTTTTTTTATAAGTAATCTGAAAGCTTGGGGAAGATAACACTTTGAGTAGTGATATTAAAACCTATAAATAGGTAAGCATTAGGTAATAATAGATGTAATTCTTAATAAAGAGCTTTTAAATAAAATATGAATATCCTTTGTGTCAATTTCAATATTCTTAATTCTTTTAGGATCTGGTTTCAGTTACTTCACTAAAAAATATCTAAATTAGAGTGGTTAAAAGAGATAGATTACTTTAGGCGTTACTAAACTTTAGATATGAATAATCGTATTATTATTTTATTCACATTATTACTCTGTTCATCAGTAAATATTGCAAATAATCATCATACTATTGATTCATTAAAGCATGAAATATCCATAGCGAAATCAGATTCATCTAAGATTCTTTTATTAAATGAATTAGCAATTCATTTAATGGATTATAATAGAAATACTGCCTCAGCACATTTAAATCAGGCATTAATTATTGCAAGAAAAATTGACAATCCTCATTTAAAAACTGTTACTCTTCTTAATCTGGGAAGTAATTATTGCAATAAAGGAGATTTTTTAAAATCACTCGAATATTATGACTTAGCTATAAGTATATTGGATGAACATCCTGATAAATCACTTCTCGCTGATATTTATTTGAAGAAATCAATAGTGTATATATCCATAAATAGCCTGAATAAAGCTAATGAATTTGCTAATAAAGCTTTAGTGTTAAATAAGCAAATTAATAATCTTAAGAAGATTGAAGAAATATATTCATTAATTGCTGAGATATTATTTAATCTTGGCAGCAGAAGAAAAAGTTTAGATTATTCTAAACTAGCATATAAGCTAGCAAAAGAAAATAGAGAAGAAAAGGCGTTAGCAGTATCAATAAATAATTTAGCTGTTGGTTTCTTTCAGGCAAATTATCTGGATTCAGCATCATATTATTTACACACTGCTATCGGTCTAAACAGGAAGTTTGATAATAAATCATGGCTGGCAATTAATTATCAAAATATGGCAGAATTAAAATTGCAAATAAATGAGATTGATTCAGCAGAGTTCTATATAAGCAAGGCTATTAACTTGTATAATGAAACTGATTACAAGCAAAACCGATTAGCAAGTTTAGAAATAAATGCAAAAGTAGCTTTAGCCAAAGCTGATACAGCATATGCAATAAAGGAATATGAGTTAATTATAGAATCTGTTAATAGATATGAAAATCTAAGCTCCAAAGTCACGTCCTATAAGGCATTGTATGAAATCTTTAAATCTTCTGGAAATCTAAACAGAGCTATAGAATATCTTGAGTTGTATAAAATATATGATGATAGTTTAAAAAAAGAAACCAATACCAGCCTTTTAGCTTTAATGGAAATGCAAATGAAGTATAAGAAAAAGCAAAGCTTATTGGAGTTAGAAAAGAATGAGGCTATACTAATATCAGAAAAGAAGAACCAGATATTGTATGTCTTGATTATTGCAATTGTGTTATTAACAGTGTTGTCAATTAGTGTATTTAGGCTAAAAAAAATTAAGTCGAAGGCGATTTTACTCGAGAAAAAGAATCTGGAAGATAAAATTGAATTCAAGAACCGGGAATTGACAACTAATGTGATGACAATAATGAAAAATAATACAACTTTCGATAGTATTTTGAAAGAACTGCTTGAGTTGGAGAAAAAAGCATTACATAAAGAAACCAGACAAGTTCTAAAGACGATAACAACACTTATACATAATTCAAAGGAAAATCGGTTGTGGAAAGAATTTGATATCCGATTTAAACAGGTTCATAATAAGTTTTATAATAACTTAACTTTTCAGTTTCCAGAGTTATCGCCTTCTGAACAAAGACTTTGTGCTTTGTTGAAAATGAATATGAGTACAAAAGATATTGCTGACTTAACAGGTAACACTCCTCGTTCTATTGATACAGCAAGATATCGTGTACGCAAAAAAATGAAGTTGAATACAAATGATAATTTAGTGACTTTTATCTGTAAATTATAGAAGCTGATTGAAAAATCCCACTTACAATATTCTATAAATAATAAGCTATCCTGAAAAATACTTCGATGCTATTTTTAAATTAAATTTTAAGATATAGATGTCTTTTTTATTCTAAAACCTGCTATATATCTATAGTATGTAAAACTATTGACATTTTGTTGACATTTTATATAGTGTTGTTGTTAATTTTCTGAGATGTTAAAATGGTTTCTGATTAAGTTGCTTGATATATTTACCAATAATGTAATATAACCCTAAAGCAAGTATTTTTTCTAACATTTAAAATTTGAGACAATGAAACAAAGACTACTATTGTTTTGCTTAATTGCATTTAGTATTACAGTTGTTGGACAGAATAATCTTTTTAACAATGCACGCTATCAAACTGATGATAATTTCTACAATACTTCTGATAAAAAGATTTCAACAAAAGCCAATACAATAAATAATAGGGCTGTTGGCAATACTACTGTAATCTTTGAAAATCTTGCAACTATAACTGGTTCTGGTCGTAATTTTGCTTGTGAATTTGATGGAGTTAATTATTGGGTTGCAGTTGGTAATAAAGGAGATAATTGGCTATATGTAATTTCCCCAGAGGGAGATCTTGTAGCTTCATATTCACAAACTACATATACTTATTATGGTATAAGTGGACTAGAATATAACCCAGTAGAAGGCAAAATGTATGCTTCCGATGCAGCTGGATTATATGAAATTAATACAAAAACAGGTGCTGTAAAGACTATATTTGCTAATCAAACATTTAGCATGTTAGGCCTTGCCTATGATGGTGAGCATTTTTACACTAAAAACTTTAATGAAGACTTAATTAAATTCACTAGAGATGGTACTGTAGTCGAAGCCTATGAATTAAATGTTCCTGCTTTTGGAATGGTGTATGATTATGAAGATGATTGTTTATGGGCATTTTGTGAGCGTGCTGACAAACCTTTAAGTATAGAAAAAATTACAACAGAAGGTGTTGCTACTGGTGATGTTATTGAGTTTCCTACATTTGATTATACTGTACATTCCGGAGGTTTATTCTATAATTATTCAACAATTGTTCCAGGGAAAGAGTCATTAGTAGCACTAATTCAAAGTAGTGACGATAAGATATGGGCTATAGAAAAAGGGGATGGAGCTGATCTTCAATCACCGAATATGGTTACCGATCTTACAGTAACGCCAGATATAAATGGAGCAATTAATGGAGTGATATCATGGATAAATCCGAATCTAACTGTAAATGGTGATCCATTAACCGATTTGACAACTATTAAAGTTTATTCATCAGCTGATGATTATACAGAACCTATACATACCGTAGATAATCCAGTAGTTGCAGAATCAATAAGCATTACATTAGAACCAGAGCAGAGTGGATGGTATAGTTATAAAGTAGTTCCTGAGAATTCATTAGGTACAGGTATTTATAGCTATATACGTACTTATTATGGTGAAGATGTTCCAAGTACTGTCGGGAATTTAGCCTATGAAGTAGATGATATGCAAGTTACATTAACTTGGGAAGCTCCAACAGCTGGTGCAAACGGATATTATTTTTCTGGTAGTAATATAACTTATAAAATAGTTAGATATCCTGACGAAGAAGTGGTAGCTGAAGGATTAACGGAACTTACTTTTACAGAAACCTTAGTTACAGAGCAAGGGTACAGGTATGAAGTGTTTGCATACAATCATATTGGTATAGGTCCTTTTAATACAACAAAAGAGTTTTTTGTAGGGGATTTTCTGATATATGAAAATTTTGAAGGAGATGAGTTGCCTGAAGGATGGGAAGTTATTGGTGTAGGTGAACTTTGCTGGTATGTTTATCCAACAGAGTTAGCAGGTGGTTATCCAAATGAATTGAATTTTCTATATGGTGTAGATGAAGTACAAGGGAAATCTTATTTTACTTCTCCAGCAATTAATACTACTGGAATGAGTGCTATTGATCTATCATTTAATCATATATATAATTTGTTTCTTTGGGAAGATATAAATAGAATAGGAGTGGTTACAACTTCAGATAACGGAGTTACATGGAATGAAGCTTGGATGATATTACCGGAAGATATTGTAGGGCCAGAAAATAAAAAGATTCAGATTACAACACCTGATGTAGGTTCAGAAAACTTTAGAATAGCGTTTTTACATGATGGGGGTAATTATCCTGTGCTTTACTGGAGTATTGACGATATTATAATAACAGAAGGTACATTGCCTGCAGTTGATCTAAAATGTTTAGATGTAGATCCTGATGATTTTTATGAAGAAGGTACAGAAATTGCTCCATCAGTGAGAGTTTATAATAATGGTACTGATGAAGTGACCGCTTTTGATGTAGAAGTTTTTTTCAAGAACAATGATGGTGTTCAGGTATATAATAGCACTGAAACATTTAATCAAAACATTTCGCATGGTGATACAGTTACAGTGACCTTAAATGAAACTTGGACTGCTGTAAGAGATAGTGCGGTATCAATAATAGCAAATGTTATCATAGAGGGTGATGCATATCAAGAAAATAGTTCTACAGAAACTGATTTTCATGTATATCCAACAGGAACCGAAAATTATGATGGCATTGAAGGGGTGTTATTAGCAGAAGGATTAATAAAGAGTTATATGGATGCTGATAATGGTGCTTTAACACCTTTAGATCCTTGGATGTATGGTGGATTTTATGCTACATCAATGACATACGATGGTAAATGGGTATATGTTTCTGAAATGGAATATTATGACAATACTTCGCTAATAGCTATGTACGATAAAAATGGAGCAAGGTATGCTGTATGTAACATTGATAATAGTTTTGGTTTTTTAACTGCCTTGGCATATGATGAAACTACTAGCAAAATGTTTGGTGTAATAAAAGACTGGAGTGGCCCAACAAGCAGGCTAGTAACTATTAATTTAAAAACAGGAGCAACGACTAAAATTGGTGATGATTTTATGGCTTCTCTAGGAGGGTTTGATTTTGCTGATGATGGATTTTTATATGGACCAGATTCTGAAAATGATGAGTTACTTAAAATAGACCCTGAAAATGCTAAAATTACGAAAATAGGTAAAATACGAGCAGATAATGAGGATTTAGATCTACAAAGTTCACAGGATGTATCATATCATAATGGTAGGTTATATACTTACACTTGTGCTTTAGATTATGCATATCAATATTATGGAGTTTATGATCTGGAAACAGCTGAATTTATTCCAATTGCTCCAACTACAGATGGAACAAATGGTAGTGTATTTCATATTTTCAATACTTCAGAGACAACATATGCCATTACATTTAGTGTAACTAATAATGATAACGAAGCATTACCCGGAGCGACAATTACTATTAATGGACAAGATCGCACAACAAATGATAAAGGTGTCGCTATTGTCTATTTGCAAGATGGTACACATAGTTATACAGCAAAATATAATAGTGAAGATCCAATTCCAGGAGAGGTTGTTGTAGATGGCGGAGATAAAACTGTAGATATAAGTTTCCCTGTTGGTATAAATGATGTTGTCTATAATAATTTCTTTGTTTATCCAAATCCAACTAAAGACATTGTGATAGTTAATTCTGAATATAGCATACCAAAAAGTATTGTAGTATATGATATGAAAGGCGAGGAAGTGAAGATTGTTGAGAATAGCTGTAGTGTTAATTTATCAGATATGTCAAAAGGGAGTTATCTTTTAAAGATAAATCTTATAGATGGACAAAGCATTGAAAAGAAGATTGTCAAGCAATAAATGCTTGATTGTAAAAAATCAACTAATGGTTTAGGTTGAAGAATAGAATATTAGGACATTGGGAACTTTAAGACGGGTTGTTATATACAACCCGTCTTGTAAAAACTTTTAATAACAAATCTATTATTTATAATTAACCCCTTTATGTAAAAATAATCTAATGTATAGAACTATGAATAAGTTGAAAACTACTAACATTATTATGTTCCTGATAGTTTCAGGAATGTTTATTCTTTCTTGTAGTAAAAAAGATGAAATAACACAAGAAGAAATAACAAATGCAATTGCATCGAAAACAACAATATATCCATTCGATACACTTGATGTACCAGATTATAATCCTGATTGGTGGAATGATGGAAAAGGTTATAACACAACACAAAGTAGGCATAATTGTTATGCGTATGCTACTAACAATTATTATGAAGATATATCAGTGGAAGGAGCTATACCAGGTAAAATATCAGGAATTTATCTTTCTCATCCATTTTCAGCACAAGATTGTATTGATGCAGCTGTAGCAGATGGTTTAATTGTGCTAAATGGCGAAGAAGAGCCTCCTGTGGGATGGTGTAAAGTTGCTTTATTTTTAGAGCTTGAACCTTATAATACTGATGGAACTGCAGCATCAGATTTCCATTGGTTTAGAAGAGATAAGAACGGTTATTGGTCGAATAAAGGTGGAGAAACTCCAGTTACAAATTTAGATGTAAATGGTAATCCAATGTTAGATCCAAGAGAAAGTGGGTATTATAAGCATACTTATTTTGTAACATTTATGGCTGTAAAATCATCAACTCATCAAGGACAGGGACAAACACCTGTAAAATAGCTAATTTAAGGATTTAACTCAAGATTATGTTTATTTCCAAATAATTATAAGAAGAGCTAAGTAATCAACTCTTAGCTTTTCTTTTGTATCTGGCAGATAAGATAATTCATGTGTAGAAGACTTTCTGCAAGTAGTAGAGCTTTATGATAAATTAGACTGCAAATAGGGAAACTGTAATCAGAGTTTCTTATGTCGAGAAGTAATTTTAATAGTTGAATTGAATGATGTAAATGAAATACTTTATGCTAAAATTAGCACATAAACATCTAAAAAAGGAGTATAAGCATTAGGCAATCATACTACGAATAAATTATCTAATGAATAGATGTTATTTAAAACAAAAGAATAATACTCTTTATATTAATTGCTGTTTAGTCTTCATATTTTCGACTATTTTAAGAATAGTTTAATTACTGTATTAGAAAGATGCATATGTTAGAGTCATTAGATGAGCTAAACTACTTTAGAAGACCTTGTTAAGCTTTAAATATGAATGGTCTTATTATTACTGTTTTCACTAATTTAATAACTGGTGTAACTGCTAAAATAGATAATGACTTTGCTGTTCCTTTAAAAGGAGTACAGTTTTATAGATAATGTAATTAATGACAATAATGAAGCATTATTCAGAATACAATTTCTGTTTATTAAATCTTTTATTGATAAGTTTATTTTTTAACTAAAGCCTTTATCAAAGGATAACCTAATTTAGAAGAATATGAATAAATTGAGGACTAGTAACATTATTATATTCCTGATAATCTCGGGAATATCTATTCTTTCTTGTACCAAAAAAGATGAAATAACACAAGAAGAAATAATAAATGCAGCTATACATGTTGATACTGTTGGAACTACTGATACAATTGGAATAGGTACAACAACTTATCCATTTGATACACTTGATATACCATATTACAATCCTGATTTTTGGAATGATGGAAAGGGCTATAATACCATACAAAACAGACATAACTGTTATGCATATGCTACCAATAATTATTATGAGGATACATTAGTATCAGGAGCTATGCCAGGTAAAATATCAGGAATTGAATTTCCTCATCCGTTTTCAGCACAAGATTGTATTGATGCAGCTGTAGCAGATGGCTTGATAGTGTTAAATGGCGAAGAAGAGCCTCCTTTAGGATGGTGTAAGCTTGCTTTATTTTTAGAACTTGAACCTTCTAATACTGATGGAACTCAAGCATTAGATTTCCATTGGTTCAGAAGAGATAAGAATGGTTATTGGTCGAATAAAGGTGGAGCAACTCCAGTTACAAACTTAGATGTAAATGGTGTTCCAATATCAGATCCTAGACAGAGTGGATACACAAAGCATACTTATTTTGTGACATTTATGGCTGTAAAATCATCAACTCATCAAGGACAGGGACAAACACCTGTAGAATAGCGGATATACCAAACAAGGAATAGATCTACAAATAAGTAAATCGCAGTTTATGATTAACCCCTTTATCTAAGAATCATTTAATGTATAGAAGTATGAATAAATTGAAGACTAGCAACATTATTATGTTCCTGATAATTTCAGGAATATTTATTCTTTCTTGTGCTAAAAAAGATGAAATAACACAAGAAGTAGTAGAAGAAATAAAGGATCCAACTATACCAGCTGATACTATTAGAACCACCGACACAGTCATTTTCGATGGTGGAATTATAATAATTGATTCTATCATGTTTACTGATACAATTGTAAATTATGATACAATTATGATTATTGTAGATACAACAACTTATCCATTTGATACTCTTGGTGTACCAGATTATAATCCTGATTGGTGGAATGATGGGAAAGGTTATAACACAACACAAAGCCGACATAATTGTTATGCGTATGCTGTTAACTATTATTATGAAGATACATTGCAGCAAGGAGCTAAGCCAGGTAAAATATCAGGAATCCATATTGCAGCTCCGTTTTCAGCACAAGAATGTATTGATGCAGCTGTAGCAGATGGTTTAATAGTGTTGGAAGGTGAGGAAGAGCCTCCTGTAGGATGGTGTAAGGTTGCATTGTTTTTAGAACTTATACATCCTAATACTGATGGAACTGCAGCATCAGATTTCCATTGGTTTAGAAGAGATAAGAATGGTTTTTGGTCGAATAAAGGTTCAGAAACTCCAGTTTCAAACTTAGATATAAGTGGTGTTCCAATATTAGATCCAAGACAAAGTGGACAAGGGAAACATGATTATTTTGTAACATTTATGGCTGTAAAATCATCAAGCCATCAAGGGAAAGGACAAACTCCCGTGAAATAAATGATTTAAAAACGTAGATCAAGACTATATCTCTTATTAAGCATAATTATAAAAAGGCCGAGAATATTAGTTCTTGGCTTTTTTCATGTCCTACAAGTAAGCTTTTGAAATTAAAGTGCTTCATAGTACACTTTTACAATTAATTCATCTTAATAATCTAGTTATTATTGAATATTTAGGCTAGGAGTGAGTTTGCTATAAATCTCTATATCTACCCATTTATAAGCTTTATCACTTATTTTTAACTGCTGTATAGTGCGATAATTCGGCTTTCAATTTTAAAATTGTAGATTATCGCACATATAAGCCCA
>JBGRPZ010000045.1:0-32141 GCA_041725915.1 Hyphomicrobiales bacterium | reverse complement strand
GACCTACGAAATTTAGTTACTAGACTTTTACCTTCGGTAAGTAGACCTACGAAATTTAGTTACTAGACTTTTACCTTCGGTAAGTAGACCTACGAAATTTAGTTACTAGACTTTTACCTTTAGTTAGTAGACCTATGAGATTTATTCGCTTAACTTTTGATCTTGATTATCAATAAAACATGTTGTAGTGACAAGATATATCTTGTTGTTTTATACTTAGAAAAGCATTGATTACAAGATGTTTATGTAGATTAGTGAAAATGTACAAAAATACAGGGGAAAGCAGTTTTTAGGCTTTTGATCTTTAGGTTAATGATTGTATGAGATGAAGAAAAAACGAGTGTTTTTATTTTGAAGTAGTTTGATATAAAAAGGTGAAGTATGATTTGTCAAAGAGCTTATTTATGATACAGTCTATTTCTTCATTTTTATATTTTTTGTATGCTAACTCAAGCATCGAGTATTTGAGGCATCTTTTGTTTGATTTTATCCGACTTTTTAAATCACTTCAGTATAATAAGACCTTGTAAATTCTTTTCTCAACTTTATGTTTTAACTTTCTGAAAGAAGATTGGTTATAATCTTTTTTCTCATTAATTATCCCCCCTCTTTTAAGCAAAAATAATGAAATATTGCTGAGCTATGTTGTTGTTTACTTTTTTGTAAATGAGAGTGTTATGTCGTGATTTTAAATTAAAATAACATTGTTTAATAAGAATGATTTGTGTATCTCGTTTTGACTAGAGATACGACACTCTAAAACTAAAAACTATGAAGATTAAATATTTAATGCTAATTGTATGCATCTTCACTTTAATGGGATGTAAGAAGGAGATGGTTGCCCCTGAAAAATCTAACACTGTCAATTTAAAATCTGATCCAACAATTAATGAAGCTGTCGAAATGATAACGCTTGGATCAATTTCAAGTAAATTTATTAATGGGGATAGGGAAGATGAAGCAAAAGCCCTTCTGGCTGATGAATCTTTAGCTACTAAAGGAAATTGGGAATTAATTTGGTATGGTTATAAGTCTTTGGAATCTGTTCAGGCTATGATTGTAAAGCATAAAACAATACCTAATACTTATGCTGTCCTAACTACTGGTCAGTCTCCTACAAATGTATTTGCTCAATACCAAGGCCTTTATGTTTTTGGAACTCACGATTTCGAATACGTGAAGTCAAGTTCTAAAGCTCCTCAAATAGCTACAGGTTTACATTCTCTTATAAAACTAATTGTTGAGACTAAAGCTGACTGTAGTAGCTTGGGATTAAAAGATGCTACAATGTGGGATGTGTTTAGAAAGATAACCCAAGATTTAAAAGAGACTGATAAGTTAACCGTTTATGTTTCTGGTCATAGTCTTGGTGGTACAAACTCTGTTATGCTGGGTACTTATTTACATACTAAGTTCAGTGGTCTGGAAAATATTCCTGATAATAAGATTAATATGAAGGTATATGATTTTGCAGGTCCTGCTCTTTATTGTCAATCTATGGTAGACTATTTTAGAAATCTATCTAACGATACACATATTTCTTTTGTATCTTATTTGTATAGCACAGAGAATGATGTTCCACCTAATTACTGGCCTCAAAACTTGTTAGGAATGTCAGAAGAACTTCCTCTTTCTACTATTATGCGTTTTACTGTTAAAGAGTTTGCTAAAGCGTTTAATAAATCATTAGATCTTGCTGGTGTTCAATACAAACAAATTTATGAAATAGGTGAGCCTAACAGAGTTGTACTGAAGAATCTTGCAGATCCTAAGACCTTTAAAGTAGAAGCTGGTAAGAATATAACATTTGTTGATGGACTAACTAATTATTACTGTTGGAACCACTTTGCAAGTAGTTATATTACAAGCCTTGGAGGGAAGCCTGTTCCTTTAAATGATGATGAAAAGGCAAAAGTTGTTACAGAAGAAAATACGCATATTATACCTGATCAGAATTTTATTGATAAAGTAATTAAAGATCAGGGATTGGTTATGCCTAACTAATTTGCAAAAGAGTATAAATAAAAAAAGCTTTCAAGATATTCTTGAAAGCTTTTTTTTAGGTAGCGGAGGCCAGATTCGAACTGACGACCTTTGGGTTATGAGCCCAACGAGCTACCACTGCTCCACCCCGCACTTTTATCAAATAAAAGAACTAAACTTGCGTTCTCAATTGCAGTGCAAATGTATATTTTGTTTCTTTGCAAAACAAATTTTTTCACTTTTTTTTTAACTTTCAAGTAAATGATATGGGTCATAAGGCTGGTTTTGTGAATATTATAGGTAAGCCAAATGTAGGGAAATCAACATTGATGAATGCTTTGGTGGGGGAGAAACTGTCTATTATCACGTCAAAAGCACAAACAACAAGACATAGAATTATGGGTCTTGTTAATGGTGAAGATTTTCAATTGATATATTCTGATACTCCTGGTATTGTTGATCCTAGTTATAAATTGCACCAATCAATGATGCAATTTGTCAAGACTGCTTTACTTGATGCGGATGTTATTCTACTTGTAATTGACATTAATGATAAAGACACTAATTTCAATTATCTGGAGAAGATAAAAAAAACTAAAATCCCGGTAATCGTTGCTATTAATAAGATAGATGTCTCTGAACAGAGCAAAGTTGTTGAAGTGATCGAGAAATGGCAAAGCCTGATTCCTGATGCTTCTGTTATTCCAGTTTCTGCACTTGAGAAATTTAATGTGACGACGATTTTTGATGAGCTTATAAATAAAATCCCTGTAAACCCTCCGTACTTTCCAAAGGATGAGTTGACAGATAAGCCTATGAGATTCTTTATCTCTGAGATTATAAGAGAGAAGATCTTATTAAACTATAAGAAAGAAATTCCTTATTCTGTTGAGATTGAAGTAGAGTCATACAAAGAGACTCAGGACATGATAAAGATCTATTCTATTATTTATGTTGCTAGAGAGTCTCAGAAAGGAATTATAATTGGCCATCAGGGAAAAGCTTTGAAGAAAGTAGGAACAGAAGCCAGAAAGGATATAGAGGAGTTTGTTGGTAAAAAAGTTTTCTTAGAAACAAGAGTCAAAGTTTTAAAGGATTGGAGAGATAACGATAAACAACTTAAACGTTTTGGTTATCTATATTAAGATTAATAGAGTCGTAAAGAATAAAACCTAAAATATACAATGGGAAATATTGTAGCTATTGTTGGAAGGCCAAATGTTGGTAAATCAACTTTTTTTAATAGATTAACACAGAGCAGGGATGCTATTGTAGAGGAAACTAGTGGAGTTACCAGAGACAGACATTACGGACAAACAGAATGGAATGGAAGTAAATTCTCTGTTATAGATACTGGTGGATATGTCATAGGTTCGGATGATGTATTTGAAGAAGAAATACGTAAACAAGTAGCTTTAGCTATTGATGAAGCTGATGCTATTATCTTTCTTGTTGATGCTATCGACGGATTGACAGATATGGATAAGGATGTTGCTGACTTGCTTAGACGTACTAAGAAGAATGTCTATCTTGTTGCTAATAAGGTTGACACTCCTATAAAGATTGCTGATGCTTCAGAGTTTTATTCTTTAGGTCTCGGAAATGTATATACTGTAAGTGCTATAAATGGTGGTGGTACTGGTGAAATCCTTGATGACCTTGTAAAAAACCTTCCTGAAGTTCCTGAAGAATTACCTGATTCTGATATACCAAGACTTGCTTTTGTTGGAAAACCTAATGTAGGTAAATCTTCTCTTATCAATGCGTTAATGGGTATTGACAGAAATATTGTTACTCCTATTGCTGGAACTACAAGAGATACAATATATACTCGTTTTAATGCTTTTGGATTTGATCTTCAGCTTGTCGATACTGCTGGGCTTAGAAAGAAAGGTAAGATATATGAGAATATAGAATTCTATTCTACTTTAAGATCTGTGAGAGCTATTGAAAATGCTGACATTGCTTTACTATTAATTGAAGCTAATGAAGGTTTGCAAGCTCAGGATTTGAATATAGTTCATTTGATACAAAAGAATAACAAAGGACTTGTTATCATTGTAAATAAATGGGATCTTATCGAGAAAGAAACAAATACCCACCTTGAATTTGAAGATCAAATACGCGAAAAGATTGCCCCATTTAGTGATGTGCCTATTATCTTTACTAGTGTTATAAATAAACAACGTATCCATAAAGCTCTAGAAAAGGCTGTAGAGGTATTTAGTAATAGAACACGCAAGATCACTACTTCAAAATTGAATGAGTACTTGTTGGATGTTATCGAACAAACTCCTCCTCCAACAGCTTCAAGAGGTAGATATGTGAGAATAAAATATATTACTCAGCTTAAAACTCATTATCCTTCTTTTGTATTCTTTTGTAATAGACCTCAAGATGTTAAAGATTCTTATAAGAGATTTTTGGAAAAGAAGATAAGAGAGAAATGGGATTTCTCAGGTGTACCTGTAAAGATGTATTTTAGAGAGAAATAAAATACCTATTTTTAAAGACTTTAACATTTTGTTTACAATAAATTCTATTCAAAAACGTGGATAGTATACGCATTGACAAATGGTTATGGGCAGTGAGGCTTTTTAAGACAAGAAGCCTTGCTGCTGATGCTTGCAGGGGAGGCAAAGTAAAATTTGAAGGTCAAAATATAAAGCCTGCAAGAGAGATTAAAGTAGGGGATGTAATTCATGTTCAACAGGGAATAGTCCATAAAGTTGTAGAAGTTAAGCAAGTTATAAAGAATAGAGTAGGTGCTCCTTTGGCTGCTTTGGCTTATGATGACTTAACTCCTTCTGAAGAATATGATAAATTACAAATGATGAAATCTGTAAACTCTGAGTTTAGACCTAGGGGTGAAGGACGTCCTACAAAGAAAAACAGACGTATGATTGATATCCTCAAGAATGAGGAGGATGACGACGATTAACTAAATAAAATTTGTTATGAATAGATTATTATATCTTTTTACTTTCTTCACTTTCTCTTTACTTTTAGCTGTAGGCTGTTCAAAAAAAGAAATAGAAGTAACAGATGATAGATCCTCTGTAGAGGAAGAAGTTGAGGTAACTCCTCCGGCTGAAGAGAATCTTGAAGTTGTTCCTAATCCTTTTGATGGAGAACCCAATTTTTTTATAGGTTTCTATAATGTGGAAAACCTATTTGACATTTATAACGACCCTGAAAAGAATGATGATGACTTTACTCCTTCAGGTAAGTTAAAATGGGATACAGAAAGATATAATAATAAACTCAACAATATATCAAGAGCAATAAAAGCTATTGGCAATAATGGTCCTAGTATTATTGGCTTGGCAGAAATTGAGAATAAAAAAGTTCTTGAAGATCTAATCAAAACTGAGAACTTATCTTCTCTTGATTTTGGCATTATTCATAAGGAAGGCCCTGATAGAAGAGGTATTGATAATGCTCTTTTGTATAGAAAGGAGAGCTTTGAGTTATTGGAGACAGACTTTACTACTATACTTTTCCCTTTCTCTTCTAATAGTAGAACACGAGACATTTTATATGCAAAAGGACTTGTGGGGAAAGATACACTTCATGTTTTTGTAAACCATTGGTATGCCAGATTCTCTGGAGGCTCTTCTGATAGATATAGAATTTGGTGTGCAAGAATTCTGGAGAGCTTAATTAATCCAATTGTAAAAAAGAACCCAAAGTCGAATATTGTGATTATGGGGGACTTTAATGACAATCCTGATAATGCATCTATGCTATATTATTTAAAAGCTAATGAGATTCCTGATAAAGTTAAAATAAATAAACTGTATAATCTTTCATTTGATGCATATAACAAAGGTAATGGTACATTATATTATGATGGATGGAATTACTTTGATCAGATGATTGTATCAGGAAATATCTTAGGTAATCAAGAGAATGATTTTAAGATTACATCTTTAGATGCTACTATTCTCAATGATGACTTTCTTATGTATACCAGCAGTACTGGTAAGAAGCCTAGTAGAACTTATTCTGGCTCTCGGTATTATGGAGGATATAGTGATCACTTGCCCGTATTTATTGGGTTAAGTGTAGAATAAAAGATATTAATTCATGAAAAAGCCAGTTCTATGAACTGGCTTTTTTTGTATAGACAATTTCCTATGATATTTTAGTAACTCAGCGTTTCTGTGATATCAATATAAAAAATGCCGACAAGTAAATAGTTATCGGCATTCTAAGATTGTTGATTCTTATTACTATTTTTTATCATAGTTTATTTCTTTTAAGAGGTGGCCTTCCTTATCAAAGAAAGACCACTTTCCTGCTCTTTTTCCGTTTTTATATTGTCCTTTATAATACAATTTCCCATTTTCATGCCAGTGATTAGCAGGTCCATGATTGATCCCTTTTACATATACGGCATCAGTCCATTTAGCTCCATTCTTATAATATGATTCCCAAGTACCAGTTCTGAGGTTATCAGAAAGTTTTCCTGAGGTCATTCGTTTTCCACAAGAATAAAAGCTTTCTTCTTTAACTAAAGATCTTTTGCCATCAAAGACCTCAAAGTACTGAACAACTTTAGGCTCTCCTCCCGGATATCTTTCGACAATAACTTGCTCGAATTCTGTTTCTTTTGTAGTAGAATTGCAAGCAGAAATAATAATAGCAGATAATAAAAACAGTATAACTCTATTCATCTTTTTATCTATTAAACAGTAATCTTTCTCCTTTATGTATCTCGTTAACTTTTCCTTTATTATATATGATGTTTCCATTGATAAGTGTGTATTCAACTTTGTGCTTGAATGATTCTCCTTCTAGTGGAGACCATTTACATTTGTAAAGAATATTATCGGAATTTACAGTCCAATTATTGTTAGGGTTAACCAAAACAATATCTGCTTTATAGCCTTCTCTCAAATATCCTCTTTCTTTTACTTGATAACAGTCAGCTACTGCATGACACATTTTCTCTACAACTTTTTCATATGTAAGCTTCCCTTGTTCAACGGCTTCAAGCATCATAACCAATGAATGTTGTACTAAAGGACCTCCTGAAGGTGCTTTGAAGTAAGTATTGCTTTTTTCTTCGGTTGTATGTGGTGCATGATCTGTAGCAATAACATCAAGTTTATCTTCCAATAAGGCTTTCCAAAGTGCATCTCTATCTGATTCTTTCTTTATAGCAGGATTCCACTTGATGCTAGTGCCAAGCTTTTCATAATCCTTATCAGAGAACCAAAGATGATGTACACATGCTTCAGCAGTAATGTTTTTATTGTTGAGGTTTCCTTTTTCGAATAAAGACATTTCTTTAGCTGTAGAAAGGTGGAGAACATGAAGACGTGTATTATGTTTCTTTGCTAGTTCAACAGCAAGAGAAGATGATAAATAACAAGCTTCTTCACTTCTTATTTCTGGATGGCAAGCAATAGGAACATCTTCACCATACTTTTCTTTATATTCTGCTGAGTTTTTTCTTATTGTATTTTCATCTTCACAATGAACAGCGACAAGACAAGGGGCTTTCTCGAATATGTTATTTAAGGTCTCTTTATTGTCAACTAACATATTACCTGTAGATGCACCCATAAATACTTTTATACCACAAACTCTTGTTGGGTCAGTCTTTAGAACTTCTTCAATATTATCATTGGAAGCACCCATATAGAAAGAATAGTTTGCAAAAGCCCTTCTTGCTCCTATTTCATATTTTTCTTCAAGTAGTTCTTGTGTAAGGGTAGGAGGATTACAATTAGGCATCTCCATAAATGAGGTAACGCCTCCTGCAACAGCAGCTTTGCTTTCTGAATAAATATCGCCTTTATGAGTAAGCCCTGGCTCACGGAAATGAACTTGATCATCAATTATTCCAGGAAGAACAAGCATTCCCTCTGCATCAATTACTTCATCTGCTTGTTTCTCTCTGAACTGGCGTTCAGCTTTACATGTATTTTCAATGATATGTTCAATCTTATCGTCTAAGATCATTATATCAGCGAAGAAAGTCCTTCCTTCATTGATAACTTTGCCGTTTTCGATATATATTCTTTTACACATAATAGTGCTATTTACAAGGTGATTAATGAAATAACTTACAGAACATAGGCAAAAGTACAATATATGCACTAGAAAATAAATGGAAAATGTATTGTTATAACTAAAAAAGGCTGTTAATGATGATCTTTACTGAAGAATACTATACCTTTTTACGCGAAAAGGTTGCCTAAGTAATAGACAACCTTTTTAAATATCTTATAAGAAATGGCTTAGAATGAATCCAGATTTTTCATCATACAATCCATTTTCTCATGATCTTCTAATTGATGATGGAATCCTTCCATTGAGTGAACCCAATCGCCATACATAGCATTAGGAAGAACAATAAAACGATGACCAAATTCATGCTTTAGACTATCAACAAGCATAGATCTGTCAGTATGTAATTTATCTTCGAATATTTGCGAGAAGTCAGAAAGATTATCACCTACAAGCATAATTATATTATAATTCTCAAGAACATCTTGTCTTCTTGCTTCTTTACTTGCTTCTGCTGAACGAGTTACAACATGATCTTTATCTGCAAATGGAAATCCTTTTGCTTGTAGATTCTTGATTGTTGCTTCATTCAAAGGATCTCTTCTGTTGGTGATATAGAAAGTAGTAACACCTTTATCCTTTGCATAGTTAAAAAACTCTGTAGCTCCTTCTATAACTTCTGCATTAGCTTGGTTGCACCATTCAGACCAGCTATCTCTGGTATAATCAGTGTTTGTTTCTATACATTTTGCCTGAAAAGGACTGTTGTCAAGAACTGTTTCATCGACATCAGTTACTATTGCTAATGGCTTATTACTCTTGTTCTCTTTTAATATCTTATCTAAAGATACTTTTGCTGAATTATATGCTTGATAACTTAAAGCAGCAACTTCAGCAGCTCTTTGATGGTATAATGTAGCCATCAAAAGCTTTTCGTTTATTTCTTGTGTATCTTGAGATGTTTCTGTGCTTGTTATTGTTTTTGCTTCTTGTTGTTGGCAACATGATGATAAGATACCAACAAACAATATCCCACTAAGAATAGTTGTCTTTAGAATTCTCATTACCTATACGTTAATTATTATTAAATTCAACCCTAATTATTAACCTAATAAATGTTAAAAAATTGTATCTTATTGTTATAGAAAGCTCAATAATGTTTGTTTCTCTTGTTTGAGCTATATTGACTGAATTTATATTGAAGAAATTTGAAATTATCAGTGCTATTTTCCATTTACGTATGAATGATGAATATGCGTTATCTATATTGAATGTAGAAAATTATTCTTTACTTTTGAAAGCTAAAAGAGTGAAATTATGATATTAAGGACAGACAATGTTGTAAAGAAATATAGAAATCGTACTGTTGTTAAGGGCGTAACTATTGAAGTCAGTCAAGGTGAGATTGTTGGGCTATTGGGGCCAAATGGAGCAGGAAAAACCACTTCTTTTTATATGATTGTGGGTCTGATTAAACCATATAGTGGAAAGGTTTATCTTGACGATAAAGATATTACAACAATGCCTATGTACCAAAGAGCTAAACATGGGGTAGGTTACCTTGCTCAAGAAGCTTCTGTGTTCAGACAGATGTCTGTAGAAGATAATATCTTATCAGTAATGGAATTTACCAAGAAACCAAAAGAAGAAAGATTAGAGAAACTTGAAGAACTACTTGATGAATTTGGTTTGCAACATATTCGCAAGAGTTTGGGTATACAGCTTTCTGGTGGTGAAAGGAGAAGAACAGAGATTGCAAGGGCTTTAGCCGTAGATCCTAAGTTTATTCTTTTAGACGAGCCGTTTGCTGGTGTCGATCCTATTGCCGTTGAAGATATTCAATATATCGTTTCTAAGTTGAAAGATAAGAATATAGGTATATTAATTACTGATCATAATGTTCAGGAAACTTTAAGTATTACTGATCGTGCTTACTTACTATTTGAAGGCTCTATACTTAAAGCAGGAACAGCCGAAGAGCTTGCCGCTGATGAGCATGTTCGAAAAGTATACTTAGGTAGTAAATTTGAGCTAAGAAGGAAATAGAGGTGACATTTTGGGGTTGCCTCCTTTTTTATTTTATCTATTTCTAACTTTTAGAGGTAACATGCTCTTGTAATCTTGTTTTAATTCAAGATTTGAAGCTAATATGTTTTTATTCCAGATCCTTACATTTCCCCCTTTATAAGCTTTATCACTTATTTTTAACTGCTGTATAGTTCGATAATTCGGCTTTCAATTTTAAAATTAGAATTTATCGCACAGAATTGACCAATGTTATGTTAAATAATAAAACCTTCTGAATTATCATGCTCTCTAAAGAGAAATAACATAAGATTATTTCATGTAAAATATTGTAACACAGATAGTAATATTGTTGGTGGTCAGATTTTGGTTTGTGCAGCTTAAAAATGATTCTCTCGAGCTTAAAACAAATACCTTCGAGCTTGTTTTTCATTTTGAGGGCGTGCTTTTTCATTTTGAGGGTTTGAAAAGTAATTATGCCTATAAAAAGCTCAATAATTGATGGTTTTTGAATTTTTTTTTTAAATCATGAAAAAAGATTTGAAAAGGCCTATAGTGTATAATGTTGATTATAAATAATTTCTGTAGATTGGTAAAAATGTACAAAAAAGTGAATGAAACTCATTTTTTGACTTTAGATTTTAAGGTTAATGATTACATAAATTGAAGAAAAAGTGGGTGTTTTTATTTTATCTTAATAGAAAATTGATTTCTGTTAGCTGTTTGTGTGGTTTTAGGCTGAAAAACATCAAAAATTTTCTATCTTCGATTCTAAATAAAGCAATTAGATGGGTGAAGTAATCTTTTTTTATATTTTTGCGAAATGAAGATGATGGCATATATCAAGATTTCAATACTTTTTCTTGCGACCCTATTGTTTATAGGGCATGATGCTATGCCACATCATTATATTATGGAGAGATGTGATACAGAGCATGTTTCTTCATCTAACGACCAAATTAATCTCTGTGGAACTTGTTTGAATGGTATTAATCATTCTGATGATACTCCTGAAGACGACAATCAATGCCAATCTTGTAAGGTAATAAAGAATGTAAGCATTGAGAAGTATCAAGTTTTTACTGTTAATCTGTTGGCTAGTTTCTTTTCGATTTCTTTTATTGAAGAAGACGTACCTAAATATGGGCTGGCAAGAAATGATACAGAAGCAAATACAAATTTCTATCCTAGATCAAATGGCCTTCGTGCCCCTCCTATAGTATAATCTTTCATATCGTCCGATATTTTTTATTAAAAGCATAATCTTATTTTCAATTTATAAACATTATAAAGTTATAATGAAGAAATTACATATATATCTTCTAGCAATCTCTATATCTATATTTTATAGTTGTTCAGGAAACAAAAAGAATACTGTAGGTGAGGAACATAATCATTCAATAGCATCAGAGCATAATCACGACCATGATAGCCATGCAGGACATGATCACGGAACAGAAGCCGAACACGACCATGATAGCCATGCAGGGCATGATCATGAAACAGAAGCTGAGCATAATCACGATCATAGCAGTTGTGAAGGGCATGACCACGGAGCAGAAGCCGAACACGACCATGATAGCCATGCAGGACATGATCATGAAACAGAAGCTGAGCATAATCACGATCATAGCAGTTGTGAAGGGCATGATCACGGAGCAGAAGCCGAACACGACCATGATAGCCATGCAGGACATGACCACGGAACAGAAGCCGAACACGACCATGATAGCCATGCAGGGCATGATCATGAAGCAGAAGCTGAGCACGACCATGATAGCCATGCAGGACATGATCATGGAGCAGAAGAAGTCATTATTGATGGACAGAAAGCTGTAACAATGGAATCTTCTGAGATTAAAGTAGCAGGAATTAAGACAGAAAAAATCAAGAAGGAGCTGTTTAGCTCTGTTATAAGAACTTCAGGAGTGTTTGAAAATGCACCTATTGATGAGATTGATATAGTTGCAATACATGATGGAGTTATAGACTTTGCTTTATTGAATCTTCTTGAAGGACGACTTGTGTCTAAAGGACAAAAGCTTATGTATCTTGAGGGAGCAGGCTTAACTCATGATAATTTTGATATAGGCTTTAAAGAGGCAAAGAGAAAATATGAAGTATTAAAGGCTGACTATGAAAGATCAAAAAGTCTATTAAAAGAGAAAATAATTTCTCAGAAAGATTTTAATCTTGTTGAGATGGACTATAGAAATGCAAGAACTTTATTTAACTCTATGCGTAAGGCTCATAAAGAAGGTGGAGCTGTCGTTTCAAGTCCTGAGAATGGTCATGTAAGTGAAGTGCTTGTAAAAAGAGGTCAGTTTGTAACAGCAGGACAGACCTTATTGAAGATACAAAAAGGAAATAGATTGATTTTAAAAGCAGATTTACCACAGAAATACTGGAATCAATCAAAGAAAATCTATTCAGCAAACTTTAAAACTTCGATGAGTCCTAAGATCTTTAATATTGAAGATATGGAAGGTCAATTAATATCATTAGGAAAGAAAGTTTCTTCTTCAAACACTTTTATAGCAGTAAACTTTGAGTTGAATAATTCAGAAGATATTCTTCCCGGAGCATATTGCGATGTATATCTAAAAACTAATCCAGAGAATGTAATCAGTGTCCCTAACTCTGCTTTACTTGAAGAGATGGGTAATTATTATGTTTATGTTGAAGCTCTTCCAAAGCAGTTTATAAGAAAAAATATAACTATAGGAAATAGTGACGGATATCGTACACTGGTAAAAGATGGGGTTGACATAAATGATAAGGTGGTAATTAATGGCGCATATCAGATAAAGATGGCATCTCTTAGCTCTGCTGTACCTCATGGACATTCACATTAAGATAAAACAGAATAGCTTTTATAAAAGATATATAGAAAATGCTGGATAAGATTATTCAATTTTCACTCAAAAACCGCCTGATTGTCCTTGCGGTTGCGGTTATGCTTACTATTTGGGGAAGCTGGACTGCTAATAATATGGATATAGATGTTTTTCCTGATCTTACTGCTCCTACAGTTGTAGTGATGACAGAAGCTCATGGAATGGCACCAGAAGAGGTTGAAAGACTTGTGAGTTTTCCTATAGAAACAGCCTTAAACGGAGCGACGAAAGTAAGAAGAGTAAGATCTTCTTCGGCAATGGGTTTTTCTATTGTTTGGATAGAATTCGACTGGGGAATGGATATTTATAGAGCAAGGCAGATCGTAAGTGAGAGGCTCCCTGCTGTAAAAGAACAATTACCCAAAGATGTAGGAAACCCTACGATTACTCCCCAATCATCAGTTATGGGGGAAGTTATGATATTTAGTGTTTCCTCTGATAAGGTAAATCCAAAGGATTTGAGAACCTTGGCAGACTGGACAATACGCCCTCGTTTGCTTTCTGTTTCCGGAGTTGCTCAGGTAACAGTAATTGGAGGAGAATATAAAGAGTATCAAATCTTGTTTGATCCTCTAAAGATGAAATACTATGATGTTAGCCTTAATGATTTGAAAGAGGCAACAGAGCAAATGAATGCCAATGCATCAGGAGGTTTCTATAATCAACATGGAAATGAGTATATCGTAAGGGGAAAGATAAGGACTAAAAACGTCTATGAGTTAGGTCAGTCTGTTATCAAGATAAATGACGAATATCCAATAAAGATATCAGATGTTGCAGATATAAAGATAGGTGCAGCTCCAAAGATTGGGGATGGTTCTTATAGAGGTAAGCCAGCGGTTGTAATAACAGTCAATAAACAACCAGGAACAAATACAATTAAACTTACCAATAAGCTAGATAATGCAATAGAAGAGCTAAAGGGTAGTATAGGTGAAGATGTTAACTTCCATATGGACACCTTTAAGCAAGCAGATTTTATCGATAGAGCAGTAGATAATGTAGGTAAGGCACTCCTTGAAGGATCTATCTTTGTAATTATAATCTTGTTTTTCTTCTTGATGAATGGTAGAACAACGATTATCAGTTTGTTGGCAATTCCTATATCTCTTTTTATTACAATTATTTGTTTAGAATATCTAGGTTTTAGTATCAATACGATGAGTCTTGGAGGAATGGCAATTGCTATAGGTTCACTTGTCGATGATGCTATAATAGATGTGGAGAATGTATATAAACGGCTAAGGCAGAATGTAAAGCTCCCCAAAGAAGAAAGAGAAAATTCATTGAAAGTAATATTTGATGCATCATCAGAGATCAGAACCTCGATAATGAATGCTACATTTATTATTATCATTGCTTTTATTCCTTTGTTCTTCTTAAGTGGAATGGAAGGTAGAATGCTGAAACCATTAGGAGTATCATATATTGTAGCTCTTTTCTCTTCTCTTATTGTAGCTATTACCCTTACTCCTGTTCTTTGTAGCTTGATGCTTACCAATACTAAAAAGCTAAAAAAGCAAGAGAATGGTACATGGATGGAAAGAAATCTATTGAAGGTTTATACAAGAAGCCTTGAAAGAGCTATGAGTCATAAAACAATACTATTGTCTATTTCAGGTGTTTTACTTGTTGTTTCTATTGTAATATTGTTGAATATGGGTAGAAGTTTCTTGCCTCCTTTCAATGAAGGATCTTTGACAGTCAATGTTTCATCTATGCCCGGAATATCTTTGGAAGAATCTAATAGAGTAGGAGCCAGAGCAGAGAAGATATTATTGTCAGTTCCTGAAGTAGTGGCTACATCAAGGAAAACAGGGCGCTCAGAATTAGATGAACATTCCTTTGGAGTGAATATATCCGAAATTGAAGTTCCTTTCAACTTGAAAGATAGGAGCAGAGATGAGTTTCTAAGAGAAGTAAGATCAAAATTAGGGAAAATATCAGGTGCAAATATTGAAGTAGGACAACCAATTAGCCATAGGATTGACCATATGTTGAGTGGTACAAAAGCGAATATAGCCATCAAAATATTTGGAGATAACTTAGGTGAGCTATATAGTATCGCTAGTCAGGTGAAAGGAAATATATCTTCTATTCCTGGTGTTGTTGACCCTACAGTAGAACAACAAATAGAAATCCCTCAAATACAGATAAAGCCTAAGCACGAGATGCTGGCAAAATATGGAATACCAATAACAGGCTTTAAAGACTTTATCGATTATGGGATTGCAGGAGAAAAGGTAAGTGAGGTGTTTGAAAATGAGAAGTCTTTTGAGTTGGTTTTACGCTTGAAAGATGAACATAGAGAGAGCCTTGATGGAATAAAAGATGTACTTATAGATTCCAGACTTTCTGGTAAAGTTCCATTTTCTAGTGTTGCTGATATTCGTTCGGCAAGTGGTCCGAATACTATAAATAGAGAGAATGTACAAAGGCGAATTGTTGTTTCTTGTAATGTTGCTGACAGAGATTTATTATCAACAGTTTCAGATATACAAAAAGCAATAAAAGACAATGTAAATTTACCAGAAAATTACCATATCGTATATGGTGGTCAATTTGAGAGCGAAGCAAGAGCATCAAAAACCTTGTTAATAACCTCTCTCTTTGCTATCATAGTTATCTTCCTATTATTATATCTTGAGTTTAGAAGCCTGAAACTAGCAAGTATTATATTGCTCAACCTGCCATTAGCCTTGATAGGAGGAGTTTTTATGGTGTGGATGTATTCAGGTATGATAAGTATTCCTGCTATTATAGGCTTTATTACTCTATTTGGTATAGCAACACGAAATGGCATTCTTCTTGTGAGTAGATATAAAAAGCTTAGAGAACAAGGTTTAAATTCGATAAAGGCCGTGATTCTTGGCTCTTCAGATCGATTGATGCCTATTCTCATGACTGCTCTTACTGCTGCATTAGCTTTAATTCCATTAGCGATTGCAGGAGATCAACCTGGAAATGAAATCCAGAGTCCAATGGCAGTAGTTATATTGGGTGGATTATTGAGTTCAACTCTGTTAAATGTCTATCTAATACCAATCATATACTATCTTACAAGCAAAACGGAGGATAAATAAGATGAGAAGATCAATATATATAATATTATTTCTTTTTGGTATATATCAATCGGTAAGTGCCCAAAGTAAATTATCGGAAGTGCTTGAGTTAGCTGAAAAAAACAGCCTTGCTTTACAAGCTCTAATAAACAATAATAAAGCAGAAGTTCAGGAAGCTAAAAGTGATATTTGGCCAGATGCTCTGGATGTTAGTGTTGGATATTCTTCAAATAAAGATAATTCTTCTTCTGATAAGACTATTTATGGTGTTAGCCAGACATTTGATTTTCCGACTTTATGGGCGAGTAAAATAAAGTTAAAGAACTCTTTACAAAGGTATGCTGAACACTCAGAGAATGCTTTTAAGCAAGAGCTATTGTTTCAGGCAAGATCTCTATTTTTCGAGATAGTATATTATAATAAGCTTATAAAGAGACAAGAGGAAAGAGTAAAGAACAATAAGAATCTTGTAAGTTTTTATAAGACAAAGCTTGAAAAAGGCGATGGTAACATTCTTGATGTAAAGAAAACTATATTCGAACAAGAAGATCATCACTCTGATGTAAGGCTAAATAAAGCAGCTAAAATATCCGTATTAGAGCAGCTTAGGTGGATTTGTCAGTCTGATAGTTTAGTTGTAAATGATACAATCTATGAAGATTTACAATTAGAGCCTTTTGAAAAGATGCTTCAGGATTATGAAAGTCTTTCTCCTAAAATTCAAAGCTTGAATTCTTATCAAAGTGTAGTAAGTCAGAAAGCTAAACTCATAAGACAAAAGCTTGTGCCTTCGATAAGTATTGGATACGAATCAGAGAAAGCAACACAAGAGAGTGTTGGTACATTTTCTGTTGGTTTGTCTATTCCTATTTGGGGAGGATACTCAAAGATAAAACAGTCCAGAGCAATGTTAAAAGCTTCAGAATATGAACTTGCAAATAGTAAGGGTATATTGAAGAATGATTTCAAAAGAAATTATCAAGAGTGTAAAGCTCTTTATGAAAACTTTACAAGCATTAAATCCGCTGTAGATAATTATGAGGCAATAAGACTATTGAATATAGCATTGAAGTCTGGCAATATTTCTATCATAGAATATTATCAGGAGATTGATGCATACTTTGAGATGTTGTATAAGTTTTACAAGCTAGAAAAGGAATATTTCCAGTCATTGGCAAACCTAAAGAAGTATCTGTTTTAGGTGTAATTGAAGAAAAAAAGAGAATTCTTTATATCAAATAGACAAGGGGTAAGTATTATGCTTGCCCCTTGTTTTTTTATATTGTTTTGATGAAGTTTATAAAAATCTCCCAAGAGTGTCGTGCTGCCATAGAAGATGAATAAGGAGTTCCCCCAAGAGGGAGAGAACTATGTTTAAAATAACTTTCATATTCTTCATAGCCTGTTCCACAACATAAATGCCCTGTTTTTGGGAAGCTTATATTATATGTTTTATCTTGGTTGTTTTCTGTTAATATTTGTTCGATTTGATTTGCCATATGATCTGAAGGCCATAACAGATCATCTTGACCAGAGAACATTAATATAGGGCAGTTTAATTCATCTACAGGGATTCTACACTCTTTAATATTACTACAATTGGCGATTCCCTCTTCATATATAGATCTTAAAGTATTGCCATAGCTTAGTTTTTTGTAGTCTAAAGGGATGTAGTTTAATGGGATTTTATTCCATGTCCATGTAGATGAGTTTTCGTTTGTAATTGAAATTCCCTGAAATACATATGATGATGGAGACCACAATACTAGAGCATCAATTAAATTACAAGCTATAGCAGTCAATAAAGAAGCTTCTGCTCCTTTTGAGTATCCCGCCATAATTATTTTATGGTCTTTTATCTTTGGATTCGACTTAATGTAATCTATGATCTTAATGAAATATTCTAACGGTAAGTTTACTAATTCTTTTGGTAGATTGTGACTTCCAAAATAAGCTGTTGAGATTGCAGGACAAATATTTAGACCAATAATCCTTGCTAGATAATCAGAGTAATTAATTCCAGCTTCTGTTCCCCCAATAAACACGACTACTTTATCCATAGTTCTATTATCAGGGAAATAAAGGTTAGCGATCAAGTTGTCAAAGCGTACTATCTCTTTATTTTCCTGATTTAGGATGTGTTTATAATCAAATGTTTTTTTCCAAATAATTTTCCCGTTAAATTCCAATATCAAAGCGATATCATTTCTGTGTAGAGCATCTATTATATTATAGATTTCAATCAGATCAATATGATCGTATGTAGAGTGTCTTTCTGCGGACCAAAAGATGCCAAGTTCATCAGCTACTTTATATGTACCCGATATAGGAGCATCTTCTTTTATATTGAAATCTCCAGCCTCATTAGTTTTGTATTCATTAACAGAATACCAAAGTAAATCGGAATCTTCTTTTTTTATATAATGTAGTTTGAATCTGGTATTAGTTTCCCATTTACTTATTTTTATAGAAAAGGGTTGTCCTGCTAAGATATAACTTGAAGGGCTTACATGTACTTTAGGTTCGATTTCTGTATAAGTGTTGAGATCCATGTTTAGCTGTTTATAGAGTTATAGTAGTAAGGATTAGTTTTTGGTATTCTATATTAAAGATAATGAATTATTGTAGAATGCGATTCCTTAAAATTCTGTTTTAAAATAATTTACCATTTCATAGTTTTATATAAAAAAAATATGTACCTTCATATTGATTGGTATTAATAAGCTTTTAGATAATTTTTCATGTGTAAAGTTTTTGATTGAAAATTGTTTTATTGAAGCTAGCATTGGCTCTCGGCCTTGCTAGCTTTTTTGTTTATAGGTAAAATGATTTCGATTATTATGATCACTTTCTGCTCTTCTGAGGAATAAATGATCAAGTGGGTTATGCTGACTTAAGAAAAGATAAAATTCGTATAAAGAAGATTCTAAAAAGCATTTTTGTGCTTTCATGAATAAGCTATTACTATACTAAACCTTGTTAATTATAGAAATGATAGTCTTAAGTTTAGTTTGATACATTATAGTTTATGCAGGTAAAATAAAGCAGCTAACTTTATTAGCTTCAGTTATATTCAATAATAAGGATAAAGATGCGTTAAAATCTTGGTAAAAAATTATAGAGATGTTAGAATTTGATAATTACACTTATACTGAAGAAAGTATTAAAGATAGAATCAATAAGATTCTTAAAGAAGAATTGCCTAAAGCAAATAAAACAGAATTGTTGAAAAAAGCATTGGGCTTTATTGATTTAACCACCCTTGAGGGTGAAGATCATGATGCAAAAGTGGTTAATTTATGTAAGAAAGGAATGGATTACAAAGATGATACAAAAGGAATTCCTGAAGTGGCTGCTATTTGTGTTTATCCTCCATTTGCAAAGCTTGTGAAAGAGACTGTTAAAAATACAGATATCAATGTAGCTTGTGTTGCAGGTGCTTTCCCTGCTGGTCAGTCTCCTATTGAAATAAAGGTTGCAGAAGTAGAATGGACAGTTGCTCAAGGTGCTGATGATATAGATATGGTTATCTCAAGAGGTAAGTTTCTTGAGGGAAAATATGAAGAAGTAGGTGAAGAAGTAGCTGCAATTAAAAAGGCATGTGGATCAGCTCACCTTAAAGTTATTCTGGAAACAGGAGAACTTAAGACTCCTCAAGCTATCAGAAAAGCATCTGAATTAGCTATTAATTATGGAGGTGATTTTATAAAGACTTCTACAGGCAAAATTCCTGTTGCAGCAACCTTAGAGGCTTCTGTGGTGATGATGGATACTATTAAAGAATACTATGAAAAGACAGGCAGAATGATTGGATTTAAGCCTGCTGGTGGTATTGCTGATGCAAACCAAGCTGTTGAATACCTTGTAGTATTACAGAGTATCCTAGGGGAGAAATGGATGAATAAAGAGTATTTTAGGATTGGAGCTAGTAGACTTGCAGATAAGATTTATAATGAAATAGTTTAATTATAAAAACAAAGCAGGCTTTGTCCTGCTTTTTTAATACCAAATAACCATGAAATTTTCAAAATTAGCTTTAACCTTGATAGGGTTTGTTATGTTCTTTAGTTTCACTTCTTGTCAGAAGGATACTGATAATGAAGAGTATGTTGATGCAAGAGAAAAGTACATAGGGACTTGGAAAGTAAGCGAATCATTACAAAAATTGAATTATACAGTTGATATAATAAGGGATCCAGATAACTCTGCAAATGTAATTATAAAGAACTTTGCTGATACAAAATCAGATATTGAGGCAATAGTAACAGGAAGTACATTACACATTACAGGAAAACCTTTAGGAGAGGATATTGTAGTTAATACAGCTGTAGGTAAGTATATGAGTTCGGTATTATTGGAATTTGAATATGCCCTGACAATTAGTGGAGAAAAGAAAACATATAAAGCCAATTACACAAAATAAAATAAGCCCCTTAATTGGGGCTTATCTGTAAACTATCTTTTGTAGGTTCAATTTCTTTTATCTTTAAGCTTAATGAATCTTTCACATTCTGATACATTTGCTCAAGAATTTTAGGGTTTTTATCATAAAAGGCCATACTCTCTTTGAATAAACTAGCATCTACATCATATTTATTAAAAACATATTGATAATATGGTGATTGATAATCTTCAAAATCAAGTCCTCTATTCTTTCTAAAAGAAATTGCTGCATCAGCAATTTGTAACTCAATCATGATATTTGTCATCTTATCTGGAGGTATGACTCCTTTAGGTATACTTACCTTATCACTACATGAATAAATAATTAAGATAAGAAGAATAAAAACCCAAAATCTTTTCATAATTAATTCCCTAGTTCAGACATAAATTTAATTCTAACCAAACGAATTTCCTCTTCAGTATATTCATCTTCTCCTAATTCTTCAAGAGCTTCAGAGATATCATCCGTTTCAGCTTCCCTAAAATAATCATAAATATCTTCAAGATGATATTCATCGACATATTCATTGGTATAATAATCAATATTAACCTTTGTTCCAGAAGATACTATTCTTTCAATCTCACTTAGAACTTCATCTACAGTAAGATTCTTTGTATGAGCGATATCTTCAAGAGGGCGTTTTCTGTCAATACTTTGAATAATATAAACCTTTAATCCGGACTTATTGACAACAGATTTAACAACCATGTCCATAGGTCTGATTATATCATTCTCCTCTACATAATTTTTGATTAAATCAACGAAAGGCTTTCCGTATTTTTGTGCTTTGCCTGCACCAACACCAGTAATATTCATTAATTCTTCCATTGAACAAGGATATTGAATCGACATGTCTTCAAGGGAAGGATCCTGAAAGATTACAAAAGGAGGAAGATCTTCTTTTCTTGATATTTCTTTACGAAGATCTTTTAATAACATAAACAAAGTCATATCTGAGGAGCTAGGTTTGTGACTCCCACCACTAGTGGTTACTTCGTCATCTCCTGAAAATTCATAGTCGTGATCTCTAGCAATCATTATTGAGTATGGATTATTTAAAAATTCTTTTCCTTTCTCTGTAACTTTTAAAAGCCCATAGTTATCAATGTCTTTTACTAATAAATGTCTAATAAGACACTGCTTGATGATAGCATTCCAGAACTTTTCATCCTTATCTTTTCCAGAACCGAAGATATTTAACTGATCATGCCTTACAGATTTGATGTCTGCTGAAGGGTTACCAATAAGCAAATTAACAACATGCTTAGCCTTGAAAAGTTGCTTGATTTCAAGGATTGTGTTTAGTAATGTCTCTACATGTTCTTTACCTTCTTCTAGTTCTTTTGGATTAAGACAGTTATCACAAGCTCCACAGCTTCCTTTCTCATAGTCCTCACCAAAGTAATGAAGTATTAACTGGTGTCTACAAAGGGAAGATTCAGAAAAGGAAACAGTTTCTAAAAGTAATTCTTTAGCGATTTCCTGTTCAGCGACAGGTTTCCCTTTCATGAATTTTTCTAGCTTCTGGATATCTTCATAATTGTAGAAAGTAATACAGTTGCCCTCTCCTCCATCACGTCCAGCTCTACCAGTTTCTTGATAATAAGCTTCAATGCTTTTTGGAATATCGTGATGAATAACAAATCGTATATCTGGCTTATCAATCCCCATTCCAAATGCTATTGTAGCAACAATAACATCAGCGTCTTCCATCAAGAATTTGTCTTGATTCCCTCTTCGGGAGGAAGCATCTAACCCAGCATGATATGGTAATGCTTTTATACCATTAACAACTAAAGTTTCTGCAAGTTCCTCAACTTTCTTCCTTGATAAGCAATATACAATACCTGATTTGCCTGAGTTTTTCTTGATGTATTTGATTATATCTTTAATGACATTTTTAGTTTTTGGTCTTATCTCATAATAGAGATTCTCTCTGTCAAAAGAAGATTTAAATACTTCTGCACTTGGAATGTCAAGGTTCTTCATGATATCTTGTTGAACCTTTAGTGTAGCAGTGGCTGTTAGTGCTATTATAGGAACTCTTTTTCCAATTGCATCAATTATAGGACGCAGTCTTCTATATTCGGGTCTAAAGTCATGTCCCCATTCAGAAATACAGTGAGCTTCATCAATAGCATAAAAAGAAATAGTAATACTTTTTAATAGTTCAATATTTTCTTCTTTGGTTAATGATTCAGGAGCGACATAAAGCAGTTTAGTTTTCCCATCTATAAGATCGGATTTAACTTGGTTTAGTTCAGACTTTGATAAAGATGAGTTCATTACGTGAGCAACTCCTTTATCTGGATAATAGTTCCTGATTGCATCTACCTGATTCTTCATTAGAGCAATCAATGGAGAAATAATAATGGCAGTTCCCTCACTAATTAGAGCAGGAAGTTGATAGCACATTGACTTTCCCCCACCAGTAGGCATTATCACAAAGGTATCTTTTCCTTCAAGTACGCTCTTGATGATCACCTCCTGATTTCTTTTAAAGTTTTCAAATCCGAAAATCTCCTTCAACATTTTGTGAAGGGAGTGTCCATCCTTCATTGCCATTTTTAAAATAAGCTTAAAATTTAAATATATTTGTCCTGATTTTAAAATCCGAAATCTAACGCAAAGTTGTATAAAAATATTTAATTACTGCGTAAGTTTCTTTATATAAATGTGAATTTAAAATCGATATATTCAAGACCTTAGTTAGTCATTGAATTTATTTCAAAAAAATAAAAAAAAACAACACCATTGAAAACTAAGAAGGAAATTGTTAATAGTGCTGTTCGTACTATAAAAACAGAAACTGAAGGAATCAGTAAGTTATTGCATTCTATTAATGATGATTTTATTAATGCAATACAAGCTATACTCAATTCATCAGGTAGAGTGGTTATCACTGGAATAGGTAAAAGTGCTAATATTGGACAGAAGATTGTTGCGACCTTGAATTCTACTGGAACCCCTGCTATATTTATGCATGCAGCTGATGCTATTCATGGTGATTTAGGTATAGTTCAGGAGGATGATATTGTAATATGTATTTCAAAAAGTGGTGAAACTCCTGAGATTAAGGTGTTAGTTCCATTAATAAAAATGAGAAATAATATTATGGTAGCTATGGTTGGAAATATAGATTCTTTCCTAGCTAAACATGCTGATTTTGTTTTAGATGTTACTGTTGATCAAGAAGCTTGTCCTAATAATCTTGCTCCTACAACTTCTACAACGGCACAGCTTGTTATGGGTGATGCCCTTTCTGTTGCTATAATGGATGCAAGAGGTTTTACAGCTCAGGATTTTGCAAAATATCATCCTGGAGGTTCTTTAGGAAAGAAACTTTATTTGAAGGCTTCAGATATATACCCAAACAATGAGAGGCCTGCTGTTGATATAAATGCTGATATTAAAACTGTAATCCTTGAAATTACTTCTAAAAGACTTGGGGGAACAGCTGTTCTTGATAATGATAATCTGGTTGGCTTTATAACAGATGGGGATCTAAGAAGAATGCTTTCTAACGAGAAGGATGTGATAAACCTTAGAGCTAAAGATATTATGACAGCATCTCCAAAAACAATAGCTGAAGATACTCTGATTGTAGATGCTCTTGCGACAATGAGAAATAATAGTATTACTCAAATGATTGTTGTAGAACATAATAAGTATCTGGGTGTTATTCATTTACACGATATTTTGAAAGAAGGTATTCTCTAAATAGAAATCACTACAAATCTTAACTTTATCAAATTATGAGCTTAGTAAAAGACTTTAACGAGTACAGAGAACAAATGAATGATAAGATGTTGTCTGCACCTAACAATAAGATATTAAAAAGAATTATGGGTGTTGACACCATTGCTTATAAAGATGGTGCTCTTGACTCTAAGACTAAAGAAATGCTAGGTCTTGCAACATCTATGGTGTTGAAATGCAATGATTGTGTGTTTTATCATTTAGAGAAATGCTATGAACTAGGTGTTTCTAAAGATGAAATTATAGAGATATTTGGTATTGCTAATCTTGTTGGGGGTACTATTGTCATTCCTCATACCCGAAAAGCTTTGGAATATTGGGAAGATTTGGAGAACTCCAAGTAGAGTTATTATTCTTGTATTTACCAAAGTATAAATTATTATGAGTAGCTATCTCAAAACATTTTTTTTTATTATATCTTTTTTTTGTCTTACTTCTGCAAGTGCTGTATATGCTCAGAAGACAAAAATTATAGGGAAGGTTCTGGATGCACAGACTCTTGAGCCTCTTCCTTTTGTTAATGTATTGCTTAAAAATACTAATGTTGGAACTACAACTGACTTTGAGGGGAGATTTTCTATTGAAACGACAGTAAAGTCTGATAGTTTATTAGCTTCTTATATAGGATATAAATCCTATAAAGTGAAGATAAAGAATTATAGTTTCCAAGAGTTGGAAATTTTAATGCAGTCTAATAATATTACTCTTGAAGAGGTTATTATTAGGCCAGGAGAAAACCCAGCTGAGATATTGTTGAAGAAAGTAATTAAGAATAAAAAGAAGAATAATACAAAGAATATTGATTTTGTTGAGTATGAAAAATATAACAAAATAGAATTTGATGCTAATAACATAGGGGAGAAGTTTAAAAAGAGAAAGCTTCTTAAGCATTTCCAGTTCATCTTTGATTATATGGATACCTCTATTGTTAATGGAAAATCATACCTACCTGTGTTTCTCTCTGAATCATTATCAGATGTCTATAAAAGAACTGATCCGAAAAAAAGCTTAGAGATAGTTAAAGCAAATAAACTTTCTGGCTTTGAAAATAAGAGTATAGTTAACTTGCTTTCCTTCCTATATCAAAAGGTTAATATTTATGATAATTATATCAATTTGTTTGAGAAGAACTTTGTAAGTCCTGTTTCTAATTTTGGGTTATTATATTATAAGTATTATTTAGTTGATAGCTCTTTTAGAGATAATCATTGGAGTTATAAGGTAATGTTTAAGCCTAGACGAAAACAAGAACTTACATTTACGGGAAACTTCTGGGTTGTTGATACTGCCTTTGCTGTCCAGGCTGCTGAAATAAAGATTGCAAATGATGCAAATATTAATTTTATTAATGACTTGGATATCAAAGTCAATTATAAGTTTTATGATGATAAATATTGGCTGTTATCTAAAGATTATGTAATTGCTGATTTTAATTTAGTTGAGGGGTCTAAGAAAGTATTAGGATTTTATGGGCATAGAACGACTACATATAGAAACTACGTGTTTGATAAACATAGACCTACTGATTTTTATAATAGTCCTGTTGATGTTATAACAGAGAAAGATTCTTTTGAGAAAGAAGAATCCTTCTGGGAAAATGCCAGACATGAAAAATTAACAGAGAAAGAGAAGGGTATTTATGTAATGGTTGATTCCATTAAGAATGTTCCAATCTTTAGAACTTATCTGGATATCATTCATATTGTCCTTCAAGGATACTATAAAGTAGGGAAAGTAGAGCTTGGGCCAGTACATAAGACTCTTAGCTTTAATCCTGTTGAAGGTACTCGATTAAGGTTTGGTGCAAGAACAAACAAGTTCTTCTCTGAAAAGTTCCAGTTTTCAGCATATACTGCTTATGGCGAAAAAGATAAAAGATTTAAATATGGTCTTTCTGCTTTATACTTATGGAATAAAAACCCCAGAAGATCGATATATCTATCGCACATATATGATGTAGAGCAATTAGGTACTGGCTTTAATGCTTATTCTGAGGATAGTTTTTTGTCTTCATTGTTAAGAAGAAGTCCTTCGGATAAGTTGATATTTAATAATGAGTATAATGGATATTGGGAGTATGAATGGTTTACGGGGTTCTCTAATAAAATTAAGTTTAAATGGCAGAACTTAGATCCAGTAGGAGGAACTATCGTCAAGACTGTAGAAGAAGGGAAAGCCCCAACTATTCTGAATTCTATAGTTAATAGTGAGATAGGTATTGAGTTTCGCTTTGCATACAAGGAAAAGTTCCTTATCAATAATTTCAAGCGAAAGAGCCTTGGCACTAAGTATCCTATTCTTACAGCAAACTATACTTATGGAATTCCAAATGTGCTAGGTAGTGATTACGAATATCACAAAGTGCAGTTTGGTATAAGGCAATGGTTTAATTTCTTGAGCTTGGGATGGTCAAGATATTACCTTGAAGCAGGAAAAGTTTATGGAACTCTTCCTTATCCATTGTTAAAGCTCCCTCCAGGGAATCAATCGTTTATTTATGATGAATTTGCTTTTAACTTGATGAATTACTTTGAATTTACATCTGATGAATATGTAAGTCTAATGTATACTCATCATTTTGATGGCTTCTTCTTGAATCATATTCCTTTGATGAGAAAATTGAAGTGGAGAGAGGTTATACATGCTAAAGGTATTATTGGTACTCTTAGTAAGTCTAATCTTATGTATAATGATTTACCTGAAGGTACTGTCACACTTGAAAGGCCTTATTTCGAGGCTGGTGTAGGAATTGAAAATATATTTAAGTTCTTCCGTATAGATGCTGTATGGCGATTGTCTCATATGGATAATCCGGATGCAAGTAACTTTGGTGTCTTTGGTTCTGTTTTCTTTGCTTTCTAATAACAATCATACAAAATATATAAAAGCATTTAAGCGCATTTAGCTTGAATGCTTTTTTTATATAGCTTAATCTAAGTTCCTTATGAAAACTGTATGAGTATGAAATAAGTAGAACTATAAAAGGGAACTGTGGACGGATACAGCTTATTTAATAGACTTCAATAAATGATGAATTTGCAGAATCTTTTAGTTAAGTTAATAAATAAGGGGCTATCAAAAGATGCCCCTTTGTAACTCTATAAGTATTTTTAATCTAATTAATCACAATCTTTAGCAGTAATTGAATTCTTATTCTCCCTCACATAATGTACGCCACCAGTTTTTAGATGGACAATGACAAGCTGTAAATGAAATACCCCCTACTACATTGCTCATATTGTCTTCATTCAATTGAGCTATTGTCTCTTTTCTGATTTCTAATTTTTTCATGGTAAATAGTTTTGTTGGTTAAACAATCATTGCAAGTTTATTAATTGTTACTGCACATATGTTTCAGTTATCCTTACTATAGAAAGCCGGTTGGTACTAATTAGTTTGTAATGTCTTTAGATAATATTGTGCAGTTGTTTTGGTGTATCGAATCCTGCTATCAAATATATATATACACTGAAAGTATATTGCAGTCCTTATCTATACCTTTAGTTAAATCTAATTATTAATTAGTATATAAAAAGGTTATGAGGAAAACATTAGAGTTTAAGAAGGAGACTATTGCATTCTTGAAAAAGAAAGTATGGATAAAGCAGTTGCTGGATTTCCTATAACAATAGGAACTAGTTCACAGAATTATACAGAAATAGAATTGTGTGTTACCAAAGGCTGCTCTGCTTATCCATGTGTGAAAACAGGTAATTGTAAAGATGATATCTGTGTCTGCCCTTCTATAAACTATGTATGTTGGCTCATACAAGCTTTTAATCCATTAATTAACATAAAAAACAAATGATTATGAAAAAACTAAGTTTTAAAAAAGAAACAATTGCTAGACTAGATGATGGCCATATGAACAATGTTCTTGGTGGTAGAGCTACATATTTAAAATGTGCAATAGTATCTAAATATGGTGACTGTGCATATACAGAAGGTTGTAATAACGATACCAGATATTGCCCAAGTATCAATATGATTTGTAACAATTATACAGAACAAGATCCTTGTTTAACTTTGCCATAGTAGCGTTATTAATTCTTGTCAAGAATTGAGTATAATATTATTATGTATGGATAAGGGGTGAGCCCCTGTCTATTCTTGTATCTCAATCAAGTAAAAAGGGAGCTTTCATTTTTTGAAAGCTCCCTTTTTTATATTGATATGTATATAATTATACTAGTCTGTGGAATCTTTCGAATGCTGCCTTCTCAAGATCTTCTCTATGATCAGGGTGAGCAATATTTATAAGAGCTCTCGCTCTTTGTTGTAGATTCTTACCATATAGGTCTGCAATACCAAACTCTGTTACTATATAATGAACGTTTGCTCTTGTAGTTACAACTCCTGCACCTAACTTTAATGTAGGGCAGATTTTTGTAAGAGTTCCATTCTTAGCAGTAGAATGCAATGCTATTATAGGCTTTCCTCCTTCAGAGTATCCTGCACCACGAATAAAGTCAATCTGACCACCTACACCAGAGAAATGCTTTGTTCCTATAGAATCAGCACATACCTGGCCAGTGATATCAACTTCAAGAGCAGAGTTAATTGCACATACTTTAGGGTTTTGACGTATAACATTTACTGCATTCACATATGATACATCCATCATAGCAACTCCTGGATTATCATCCACGAAATTATATGTTTTCTCTGTACCCATTAGGAATGAAGCGACAGTACGACCTCTGTCAAGTTTCTTTTTACTATTGTTTACAATACCTTTCTCGATAAGAGGAATCAATCCGTCAGAGAACATCTCTGTATGAACCCCTAAATCTTTGTGGTTTGTCAAAGCAGCAAGTACCGCATTTGGTATCGCACCAATACCCATCTGTAGAGTAGCTCCATCTTGAACAAGACTAGCACAATATTGGCCAATCTTCATATCTGTTTCTGAAGGATCAGGGAATGCAGCAACGATAATTGGTTCATCGTTATCAACAAATGTATCAATCTGGCTAATATGAATCATTGCATCACCAAAACATCTTGGAACATTAGGATTCACAACAGCGATAACATGTTTTGCTTCCTGAACAGCAGCTAAAGAACAATCAACAGATGTTCCCAATGATACATATCCATGACGATCAGGTGGACATACTTGAATCATTGCTACATCAATAGGAAGTATACCTTCTCTGATCAACTTTGGAGTCTCACTTAAGAATACTGGAATATAATCAGCTCTTCCTTCTTGTGTGGCTTTTCTTACATTATGCCCTACAAAATAAGAGTCTAGGTGGAATATCCCATCATACTGCGGCTCAGTGTAAGGTGCTGGACCTTCTGTATGAATATGAAGAATGTTTACCCCTTTTAATTCATCAGCTCTTGCAACCATAGCGTTTACAAGGATATGAGGAGTTAATGCAACGCTGTGAAGAAATACTCTGTCTCCTGAACTTATTACTTTTACAGCCTCTTCAGGACTTACACTTTTGTACATGGCCATACTATATGTATTTTTATAATGATATGCTGTTAATTATTTAACAGGCGCAAATAAACACAATTTTAATGTTATACAAAAACAGAAACGGAAAAGATTTATAAATAGGTACTTTATTTTCAGAAAAGACAATTGAAAGGATATTATTTATTCAATATCTAAATAAAAAAGGTCGCCAATATGACGACCTTAATAATGTCTATATATGGAATCTATTTCTTCTTGCTCTTGTACATCTCTATCCCTACAGAATGCACACCTTCAAGGTTGAACTTAGAAGTAGTGTTTGTTACTTCTAACTTTATTGTGCCTTTTTTATGTGCAAAGTAATTCTTTCGTAAGGGCACTTTACAGATATAATATCCATCCTTGAATTCTCCATAAAACTGATGATCTTTATCCATAATTTGGAAGTTCAGTTTTACAGCTCTTTCATCTCCGTTATCAAAAGAGGTAGCAAGTACAAATGGAATTGTATTTACAGGTAACTCTCTGTTAACTTTAGCTACTAAATAGAAATCATACTTGATATCTGCATTATTTATTTCGAATTCGAAAGTAGGGGAGAAGAATCTGTTCCATGTGTCATTTTCCATAGTAATATATTTGTACTCTAAAGGCTTGTCGTTAGAAGTACATGAAGACAATGACAATAATGTGATAAATAATAGACTTATAGATAATAACTTGTTCATAATTTATACTTTTGAGAAAAAATAATGGCAAAGATAAAATATTATGTTGTTTGGGAAGGCCGTGAAGTAGGGATCTTTCACTCATGGTCTGAATGTCAGGCTCAGATAGCTGGTTATGCAGGGGCAAAATATAAAAGTTTTAAGTCCCTTGATGAGGCTAAGCGGGCTTTGCAGGAAGGGCCGAGCTATGAATCATCTCAAAATAATCAATCATTATCTGAAGATGCAAAGAAAAATATTATCACTCCTTCATTGTCTGTTGATGCAGCTTGTAGTGGTAATCCCGGTAAGATGGAGTATCAGGGAGTAGATACAGCAACAAAGAAACGTATCTTTTATCAAGGGGTATTCTATCCGGGAACTAATAATATCGGCGAGTTTCTGGCTTTAGTCCATGGCTTGGCTTACCTAAAACAAAATAAATACGATTATCCTATATATACTGACTCAAAGACTGCATTAAGTTGGGTAAGAAATAAAAGAATCAAGACAACTTTGGATCGTATACCTGAGAATGAAAATATGTTTCAGATGGTAGATAGAGCTATAAAATGGCTGGAAATAAATACTTATACTACCAAGATACTTAAATGGAATACTGAAGAATGGGGAGAAATTCCTGCTGACTTCGGAAGAAAGTAAAACTGATGTGTTGACATAGCACTGACTATGTCAACATATATCAAGTCTACTCTATAATTTGTATGTCATCATTATTTGCTGTGGGCTGAGGTGAAATAAAAGTCTTCTTTGCTATATTGCCAATTACATTTGTTGAAATACTGTCGAAAGTCCCTCCAATTATTCCGCCAACAAGGGGTACTGCTTTTCCCAGATTAATCATCCCTTTTTCTCCAAACGTTGCAAGTAGTTTAAAACCTACTTTCTGGTTGATTGCTATAATTGCCTTTGAAGATATGCTTTCAATTAACTTTGTCGTAATTCTTGCTCCTAATGCAATGCCTAAATCTTTAAGTATTTCTTTTGCTCCACTTCCTGCCATACATAAGAATACCAAGGTTTTGACTTTATCATCCTTCAAGTCATAGCCTCCAATATATGCTATTGCGGCAATCATCCTGACCTGAATATATATCACGCTTGTAACATTTGCAGGTATAGCAATAGGTAATGTAATTAGCCCTCCAAGTCCGGTAAGAAAACCACTGGTACCAGCTTTTGATATCTGCCATCTTATTAGTGCATCAGTATTTGTATTGATATCTTTATCATTGTTCATATATGAAAGTGCAATTTCTTCTGCCGAATCCAAACCCTTTACACCTCCAATTGCTTTATCATAAGCATAATCAAGTGCCTTCATGATTATCCCATGATCTAATTTGCTTTTAGCCATAAACTCAATAATAGTTAAATATAAAACCTCAATAACTCTCTTATAAGTGTGAAAACTCAAATATAAGAAAAGCAATAGGATTAGTTCCTGATATGGTGGATTGTGTTAATTAAAGGTGAAAGGGATGATGAAATCACTTGTTTCTCATTTGCATAAAGCATGAAAAAGCATACTATTTTTATTCGTCTTTTTAGAGGAGTGATTTAAAAAGTCTGATAAAATAAAACAAAAAATGCCTGAAGTACTCTATGTTTGATTTATGACAGAAAACATACCGAATGAGTAATCAGATATTAAGCAAAAGTGCCATAAATAAGTTTTTTGACTAATTATACTTCACCTTTTCATATCAAACTACTTTAAAATAAAAACACTCGTTTTTTCTTCATTTCATACAATCATTAACTTAAAGATCAAAAGCCTAAAATCTG
>JBGRPZ010000044.1:0-32959 GCA_041725915.1 Hyphomicrobiales bacterium | reverse complement strand
AATGAAGTATAATTAGTCAAAGAACTTATTTATGATACTGCCTGTTTACTCATTTTTATGTTTTTTGTGTGGTAACTCAAGCATCGAGTACTTCAGGCATTTTTTGTTTTATTTTATCCGACTTTTTAAATCACTTCATTTAAAACCCTGTTTTTTCAGATGCTTATACTTGCATTAGTAACTTTATAAATAACTATACGTAACTTATATACCAATAAAGTTGAAACTTTAGTAGTCGTAATTATTTGCCTTATATAAATAAGGATTCTAATTAATTCGCCTTAGGTTTTAAATATCACATTCTATGATTCTAATTCTTTTGTGATGATGTTTTAGTATTAAGTTATGTCTTTGTCCATACCTCTAAGTTGTTTCTATATAATTAGATACTATATAACTTTAACATTGACTTAACAGTAGCATATCATATGTTTTTATAATATGCGCATGTTGAATTTGATAAAATAAGATATGAAAAAGCTCTATTTATTTTTATTACTTACGGTTGTTTTATGTTCTGGTTCTTTGTTTTCTCAATCCACATTAAGTCAGAAGCGATACATTAAGTCAGAGAGAGTTTCTGACAAGATTACTTTAGATGGGATTTTATCTGAAGAAGCTTGGGAAAAGAGTGAGTTTGTTGGAGATTTCATACAGGAAGATCCATATAATGGTAAGCATTCAGATTATGATACAAAGGTAAAATTGATATATGATGATAATTCCATTTATATAGGTGCAATTTTATCATATAAGAATGCCAAGCCAGCAAATCTACTAACTAAAAGAGATGTGTTTCAGTTGACAGATTATTTCGGTCTTTTTATAGACCCTTATAATGATGGAACAACTTCATATGGTTTCTTTACTACTTCTGAAGATGTGCAGATCGATCAGAAGCTGTTGAAGAATGATAGAAGAGACGGCAATTGGAATGCTATATGGTATAATAAGAGTAAGTGGGATGGTGATCATCTTATTGTAGAGATGCGTATACCTTTCTCTTCTTTACGCTTTTCGAGTAAGTCATCAAAAAACTGGGGTATCAACTTCGTGCGAATGGTACAGCATAGTAAAGAAAAGAGTACATGGAACTTTATAGATAAGAATGTCAACGGTTATTCCAGTCAGTTTGGTGAGCTTAGAGGATTATCAGATATTGATCCACCATTACGATTATCTTTCTTACCATATCTTTCTTCAACTATAGACAATACAGAGACGAGTTCAACTTATAAAGCTAATATTAACTATGGTATGGACTTGAAACTAGGGCTTAATGAAAGTTTCACCTTGGATATGACATTGATACCTGACTTTGGACAGGTGAGATCTGACGATAAGATTCGTAATCTTTCGGCTTTTGAGGTTTATTATAATGAACAAAGGCCTTTCTTTACAGAAGGGACTGAGCTGTTCAATAAGAATGGAGTTTTTTATTCAAGACGTATAGGAAGAAAACCCAAGGATTATGGTGATATAAATGATGATTATGAAGATAATATCATCAGTAATCCTGATGTTGTCCCTCTTTTGAATGCTACTAAAATATCAGGGAAGACAAAGAAGGGCTTGGGTGTTGGAGTCTTTAATGCTATAACTAATTCTACATATGCAAAAGTTATTGATAATGGAGAGACTCGTAAGATAGAAACCGAACCCTTTACTAACTACAATATGCTTGTTATTGATCAGGCATTGAAGAACAATTCTAATATAGGTTTCTATAATACTAATGTATATAGAGGTAATAAACGATACACGGCTAATGTGACAGGGGGGAACTTCAGGTTAAGAGATAAGTCAAACACTTATGGTATTAGTGGTAATGCTCAGATCAGTCAGAAATATGATAAAGATGATGCCCCTGAGTTTGGACATAGATTTTCTTATGATGTAGGTAAGATTAGTGGTAAATGGCAATTCAATCACTGGGCTTATTTTGTATCTAAAGACTATGATCATAATGATATGGGCTATTTGCGTAGAAGTAATGTTATCAGTGATGGTGTGAATTTAAAGTATAATATATATGAACCTATAGGGCCATTTCTGTTCCTAAGTCAACGAGTTTGGATTTATCATAGGATGCTAGAGAGCCCTCGAAAGTATGAAGCTATTACCTTCGGTTATAAAATCAATGCAACAACAAAGAAACAGATAAGTCTTGGGATGGAGTTTAAGTTTAATCCATATGAACAAGATGATTACTTCGAGCCTCGTAATGATGGTTATGTATTCAAGAAACCGGCATGGCATGGCTTTTCTGCTTGGATGTCTCCGGATTATCGCAAGAAGTTTATAGTTGATGTTTCAGGAGGATACAATTACATCTCTGAATTTGATATGTTTTCATATAGATTTGCATTAAAGCCAAGATGGAGGCTCAGCAATAGTATCTTTTTAATTGGAAGAACGGAATTTGTAAATACAGATAATCAATATGGATATGTAACAGATTTTGATGACTCTTCCGGTGATTTGAATATCATAATGGGAAGGAGATCTGTTGTCAATCTTACCAATACATTGGAGTTAAATGTTTCTTTCAACAGCAAATCTTCTTTAGCATTTAGAATGAGGCACTACTGGAATACTGTAGAGTATGATAAGTTCTTTAGGCTTCATGCTGATGGAGACCTTGTTACTTCTGCCTATAATGACAATAATGATGAAACCTTTAATGCCTTCAATATAGATATGTCTTATAATTGGAACTTTGCTCCGGGTAGTGAATTGACTCTTTCATGGAAGAATGCAGTTTCCGGAGATGAAGAGCTTGCAAGGTATAACTATATTGACAATGTAGATAACTTGTTTAGAGAGGATATGCTGAATGCTTTTTCTGTTAAGTTGCTTTATTATATTGATTATAATCGCTTATTCAGAAAACAGAGTTAAAAGTTAATTTTGTATAAAATAACTTAAATAAATGTAAATGTTGGGAATTCTTTGTTAACAGTGACTTTGTTAGATATTTGTAGCAAATTATTTGTTTATTCTTCTTTATATTGACTATTTTGTAACAAAAACAACGATAATTATCGTTCCTTATATTATAAGGAGACGAATATTTAGGGAATTAACAAAAGTTAATAAGATGATATTAATTGCAGATAGTGGGTCGACAAAAACAGATTGGGTTGTACTACATAAGAATAAGCCACTCGAACATTTCTATACAGATGGGTTTAATCCATATTACTTTGGATCAGACAGATTTTTGGAGATACTAGAAAAACAGTTACTTACTCAGATGCCAGAGCTACACATATCCTCTGTTCATTTTTATGGGTCTGGATGTTCCATTCCAGAAAATAAAGAAACCATAAGTTTACCATTGAGGAAAGCTTTTCCTAATGCTCATATTGAAGTTTGGCACGACTTACTAGGGGCTTGTCATGCTTTGTTGGGACATAAAAGAGGAATAGCTTGTATTTTGGGAACAGGTTCTAATTCATGTTTGTATGACGGACAAGATGTTATAGAAAACGTTCCTTCCTTGGGGTATTTATATGGAGATGAAGGAGGCGGTATCTATATCGGAAAACGTTTCCTAAGAGACTATATGACTGGTTATCTTCCAGTAGAGATATCCAAGGCGTTTGAAGATGAATATCATCTTACAATTAAAGATATATTGAAAGAGTCATATAATAATCCATCTCCAAATAAGTTTTTGGCTCGTTTCCCTAAGTTCGTAAACAAGTATATTGAGAATGAATACCTTCATAGGCTTGTAGCTAGTTGTTTCGAAGAGTTCTTTGAAGAACAAGTGAAAAGATATACAGAGTATAAAGATGTAACAGTGAATTTTGTAGGTTCTATAGCATTCTTTTTTGAGGATATATTGAAGGAGGTAGCAGTTAAAGAAGGTATAACAGTTGATGTTATACATCAAAAGCCAATGTCTGGGCTTATAAAATATTATGAAAACGAATTGTTGTTAAGTAGTTAATATTATTATATGATATCGTCTATTGAGTAAAAAAATAAGAGCTAACAGCTCTTATTTTTTGTTGTTATCTTTATTTATGATGTCATCCAGATTCTCTGGGAATGGTATTTCTCTGAACAACTCAGGAGTATAATCATTATCCTTTGTATACTTAAAGTTAAGTATTCTATTATTCAAGTCTACTGTTTTGAAATATTCAATGTTTGTAAAGGCAGCGGAATCAGTTGCCTGTTCAGCACCTTCATCTTTAAAATAACAGAAGATAGTCATTGCCAGTTGACAGTCTTTATCTCCGGGATAAAGAGAAGGGAACTGTATGATTTTATGTTTATCAGGTTGTCCACCTATATCTACAACATTATAAATAGTAGTGATAGTATCGTTATTTAGCCTTGGATAGATAACCGTACTAATAACATGAGCCTCGAAAAGATAGACTGTATCATTCTCAATTTGATTGAAGATAGAAAATTGATCTTCCGGAGGATTTCCAGTAGGAATAGTCTTTTCTTTTTCACATGAAGAGATACATAATACTAACAGAATAGCGAATAATGCTTGAATAGGTTTTGTCATAATGTAAATGTTGGAAATGTAATATCATATTAGTACTGACGGACAAATTTAAGCATTTCTTCGTATTGATCAGGGGCGAACCACACAATATTTTGATCTTTACGGAACCATGTCATTTGTCGCTTTGCATATCTACGAGTATTCGTTTTGATTTTCTCTATAGCAAACTCTAATGTACATTTATCTTCGAAGTAATCGAAAAGCTCTTTATAGCCAACAGTGTTTAATGAATTTAGATGTTTATATTGATGCATAGCTTTGGCTTCCTCAATAAGTCCTTGTTGGATCATAATATCAACACGTTGATGTATTCTGTCTACAAGAAGTTCTCTATTCCAAAGCAGACCGATCTTTATAATATTGAATGGTCTTTCAGTAAGGTTTTTTACTCTATACTTTGTGAAAGATTCACCCGTAGTCAGACAAACCTCTAGAGCCCTTAGCACTCTTTTGGGGTTGTTTATGTCTACTATCTTATAGAAATCAGGATCTTTTTCCTTCAAGAGGCTTTGTATATAGTCAAGGCCTTTTGTTTCCAAATCTTCAGCCAGTTGTTTTCTTACCTCTGGTTTTGGATCGGGGATTTCATCAATTCCATCACAAAGCGCATTGATATAAAGACCCGAACCACCAACAGCAACGACATGCTCATGATCTTTGAATATTTCACTTGAAGCATTCAAGGCATCATTTTCATACATAGAAACATTATAATAGTCATGAATGCTCAAGTTGCCTATAAGGTGGTGTTTAGCTGCGTTAAGTTCCTCTTCAGTAGGGGCAGCAGTTCCTATTTGCAGTTCTTTATAGAATTGTCGGCTATCAGTAGAAATAATCTCTGTATTTAAATCATTTGCCAATTGAATGGCAAGAGAAGTTTTTCCACTTGCAGTAGGTCCTACAACGACGACAAGGGTTTTGTTGTTACTCATTATTCTTTGATGGTTTATCTTTAGGAGTACAGATATCTTCCTGAGTTAGTTCATCTCTGTTTACTTTTATTGTCAAACCCAGATCTTTTCCTTTTTCAAGCATATATAAATATGCTCGTTCGAATTCATTTGGAATTAAGCCATCAAGAATACCTTCTCTAATATCATTTTTTATAATCCCAATCTCTTTGCAAGGATTCAATCCAAAAGTTTTCATGATAAGATCCCCAGAGATAGGAGGCTGCCAGTTTCTAATCTTATCTTTAGCTTCAATTTCTTTTAGCTTCTGTCTGACAAGTTTAAAGTTCTTTAGATATTTACGAACTTTAGCTTCATTTTTAGATGTAATGTCTGCTTCACAAAGAGTCATAAGATCATCAACATCATTGCCTGCTTCATATAATAACCTTCTTACAGCAGAATCAGATACAATATCTTCTGCTAGCACTATAGGTCTAAGATGGAGTAATACTAATTTCTGTACATATCTCATCTTTTCATTCATAGGCAGTTTAAGTTTCCTGAAGATTAAAGGAATCATCTTTTTACCTACGAATTCATGAGAATGAAAAGTCCATCCATGAATTGGATCATATCTTTTTGTTTGAGGCTTTCCAATGTCGTGAAGTATAGCCGCCCATCTTAGCCATAATGAATCAGATGTCTGAGCGACATTTTCCAAGACCTCTAATGTATGGTAGAAATTATCTTTGTGACCTTTGCCTTCCTTGTAATCGACTCCTTTAAGAGCGACCATTTCAGGGAGGATAATACTCAATAATCCAGTTTTCTCCAGTAGATAAAAAGCTTTATATGGATTAGGAGAAATAACCATTTTATTAAGTTCATCACTTATTCTCTCTGCTGATATTATAGACATTCTAGCACTATTTCTTTCGATAGCATCAAGAGATTTTTCTTCTATCATAAAATCCAGCTGAGCAGAAAATCTAATCGCTCTAAGCATTCTTAGTGGATCGTCAGAAAATGTAATATCAGGATCAAGGGGGGTTCTTATAACTTTATTCTCAATATCTTCAATTCCATTGAAGGGATCAAGGAGTTCCCCAAAAGAATCCTTGTTAAGGCTTATGGCCAATGCATTTATAGTTAAATCTCTTCGGTTTTGATCATCTTCAAGAGATCCATCTTCAACAATAGGCTTCCTAGAGTCTCTTCTATAAGACTCTTTTCTTGCTCCTACAAACTCTATTTCAAAGTTCTTATATGTAATTTGCGCGGTACCGAAGTTTTTGAAATAATGTGCTTGTGTATCTCTGCCTATTGATTCTGCAACTTTTTGTGCAAGTTCTATTCCACTACCAAGAACAACAATATCAATGTCTTTGGATGGTCTTTCAAGAATCAAGTCTCTAACATATCCTCCAATCACCCAGGATTTGACTCCCATTTCTTCACTTACTCTTGATATAATTCCAAATATTGGATGTTTAAGGTGCTCTTTCAAAACTTTATAATTTAAATTCAGCCAGCAAAAATATAAAATTCAATGGACTTGTTATTGTAGAGATTTAAAAACCATACATAATAATATGCTTAACACCATGTGATGATTGATTTCCTTAGGACTTTATGCTTTTAATGGCAGCTTTGTTTATGTGTAATAAGATTTAAAATACTTATAATTAATGTTTTTAGATATCAATATAATCTTGAATATCATGTATGTTTAATGTCTTATACTCAACATTTGTTTATCTTCAAGTGAATAAATTATAGCGGAAATCTTTTCTGTTGTCTATTTAGGAGACTATTATATTATAAAATAAAGAAGAGGCTGTTTTAATGTTTTTAGACAGCCTCTCTTATTGTAGAATAATGAAAAACAAATGTGATGATTTAACTTGAATTATAATTGAGATAACATGACTCAATTATTTTAGTTTTCATTTATTTTGTTATTTAGTGAAGGATAAATGATATAGGTAGAGTATATTTTACTCTTACATACCTGCCATTTTGCCTCCCAGGATTCCATTTAGGCATATTTTGCACAACTCTTTTTGCTTCTTCGTCACAGCCACCCCCAATACCTCTGAGGATTTGAATATCTGTTATTGACCCATCTTTTTCAACTACATATGAAAGATAAACCTTACCTGTGATATTTGTTTCTTTTGCAATTCTAGGGTAGCGAAGGTTTCTTTGCAAATATTTCTTTAATCCTTCCATACCTCCTTTGAATTCAGGCATTATTTCAACGAAAATTAGAGGCTCTTCAGCTTCTACTTCAATATCATCATTTTGAATTACTTCTATGTCTATAGCTTCATTCTGATCAATTTCAACATTAATATCAACTTCTTGCTCAGGCTCTTCAGTGTCTTCTATTTCTTTGAATATTGGAACTTTTATTATAGGCTTAGGCTTGGGTGGTGGGGGAGGAGTTTGTTTAGTTATTGGCATTATTTCTTCAATAACTTCGTTGCCTTGACTATTTATTAAATTAAGCTCTTTCTTTGAGTAACTCTTTGTCTCAAACATTAGAAATACTATTAAGAGAGATATAATGTATCCAATTTGTCTGAAAATACTCTTTTTGTTTTCTAGATCTGCCTTAGCACTTTTCTTAGGTCTCATACTCGTTTTTATCTATTAGTACTTGTTTTTCCTGTTACAAATCTAATAACTAAAAATGTAGTTTACAAGGTTTTTTTACGCTTAAACTAATACATTAGTTAATGATAGTTATCTACTCGATTGTAAAACAGCACTTAGGAAATATCGTTTTTAACTAAAAAGATAGTTAATATATAAGGTTGTGAAGTAAAATAACGGTAAAATATATTGCTCTAGGAAGGTGTTAAAGCTATAAATTATGTAAAAAATAAACTATAAAAAATAAGAAATTCATTTAATATTATTTCGAATCTATAGTAGAAGGTATTCAAGAATAGGATAAATTTTACAAAAAATATCTTAGTGATATTAGAGTGTTAGCGATAAATTGAGCTCATATTATTGTCTAAATTTAAACATATTTAGTATTCTGTGTTAGAAGCATAACAAAATCATAAAGAAAAGAAGGCTAAAAAAACAGACCTATTTCATGATTTCAAGGTCAAATTAGATGGGGATTTTGGTTTTAAGTCTATTTTCAAGATCAAGTGAGTAAAATTCAACACTAACTTAGCAAATTTCGTAGCCTTACTGGCAAAGTTAAAATTAAGGCGAGTAAAAAAGTTTACTCGCTTAGTAAATTTGTTAGGTCTACTGACTTTTTTCATTTTCCTTAAAGGCAAAAAAAAAGATTAGCCTACACAGACCAATCTATCTACTTGTTTTATAGAGTATTCCAAGCTATACGAATAGCTGCTTTCTATTATAGATAGAATGTGTCTGGATATTATACTTTGGGATAGGGTCAAAAATAGAAGTGAGAAGTCCAATATTGATATACTTGTATATAGAAACTACAGAGTAGAATGATTTTGCAACTATATTCTTTCTTTGTTGAATACTTCTGTTGATTGTCAAAATAAGATCTAAGTAATTAAGAGAGATATTAAGATCTGTTGAAGTTTCCTTTGTAAATATATTAGTTATTTCATCATAAGATTGAGTAGTAATATTACTTTGTTTTGTACATAAAACGGCCTTTTCCTTAAGTTTAAGAATTGCTTTCTTCACTGAAGAAACAAAGGACTTATATTTTGTTTTTAATTTCATTATCTAGCAAAGCTCGTTTCATTTAGAGAAACCCAAAGTTAAGGCAGCTTGTAGATTTTACCAAATTTTTATAGATAAAAATTGAATACAATAAGCAGGAGTACTTATAACTATATGAAGTATAGTTGTTTTATGGAGACAAAGATAGGAGAGTATATAAAAAAAGCTTTTCATTACGAAAAGCTTTTTTGAGAAGATTTAGATAGAGATATCTATTGAAGAGTGAAACATACAGGCACTTGGTATGAAACACGAACAGGCTTATTTCTTTGTTTTCCGGGATCCCATTTAGGCATATTTTTAATAACTCTGATTGCTTCTTCATCACAACCGCCACCAATTCCACGAAGTAGTTTGATATTGCTTATAGACCCATCAGGTTCTACTACAAAAGCAAGATAGACCTTTCCTTGTATTCCAGATTCTCTAGCTACAATTGGATATTTTATATTTCTAGCCAGATATTTATTTAGTTCTCTAAGTCCACCTGGGAAATTTGGCATTTTTTCCACAATGACAAAGATTTCATCTTCTTTTATCTCAGGTTCTTCATCCATGACAATAGGGGCATCAACAATTACAGTTTCTTGGTCAGCTTCGGCATCAATTTCGATCTCTTGTTCTTCTTCAACTTCCTCTACAACTTTAAATACAGGGGCAATAGTTTTTTGTTTTTTAGGAGGAGGAGGTTCTTTTTTGTGTTCAGTAATGGGGATCATTTCTTCAGTAATAGCTACATTCTCTCTATCAAATGTAGAAAGCTCCCTTTTGCTATAAGATCTGATTTGGAAGATTATAAAGACGATCACTAGTGCAATAATTAATCCAATTTGGTTAAATACAAATCTTTTACTTTCTAAGTCTGCTTTTGGATTCTTTTTTGGTTTCATATTAATAAGTTTTATTAAAACTAGTATGAAAGATTTACAAGCTGAATTGGGAATAAGTAATACTCTTGCTTGTATTTATTTACTATTTGAGATATTGTGAATGATCTCTAATTGAGATTCTAAGTTAATAATAATAATTTCATCATTCAATAGTGAATATTGATAAGAGGTGTATTTCTTCTTTGAAAGAGTAATTAGGCATAAATTGTCTAAATAGAGCTTGTGAAGTTTAATTATTGTAACAGGTGTTAAAATGAAGATGCTAATAGTGGCTGCTGTTATGTATTATTAGTTATATTTATGAACAAATTTGATTTGCTATATTTTTCACTAGTGGTAAGAGTAAATCGCAGAAGAGTTCAGAGCATTTAGAAGTCCTTTACTTCAGGAGAGAGAGAAAATAAGAGACGAGCTGTAATTTATATTTATACTTATTACTCTTATATAAGTAATTGGTATGTAGTTAAAATGAAAGAACAAATAATTCGTTAATTAGATGATCTCATTTTATATTACGAGTGGGTTATAGTTAGTGTGTTCCTAAATTGGGGATGTTTGCTTTCACTTGGGGGATTTTTATTATATATTCGCGCTGACAGAAATTTAGAGATGCATATTTTAATTTCTACAAATATTTATTATGACACAAGCTATAAAAAAATCAATGAGAGATTCAGCTGCCCTGAGATGGACAGTGTTAGTGTTGATCTCTTTTACTATGCTTACGGCATATTTCTTTACTGATGTATTATCTCCATTGAAAGGTGATCTAGAAAGAACATTAAGCTGGGATGGTGAGATTTATGGTCTTTTCACAGGATCTTACGCAATGTTTAATGTAATGTTCTTGATGCTTATCTTTAGTGGAGTTATTCTTGATAAGATAGGTATTCGTTTTACACTTACAACAGCGGCAATTACTATGATTGTAGGTGCCTGCCTTAACTTTTATGCGTTAACAGACACTTTCAATCAAGGAGGATTCTTATATGGATTCTTTAATAGCATATTTGTAAGTTATCCTGTTTCAGTTAAGTTGAGCATGGTAGGTTATGCGATCTTTGGAGTAGGTGCAGAGATGGCAGGTATTACTGTTTCAAAAGTTATTGTAAAATGGTTTGCTGGTAAAGAGTTAGCTTTAGCTATGGGTGTTGAGATGGCACTTGCTCGTCTTGGTATGGGATCTGCTTACCTATTAGCTAAGCCAATTGCTGATTATAAAGCAGATTGGGGGCTTACAGCTCCTGTAAGTTTTGGTATTCTTTTATTGATTATTGGTCTTATCACCTTCCTTGTATACATTATTATGGATGTTAAAGTAGATAAAGAAGGTGTTGCAGAAGAAGCGAAAGCAGAACCAGAAGAAGGATTTAAATTTTCTGATATTCTTAAATTATTTGTGAATCCTGGATTTATCATAATTGCTTTATTATGTGTGTTATTCTATTCTGCAGTATTTCCATTTATGAAATATGCAGTTGATTTAATGCACCATAAATATGGTATGAGTGAAACTCTTGCAGGTAAGATTGCATTCTTGCTTCCTTTTGGTAACATTATTCTTACTCCTGTATTTGGTACTATTTATGATAGGAAGGGTAAAGGAGCTACAATTATGATTATAGGATCAATCTTATTGATTATTGTTCACTCAATTTATGCGTTTGGTCCTGCTCAGGGATTCCTTGCATATATTGCAATCTTTGTTCTTGGTTTTGGTTTTTCATTGGTTCCTTCAGCTATGTGGCCTTCAGTACCAAAGATTGTAGACGAAAGATATTTAGGAACTGCTTATGCTGTTATTTTCTTTATACAGAATTTAGGTTTAATGGCTGTTCCATATATTGCAGGTAAAATATTAAAGGTAAGTAATCCTGGAGTAGCTGAAGCCATACAGAATGGTGAAGCTGCGAAGTATGATTATTTCAATACTAGTCTTGTTTTTGTTGTTTGTGGTGTATTAGCTCTTGTATTAGCATTTGCACTTCTTTCAATTGATAAGAAAAAAGGTTACGGATTGCAGAAGCCTAATATTGCAAAATAATATTTACTGAATATTATATATAGAGATCTCTCATTATTTGGGAGATCTCTGTTTTATTAAAATTTGCCATAGCATTTATATTTATACTATAATAACTCTTAAGATAAGAAGCCTTATACTTCACTCATAGCAACACTTTCATATTTTTTGATTAAGATTAATTCCTAATAAGTGAAAACCCCTAGGTTGTTTATTTAAATTCAGTAAGGATAAACGCCGTCTTTTGTTCTCTGCGAACTCACCTAGATTATTTTACCTTTTAAAAATCAATGATTTAAAGGATTGGATGGAGAGCTAGGTATAGATATCTTTGGCCTACTTTTTAATTGGGAAAAAGTAAAAGGTAGGTTGGGGTAATTGACATTTCTTTTATGCAAATATGTATGCAAATCATTTGTTTTCATAAAAGCTAAACTTTACAGCATTACTACCATATTTAAATTCAGACAATTTACTAACAAAAACTCGGTGACATGAAAAAAATCTCGTTACTGCTTGCATTCTTATTGATGCTTTCTACGCAAGCTATATTTGCTCAAAGCGAGACCATAAAAGGTTTAGTAACAGATGAGAATAATGAACCACTACCTTTTGTGACAGTTGTTATAAAAGGAACAACTAATGGTAGTACTACTAGTATTGATGGTTCATTTCAGTTAGATGCACAACCTAACGATGTGTTAGTGTTTTCATTTGTAGGTTATAAAACATTAGAAGTTCCTATTAATGGAAGAAAAAAAGTAGATGTAAATCTACTTCCTGACAGTAAAATGTTGGAAGAAGTTATGGTTGTTGCTTATGGTACAACTACAAAGAAATCCTTTACAGGTTCTGCTTCTACTGTAAAAGCAGATGTTTTAGAAAGACTACCTGTATCTTCGTTTGATAAAGCTCTTCAGGGTAATGCATCTGGGGTTCAGGTTAATGATAATTCAGGCCAGCCTGGTGCTGCTACAAGTATCCGTATTCGTGGTATTGGTACATTAAATGCAAGTGCTGAGCCATTATATGTTATTGATGGTGTAGCTATTAATAATAGTGATATTAGTGGTGTAGCTAATAGTGAATATGGTACATCTACAAATCCATTAAGTGCTATTAACCCTGCAGATATTGAATCAGTAAACATATTGAAAGATGCAAGTGCTGCTTCTTTATATGGATCTCGTGCTGCTAATGGTGTTGTTATTATTACAACAAAGAAAGGTAAAAAAGGCAAGAAAGGTTCTGGAGCTAGAATTAATGCTAAAGCTCAATGGGGAGTCTCAGACTTAGCTGTTAAGCCTTATGATGTAATGTCTGCTGACGAATATTATAAGAAAGAATGGGAAGGTTTATACAATTATGCTTTAGCAGGTGGTGATTCTAATGCTGATGCTGCTTCTTTTGCTCATAATAATGTAGCTGGTGTTGTTGGTTTTAATCCATTTCAAACTCCTGAAGGAGAAACTCCAATCTTAGATAATGGTACAATTAATCCAAATGCTAAGTTGATGGTTAATAATGACTGGAGAGATGAGATTTTCCGTACTGGTAAGACTCAACAATATGATGTGAATGTATCCGGAGGTAATGATAAAGTTAATTATTATGTATCTGGAGGATATTTAAAGCAAGATGGAGTTATAAAGAATTCAAACTTTGAAAGATTCTCTACTGCTATTAATGTAGAAGGACAAGCTAAAGAGTGGTTAAAAATAGGTATGAAGAATAACCTTTCTTATAGTGATCAAAATACTCCTCCTGCAGGTTCTGGTGCAGACAATGTTGTTGCAAGTACTAGTCAGATACCAATGGCTATTCCGATCTATGTATTAGATCCTGTTACCTTCAGACCTATTCTAGCTAATGGAGAGAAACAATTCAATTATGATAATAATGTTTACAATGACTTTAACCCTATAGGGATAAATGAAATAGACATATTCAATACAAAAACTGTAAGAGTTTTGTCAAGTGCTTTTGCTGAAGCAGTTGTAAGTGACTTCAAATTTAAGTCTATCCTTGCTGTGGATGCTGCCGGACTAAATGAAACTCGTTATTATAATACTCAGCATGGTAATGGTGCTTCTGTTAATGGTAGAAGTTCAAAATATAGAACTTCTGAATTGACTATAAGTTCTACCAATACTATCAACTGGTCGAAACAACTTAATGAAGCTAATAAACTTGATGTGTTAGTTGGTCAGGAAGCTGTTAAATCTACTTTAGATTTCCTTCAAGCTCAAAAGACTAATTTTCCATTTGATGGTGTTGATCAGTTAGTTGCTGGTTCTACTCCTACAGAGGCATATCAATATACATCTACTTCAAGGTTGTTCTCTTTATTCTCAAGAGTTAATTATGACTATAACAGCAGACTCTATGGATCTGCAAGTTTACGTTATGATGGTTCTTCAAGATTTGGTGATGATTACAAATATGGTACATTCTTCTCTTTAGGTGGAGGTTGGAGAATCAGCCAAGAGTCTTGGATGCCAGAATGGAGTTGGTTAGATGATATGAAGATTAGAGCTTCTGTTGGTGCTTCAGGTAATGATGGTATCGGAAACTTTGAACACTTAGGTTATTTTGCATATAATAATAACTATGCTGGTAATCCTGGTATTCAGCTTTCTAATCTTTCTAACCCTGAGCTTTCTTGGGAGAAGAATACAAACATTAATGTTGGTCTTGATATTTCTATATTCAACTCTGTTACAGCTACTGTAGAGTACTTTAATAGATTCTCTGATGGTCTTCTTTATGATAAGAGATTATCTCTTACTTCAGGGTTACCAACTAAGAAGTTAAACCTTGCTTCTATTGTGTCAAGTGGTGTTGAACTTCAGATTCATTCTACTAACATTGCTACTGATGATTTTGTATGGACTACAAACTTTAACCTTACTTATAACCAGAATGAACTAACAGATCTTGGTGATTATGATAGATATATCAATGGAACTAAGATTTGGGAAAAAGGTAGAAGTCCTTATGAGTACTTTATCCGTGAGTGGGCTGGTGTAAATAGAGAAAACGGTCGTCCAATGTGGTATCTTAATGAGCACATGAATACGAATAGATTTACTGCTAATGAGCTAAATAGTCTTGAGGCTTCTGGTGATATCTATAAGCATAATGGTAGATATGTAACAAGCACATATTCATTAGCTGAGAAAGATTATCAAGGTGATGCTCTTCCAAAAATTTATGGAGGTCTGGGTAACAGTTTCTCTTATAAAGGATTTGAACTTGATTTCCTTGTTTATTTCTCTCTTGGCGGTCAGATCTTAGACGTTAATAGAGCAAGTCTTAGCCATAGTGGAGAAAGTCCTGGTACAAATATGCTAAGAGATCAAAATGATTCATGGACTCCAGAAAACAGAGATTCCGAGAACCCTATCTATATTTATGGTAACACAGATAATCCAAATACTACTTCAACAAGATTTTTGAAGGATGCTTCTTATGTTAGATTAAAGCATGTGACTTTTGGATATAACTTACCTCGTAATCTTGTTTCAAAAATAGGTATCAATAATGCAAAAGTGTTTGCTCAGGTAAATAATATATTAACACTATCTCAATTAGAAGGTGTTGATCCTGCACAAGCTGCTTTAAGTGGTAATACTCAATTTAGTATTCCAACTACTAAGAGCTTTAATGTTGGTATTAATATAGGATTATAATTTAAGGATAACCAAAATATTTGAACAATGAGATTATTTAAATATATAAAAGTAGCAGGGCTTAGCTTATTACTGATAGGAACGGTTTCGTCTTGTAAGAAAGATTTCTTGAAGCCAGAAATCAGCACAGGCCTTCCAATTGAGAATGGCGAATCGATTAAAGATTTGAGAACCGCTCAGGCTGTACTTGAAGGAATTTATTCTGAGTATGCTTATTACTATGGAATGAATGACTATGCTTTAATGCAGCAGGATGTTTTTGGTGAAGACATTTATGTTAAGCAAACTGGTAACTATGGTCGCTTTGTTAGCTCATATCAATATAATGTTACTGCTGATAATTCAGTAGAAAACTATTCATTTTGGAAAAGTGCATACCAGATGATAGCAAATGCTAACATTCTTCTTGATGCAAAGGATAATATTAAAATTGCTGATGCAGAAGCTCCTGAAAAAGCGAGAATTCTTGCTGAAGCAACTGCTTTAAGAGGTGCTGCTTACTTATACTTAGTAAGAATGTATGGTGATGCTGTTGCTTATGCTCCAAATAGTATGGGTGTTCCTGTTGTTACTAAAGCTGATTACCTTGGAGAAGGTACTCCTGCAAGAAATACTGTAAAAGAGGTATATACTCAGGTGATAAAGGATCTGAAAGATGCTTTAGCTTCTAATGCTTTAGGTTCTACAAAACGCTATATTAATGAGAAAGCTGCTAAAGCTATATTAGCTTCTGCATATCTTGATCTTGGTAGTAATGGCGATGCTGAATCATTGAATAAGGTTCTTGAATATACTGCTGGATTTGAAGCTTCTGAACTAGTTCAAGGTGAAGATTACCTTAAAGGTTTTTCTGCTTTTAATAACGAAACAATCTTAGGCCTTGAATATACTGATGCTGATAATAATGGATACCTTGCTCTTAACTCTTTCTATGTTGCAAGAGGTGGTTATAGTAGCTTGAGACTTAATCCAGCTCTTAAAGATCTTATCATAGCTGGTAGTGCTACAGAAAACTCTGACTTACGTCTTAGTTTTATAGGAACTTATAAGAACTTACTTTGGGTGAATAAATTCCCTCCTCGTAATTCTATCGGTTCTCATAATACAGTTATCTTCCGTACTGCTGAGATGATACTTGCAAGAGCTGAAGCTAATGCTCGTCTTGGTAATATAGCTGCTGCTATCACTGATCTTAATGCTATTCAGACAAGAGCTAATGCTACATTGACAGCTAACACTGTTACTAAAGAAGCAGCTATTGCCGCAATTATGCTTGAGAGAAGAAAAGAGTTTTATGCTGAAGGTAAACGTTATATAGATATTAAGCGTACTAAAGCTACTATTGATAAATCTCATGATCAGAACTGGTCAGGTTATCAGGAAATAGAAAACTTTAGATATGCTCTTCCTATTCCTACAAAGGAAATAGATGCTAATTCTAATATGCAACAGAATCCTATTGACTTAACTCACATTTAAACTTAGGTTGAGTCTTAGGGTTGAATATTAAAAAGTCTTTATAGACTTTTTAATATTCGGTATAAATTGATGATATCTCAACATCAGTTTATATAAAAGTATTTGGGAGCAAGTCGTATATGTGATATGTGTTAAATAAAAAGTACGACTTGAGTTCTAAGTGTATAGTTTTAAATATGTAATTATTCGTTGTAGCATGCTAGATATATTTTATCTAGCATGCTTTTTTTATGCCTTCCCCAAAAATGTTTCTCCTTAGGTTTATATGAAATGTTCTTTTTTTCGTTAGGCTTTTATAATTTTATTCAAGTCTTTATGTAAATAGAAGATTTGTACTTTTCTTATTTAATATTTAGTGATGGAAAAACAGAAAATTTGGACTGAAGACCATTGTGTAGGTTTTCATGAAGTCGACTTTTCCGGACAAATGCATTTGCATTCTTTATTTAATTACTTTCAAGAAGCTGCCTGGAACCATGCTGGCGATACAGGGTTTGGATTTGACTTTGTTACAGAGAAGAAGATGGCTTGGGTGATATTCCAGGTAGATGTTGAGATTATAAAATATCCGAAATGGTTATCAAAGGTTAAAGTAAAAACATGGCCGTGTAGAATAAACAGACTATTTGCTGAAAGAGAATATATGATAGTCGATAAAGAGGATAACATTTATGTTAAGTGTAGTTCTCAATGGTTGATTATTGATATGGATTCCAGAAAGCCTATCCGACCTTATATGCTGAGTTCTTTTCAAGAATGCCTTGTCGATAATAAGTTGTTAACTCAGAATAAAATAAAATTAGATGAAGATTTTACTATTGTAAGTGAACATGAATATCAGGTTCAGTATTCTGATATTGATGTTAATGGCCATGCAAATAATAGCAAGTATGTTGAGTGGATTTTCAACCATTGTTATCAACTGCTTGAAGCTGGTAGACCAGAAAGATTTTCTATCAACTTTATATCTGAGTCAAGGCTGAAAGAAAAGGTTAAGTTAGAATTGTATAATAGAGGTGATGAATACATTTGTATAGGAAAGAGTATTGATAGAGATAAGACGCTTTACATTGCAAAATTTGATCTGGCCTTGCCGAAATAATAAAAACAAGACTTATAGATTTATATTGAAGGTGCTGTTCTGAATGAATAGCACCTTCTTTCTTAGCTTTAGTTTGATGATTTTTATGTCCCCCTGAAGAAATTCAAATCTTTCCCTTGATGAATCTGAATCTTTCCCCTGATGAACTTAAATCCTTCCGTTGAAAATGGTTCATCTTCCGGGGGGAAGATGGTCATCCTTCGGGCTAAATTTTGAATTCGTCAACCCTTGGGAGAGAATATGCTTCTTAGGGACGGAAAATCTATTTATTGAGCTATATAAAATAAATGGGTAGATAAATAAACAAGGTGTACGGATGTACACCTTGTAAAGAGAGAGAGTAATTTACTTATTAACAAATTAACTAAAGATACAACAAAAGCAATAGTGAAATATAATTAAAGAAACTGTGACAAATCAAAGGGTTAATGATGTAGAATCTGTATTCAATGATCTGCCACTATTAACGAAGATTAAATGAAAGTTAAACACAAGGTTTAACTTGTGAGGATAGAAATTTACTTAATTCAAATATAATAAAATAATTTCTATATACCTATAAAATAATATTTTAAACTATGTATATTGTTCTGTAATAGTTATGTGTTGTGGATTTCTGTGGGAGCTTTTCTTTGCTATCATATAATATGAAAGGGTAGTGGGAAAGATGAAAAGAGAGAATGGGGGGGAATAGCAATAAATAAAGGAGTATAAATACATTTATCCATACTCCTCTATATTTCTTATTAATTGACTTGATCTATTGTTTTACCTTGGATTTCATGAATAAGTTGCTGACATTTTTCTTTCAAATTATGGGAAGCAAGTTCAAGGTTTTCCATAAATTCTTCATGTATAGGATGAGGGCCATCCACAATATCAGTAATAGATTTGAGTATAATCAGAGGCATATTATAGAACTGGCATATCATCGCAATAGCAGCGGCTTCCATATCTTTCAGTTCACCTTTATAAGAATCGATAATTTTCTCGTCAGTTTCTATAATGTCGAGGCTATTACCTGTTGTTACTACACCTTGTTTCAGTCCTAGTTTTTGTGATAGATTTGGGATTTCCAGACAATTATAGTTTCCCAATCCCATAGCAGCATAGTCCCCCAAAGGGATTCTTTTGTCATGAAAGCAGACTCCGCTTTTTGCAGAATATACTTCACCTATTTTTCCGCCTCTCTTTGCAAATCCTCCTGCGGTTCCTGCATTTATAATTAAATCAGGTTGAATTTTCTGTATTACGGAAAGAGTTGTAATTACTGCTGATTGTGTACCAATAGATTCAACATGATATATTGGGTCTTTTCCATTTAGGATAATAAAAATATTGGAGTTACTATAAACCTCCATAGGTAATTGCTGATCAAAAAGATCCTTTGTAGGAAGTAGGTTAAAGTGTTCAATTATAGGTTTTGCCTCTTCTCTCATAGCCATTATAATGGCGATCTTGTTTATCATATCTCGTTTTTGTTCAAATGTAAAAAAAGCAGAGCAATCATTGCTCTGCTTCTATAAACGCAAATATAAGATATTAATATTACACTTTAAGTCGATCTTTAAATGGCAGGAAGGTCATAAAATCTGCATGGTGAACAACATAAGCTTCAGTTGTTCTTTTGACCATATTTCCCTCTCCTGCATGTGTTGCAATAATATGGCATACTTCGGCAGGAACTCCACATTCTTCAGCCAAGGATACACCAGACAAAGGATGCCTTAGGTATTTACCATAAGTACCTTGCACCGCTTTACCACTCTCATCAAGTACATACTCAAGTAGCTTACCTACATCAGCAAGGATAGCTCCAGCAATAAGTACATCCATATTACATGTAAGCTCACCATGATAAAAGTCATTGATTTTCTGACCAGCATCTTTAGCGATATGAACAACACTTCTTTTGTGATCCATGAAAGTGACTTTTAGGTCAGGACCACATAAAAGGGTAAAAGGAATTTTGTTTAAGTCTTGAGGAGTAAGAACACTTCTTTCTAAAGCCAGTTCCCAGGTTTTAGCAGTTTTCTCTTTCAGCTCCTTATCTTTTATCCATTCCAGTTCAGGCCAAAGCTCTAAAACAGTATTATTCATAATTTACCTTTTAGAGTTTTGCAATTACAGCATCAGCCATTTCTTGAGTTGTAGCAGCACCCTTGTCGATTACATTCTGACGGCCTGCCATTTTCTTCATATCGTATGTCTGTACTTTACCTTCTTCAATAACAGCAGCAATAGCTTTTCTTATGCGGTTTGCTATCTCAGGTTCATTGATATAGTCAAGCATCATACAAGCAGATTCCATCATTGCCATTGGGTTCACAATAGATCTTTCATAGTCGGCATACTTAGGAGCAGAACCATGAGTAGGCTCGAATACAGCTACTCCTGAATCAGACATTTGCGCACTACAAGCAAATCCAAGACCACCAATAAGGCCAGCAAATCCATCAGAAACTATATCACCAAACATATTACCTGCAACGATTACACCGTAGTTTTCAGGGTTCTTAGTGAGCCACATCATCTGTGCATCAATGTTTGTGTTCCATAGTTCTATTTGAGGATAATCTTTTTCCTGTATTTCCTTAGCCATTTTATACATCATACCAGAAGTTTCTCTGATGACATTAGGCTTTTCACATACAGTAACAGACTTATAATTATATTTCACAGCATATTCAAAAGCAGCCCTTAGAATTCTTTCTGTAGCCTTCTTTGTGAATATACGTGTAGATACTGAAATTTCTTCTTTAGGAACATTACCAAAGTTACTTACAAACTTAGGATGTGTCATTAAACCTTCGTGTATCTGAGTAGGAGGGTTAGACCATTCAACACCACCATAAAGGCCTTCAGTATTTTGACGGAAGATAGCCACATCTACATTAGGTTCTTCAATGGTATTGTTAGGCCCTCTGCGGATGAAGTTTAAAGGATTTCCTTTATATGTTCTACATGGTCTGATACAAATATCAAGATTGAAATATTGTCTTAATCCTACAATTGGGCTACTATATACAAGGTTTTTATCCTTAAGCTCAGGTACAAGCTCGTTTGCAGCTTCTTCTTTTGGTTTTGATGTAATTGCCCCAAACAAACCAATTTTATGCTCTTCAAGAAGTTTTATGGTTCTTTCAGGAAGAGGGTTACCTTCTTTACACCAGAATTCCCATCCTATATCTCCTTCAACATAGTTTGCTTCAAATCCTGCTGCATCCAATAGACGGATAGTTTCTTCGAGTACAACCTTACCTATACCATCACCTGGCATAGCTACTATAGTTCTTTTTGACATTAGTTTGTCTTTTCGTGAATAAATATTTTGCTTTTCTGAATTTTAGTGATTCAAATATACAAATGGAAGAGTATAAAGCAAACGTATTGTATTAAATTAAATCAATTCTAAATAGTTTCGGGCTATTATTAGGGCTGGAAAGGGCGAAGTTTTGTCTTTCTATTTATAGGAGGGATTTATATATCTATTTTATAATGATAAATATAAGTAGGGATAAAAAAAAACTCCAAAGGCTATAAGCTCTGAAGTTTTTAGGAGTATTAATTTTTTATGTCTTATAGCATGTGATTTTTCTGCTATAGATTTACAATTAGATCTCAATAAGTTTATTCTTTATCGCAAATTTAACAAGCTCGATATTATTATTGAGTTCAAGTTTTTGGAGGATATTATTTTTATGTGTTTCAACAGTTCTGAAGCTTATAAACAGTTGTGCTGCTATTTCCTTGTAGGTTAGTCCTTCAGCTATATGTCTTAGAACCTCAATTTCTCTTTTAGTAAGAAGGTTTACTTTGTCAGTATTATACTTATTTCTAATAGAGTCATTTTTGATATAGTTTAGAAAGATGCTTTTAGGTATAGTTTCACCTAAGAATTCTTTTCCTTCTGCAACTTGTCGAATAGCAATAATAAGATCATCTCTAAAGCTTTCTTTTGATACATAGCCTTTGGCCCCAGCTCTTATAGACTCAATAATTGATTCATCATCTGTATATGAAGAGAAGATTATTACATTGATATTTGGGTAGTCAATAGTTAGCTTCTTTGTAATATCAATACCAGACATTTTTGGCATAGAAAGGTCAAGTACGATTACATCAGGCTTCAAAGTATCTAATGCTTTGAATAGCTCATCTCCATTAGATGCTTCTCCAATGATTTCAATATCGTTTTCATTCAATAATAGTGCAAATATCCCATCTCTAACAATCTGATGGTCGTCAACCAGCAAAACCTTAATCTTTTCCATCTTCATTCAATTTGTTTACTGAATACTTCTGTAAAGAAAAGGAAAAAGTACTGCCTTTTCCTTCTTCACTTGTTACCCAAATTCTACCTCCGTTAATTTCCACAAACTCTTTGCAAAGGATTAATCCTAATCCTGTACCTTTTTCAGTGGAACTACCTATAAATTTAGTGTCAACGTCAATCCTGAATAGCTTATTTATGTCTTTTTGTGAAAGACCTATCCCTGTATCTTGAACGGAAATAATAAGGGTTTCATTATTCTCTATACCCAAGATTATATTTATAATACCTTCACTAGGAGTAAATTTAGTAGCATTATTGATGAGATTTCTGATTACAGTTGACAATAAATTATAGTCAGCCCAAACAAAAGTATCCTTAGGAATAAGATTATTTACATTTAGTTTCTTATTAGTAATTGGGGTTGACAATAGTTGGATGTTTTCATTGACAACTTCGTTAGCATCAATAACTTTAGGTATATATGTTATGTTATTTGTTTGTGTGCAAGACCACTGTAATAAGTTGTGTAATAAAGCATTTATCTTATATGCTGAAGCATATATGCTATTAGCAAAACTTCTTTTTCTTTCTTCAGTGAGCTTGTCCTGATTCTTAGCCAAAGCTTCAGAAACAGAAAGGAAAGCATTAAAAGGAGCACGAAGTTCATGTGCCAGAATGCTGAAGAACTTATCTTTTGTTGCATTGGATTTTTCTAGCTTCTCTCTTTGCTGCTTTAGATTTTCAGCCATATTATTGAAAGTACTTCCCAAAAGCTCAATTTCGTCACCTGTATTAATATTTACATTTACATTAAAGTCACCATCACTTATATTTCTGGCAGCTTTAGTCAGTTTGTAAATAGGAATAACAATTAACCTTGAGAGTCCTATTCCTGCAATTATTGTGATTATCAGAAGACTTATATTTAGGACAACCAATAAATTGCTGAAGAAAGAATATGAGGTCTCCATATATAGTTTCTCTTCATCGAATTTTTTTGAGATGTTGGATATTAGGAGGTTTAAGTTATCCAGTATTTTATTTGTTGTAATTATTACCAGATCTTCATCATCCTTGACCATAGCCATTGCTTTATGGCTTTTTATAGGATCACTATAGTCGTCTATGGATTGGAGTAAGTCCATAATAGAAAGATGCTGAGGGAAAAGAGTGTCATTTATAATAATGAGGGTTTTATTATATATCTCTTGCTCTTTATCTGTCCAGTAAGGAGAAAGTTCAGCTAATTGACTTTCCAGTTTAGGAATGGTAATATTATGGAGCTTGATAAGCTTCTCTTTGTTTTTTGTATTCTGTTTGTATTCTATGAAAACCCAGCTCTTGATTAACATCTTTGTTTCATAAATAGAATGATGTAAATTGTATAGAAATTCTTGTGAAGGTTCATAGAAGGTAACTACTCTGTCTAATATCTTTTTATTCTTATACTGCAGATGTACTATTACAATGCTTGCAGTTATAATAAAAGCAAGAGCTACCCCAAATCCTAGTCTGAGCTTTTTAGGAATAGTAAGTTTTCTTAGCATTGTTAATTCTTTCGTAACTTTAGTTCTTTATCTTATCTATTATATATAATACTAGACACTAGTTAGTCTGTTTATCCCTAGAATAAAAGTAAGCTTTAAGATTTATTATATAAATATTAGACAGTGCTTCAGTTAGTTTGCTTCAAGATTATTACTTATAATATAATAAGATTATAAATCTCCCCTTGGAGTTCAATTAGCTTGCTATAGTTAGTATAGTATTACAAAAATGACACTCTCAGAAGCCTTGTCTTAACTTGTTTAGTCTAATATTAGCTTTCCTAGTCTCTTTTAACGAACAAACTAATTTATCATTGTTTTATGCAAAATTTAATCAAACTAAATATAATATTTAGATGTATCATAAAATATGATTTATAAGTATGTCGTTATGGTATTAATACTTAGGTATATAAAATATAAAATGCTTAGATACGTTCTATTATTGACTTTTTCATACGATAAACACAGAGGCTGCAAGAAATTTAATAGAGTACTGTAGCCTCTATTTTTATGCATAAAAAAAGGGTAAGCTACTTGCGTCGCACTGCTACAACCTCATACCCTTGCTGCCTTCCGGCCCTGGGGGATTCTGAGGGAGCTAGTCGCACAAGACTTACCCGAGCACAAAAGTAGAAAAAATACTATTCTCTCCAAACTCATCCGCTTTTAAATATTGAATCTAATTAAGTATAATCACGTAATATAATGTTAGTAAGACACTAGTGTTGGTTCGTGTTTTACTATTTATACTGGTTTTAATTGACTTTCCTGATATAACGTATAACAATTGGGGTTTTTATACGTACTTATAAATACTGAACCTAACATAAAGCTATGAAAATATGAACACATTAATTTACTCTTTGAAGGTACTTGCATTACTAGGTTTACTTTGTTTATCTTCATTATTATACTCTCAATCTAAAATTGAAGTATATACTGTTTCAAAAGCTAATCCTACATCACAGAAGAAGTCTGACATATATTTTGATCATCTATCAAGTTCAGATTTATCAGATAATGTTATACAAATATTCTCAGGACAGAAAAGGCAGCAGTTAATTGGAATTGGTGGGGCAATGACAGAAACTTCTGCTGCAATCATAAAGACTTTACCCAAAGAAAAGCAAGAGGAGATATATAATGCCTACTTTGGTGCTCAAGGATCGGATTATAGTTTGTTGAGATCTCATATTGGATCTGCTGATTTCTCTACCAGATACTATTCTTTTGATGAGACACCTAATGATTACGACTTGAATCATTTCTCTGTTGAAGAGGATCAGAAGTATATTATTCCAGCCATAAAAAAAGCATTTGATTATAATCCTAACTTAAAGTTCTTTGGTGCTCCTTGGTCTCCTCCTTCATGGATGAAGAAAAGTGGACAGAGATATGCAGGTCATGGAGCTGGCAGTATTTCTTTTAGAGACAATAGCCTGAAGGAAGATTGCTATGATGCTTATGCAAGATATCTTGCCCGTTATGTGCAGGAATATAAAAATAATGGAATCCCTGTTTGGTCTGTTTCTGTTCAGAATGAGGCTCAAAATAACCCACCTTGGGAAGGATGTACTTATTCTATTGATCAAACTATAAACTTTGTAGGAAATCATTTAGGTCCTGTTTTTGAAAAAGAAGGCATTGACTCAAGGATTCTGATCTGGGATTGGGATAAGCAGAATGATATAGGTCATGGTGATGGCATCGAGAAGTATTGTTTTAATGTATTGAATAGTGATGCTTCAAAGTATATTTATGGTGTTGGATTCCATTGGTATGGATTTGATCTATCTATGGATATTGCAGGAATGCCTCAATGGTCTTTAAAAGAATTCCCAAGTTTAGATTATTTGAAAGATAGATTTCCTCAAAAGCATTTCATTGCTACTGAAGGATGTCAGGAGAAAGGGGCTTGGTTGAATAGTTGGGTGCCTGCTGCCAGATATATATATGATATAATAAATGACTTTGGTCATAATACCGAAGGTTGGATTGATTGGAATTTAGTTCTCACAGAAAAAGGAGGATATAATCATGATGGTATAAATAACCCTTGTCATTCTCCTATAATGGTTGATACTGTCAAGAAAGAAATTATTTACAACCCTTCTTACTATGTGTTAAAGCAGTTTAGTAGAAACATAAGACCTGAAGCTACAGTTGTTAAGTCAGACCTTAATATCTGGACTGATAATGCATATTCTTATATCAATCAGGTTGCTGTTCAGAATCCGGATGGTTCTATAGCTCTATTTATAAGTAACAGTTTGAATCAACCTCTGAAAATTGATATTTTGGATGGTGATAAAGTTTGTAAATACACTTTAGAACCCAACTCATTGACAACTTTTGTTTATACAGAAACTTCCAATCAACGTGATGATCTTGCTGTTGGCAAATTTGTTACAGCTTCTGATACTGAGAATGGATATAATCCAATGCATATTACAGATGACAATATAGATTCTCGCTGGGCAAGTGAATGGAATGATATGCAATGGGCAGAAATAGATTTAGGTGTAAAACAATCAGTAAATAGTATTAGTAGTATCTGGGAGAATGGTGCTACAAATGATTATGTTGTTGAATATTTAGATGATCAAAATAATTGGGCTGAGGTGAATTACCTGAATAGATACACAGGTAGTATAATGAAGAATATTGGAGGCCCTCTTCCTTTCTATAAAAGAGATTTTGATTTAACAAGAAAAGATGTTTCTGCTTCTTATGTTCCTCTTCATATTGATTTCTTTAAGGATGTGAAGACTTCAAGAATTAGGATCAGAGGAGTGAAGCGTAATGAGAAGTATGGCTATTCCATCTATCAGGTTAAGGTTTCCGGACAAAAAGATGATAATATATTATATCGATCTGATTTAACTGCTTCTGCTAGTAGTTCCGAGAAGACATATTTCCCTGGCCTTGCTATTGATAATAATGGAAACACAAGATGGGCCAGTGATTGGGTCGATAATTCATCTTTTACTTTAGATGCTGGTGAAGCGTTTCATTTTTCAGGGCTTAACATAAAATGGGAAAATGGAAAGAACTCTGAATTTAAAATACAAGTATCTAATGATAATAGATCTTTTGTTGATGTTCCTGCTGATATTAAAAGATATTCAGAATACACACACGTAAGCTTAGATCCTCAATCGGCTTATGGTAGATTTATTCGTATTCAGGGAGTGAAGAAGAATACAAGCTATGGCTATTCCATATATGATATAAGTGTTGATGCTGTAAAAGAAATTAAACCCATTGCTTCTTTCAAGAATACTCAGAAATCTAGTGATCCTTTAGATGTAAAAGTAAACTTTGAGGCTTATCCTAATCCTATAAAAGGAAACAGTCTTTATGTTAAGTCTCCTATAGATGGAAAGGTAGCTATCTATGATCTGACAGGAAGACAGGTGAAGAATGCTGAGGTTCAGAAAGGAGTTAATGAATTATCAATTATAGGTGTCAATAGTGGTATTTATTTTATTCAACTTGAAGATGCCAAGTTTTTCCCAACAGTAAAAGTAGTGATACAATAAGGATTATGTTTGTTATGTAAATTGTTAAAAGGTGATTGCAACGCAATCACCTTTTTTTATTTCCTTGATTGTTTTGAATAAAAAATAGATCTGTTAGAGAGACTTGTTTCTTATTATATAAATTGTAGTTTTGCCCCTACCAAAGAAATAGAATATTTACACTTACATAATATTAAATAAAGATGGATGTCTTTTTTTTTGAAGCTTTCGAGGAGGAGGAAAAGGCCTTACGCAAGTATCTAAATAATGGTGTTAAGGCTGGATATACCTGGAAAACTATACAGGAATATGGTGCAGATAAAGTTCCTGCAAAGATAATATCTACTCGTACTCAAAGTATTATTCCTGAGCCTTGGGCTGATGATCTGGATGGGATTATTTCCAGAAGTACTGGCTTTGATCATTTAATTGATTATAGAAGTAGAGTTAACAAAAAGATCTCTTGTGGGTATTTACCTCTATACTGTAATCGTGCTGTTGCTGAACATGCTATGATGATGTGGATGAATCTACTTCGAAAGTCAAAAATGCAGTTCCGCCAGTTCAATCAGTTTCATCGTGATGGTATTACAGGTTTTGAATGTGAGAAAAAAAGACTTCTTGTTGTTGGTGTCGGAAATATTGGATACGAGGTTGTAAAGATAGGTAAAGGGCTAGGTATGCGCGTTGACTGTATTGACCTTAAAGTAAAATACCCTGAAGAGTATTATGTACAGATTGAGCAAGGTATAAAGAAGGCTGATATCATTGTTTGTGCAATGAATCTTAATGATACTAATAATGGTTATTTTGACTATGACCTATTGAAAAAAGCTCCTCAAGGAGCTATCTTTATCAATATTTCGAGAGGAGAGATTTCACCTTCTGAAGATCTGCTTCGACTCCTTGAAGAGGATCATTTGGGCGGAGTTGGTCTTGATGTTTATGAGAATGAAAAAGATTTAGCTGTTGCTCTTCGTGAGGGAAAGGAAAGCCAATTATCTTCTTCTCAAGCTATCATAAAGATGTCTAAAATGGATCAAGTTTTACTTACTCCTCATAACGCATTCAATACAATAGAATCTGTAGATAGAAAATCTATTCAAAGTGTTGAACAAGTGAGACACTTCTTACAGCATAAAAGATTTATATGGTCTGTACCTGAATAATATAAGGAAAACTAAGAGCATAAAAAAAGGTCGTCTTAATTTTAAGACGACCTTTTTGTTTTTTATTTCTTTTAATCTATTCTACTTTCTTATCACAAGCTTCTTTGTAGAGATAGTCTTGTCATTATTGATTATAGAGTAGAAATATATACCAGAATTTAGGTTTTCAACATTAAAAGTCGCTCTGTTGCTTGAAGAATTAATCTGGAATTCTTTCACTTTTGATCCTAATAGATTGTATATAGATAACTTAACATTATTGTAAGTTGGGTCTAAATCATAGTTGATATTTACAGTGCTCTTTGCTGGGTTAGGATAGATATCAGAAACAAGATGACTGTCAAATACATCATTTATACCATCAGCTATATCATATCTTACTGTAAATTCAAAGTTTGTTCCTTCTGTAGCTATAGTGTACTTAACAACAGCAAGACCTTGTGTGTTATTTGGTGACATATGAACAGAGAATTCACTTTCTGCATCAGCTGCTAGTGCGAAGCTTTCTGATTGATCTACTGTAGGAGGATAGCAACTAACGCCAACACAAAAATAAAAATCCTGACCTTCTGTGCTTTCAGTGACATCTTTAATAAGTATACAACTTTTCTCTGTATCGGTATTGTTTTTTAATGTTAAAAGAGTTTCAACATCAAACTTATCAGGTGTTGCAGAAACCTCTATAGTACCCCCGTTTTGGATTTCAGTTTCGCCATGTAATAATGTTAAGTCTTGGGCATAGGTGCTTAAAGAAAATAAAAGCAATGCAAATGAATAAAGTATCTTTTTCATCATGATTAAATGATTTTGTAAAATTTAGATATTAATAATTAAAGTCATTATTATAAAAGCAAAATTCGTACAAAAATTGCAGAAATAATACAAGAAAATACAAATAAGTAAACAAAAATACTGACTGTATCTTTATAACTAATAATATGATCTAACTTTGTCTGATTGTAATTGTTTGTATTACAAAGATATATATTATTCTTCGAATATCTATGGCTTATGGACAAAATATTACTTACTGGAGCAACTGGATACATAGGAAAAAGATTAATTCCTGTACTTGTCGATTTGGGTTATGATGTTACCTGTTGTGTTAGAGATATAAATAGATTTTCTATTTCCGAATATTATCGTGATAAGATTACCCTTGTTGAGCTTGATTTTCTCAATGAAGCTAAAGTAATGAATCTTCCTAAGGATTTTGATTATGCTTACTTCCTTATACATAGTATGTCCCAGAAAGTGGGTGGTTTTCAGATGATGGAAGAGCAGATTGCCAATAATTTTGCGAAATGGGCTGATACTTCAAATCTTAAACAAGTAGTCTACTTGTCTGGTTTGATCAATACTCAGGTTTTTTCAGAACACTTAAAAGCACGGTTTGCTGTAGAGAAGATTTTAAGTTCATCATCTATACCATTAACCGTACTTCGTGCAGGTATCGTTGTTGGTAGTGGTAGTGCATCTTTTGAAATTATTCGTGATCTGGTAGAAAAGCTACCTGTCATGGTTACTCCTAAATGGGTTAATACGCTTTCTCAGCCTATTGCAGTTAGGAATGTGATAGACTTTCTGACAGGTGTACTAGGAAAAGAAGATGCATATTATAAATCTTTTGATATTGGTGGCCCTGATATTATTTCTTATAAACAGATGATGCTGACCTTGGCTGAAGTTAGAGGACTTAAGAGAAGTATTTTGACTTTGCCGATTATGACTCCTCGATTGTCATCATACTGGTTGTATTTTGTTACTTCAACATCTTACCCTCTGGCTGTTAATCTTGTCGATAGCATGAAAATTGAATTGCGATGTAAGAATGATGATATAAGTAAAATTTGCCAACCTGAATTGATTAGCTATAAGAAAGCTATTGAACTAGCTTTTGAGAAGGTAGAGGAGAATCATGTTATATCCTCATGGAAAGACGCTGCTATTGTCTCTGGTGCTGATCCTCATATTATGGATCATATCCAAAAGCCTAATCATGGTTGCTATAGTGATATTCAGTATATACAGATTGATGATCCTCATCATGTAACAAAGAATATATGGAATATTGGTGGGCATCGTGGTTGGTACTATGCCAATGGGCTATGGAAGATTAGAGGCATAATTGATAAGATGATTGGAGGTGTAGGACTTCGTAGAGGCAGGACAAACGAGTCTATAATAAACAATGGTGATGCTCTTGACTTTTGGCGTGTTATCGTTGCTGATAAAAATAAGTTTAGATTACTGCTTTATGCTGAGATGAAGCTTCCGGGTGAGGCATGGCTTGAATTCTCTCTCCATAAAAAAGATGATAAGCTTTTCTTGAAGCAAGAAGCTGTCTTTCGTCCCTTAGGTTTAATGGGTAGAATTTACTGGTTTCTGATGTTGCCTTTTCATATATTCATATTCAAGAATATGGCAAAGAATATTGTAAATTTCAGAGAAGAACTACCTTGAGAAGATTTGTTTTGATACAAAGAAAGCGTTTTGGTTAACCAAAACGCTTTTAATATATAAATCAGTTGTAAAATTACTGATTATGATGGATCTTCATCGAGAGATTTGAATCCTTTTCCTAATGTCTCGTTTGAATCAATGACATTCATAAATGCATCAGGATCAATTTTCATTACATGTGATTTTATTATAGCAAGCTCTCTCCTTGTTACAACTGTATAAATCATCTTCTTTTCTTTTCCTTTGTACATTCCTGATCCTGCAAAGAATGTACCACCTCTATTTACATCATTGATTATCTTATCTCTGATTTCGTCATATTTATCCGAGATTATCAGCAGTGTCTTATGGAATGAATTACCTTCTTGTAATATAATATCAATTACAACCCCCTCTATGTAAATTAATATCCATGAGTATAATGGTAATTTCCAGTCGTCAAATGCAACTAATGTTAGCAACACAATAATTGAATCAACTAGGATAACTAGCTTACCTAATGACATCTTTGTGTATTTTGAAGTGATCATTGCTATAATGTCTGATCCTCCTGATGTTGCTCTTGATTTAAAGATAAGCCCGATTGCTACTCCATATAATACTCCCCCGAATATGGTTGAAAGTAATGGGTCATCTACTACTAATGGCTCATAGCCTCTGTAAGTCTCTAATAAATACGTGAATCCTGCTATCGCTACCGTACTTACTATCGTTTTTACTCCAAATCTTGGCCCTAATACTAATGTTCCTAATATTAAAAGAGGAATGTCCATACATAATGCCATCGCCGAAATCTTAAGATCGACTACATGGTGAAGAACTATTGCTATTCCATATGTTCCTCCTGGTGCAAGTTTGTATGGATTCACAAACAATACAATACCTAATGCAAGTATAAAGCTACCTGCCAATAAATAGGTGTATGCCAAAAACCATTCTTTTGAGAATAATTTCTCTTTTGTTACAAATGACATAGTCCAATAACTATTTTGCGATTAATTGTAAATTTATTGCTCTAATTTTCGGGGTGCAAAGGTAGAAGAATTAGAATGCTGGCAAACAATTTTATAGTATTTTTTACTTATTTAGAATTGATCGTAAGATACTGATGTATAGTTGTGTATGAATAGTATTGGTTGCTGTATATGATGATTTATATTTGGATTAGATCTATTCAGGCAACTCATAATCCCTTTTCCTTTGATGCTGATAAATAAGTTGTGCTTTTAAGGCTTTAGATTGTTCAATAGAAGAGAGATTTTTTGCTTGAAAGAAATATAAAAGAGGGGCGTTAAATATAGAGTAATCTTTGTTTCTAGCTTGTGTTTCTATAAAATCGCTCAAAATTATTTTTCCAAAAAAAATATTGAATTAAAGATGGCTTGTTCGAAAAAACTATTCTCAGCTCTTACACATATGTTATATGTGTAATATACTTTTAAAGTTAAGTCATTTCAGGAATCTAATTATTATTGAAGATTTAGGCTGGGAATGCTTTTGCTTCAGACCCTTATATTTTTTTATTTATAAGCTTTATCACTTATTTTTAACTGCTGTATAGTGCGATAATTCGGCTTTCAATTTTAAAATTGTAGATTATCGCACATATAAGCCCAATGTTATGTTAAATAGCAAAAG
>JBGRPZ010000043.1:0-33897 GCA_041725915.1 Hyphomicrobiales bacterium | reverse complement strand
TGTTCTGAGGGAAATGGCATTGAAATATATAAAGACAGATGGCAAGTAGAGACTTTGTTTAAAGCATTAAAAACAAGTGGTTTTAATCTGGAAGACACACACCTTACTGATACAAAAAGAATCAATAAGTTAATAGCAGTAACAGCTATTGCTTTTATTTGGGCTTATATTACTGGTGTATTCATCCATGAAAATATCAAACAGATAAAAGTCAAAAGATTTAAGAAGACAAAAATTAGAAAGCAATATAGCTTCTTTAAATATGGATTAATTCACCTTGCTAACTCTTTACTATATAGCTATAAATCAAATAATCTCAAACAGTATTGTAAATTATTGTCGTGTACTTAGAATAAATTTAATAAAATGAGGAATTATTATCTCATTCTAAAATGAAAACAAATCCAAAATAAAAAGGGTCACCAAATAGTAACCCTTAATATCTTCAAAAAAGGCAATGCATGCATCACCTGAGCTAATGTCCTGAACAAATAAGTGGTCAGAAAGAATCAGCGCAAAAGAATTAATTATCGTTCACTAGAAACAGATAATTTCTTTCTTCCTTTTGCTCTTCTAGCTTTCAGAACCTTGCGACCACTAACACTCGCCATTCTAGATCTGAACCCATGCTTATTAGCTCTCTTTCTTCTCGATGGTTGAAAAGTCCTCTTCATTTTATTATTTGTTTTTTTTGGGAGTGCAAAACTAAGTATAATTTAGTTTAAACTCAAACATTTTTTTAAAAAATATTATAAAATATCCCCAGAGCCAGTATTTTACTGACTCTATAGGGCACTATTATTTTACTTTTTTGGAACATTCTTTAAAGCTTCTTGAAGAAACTCATAGAACATCCCTACAGTTTTTACATTTACCTTTTCATCAGGAGAGTGTGGGTTTCTGATAGTAGGTCCAAAAGAGATCATATCCCAGTTCGGATAAGCAGCACCTAAAATACCACATTCTAATCCTGCATGAATAACTTTAACCAAAGGTTCTTTACCAAACTTCTGATTGTAAACAGATTTCAAAAGAGCAAGTGCTTTAGATTCAGGATTTGGTTTCCATCCTGGATAAGCTCCTTCATGAACAGCTTTCGCACCTTGATCAGTAAATGCTTTAGCTATCTTAGTAGCAAGATCATCCTTACCTTGATCATCAGAACCTCTTTGAAGACTTCCTAGCTCAATTATTCCATTTTCTGATTTCACAACAGCAAGGTTTGAAGAAACTTCAACTACTCCTTCAAAATCTTTACTCATTGCCATAACGCCATTAGGGCATTCTGCAATACCTTTATAAAGAGCTACTGCTGTTTCATTGTTGATGATTGTTTTTGGCATTTCTGCATCAACAATCTCAATTACAACATTTGGATCAGCTTTTTTGAACTCATCTTTAACAATAACTTCAAATTCCTTAACTAAAGTCTTGAAACCTTCTAAATTTTCATTAGGGACAACAATAGTAGCGAAAGATTCTCTAGGGATTGCATTTCTCAAACTACCACCATTAATAATAGCCAAGCGAATTCCAAACTTCTCTTCTGCAGTAATTAACAGAGCATTCATTATTTTATTAGCATTCCCTCTTCCTTGATTGATATCCATTCCTGAATGACCACCTCTAAGACCTTTTACTATTATTTCAAAAGGAGTTACATTAGCAGGCACTTCAACTTCTGAATAACAATATTCTACATTTGTATCAACGCCACCAGCGCAACCAACATAAAGTTCACCTTCATCTTCAGAATCAAGGTTCATAAGGATATCTCCTTTCAGTACATTCGGCTGAAGCCCATTGGCACCAGTCATACCTGTTTCTTCATCAGAAGTCAATAATACTTCAACAAGCCCATGAGCAATATCTTTAGATTGAAGAATAGCCATTGCTGCAGCAGCACCAATACCATTATCAGCACCTAAAGTAGTTCCTTTAGCCTTCACCCATTCTTCATCAATATATGTTTGGATAGGGTCTTTCTCAAAATCGTGTGCTGTATCTGCATTCTTTTGAGGAACCATATCAAGATGAGCTTGTAGAATTACGCCCATTCTATCTTCCATACCTTCAGTAGCAGGTTTTCTTATAATAATATTACCTACTTCGTCCTTTATAGTCTCTAAACCTAATTCTTCTCCAAATTGAACTAAAGCTTTTTGAATCTCTACTTCACTTTTTGATGGACGAGGAATTTGTGTCAGCTTATAGAAGTTTGTCCATAAAGCCTTTGGCTCTAGGTTTTTTATCTGGTCACTCATTATAATAATATTTAAATATTAATAAATTGTATTTTAAACAGCTAACAAAGTTAAAAGAAAATAGATCAATAGAAAAGAATGAAAATATTATATGCTAAGAAGCAGAAACGAATAACACAGTAGCTAAACTAGTCTATTACAAACAGTCAATATCAAGACGAAGGGGCTAAATAAACAAAAGGTACAAAAGGAATATTTCGTGCAACCCAATATAAAACAATTACTACAAATAAGATTATAGGTGTCTTTGGGTGATTTAATAAAGAGACTCTCCTTTGTTTATGCAGAAAACTCCATATATAAATATATAAAGAGTACATTATAACTAGTATGCCCAAATAAAACAAAGGATTATACCTGAGTATTCCATAAAAATCAAAGTGCAATAATGCATGAACCGCTCTTTGACTTCCACACCCAGGACAATAAAACCCTGTCATCATATAAAAGGGGCATTTAGGGAAAAGAATATTCCCTGTTGGTGGATAGATAAAATATAGGACTATTAATCCTATAAAGATAAATAGCCCTAAAACAATGGTAATCTTTTTTCTCATTATATATTTCCTAGTTCCATCATAGATGCTGTTATACTTGAAGCAAAAGCAAGAACATATATAGTATATATAACATAAACAGCTATACCACAAAAGAATCCTACTTTCACCCAGGTTCCTGCTTGCTTTGAAGCATTTAATGCCCCATAATAATCACCAATAGTAAATTTACTATTTACACCAGCAGCATATATTATAGCTACAATACCAAAAGGTAAACAGCAAAATAATGTTACTAATATAGATTCTGCCAACCATGTTTTTGGAGGAAACTGTGGCATATTCTGATTCATATTTGAACCCTGATTTGGGTTCTGATTTGAATTCTGATTTGAATAATCTTTTTGGAAATTAATTCCTGAATTCTGATTTTCCATCAATAAAAAATTTAATAATTTAAGAAATACAATTCTTTAATGGATGTGTAATATTAATGTAAAGCTCTTCTATTATCTTGGAATAATACTATACAATAATAAAAAGAAAATAATAATTACCCATAAACCCCATTTGCACAAAGATAAAAAGTTGCAGGAAATATAATATATCCTACAACAATTTTCTTCTCTTATCGCATTCTTTTAATTAAATACAAATACTACAATAACATATTTAACTGAATTGAATCAGTTTAGAATATATGGACAATTTTCTTTGTTTCAAAAAACTCTTCTTCAAAACAGTCTTGTAAATCATATAAATGAATAATCTTCCTTTTATTTATTTCAGAAAGTTCTTCATTTAAGTCTCCTCCTTTTAGATAGATGATTCCATTTGGCTTTTCATTGAATGAATGCTGATACAATTTCCCATGAGTCCATGGCATAAAATTTTTCATTCGTGTTACTGCTCTACTTATAATAAAGTCATATTGTCCCTTATGCTTTTCAGCTCTTATTTGTTCTGCTGTAACATTATACAAAGCAAGTTCTTCAGCTACTGCCTTTACTACATTTATCTTCTTTCCTATGGAATCTATTAAATGAAATTTTACTTCTGGAAACATTATAGCCAAAGGAATTCCTGGGAAACCTCCTCCAGTTCCTACATCAAGTATCCTTGTTCCTTCTTTGAAATCAAAGATAGTAGCTATACCTAAAGAATGTAAAACATGTTTCTCATAAAAAGAGTCCATATCCTTTCTTGATATAACATTTATCTTTTCATTCCAATCTTCATAAACATCTTTTAATCTACCTAACTGTTCCTTTTGTGTATTCGTTAGATCACCAAAGTATTTCTCTATTATCTCCATATGATTATTTCTTTCGAACTCCTAACGCTAAAAACAATGTATAATTTTTATAGCCATTCAACTATTGCCGATGAATGATTTTTATATTTGCAATAATCAACGAAAATAATCTCATTTATGCTAAAACTTAATTATAATTTACTTATAGTTTTCATCATTATCTCTATATCCTCTTCTGCTCAAAAGAAAATCACACATCAAGAATATATTGAAAGATATAAGGATATTGCTATAAAGAAAATGAAAGAAGATGGTATTCCTGCTTCTATAACATTAGGTCAGGGAATATTCGAATCAGGTATTGGAAATAGTAAGCTTGCAAGATATGCCAATAACCATTTTGGTATAAAATGCCATAAAAGCTGGAAAGGGAAAAAGTATTATCAAAATGATGATGCAAAAAATGAATGTTTCAGAAAATATAAAAATCCAGAAAAGTCTTTTGAAGATCATTCCAACTTCCTAACTACTCGTAGTCGCTACGCTTTCTTATTTAAATATAAATCTAATGATTATAAAAGATGGGCTCATGGCCTTAAGAAGGCTGGTTATGCTACCAATCCTAAATATGCTCATAGACTGATAAACATCATCGAGAAATATAATCTGCATCAATTCGACAATCCTAATTATAAGAAGAAAGAAACTCACAAAGAAGAAACAATATCAGGCAATGAAAAGGCTAGTCTATATACTGAGCTTTTCAGACCAAATCCCATAAACTTTAAGCTTACAAAGAATAAGTTTAGTGATAGAAAGATTTATGTCAACAATAGAAGAAAGTTCATCTTTGTAGAGAAAGGAGACACTTTCTATGGAATCTCTAAAGAGTTTGAAATCTATACTTGGCAAGTATATAAATATAATGATCTCAAAAAAGATGATATCATATATGAAGGTCAGATGATTTATCTTGAAAAGAAAAGAAAAAGATGCAAACACAAAGTTCATACAGCAAAAGATAATGAAACTTTATATCAAATTGCCCAGTATTATGGACTGCGCCTAAAGAAGCTAAAAAGGTTAAATAAGAATTATGACGATCAGCCATTAAAAGAAGGAATGATTATTTACTTAAAATAAAAAAAGGGTTCGACTACTTCATAGCTTAATTATGTACCTCCCAAAAAACAAAAACCTAAAACACATCTATGGTCTTAGGAACCCAAAACAACAATTAAACATGCAGCAGAAGAACCCAGATCTTCAATACTTTTATTTACAAGAACAGCTTTCTTTATTTTAAGTTTTAAATGAAAATGAAACCAGATTCGCTCTGGCTTCATTTTCTGGAGATAAAAAGAAAATTAAGGAGTTAAAAGAGACAATTAGAGTAAAATAAACCTATAATCAAGTATTCAAAAGCAAAACCAAAAAATATTTACCAAGTTTCAAAACCAATCATCATTAAATATCTTTGGGAAAAATGTTACCTTGACATATATGGCTGAACCAATTTCCGAATCCATATAATTTAAGGTAAGCCACAGGGTTTCGCCCGGAAAGTTTAGGCTCGACAAAACCTAGTGTATATGATGTAGAGAAGAGTTTCAATTGTATATTGAGACTTAACTGCCTCAAATTCAATTAAATTACAGTTACTTAGATTCAAATACCATACCAAAAAAACTTTATCTGGCATTTAATTTTAAAACCTACAACACGAAAGGGAAACTAAAAAAGAGGAGATTGTTCAATAGAATAATTAATTATTTGGATATCCATTTTCGGGGACAAAAAAAAAGCTCCCCTAAATAGGAGAGCTTTTCGCGGTCTGGACGGGACTCGAACCCGCGACCCCATGCGTGACAGGCATGTATTCTAACCAACTGAACTACCAGACCAAATCTTATTTTTAAGAGCGTTTCTCTTTAAAAGCGTTGCAAAGATATGCATGTTTTTCATATCTGCAAACATTTCCATGCTTTTTTTTGATTTTTCTTCCTGTTATCAGCTATACATTTTCGGAATACAAATATTAGTTTTCGGATACTCATTTATTTACAACATTACTTAGATTTATTCTTTATTCGATATTTTTTTCTACAAACACTAGATTTTGCTTGTGTAAATGCCGAAAAGAGCCATTCATAGTAAATACATCCCCTTCGACACAGTAGTAATTTTGCAATTTTAAGAGCCTAAAAGTCGAATCTACGTATAAAAAATCATCAGGTGATAAGATTTGACACTTATTTATACCATGAATCTTTTGAAAAGACTTCAATTCATATCTGAGTTTATAATAAGCGTTGAGATTTTGGTTGGATATAAGGAAAAGTTTTTCATTATCGTAGATCATTGTAATCAATAGGTTTTTGTACTTTATCCTTTCAATCGTCTTTTCGCTTTTATAATGGAAGCTTACAAATAATACAACAGCAAACACAAAACTTACAAAGGCTCTCTTTTCTGTAAACTTATTAAACAACAATCCAAGAACCACAATCAAACTATCAATAAAGAGCAGTGAAATCCTATCCAGAACAATATGTTTTATCTCCGATTGAGGAAGAGAAGATATATATGTTGTAATGTAAACAGGAATTTTACATACATAATCAAGGCTGAAAAAGACCAAATCATTCAATATAGGTATCCAGTATATCAACAATACACCTAAAGTATAAAACATAAGGAAAGTCACCAATGGAACCATAATCAAGTTAGTAAGGATAAAATACACTGGAATACTATGAAAGTAATAGATAAGAATAGGCAAAACTCCACACTGAGCAGCAAGCGAAACACTAACCACATTTAATACCTTACCAAGGAATTTATACCTTGAACAAAGCATTGATTGGAAAGGCTTATAAAAGATAAGAATCCCCAAGACCGCAGAGCAAGACAGCTGAAACCCTACATCAAACAACCATAAAGGAGAGATCAGAAGCATTATCCATATACCCAACCCAAACAACAACCAGCCATTTGTATTTCTCGACATACTATCACTTGTCAGAAACAGAATAAGCAAAATCACAGCTCTAACAACAGAAGGTGAAAGATTACAGATGATAGCATATACAATCAATAGTATTGAAATAATAAACAACCTCAGGTAGTTCTTAATCCTGAACGGTAAGGGAAACAATCCAAAAAGCCAACTTATCAAGCCATAGACAATACCCACATGAAAACCAGAAACACAAAAGAAGTGTATAGCCCCTGCGCTTCTAAGTGATTCTATTGTCGACAGCTCAAAGTCGGTCTTATCACCAAACAGAAGCGACTTTATAATCGCTTTGGAGTCATTGTCTGATATCCGGGAATCAATAAAAGAAGCAAACGACTTTCGTATAGCCGTCAGATCTTGTACTACATCAAACTTCCTGACTGTACTGTCTATTCTTATTATGCTATCTACTTTCAGATATCCGGATCCGAAGCCCTTATTTTTCAAGTAACTACTATAATTAAAGACATCATCCAAAATCGGACTTTCGACCTCAACATAATGCGCCTTAACTAAGCAATGATGGTACGATCGAAACTTCTGTATTGTTATCCGCTTATTGATATCACATAATAAACGACCCGAATATACAGGAGCTTCTTGTTCCAGATGATAAACCTGAGCATTGTATTGAGTTCTTGTAGATGTAGTCTTAAACTCTTTTTCGATCTTCAGTATATAAATATAATGTTCTGATTGATCATCAATACAAATATCCTTATCTGAAGGATATAATTCAATGTAAGAATAAAAGAAAGAGAAGATAATCAAACAGAGAAAAGAGCATATCTCTACAACAAGAGGAAACCTCTTATATGCATTTACAACCAGCAACAATAAAGGAAACAGAAGGAATAGAAAGTATATAGTATCATCCCAGAAAGGGAGGTAATAGGCAAATAATATCCCAACAACAGTACACCCCAAACAAACGAAAATGTAATATTCTGATATTTTACTCTTCACATATCAGAATACCACATTTATATATTATGTTATAAGATGTTGAAAACTATTTCTTCATATCATCAACAATAAGCTTAGCAGTAGTTTTTGATGCCGTACCACCTTTAAGCTTGGTATGAAGTTCATCAAAGTCTTTCATCATATTTGCACGACCTTGTTCATCAACAGTAATCTTCTTAAGCTCACCAACAAGGTTCTTATAATTCAAATCTCCCTGAATCAATTCTTTTACAACCATCTTATCCATAATCAGATTGACAAGAGAGATATAGTCAATGCTTATCACACGCTTTGCTATCTGATATGAAATATAACTACCCTTATAACATACTACCTCAGGTACACCAAACAAGGCTGTCTCAAGAGTAGCTGTACCTGAAGTAACAAGAGCAGCATAGGCAGACCTCAACAAATCATGTGTTTGATTGTAAATAATTTTCACATTCTTTTGCCCTACATAAGACTCCAGATAAGACTCAGGCAAAGCAGGAGCACCACCGATTATAAACTGATAATCCGGAAAGTCATCAATAGCCTTCAGCATTATAGGTAATACTTTTGATATCTCTTGCTTTCTACTACCTGGCAGCATTGCAATAATAGGCTTAGAATTATCCAACTGATTCTTTTCAATAAAAGCATCACGATTGAATGTACTTCCTCCATTGATAGCATCAAGCAAAGGATGACCTACAAAGTCAACATCATAATTCCATCCTTTATAGAAATCCTTCTCAAAAGGAAGAATAACAAACATCCTATCGACTACCTTCTTTATAGTCTTTACTCTGTTCTTTTTCCATGCCCATACCTGAGGAGATATATAATAATATACCTTTATCCCCTGCTCTTTCACAAAAGACGCAATACGAAGATTGAAACCGGGATAGTCAACAAGAATTACAGCATCAGGTTGATATTCTACAATATCTTTCTTACAAAAGCTGATATTACCAAGTATAGTTCTTAGGTTAGTAATCACCTCAGCAAATCCCATAAAAGCTAAATCTCTGTAATGCTTTACTAACTTAGCCCCTTGAGCTTCCATTAGATCACCTCCCCAACAACGGAACTCAGCCTGCTGGTCATTCTCTTTTATTTCTTTAATAAGGTTAGAAGCATGCAAATCTCCTGAAGCTTCACCAGCTATTATATAATATTTCATCTATTTACAGTTCAAAAGAATAATAATCGTAGTATTACTTCATAAATAAGAAATACAAGCAAATGCCTACAGCAAAAGTAATCAACAATGCTAAACGGCCTCTAAGATCATCTTTCCTCTTAATAAAGTAATAACGAACTAACATTAGATTAGGAATCACACTTATAAAGTATGCTTTTTTGCCTATCTCACCAGACATATAGTCATTTAACAAATATACTATTACTACTATAACAACAGGTAAGATGATACTAAGTAATACAGAAGAAAAAACTTTACTCTTCATATTTATTTATTCCAATCATTAAAATAATTCAATTCTTTATGCGCTGTAAGGTCTATTTGCACAGGAACAGCAGCTACATAGTTATTCTCCAAAGCATGCTGATCGTCATCAGAAAAACCATCTTTATAAATAAACTTCCCTGTCAACCAATAATATTTGCCTCCTCGGGGATCTAAACGCTCTTCAAATTCTTCTGACCATCTGCCCTTAGCTTGTCTACAGAATTTTATTCCTTTAATATCATCTTCTGATTCATCTGGAATATTTACATTCAAACATACGCCTTTTGGCAATCCTTTATCTAAAGTTTGCTCTATAATGCTTCTTACAAAAGGAATAGTCGCAGAGAAATCTGCATTTGAACTGTAATTCAATAAGGAAAAGCCAATAGATGGAATACCAAGGATACAGCCTTCAATAGCAGCTCCCATAGTGCCACTGTAAAGGATATTGACAGATGCGTTAGAACCATGGTTAATTCCCGAAACTATAAGGTCAGGCTTTCTCTCTAAAACCTTTTGAATCCCTAACTTCACACAATCAACAGGAGTTCCTGTAATAGCATACTCTTTTACATTCTCATATTCTGCAATAGGTTTAACCCTCAATGGTGATTCTACTGTGATCGATAGACCCTTACCTGACATAGGCTTTTCGGGAGCAACAACGACAATATCACCATATGGCTGAACAGCCTTTATCAAAGCTCTTATCCCTAAAGCTTTAATACTATCATCATTTGTAACGAAAATTAGCGGTCTCTTTGTTTTCATATATATCTCCTTATAGTTTCAAAACTTAAGTTAAAACGCTTACTGATACTTTAAATTACATGATTCACGTCTGCCATAGCATTCCTAAACTCTTCATTCTTTTGTGACCAGTATAATAAGTTTATATTCATGTCTTCATGAATAAGCTTATACAAGCTGTTTATAGGAATCAAACAATAAAACAGGTAAAGTAGTTTAAAACAAACCCGACCTACTTTGTAATATATAGGATAAAGATACTATCAGATTAAAAACATATTCTTATACAATTTAACATCCCTAATTACTCAGCAATCTGATGTTTTATTTACTTCAATAGAAATAGCTATAGTACTAATGCAGTATATCTTATGCCATAAATTAGAGTGTTTTTTATTAAAAAGGAACAAAATACATTCCTTTCGGGCTATATATTCATATGAATTTAATCAAAATAAGCCCTTAGAAGCCGACTTTGGTGTGCAATACTTAGGTAAAAGTAAAGCATTGCCTTTATAGGTTATTGACAAACAAGCTATGAAATAGCAGAAAATCCCTTGTTTTATTTAAATATCTTCCCATCAAAATTTGATTTTTAGCCTTACGAACAAACATCCATCAGGGGGAAGACAGGCATTCATCAAGGGGAGGATAGACTTTCATCAGGGGGAAACCTCTATTGCATAAGGCGGAAGATCTTTATATATAAGTAAGAAAATGATAATCATATAATGCAATTACTTCTATTCCATTGATTTAACCCAAACATTAGTCTTTCATAAAAATAAGCTTCCCTTCACATATCAAATCTGACCTAAGGTAGATGAAGAAATAAAGATCGAAGAAAAGAAGACCTATTACTATTGAATGAATAATATCCACGGGAAGCAGTGTAATATTTTTTCTTTCATGAAAAGAACACAAAACTACTAAATAATTTATCCTATATTTATACTGCATTAACTCAAGTATTGCAACAACAATAAAGATCAGTTGAAAATATGTAAATCAATCAAAAGATACACGCAGTTTTTTCTTCAAAAACACACATCAAATTAAAGCATCTTTTATTGCAATATCCTTTCCACTGAAAGAAAGCTTCAGTCAGTAAAACTAATTTTACAATTAAACAAAATATAAAGCAATGAGTCAAGATATATTACTTAAAGAAAATATAGAAAAGAAAAATCAGGAGATAATAGATTTTCTAGAGAAGTTTGAAGGTAAAGATTACTCCCTTTATGGATCATTAGGTAACCACCTTACATTAGTAAATTATGGACTAAACACCAATAACCCAAAGTATGTAGATCTTGGAATAGAGAGAATACAAGATGCTATAAGTAATCTGGATTTAAGCAAAATACATATGCATGCTTATTCTCAGGGACTTGTAAGTATAGGTGTCATTGCAGGTTATCTTCAGGATCATGAACTAATTCAACTTGATGACGAGTTTTTCGAAGTAATTGATAAGGTAGCTATTCAGTATGGTCAATTCTTTATAAAGAATGACAACTTTGATTATCTACATGGCTCAACGGGTATTGGTATATATTTCTCTACTCGTATAAAAGAAAGTGAAGAGGCAGGAATCTTCCTCAATGAATGGATTGATGCTGTATATGACCGCACAAAAAATGGAGAGATAAGAATATATGACGGTCATCAGTCCGGAGAAAACGAAGCAGATACTATTATCACAGGTTTAGCTCACGGGCTGCCTCCTGTAATTAAGTTATTATTACGTCTGGCTAAGATATACCCTGACAACAAAAAGGTCTTTGACAGTATCGATGCACTACTTGACTTCTTTGAATCTATCAGGAACAAAGCAGAAAATGCAAAGTTTCATTATCCACAGATGATAGTAAAAGATAGTAAAGAAGAAACCAGATATATAAATCGTCTGGCTTGGTGTTATGGTGACCTTGGCGTTGCATATGTATTATTAGAAGCAGGTCAACAGCTAGGCAAGAAAGATCTTGAAGAAAAAGCACTACATATATTAGAAACTACTACCCTACGCAAGTCTTTGGAAGAATCTACGATAGTAGATTGTGGCCTTTGTCATGGTACAGCAGGAGTAGCACACATATATAATAGATTATACAAATGGACAAACAATGAGCTATTCAAAGAAGCTTCAACCTATTGGTATGATATGACATTAAAGATGGGTGTGCATAAAGATGGTACTCTTGGATTCTTTATTCCTAATGCTGACGAAAGAGGAACTCGTGAAGATGATGAAGCAGGCTTCTTGATGGGAGTTGGAGGAATATGCGCTTCCTTCCAATCTTACCTATATGACAACCTCGATTGGGATTATATATTATTTTTAGATCAAGCTTAAGATGAAGAATTATAAAGCATTTACCAAATATACATTAAGAACTCCAGTAAATAGTATCAACAAATTAGATAAAGAAACCTTTACTCTGGAGGATTTCAAAAACGATAAAGAGTTCTTACAAGCAGTACGCCTTGCGTCACCAGTTCTATTTGAAGATTATGAGAAATGGGAAAAAGGATACCTAAAGGACAAGAAGAAAGAAGACCATCTTCTATTCTCTTTCATGAAATATCATATAAGATCATGTATGAGATGTACCCCTTTTGGGTTATTTGCAGGCCTAAACCTTGGAGAACTCGGAGATGAAACATCAATAGTTTTATCAGAGAAGAACCAACATGAGCCTCATACAAGGCTAGACATGAACTACCTATGTTCATTGATTCAAAATCTGGAAAAAAGACCTGAGGTTAGAAATCAACTTACATTCTTCCCTAACAATTCTTATTATATCATTGGTAACCAAATAAGATATATTGAGTATTCATATTTCAATACCAGAAGAAAACACCAGATATCAGCTGTTGAAAACAATGAGTACCTAACCCTTATCATTGAAAAGTCAAAGGAAGGTGCAAAGAGAGAAGAATTAGGTAAACTACTGGTAGGTGATGAAATCACTTTTGAAGATGCTGTAGAATTTATTGACGCTCTTATCGACAATCAGCTGTTGGTCTCTAATCTGGATCCTACTGTTACAGGTGAAGAACTACATGACTTTATCATCAATAAGATAAAGGACTTTAATATAGATGATGATATCTTTAACGAAATCACAGGAGTTAAGGAAGATGTTGCTAGACTGGATCATTCAAAACTAGGTACTGCAATAGAAAACTATACTCAAATATCAAATAGACTCAAGAAACTTGAGATCCCTCTTGATGAAAAGTATCTCTTCCAGACAGATTTAGTTCTGAATACAAAAAAGAATACTATCGACGAAGCTATTCTGGAAAATATAAAGAAAGCTTGTAGTCTCCTGAATAAATTCACATACAGACCGAAAGAAACAAATCTCTCGAAGTTTGCAGAAGCTTTCACCGAAAGATATGAAGATAGAGAAGTGCCTTTGTTGAAAGTTCTGGATGTAGAGTCTGGTATAGGATATATTCAAAACAACTCAGGTGCGGCAAGTGATCACTCACCACTTGTTGATGACCTTGCTATTCCTCTTGTCACTTCAAAGGGAATAATGGCAAACATAAACTGGGCTCGTAACCTTAGTATACTACTAGATAAGTATACTGATACAGTAAAAAACAATAAAGAACATCTTGAGCTTACTGACGAAGATGTGAAAGATATGGAAGAGAACTGGGACGACTTAGCGTCTACATTCTCTGTAAACACAAGAATCACCAGAGAAAATGGTGAAGAAAAGATTGCTCTTCATTCTGTCGGAGGTTCAAGTACTGTCAATCTATTAGGTAGATTTGGTCACTCAAAGAAAAACCTCGCTGAGTTTCTTGTAGAAATTGGAGAAAAGGAAAAAGAATTAAATAAGGATATGATTTTAGCTGAGATCGTTCACCTCCCTGAAAGTAGAGTAGGTAACATCTTGTCAAGACCTATCTTCAGAGAGTATGAAATCCCTTATCTGGCACAATCAGCAGTAAAACAAGAAAATCAAATTCCTCTTGATGATCTATTGGTATCTGTCAAGCAAAACAAAGTCGTCCTTAGATCCAAGAGACTGAATAAGATCGTCAAGCCTCATTTGGGTAATGCTCATAATTTCTCTGCAAATGCACTTCCTGCATATCATTTTCTTGCAGACCTTCAAACTCAGGACTTGAGAGGTGGTATAGGAATCCATTGGGGACAGATGGAACATGAATTCAACTTCTTACCTCGTATTGTATATAAGAATATCATCCTTTCTGAAGCAACATGGGGTGTGAAGCAAAAAGAGATAGAAAACCTGAAGAAGATAAAAGATGATGCCGAATTAATGACAGCTTTCAATGAATTGAGAGAAAAGCGTAAATTCCATAGGTATATCATTCTGGCAGACTATGATAACGAACTATTGTTCGATCTCGATAAAGTACAAAATGTAAAACTTCTAATGTCTCTGGTTAAAAACAGACCTTCTTTTACTCTTAAGGAATTTATATTCTCTGACAACGATTCTATTGTTACTGATGAGAATGGAAATGCTTTCACCAATGAGATAATCTTCTCTTTCTATAAAGAAAATGAACCTTCAACGACAGAAAACAATTAAACTATGAGCACACAAAGAACATTTATCATCGGTGATGAGTGGCTTTATTATAAAATATATTGCGGACCTAAAACCGGAGACCGAATTATATCTGAAGTATTAGCTCCTATTGGTGCATACCTTAAACAACAAGGCATTATAGATAGATGGTTTTTTATTCGTTATGCTGACCCAAAGACACATATCAGAGGAAGATTTCACATAAAGGATCTGAACAGAATACAAATCCCTATCATGCTCATGAATCAGCATCTAAGACCATTCATTGATTCAGAGCTCGTGTATAAGGTTATGATTGATAGCTATCAAAGGGAAATCGAGAGATACGGGAAAAACTCTATTGAACCTGTCGAAGATGTGTTTCATCATGATAGTGCTTTTACAGGAAGCCTGCTCACACAAATTGAAGGAGATCAAGGAGAGAAAGTAAGATGGCTGATGGGTATGAGGTCTATAGATGCCCTACTTGAAGATTTTGGGTATTCTCTGGAACAAAAGTTCGAGATGATAACTATCATGAAAGATAGCTTCGCCAGAGAATATCATATGAATAAAGCTCTGAAAGGACAAATCAATAACAAATACAGAGCTGATCGTAAGCTTATAGAAACGGTAATGAATAAAGATAATGATAGTAGTAGTGAATATCTTCCTATCTTACAACTACTCAATATCCGGTCAGAGTCCAGTAAAGATGCTATAAAGAAAATATTAGTATTACGAGATGAGGGCAAATTAGAAAAACCATTAAATGAATATATGTGGAGCTATTTACATATGCTCAATAACAGGCTCTTCAAATCTAAGCAAAGAACTCATGAGCTCGTTATATATTGTTTGCTTCACTCTTCTTACAGAGCAACAATTGGAAAACAAGAAGCAATGAAAAAGAAAAAAGAAAAGGTAACTAAATAAAATAAAAAGCGAAGGGACAAACACCCTTCGCTTTTTTTAAACTTTAACAACCAGACACAAACGAATCACAGAAATACCTACAGCCCAAATTATAAACAATTAATAAATAAAAATGTATATATTTGTTGAATTCTAATATAGTATCATAACACATAAATAAAAGAGCAAATTTTGCAAGTATTGAAAAATGTGAATATCAAATTCAAAAAGGAATTTGATACAGGAAACTATTTTGCAGGAACAATGTTATTTGGTATTGCTGTTTTTGCACCATTCTTTAGAAGAATTGTACCACTACTTATTGCTATATTAACGATACATTATCTTTTCTTTCAAATAAGGAATAAATCAACTAAGAAACAAATTCTGATAAATCATTTAAGGAACAACATTCCTGTTGTTTTTATGATATTATTCTTTATTTTGTATTGCATAGGAATATCATACACCTCTTATGTTGATTTGGGAATCACAGATATCATACTTAAACTGCCAATCCTTTTAATTCCCTTATTCTACCTATCACCAGATTATTCAAAAAAACATTTACCATCCAGAGACCTTATTTTATATGGTATAACAATAGGCTCTACTATATGTATGCTATACTGCTTTATCAGAGCTCTTTATCTTTACTTCACAACTGATATAGGAAACTCCATCTTCTTTTATACTAGCTTTTCTCCCCTTGAACATACTACTTATGTATCATTCTTTATGAATATATCATTATTATGGGTTCTTTTTAAAAGAAAATTATTCATCTATGTATCTTATCCCTTAGCTTATCTTCTTATATTAACTATTCTACTACTCTCTAGCAGAATGGGAATTATTACAATGTCCCTAATCTTTACATATTATATAGCTGAAAGATTATTTATCAAGAAAAAGATTATAAGCTCCTTAATAATGGTAGTTATAATATTATTATCAATATTTCTTGTGTTTTCAAACTCAAATAGATTAATGAGTAAGCTCTCTATATTTTTTAGTGAGATAAAGAAAGAAGTAAATATACAAGAGCAAAAAAAAACAACAGAAGATGTTCGTATTACTATCTGGAAAACTGCTTATAAGCAGTTTTCGAAAAAGCCATTATTTGGATATGGAACAGGTAGTGCAAAGCAAGAAATGATAAAGAGTTATAAAGAAGAAAAGCTCAAGCGATTTTATGAAAACAAATGGAATGCACATAATCAATTCCTTCAAACAGGCATAGATATTGGGGTAATAGGAATAATTATTTTGCTGTTAATCCTAGGTTTTAGCTTTTATAAAGGTTTTTATAATCGAGATATCATTCTAATATCTTTCGCTTTAATTACTTTTTTAAACTTCTTACCTGAATCTATACTCGAAATACAATCTGGAGTAACCATATTTGCACTATTATTCCCCGTAATTATTAAAGACTCAAAGAAAAACAATAAAAAAAAGGCCTCAAAGGCCTTTCTATAACAATTCTTTTGGTCGCTCAGGTAAATCATCAAACCACTTTTCCATTAAATTACTTTTGGGGAATAATATAACCCACGCTGTTAAAAATATGATTTTAATATCAAGGATTAATGATTGCTTTTTTTGATACCATAATTCTAACTCTCCTTTATATGGAGCTACTATCTTCTTATCAAATTCATGAGGATCCATTGATGTCTTAGACCAATATTGCTCCTCATCCCTAAAAATAATAGAGCCAATTCCTGTTATTCCAGGCTTAGTTGAATATACTTTTTTTTGAATTTCTTCAGGAAACTTCAAGAAATCCACCTCCATCTGTGGCCTTGGGCCAACAATTGACATATTCCCAATCAACACATTGACTAACTGTGGCAATTCATTTATTTTTGTTTTCCTCAAGAATCCACCAATTGGTAGTACTCTAGGATCATTTCTTACCGTTAAACTACCAGCTCCAATGTTTGGGCTATTCTTTAGCATTGTTGCAAATTTCCAAATATTAAACTTAATGTTTTTATACCCCATTCTTTTCTGAAGATAAAAAACATAATGCTCCCCTGTTAATAAAAGAATAATGATTATCGGAATCATAAACGGCAATAAAATGATAATAGCAATCAATGCTATGACAAAATCAATTAGCCTTTTTAGAAAATTCTTATACATTCTATGTTATAATTAATTATACCAACTACATCTACATCTTCTGGTCTAAATGCTTTCCTGTCTCAATGTGATCAAAGTTTGGAAGGTACTCATTTAAAATCGCTACTATTTCTTTCTTTGTTATAATATCTTTCTCAAATAAAACTCTAAGTTTATTCAAAATAATTTTGACTTCAGATATATCTCGCTTTATTGAGTTCTTTATTACCCCAAGATTAACAAAAGAATCTTCATCTAATACTTCTTTATCTGTATAAAATTCTTCAAATGTCTTCTCTCCAGAAGTATCAGAACCAAATAAATAAATAGGATATTCTTTAGAATTTCCGTTTAATTGCTTTGCTTTAAGTCTTGCTTCATCTTCAGACTTACATAAACCTGGAGTATATCCCAACTCCTTAATTAAAGCTTTAGCAATTTGGTCAAAAGGAATCATATCTTTATTTTCATCCAACTTAGGATAAAAAATATCACCACTTTCCCCCATTATTGATGCCATCAAACATAACTCTCCTGATTCCTTTGGAGAAACAAAAAACCTTCTTATTCCCAACGGACAAGACCAAGGTTGCCTTTTACTAAATCGCTCCAAAAAGCCCAAAGGTAAACTTCCATTACTAAAGGCTACATTTGCAAATCGAGCTGTTTTTATAGGAATTAATGAAGAATATGACATAATTAATTCTTCCATTAATTTTTTACTAGCACCCATAATATTTACAGGATTAGCAGCTTTATCTGTAGAAACGCAGAAGAAATGTTCAGGAGGGAATTCTACCAGCAAATCCAATAGCTTTTTAGCTCTCAGAACATTGTTATCGATCATTGTTTCAATAGAAAAAATATCCTTTTCACTTCTAACATGCTTATGAGCTGCAAAATTTGCTACAATATCAAACGGACCTAGCGATCTAAACATCTTCTCAAATACAGGATCCCCAAAATTAATTGGATATGTAATAAAGTCAGAAGGAATATTATATTCACTTGAACTTCTCAAATCTCTTACAAGCTCTGTAAGTCCATTTTCATTAATATCAACAACAACTAGCTTATTTATATTAAACTTTAATATTGCTTTTATATAACTTGATCCTATAGTACCTGCACCTCCAATAACAAGGACATTCTTGTTATTAATTCGTTTATTTAACTCTTCTCTATATTTTTTAAAGTCAGGAACGAGTAAACTTTCTTTTCTTTGAGTTATATGTGTGCTTATAAACTCCTCTAATTCTGAATAAATCATAGTACAACTTTTCTACGGAAATTAACTTTAAATCAAATTCTTCAACTCCTCTACAACACAATTCAATTCATCATCTGTAATATTACTACTAGAAGGGAGACATAAACCTCTTTTGAATAAACTTTCTGATACTCCATTTTGATATGAAGGAAAGTCTTTAAATACAGGCTGCAAATGCATTGGTTTCCATAAATACCTTGACTCTATATTTTTTTCTTCTAATTGAATTCTTATTTTTTCAATGTCTTTATTCTCAATAATTATTGTAGTCAACCAAAAATTTGAATAAAATTTATCATTTGGTTCTTGAAGAAAAGATATTGTTGGTGAGTCAGCAAAATGATCAAAATAAAATTTATGAATAGCTCTTCTTTTATTAACTCTATTTTCCAAGACCTCCATTTGTCCTCTTCCTATTCCTGCTGAAATATTACTCATTCTGTAATTATATCCAACATCAACATGATGGTAATAAGGAAATGATTGTCTTGCTTGAGTTGATAAATAAAGAGCTCTTTCACAATATTCTTTATTATTACTAACTAAAGCTCCTCCCCCTGAAGTAGTGATTATTTTATTCCCATTAAATGAAAATATTCCAATATCACCAAACGTTCCTAAGCATTTCCCTACATATTTTGATCCTAGAGCCTCTGCAGCATCTTCAATAATTGGGATATCAAATCTTTTAGCAAGATCAATAATCTTATCTAAATCCGCAGGCATTCCATATAAATGCACAAGAATTATCGCTTTTGGTTTCTTTCCGTTTTTAATCCTATCTTTTATAGCAATTTCTAGTAACTCAGGAGACATATTCCATGTTTCTTTCTCAGAATCAACAAAAACAGGGATTGCTTTAAGATATAAAATAGGATTAGCAGAAGCAGAAAAAGTAAATGACGAACAAATTACCTCATCTCCTTCTTTTATGCCAAGCATGATTAATGCTAGATGTATCGCAGATGTTCCTGATGACAAACAAGTACATGCCTTTGAGCCTGTAAAATCAATAATATCGCTCTCTAATCCTTCTACATTAGGGCCTAATGGAAATACATGATTATGTTTAAATGCCAAGTCTATATATTTTGTCTCATTGCCACTCATATGTGGTGAGCTAAGCCAAATCTTATTTTTCATTACATTAATTATTATTAGAAACTACAGCTTAATCAATTTAAATAACGCAAATAAAGAACCTATTCCGTATGAAATATGTAATCCTAAAAAGGATATCACAAGATAAAAAAAAGAAAGGTTCTTTTTTAAGGTTAATTTAAGCGAAATTGTTGCTATAAAAATAAAATAAATTATAAATGATAATAAAGATAAATATCCTATCTCAGGTAAAAGAACCATAAATAGCAATGGCAATATTAATGATAAAAGAAACAATACAGGGATAAAATGTCTTATTGATAATGAGCTTATCTTACCTGTGAAGAAAACTGTAAGAATGTTCCAAAAGCCATTACCATAATTACTCCTACAAAAATCCATAAATTTATCTCTTGCATAATAAGTACAATGAATTTCAGGTATTAAATATATAAGGCCTCCTCCTTCAGTTATTCTTTTATTTAACTCTATATCTTGATTTCTATCCAGCTTTTCATCATATAAACCATATTTCTCGAAAACATCCTTTTTAAAACAACCAAAAGGAACTGTATCTACAATTGTAGGCTCTTTACATCCTACTCGGAATAAAGAATTACCAACCCCAAATTTATTGCTTAATACTTCTTTTATTGCAAGAGCTGTCTCCGTTTTGCTTTTTACATCTGTAAAACAAAGAGTTCCTATATTATCTGACTTAAACTCAATAGCTCTCCTAATCAGAATAGAAATATAGTTATTTGGAAAAGTTGAATGTGCATCCATTCTAATAATATAATCACCTTGCGCTACTTTGATTGCCTGATTCATGGCATAAGGAACCTTTCTATATCTATTATGTAGTACTTTTATCCAAGAATATTTTGATAAAATATCAACCGTCTTATCTTCACTAGCTCCATCAACAACAATAACTTCCATCAAATCTTTAGGATAATCTTGCTCTTTAATTGATTCGATGCAAGATCTAATATATTTTTCTTCGTTTCTACAAGGAATTATTACAGATACTTTTATATCATTCATTATTTAAATCTTTAAATAATTTTTATAACAAAAATCCTCCTAATCTAATTTTGTTATAAAATCTTTGAGTTTCCCATTCATTGTGTGAAGCTGCTGCCCATAAGAAATTGAGAATTCAATATCATCAGAAAAATACTTCATAAGCTCATTTTGCAATAAATGATTATATGTTTTATCTTCTTGTTCAATTTTCAATATGACTTTTCCTCTTTCTTCTTGAATTGCCTGATAATTCAAAGATAAATTATGATTTAAGGCTAAATTTTTAAATACATAATAAAAAGTAAAGCTTGGGTATGATTTTTCTTTACCAAAAACACGCTTACCAGTTCGTCCCATAACTTCTAATAAAACGGGATGACTTCGACCACATTTACATTTAAAAGAGTTATCTGCTAATTTAACTCTATCACCCAAACGATATCTAATTATTGGGAAAGACCTTGAAAGTAAATTTGTCACAATAATATCTCCTTCGTCCTCCTCTACAATAACATTCTCCATATTAATATGCATATTTCCATATGGGCATTCAAATGCTATCAAACCCGATTCAGCAGCTCCGTATTCACTAATAATTTTACCTCCAAAGGCAGCTTGAACCTCTTCAAAATATTTTGGAAAAATTTGTTCTGATGTACCCTTAATCATCTTAAGATTAAAATCATTTGACAAACCCATCTTATTAACAAGCTTTGCAACTTCATAGATCATTGAAGAATATCCAGACAAATATTTAGCTTTCTTCAATTTCCTAACAAACGCCTCTATTTCTTTCTCATCATATGAAAAAACTCTAAACCTATTCTGTAAAAAATCTAGTAATTGTATTCTAAATTTTGATTTTTTAGAGATATTATATCCCCAAAAATACCCATTCTTATCCCAAGGATAAACATTATACCAGCTGTACCCTCTAAACATCGCAGCTCTATTGTGAGAATCCCATTCTTCATTTCTATAAAACTTCAAAGGTTGTCCGGAAGTCCCTGAGGTTTCTGAAAAGAATACTTTTTTAAAAGAATATTGACTATGAATATCTTCATTAAACTTTAACAGATCGCTCTTTTCAATAATTGGTAATTCCTTGAGATCTTGAATAGACTCTATATTTTCAGGTAAAAAATCTAGATCATTAAATATATTTTTATAATAAGGAGAATATTTATTAACAAAACATAGAAAATCCTTACTCCTTTTTAATTGTAATTCTTGCAACTGCTCATAAGACCAATTATCAGTCTGTTTTAAAAAAGAATAATAATTAAATAAAGAAGGATTTCTCTTTCTTGTACCGAAATTATATATTAATTTGTGTAGCATTAATCCTAATTATATTGAGAAAAGATTAGATAAAAGCACAACTCTTTATTCTTTCTTTAATAGTTTTGCAGGCACTCCACCATAAATTCCATCTTTAGTAGTGTGTTTTTTATTTAAAAGACTATTAGCAGCTAAAACAGAGCCTGATGGCAACATACTTCCCTTTGCAATAGTACAATTTGCAGAAACCCAAGAACCTCTTTCTAATATTATTTCTTCTCTATCTGGTTTCCCAAATCTATATGAGCCATTTAACTTAGTATGATTTCCACTTATAATTATTACATTAGGTCCAATCTGAACTTCATCATGAACAATTACATTTGCAGCAGCAAGAATAACAGAAAAGTTTCCAATAAATACATTATTTCCTACTTCAATATTTTGTAAACTTTTGATAATTGTATTATGTGTAACTTGAAAATCTCGCCCTCTTTTTCTCATGCCTAAACCATACAGCCATCCTCTAAAACGCATTATAAAAGGTATATCTGGAAGAAAAAAAAGTATAGTTCTCACAAACCAGGCATATATTAATAAAAACTTATGTTTCATTACTAAACACTTTATCTAAAAACTTTTCTATTGTATAATTCTCTTTTACTTGATCAAAAGCTCTTTCTCTTTGAATACAAAATTCAGAATTGTCAGAAAGATAATTTTGAATTATATCAACTGCCTGATCAACATCATTATAGTCAAATAATCGGATATCTCTTCTATCCTTAAAAACAAATGGTATAGAACCTACAGGAGTGGACATAACAGGAACCCCTTGACTCATTGCTTCAATGACTACTCTAGGAGAACCTTCTGACAAAGATGGAAAGAAAAACATATCTGATTTTCTTAATAATTCATTTAATTGAACTCGATTATCAACATGACCATGTAATGTAACAATCTCATTTAATCCATTGTCTTCCACAAATTCATTTAATTCAACAAACATTTCTCCTTGACCAACAATATCAAAAGAAAAAGATAGATTTAATGCCTTTAATCTAAGAATTGTATTCATTATTGTTTTAATTCCCTTAGCATATCTTAAGTAGCCAATATAAATCAAACTAATACAATTCTCATTAAGTGGAGAAAAATGGTTATTTAACTCATTAATTTGTACAGATGATGAAATAACTGCTCTAGCATCTATTTTTTTATCTTTTAACTTTTCTGCAATATGAAAGCCATTAGTAAAAACTTTACTTTTTCGTGCAGATCTAAGTGTTAGCCAGTAATCTGGAAGATATCCCAAGATCATAAATTTCTTCTTGATCCAACTCCATTTTTCATTATGCTTAGTGGCGTCTATTGTATCGCCAACAAAATGCATAATACAATTTCTTTTAAATATAATTTTGGGCATCCATGAAAACGGATCTGGTATACGGCAATAAAAAAGCTCATATTCTCTATATTTCGAAATAGCTCTGTAATATGAACGCCAATAAAGTAAAGATTTAATATAACTCCCTACAAAAGGTAATTCTTCGACTTGAACATTTAAAGAATCAATTTTAACAAATTTATCTGGATCTACACTCTTATTAGATATTACAGGAGCTATTAATACTGTCTCAAACTTTTGAGATATATATTCTAGATATTTATAATGTATATGAGAAAGAACATAAGATCCTTCATTATACTTCACTAGTGTCCAGTTTGCTAGTACAACTATTTTGTTTCTCATAAATTAAAAAATCAATTTCCAAAGTAAGTAATAAAAACATTATGGGATGCCAAAATAATCTTGTTTGTAATAATGATCCTTTAAAAATTTGGATTAAGAAGAATATATAAAAACCTATGAAAATGTATTTCAATGTTCTATTCTTAATTGATAACCCCTTTTTTATCATAAAAAACAGAAAAGCTAACAATAATATTCCCCCTACTATACTTATTTGATTAATTGTAGACAAAATAGTATTATGAGACTCTTTACTTTGAGTATCAAAAAGCATATATATCCCTTTTTCATTTCCCGCTCCTGAACCAAGTGGATTACTAAAATACCAATTAATTCCTTTTAACCATAAATTAATTCTAGAATTATTAGTTATAGTTTCTGCGTTTAAATCAAAGATTCTATCAGCCAAATATCCTTTTACAATATCAAGATTATAAATAATAACACAGCCTATTATAATAATTAAAAATGTTAAAATAAATTTCTTAAAATCTTTCTTTTTTAACACAAAAATATTTGCTAGAACAAAACTTACTAAGATACCCCATATTACTGATCTAGTGCCCAATCTTAAAACTAAATAACATATAACACAAATACAAATTATAAAAATAATCTGCAGTAATCTTCTCTTAGAGAATAGAGAAACACATAGTATCCCTAGCATTGCTGAATACCCCATTGATATGGCAATTGAATTAAGTCCTATTAATCCAAAACCAATGCGATTTGAGACACTTAATTTACTTGGACTAAAAAAGCCTAATAATATAAATATTGCAACAATAGCCGCAAATACAACCATACCAAATATAAGTCTTTTTACAAATTTAAAATCAGATTTTAGATACTTTACAGAAACGATGCAAAAAGACCATAAAACAAACATCTGAAGGCTATAAACAAAAGCCCTAAATTTATCAGGTTCAGCCCATGATATTGATATAAAGCATAGTAAAACAACACTTAATAGTAAATATATTTCTTTTTTATAGTGAATAGAAGCATTAAAACTTTTTATTCTAAATATAAAAAGAACGAAAAACCCTGATAATATCTTTAATGGCGATAAAAAATCCATATTTGGACAAATTACAGGATATAACTGATCTAAAGGGAAAGCTATGATTAAAATTGCAGAAATAAGCTTTAAAACAAGATCTAGTCTACAGAAATTAGAGATTATCTTCATGTCTTTTCAAATGGCTCTAAAATCACCAAAATATACAAGTTAAATTATCAATAAAATGATTAATATTAATTATATAATAAAATATTTAAAGAAATTTCATATTCTACCTCTTAAATACTTTATGTTTGCTGCAAAATAAATGCAAGTAAATCACTTCTAAATCGCAAATTTATTCATAGATTTGATTTCTATCAGAGAATAGATTTATTCTTTAAGAAAAGTTCAATGCTTTTTATTTCACATCACTCTTTGCATAATAATGCTTAGATGTAACTGATTGTTCTATATAATCAGTAAAAACTAATTCTATTTCAGCTTCATTATTTATATGCTTTTTAATATCGTTTATCGCTTTGTCAATATTATCTAATGTGGCATTAGTAAACTTCTCATTCTTCACAATTCGCAAAAAGATATGATCAACTTTATCTTGATGAAGTTGGAATAATTCAATTCCGTCAAAGCCTTCTTTATAAAATCTTAAAACAAAATAAAGACTAGAATATTTTTTACCATCAGAAAATGTAAAGACATCAGCTAATCTTGAAACAGAAAGATCCATTAAAGGAGTATTTAACCCACATGTACATTCCTTATCCATTAAGTCACCTGCATCTCCATTTGTATATCTTAGAAATGGCATCACCCAATTTGTAAGTCCTGTTACAATTAACTCTTTATCGCCTACTTCATTTTTCTCACCTGTCTCAACAATAACCATATCAGGATTAACATGCATATTGCCTTCATTACAGGTACATGCTATATGAACGACTTCTCCACATCCATATAAATTAAACACTTTACAAGAAAAGGCTTTCTCAATCTGTTTCTTTTGAAAATCATATAATTTTTCGCTAGTCGAAAAAACACCTTTAATCGAATCTAATTTCTTATTGTTATCAATTAACCAATTAGCAAATCTAACTCCTAAAGAAGCATAACAAACAATTACGGTTATATTTCGTTTTTTAATTAAACAATACCATCTTTCAAAATCATCATCATTTGCCTTCCACGCGTTTAAGTGGGTAATTCCACTAAAGAAATCTCTTAATGAAGATTTCCATTTTGATTGATTATAATCCTGATCTTTAAATCCCCAAATACTAGCAATCTGTTCTCCTGGTTTCCAACCACAGCGTCTATAAAGCCTCCACATACCTGCAACAATAGACTCTGTTCTTCTTTTAGAATTATAAAACACGATAGGTTTACCTGTAGACCCTGTAGTATGTCCTTTGCTAAGTAAAGTATGGTCTATATTCTTAGCTAGAAGGTTCTCTTGATTATCTCTAACTATATCTTTTGTTAATATTGGTATCTTATGTAGATCCTTAATTGATTTAATATCTTCAGGCTTAATATTATTTTCATCAAAAAGATTTTTATAATAAGGAACATTATCATAACAATGATTTACAAAGTCCACAAACAATTTATTCTGATACTCATTCCATTGATATTCATTCCATCTTTCTCTACTAATCAATTTTTTATAAGCTTTTAGAATTTTAAATCCTTTAAGCCACCATGCAAATGCTATAATATATTTTTTAAAAAGAATTCTCATGTTCATTCTACAATTTCATTCAAAGGGTAAAATTAAACTAATTTGATATAAATAAGCTCTTTTAAATTTAAAGCTAAATACAACTATAACAAATGTGAATAATTGTATTTCTTCTTTTGAAAAAACTAAACCTGTAATGCATTCTATCAAAAAATCTTTTTATTATAAAACATAAATGCTCCAGTTCCCATTAAGATTCTTGTTAATGTAATTGTAATCGCAGCACCAATAGCACCAAAAAAATAAATTAGAACAAATGCACTCACTAAACCTATAAGAGATGCATATAAAGTACTCCTCACTAATTTATCAGACTTTCCTATTTGTATTAATCCATTAATTCCATAACAGTCATATAATGCCAATCCAAAGAAACCTATGGCCATAATATATGTTAGAGGGATTCCTTCATAGAATTCGGATGTAAATAAAACATGGAACAACGGTTTTGAAAGCAATAAATAACCAATAACAATAATCACTGAAAAAATCGAAATTAATTTTTTATAATTATTAAATCTTGTATTTGATTTTGCAATTCTAGGGAAAAAAACTTTAGATAAAACACTTAATAAAGAAACACCAATACCTATGACTTTTTGTGCGGCACCATAAATACCTACAACAGATTCTGAACAGATTATTTTTAAAAGAACAGTTGATGTATTTGTATATAAATTAGGTAACAATTGATTAATAAAAATATTAAATCCATTCTTCAACTCACTAAAAGCAGTCTTTACTGGAACAGCCTTAGGATAAATAGAATATTTAATATAGATAAAACATGTTGCAAATACACCTGCCAATATTGCAGAGCCCCCTGTAAACAATGGTACTAAAATATAATCATCCGCATTCTTCAAGAAAAGAAATATTGCAATAACTCTTAATATCTGAGTCGAAACATCAAAAATAGCTATAAACTTCATGTCTTCTAGTCCCTGAAAAAGATATTTAGGATAAAAAAGATTTGCTATAACTACAAAGAACGAAAACAGATAAAGTTCAAAGTTTGAGTTTAATGAAGGAATAAACTTTATAAGTGAGAAATAAATAATAACAGCGACCAATAACAAAATTATCTTAGCTGAAAAAACATTGCTATATATCTCTTTTACTTTATTCTTGTTCTCTCTATTCTTAGAGACATCCCTAGTAGCTGAAAAGGCAAACCCATAATCTACTATTGTCAAGAAATATGCAGCAAAAGCATCTGCAAATGTTACTAAACCAAACTTTTCTAACCCTATTATATAAGTCACATAAGGGAGAGTAATCCATGGTGACAACTTAGCAATAACCTCAATTACAGATAAAGAGAAAAAATTAACAATCAAAACTTTTCCACTTTTACTTTTTGTCTTACTAATTAGATCTAATATCTTTTGTTTTATATTCAAATTACTCTTCTTATTTTAAATTTTATTCAACAAGCATAATTTACACAAAAAATTAGGGCACAAAACAAGATATTATAATTTAAGAAATTATCTTATCATGTACCCTTTATAAGTTTTATAGTCTTCCATCAACAAAAGACTTATCTAAAAGCCCTTTAACATCATAAACAATAGAATTACTTGTTGATTTTAATGATTCTATATCAAGACTCAAAAATTCTTTGTGCCCAACAGCAAGAACAACACTATCATATTTAGCATTCTCAATATCTGAAGTTATACCTATGCCATATTCATGCATTACTTCTTTAGCATTTGCCCATGGATCATAGACATCTACATCTATCCCAAACTCTTGCAATTCATGATAGATATCAATTGCTCTAGTGTTTCTAATGTCAGGACAATTTTCTTTGAAAGTAATACCAAGCATAAGAGCTTTACTTTTACGAACAGGAAGATCTTTTTTGATCATCAATTTTACGATTTCTCCTGCTACATATTGCCCCATGCCATCATTCATTCTCCTACCTGCAAGAATGATTTCAGGGTTGTATCCAACCTCTTGTGCTTTTTGAGCCAAGTAATAAGGATCAACACCTATACAGTGTCCACCTACAAGACCTGGACGAAATGGAAGAAAGTTCCATTTTGTACCTGCTGCTTCTAGTACATCCACTGTATCTATATCCAATTTACTGAAAATCTTCGCTAATTCATTAACAAAAGCAATATTGATATCTCTTTGTGAATTCTCTATAACCTTAGCGGCTTCAGCAACTTTTATACTACTTGCTTTATGAGTACCTGCTACAATAATCTCTTTATAAAGCTGATCTACTTCTTCTGCTACTTCTTCTGTAGAGCCTGAAGTCACTTTTTTAATTTTAGTGACAGTATGTTCTTTATCTCCTGGATTAATTCTTTCAGGAGAGTACCCTACATAAAAGTCTTTATTAAACTTTAAGCCACTATATTTTTCCAATACAGGAACACATTCTTCTTCTGTAGCTCCCGGATAAACAGTAGACTCATAAATTACTATATCTCCCTTTTTCAAAACCTTTCCAACAGTTTCAGAAGACTTATAAAGGGGAGTAAAGTCAGGACGATTATATTGATCTACAGGAGTTGGTACAGTAATAATATATATTTGAGCATCCTGTATATCAATAATATTCTCTGATAAATCTAAATGCATAGCTTCTTGCAGATGTTTATCAGAAACTTCTAATGTTGAATCGTGTCCTTCTTTTAATTCTTTTATTCTTGATAAATTAATATCGAACCCCACTGTAGGCCTATTTATTCCAAATTCCACAGCTAGTGGCAATCCTACATAACCTAAGCCAATAATTGCAATCTTTTTCATAATTGGGTGTCAGTTGAATATAATTGGTTTTGTTCTGTTACTTTAAATTATTGTAATACCACTCACATGCCTTAAGGATACCTTCCCGTACTTTAATTTCAGGATTATAGCCTAATAGATCTTTTGCCTTTTGAACAGAAGCTAAAGAATGTGGGATATCTCCTACTCTATTAGATCCATGAGTAGGTTCAATGTTTTTTATTGTTGGATCAAATTCACTTAAACCCTCTTTAAGGTAATCTACTAATTGGTTCAAGTTTGTTCGCTGTTCGCAGGCAACATTATAAACTGTATTTACAGCTTCATGATTATCTACAGTCGCAGCTAATTGATTAGCCATAATTACATTTTCAACAAATGTAAAGTCACGACTATATTCTCCATCTCCATTAATCATAGGAGAATCTCCTTTCAATAAAAAACTTACAAATTTAGGAATCACAGCAGCATATGCACCATTAGGATCTTGTTTTGGACCAAATACATTAAAATATCTTAATCCTATAGTCTCTATCCCATAAGTTTTAGAAAACACATCTGCATATAATTCATTTACATACTTTGTAACTGCATACGGAGAGAGTGGCTTACCTATATTTTCTTCTACTTTTGGAAGAGACTTTGAATCTCCATATGTAGAGGAACTAGCAGCATATACAAATCTTTTTACCTCAGCTTCCTTTGCTGCCCAAAGCATATTTACAAACCCATTAACATTTACATCATTCGAAGTAATAGGATCTTTCACTGATCTGGGTACTGATCCTAAAGCAGCTTGATGTAAGATAACATCCTGACCTTTTACAGCCCTTTTACAATCTTCAAAACTTCTGATGTCACCCTCTATTAAGGTGAAATTCGGATGATTTATAACTTTATCCAAGTTATGTTTATATCCTGTAGCAAAATTATCAAGGCATGTCACTATATTGCCTTGATCAATTAACCTTTCACACAAATTCGAACCAATAAAACCAGCTCCGCCAGTTACAAGAACTCTTTTGTGTTTTAATATGGCCTTCATAATTTTTATGTTATATTCCCTTACCTATAGCCTTAACCTGAAAACCGATCTTTCTTAAATAGTCATGATCAAGAATATTTCTTCCATCAAAGACAAAAGCAGGTTTAGCCATTAATTTATATATCTTCTCCCAATCATATGATTTAAACTCATCCCATTCAGTAATCACAGCTACAGCATGGCTATCTCTTAAAGCATCATATGGGTCATTATTTACTTGTAATAATTCTCTGTTTTCTTCCTCAGAACGAGAATTGAGATAATCTAAATCTGATAACATTCTCTGTTTACTCACTTTAGGATCATAAACCGAGATCTTCGCTTTATCAGACATCAATATATCAGCTACATAAATCGCTGCAGATTCTCTACTATCGTTTGTGTCTTTTTTAAAGGCCCAACCTAAAAAGCCAATCTTCTTTCCTGATACAGTATTGAATAATGTTTCAATTATAGAGATTGCGAACCTCCTCTTTTGATAATCATTCATCTTGATCACTTGTTCCCAATACTCTGCAGCCTCTGGCAAACCAAAGTGTCTATTTAGATAAACCAAATTCAGAATATCTTTCTGAAAACAACTACCACCAAAACCAACAGAAGCTTTTAAAAACTTAGAACCTATTCTTGTATCCATACCTATTGCAGCAGAAACCTCATCGACATCTGCACCAGTCTGCTCACATAGAGCTGAAATAGCATTGATCGAAGATATTCTTTGTGCAAGAAAAGCATTTGCTGTCAACTTTGATAACTCTGATGACCATATCTTTGTTGTAATAATCTTTTCTCTAGGAATCCAATTACTATAGACTTCCACTAAAGATTCTATTGCAGACAAACCATCTTGATCCTGATCTCCACCTATCAACATTCTATCAGCATATAATAAATCGTTGATTGCTGTTCCTTCTGCCAGAAACTCAGGATTTGATAATACAGTAAACTTGATGCCTTTATCTTGTGCATATAAAATCTTACGGATACTTTCTGCTGTTCTTACAGGCAATGTTGACTTCTCTACTACTATCTTATCTTCTGTAGATACGTCGGCAATTTGTCGAGCACACAGCTCTACAAAACGTAAATCTGCCGCCTGACCTTTACCTATCCCATAGTCCTTAGTTGGAGTGTTTACAGACATAAATATCATCTCAGACTCCCTGATGTGCTTTTCTATATCTGTAGAAAAGAAAAGGTTCCTGTTTCTAGCTTCTTTTACTACATCAGCCAGGCCAGGTTCATATATAGGTAGGTCTTCAAGATTATCACCATTCCAATCAGCTATTCTATCAGCATTTACATCAACGACATTCACTTCTATGTGTGGACACTGCTGAGCAATAACAGCCATTGTAGGCCCCCCTACATATCCAGCACCTATACAGCAAATCTTTTTTATTGTTTTGTGGGTCATAGTTATAGTATTGTGATTATATCGGTTCTTAACTCATAATACTCACTTACTAAAATCTTTACTCTTTATACAGCTCCGCTTCCTCAGTCCCACAAACCAGGGTCTAAGTAAGCAAGTTTAAAACAGAAAATACCTCATTTAACTTTATGAAGTATATGATTATTTGTATCAATTAATAAAGAGTATCCAATATTATCTATTCTAACTAAGATCTTAGACTTAGAATAAATGTCATGAATTTCTCCTGTTATTCCCGCTAATGAGCCTGATTTTATCTCTACATAATCTCCCCTTTGTAAAGGAGTGGTTATAATTGTAAAATCATTTTCACTATCTATTAAAAGCTTCAATGTATCTATTTGAGCATCTGGAATTATAGCTGCCTGACCTAGAAAAGTTATCATCTTCACTACTCCATCAGTTTGTAAAACATTAACTCTCTCATTAGAACTTAGTCTTACAAAAATATATGAAGGTATAAAAGGTGATTCTATAAGTTTTTTACGATCAGACCACTGTCTATATTCTTTCTTTAATGGTAGATATGTTTCTATCCCTTTATTTATAAGAGCAGTATTGATTTTTTTCTCACAACGACTCTTCGTATAAATAGCATACCAATATTTATTTTTATTTGTCTTCATTCCTTAAATATTGCATATCTAACTCATCAATTACATATCTTCAAATGGGATTAAAGGCTTTTAGTTTATCTTTTTTTACACCTCTTTCCTAAGGCTTAATATTAATAATTAAAGATATTGCAGTTTTATAGTGCTCATCCTTACATTGTGGGCACAAAAATAGTAAAAATATAACATGCTAAATGCTTTTAATAATCTATACAAAATATAACATTTCATACATTTATTACAAAACAAATAAGAACTCCAGCTCTTCATAATTAAATGAGTATAAGTAATGATAACCATTCTATGATTATACACATGTAATTAATGATTGTTAATACTTTATAGAGAAAAGGCATCCTATATAACACACTCACTCTCTTTCATAAAAAGAGCTCGTATAAGAGAACCTAAATGACAATGAACAATCATTAATACTTATATTTATAAGCATTATTAATAATATCCAAATTCTCTTTATGAAAAACAACGCATTTCATGGATAATCTTATAAGATATCTTATTCTTTATAACAAAACCTAGAACCAGATTAAGCTCCTTGATACAAATTAATCCATAATTAAAACCAAATAAAATAATATTATCTATTTTTTTCATATTATTCCATTTTATAAGCACAAATCTATCTTCACATCATACTAATGCATATTATATAACAGAATAAAAATAGATATTTTTTGCGTAAAATCATATTTTCAAGAGCTTTTCAGGGCATATATTAGCCTCATTTCATTTAAAAAAGACTCTTATAGGCTATTGTGAGATTCTTTTTTATCCAAAAACTTATGCATTGCTACTAAAAGGTATAAAATACTCATATATATTTAGAAACCATAAACTATTTGTTATTTGTTCTGAATTTTTCTTCTTTTTATATCATGACGTGATTTAAAAACTACTTCACTTATCCTGACATAAATACCTGATATTTAATTCTATGATATGGGTAAAAAAAGATAAAATTGGACTCCTTTTTTTCTTTCATGTACACTCCATTCACTACGAAATATCAATA
>JBGRPZ010000042.1:0-34638 GCA_041725915.1 Hyphomicrobiales bacterium | reverse complement strand
AACTCCTAGACTTCGAAATAAAACTCCTAGACTTTGAAATAAAACTCCTAGACTTTGAAATAAAACTCCTAGACTTTTACCTTTAATTAGTAAACCTACGAGATTTATTCGCTTAACTTTTAATCTTGATTATTGATAAAACATGCTGTAGTGACAAGATACATCTTGTTACTGTATACCTTAAAAGTATTGATTACAAGATATTTATGTAGATTAGTGAAAATATACAAAAATATAGCGGAAAGCAGATTTTTGGCTTTTGATCTTTAAGTTAATGATTGCATGAAATGAAGAAAAAACGAGTGTTTTTATTTTAGAGTAGTTTAAGGTGAAAACAGAGTTTTTCAGCCATTAGCTGATATTATATATTGGAGAAATGAAAGTGGTTAAATTAATTTGATGTATTTATTCCTTTGACATGAGTATGCTATTCTAATTGATATGCAGTCTATAATTTGATTGTTTGAGAAGTGATGATTTTATTAGTTTTGTCTTTTATATGAAAAAGTTTAGTGAAATGAATCAAATACAAAGCTATTTGAATAAATTAGAGCAAGAGTATAATATTGAAATTCTTCTTGCTGTAGAAACTGGTTCCAGAGCATGGGGATTTCCTTCTCCCGATAGTGATTATGATATTAGAATGATTTATAAGCATCCCGTAGATTGGTATATCTCTATTGATGATCCTAAAGATACTATTGAGTTGATGCTTGACAATAATGAGATTGATATTACAGGATGGGATGTTCGTAAATCTTTACAACTTTTACGTATTTCTAATGCTGCTTTATTGGAAAGAATACAATCGAATATCATATATAAGGTTAATGAATCATTTCTTTCTGATCTTAAAGTACTTTCATTAGATTACTATTCCAGAATATCTACTATTCATCATTATATATCAATGGCAAAGAAATGTTTTGAAGATGTTAGTAATACGGAGAAGTATAAACTGAAGCGTTTCTTCTATGGTTTGCGTGCTGCTTTGAACTGTATGTATATCCTTAATAATGCTGATATTCCTCCAATTTCTTTTCCTGAGGTGGTAAACTGCCTGAATATATCCAATGAGTGTAAGTCTCGTATCTTTGAATTAATACAACTGAAATCTACTATCAATGAAGATTATTTACATACAGGAGAAAAGGAGCTAATTTCATTGATGAGTAATAGCATTGATATAGCTGAACAGTATGCTCTTACACTTCCTTCTGGGAACAGATCATATCAGCCATTGAATGAATTTCTACATCAAATTATACTATAGATGACTATTGACGAGCTAAAGGAAAGTGGATCTATCGTACTTGAGTGCATAAGTGGAAGTAGAGCCTATGGTCTTCAAACGCCTACTTCTGATACTGATATTAAGGGGGTCTTTATTCTTCCTAAAGAAGAGTATTATGGTTTGAATTATATTCCTCAGGTGAGTAATGATACTAATGATATTGTATATTATGAACTTAACAGATTCCTAGAGTTGCTAATGGTCAATAATCCTAATATCATTGAGTTAATTAGTACTGATAAATCTCATGTTTTGTATTCACATCCTTGTATGAATATTATTAATATTGGTGATGTTTTGTCAAAGCTTTGCGAAAAGACTTTCGGCAACTATGCTATTTCTCAGATAAAAAAGGCAAGAGGGTTAAATAAGAAGATTATGAACCCTATGGATAAGGAACGCAAGAATATCCTTTCTTTTTGTTTTGTCAACTATCATCAGGGGGCAATGTCTCTTTTGGATTATTTGGACGAAATGGGATGGAGGCAAGAAGATTGCGGTCTTGTTAGAATCCCTAATATGAAAGATCTTTATGGGCTTTATCATGATTCAAGTTATGAATACAATGGGATCATGAGGCAGGAGAATTCTACTGAAGTAACTTTAAGCTCTGTTCTCTCTAATGCTATTCCATATTGTACAATGTATTTCAATAAGGACGGATACTCTACTTATTGCAAGAAATATAAAGAGTACTGGGATTGGGTAGAGTTACGTAATGACGATAGATATCAATCTAATATTGAGCATCAAAAGAACTATGATAGTAAGAATATGATGCATGTGTTTAGATTACTTCAAATGGCTATAGAGATTGGTCGTGATCAGAAAGTAAATGTAAGAAGAGATGACAGAGATTTTCTTTTGAAGGTCAAATCAGGAGCTTTTGAATATGAAGAGTTGTTAGAGCTGGCAGAACAAAAGCAAGAGGAAATGCATCAGGTTTATAAAGTCTCTTCTTTGCCTTCAATGCCATCTACTGATATTATCAATCAATGGGCGTTGCAAATAAGAGAAGCATTCTATTGTTTTGGCAACTTATAAAAACCCAAAAGGGATGCCTATTATATAATAAGCACCCCTCACTGTTTTAACTAGGAATTATTTTATTATTATAACCTTCTCTTTTAAAATCTCACCATTGATATTTATTACAACTTGATATATCCCGTCAAGAAGGTGATCACAATTGATAACTTCTTGTTTAGAGATACCTGACTTGTTGTATACAGTCTTACCTGTAATATCTATGATCTTCATATAATCTGCTTGTTGAGGTAGATCAATATTTAGCCTTCCTTTTGTTGGATTAGGATAAACTCTGATATTGTCTACATTAAGATTTTTAACTCCATCAGGTTTTGTTACGATCCTATGAGCCTGACTCTTTTCAACATTTATTGTACCTGTATATTCGTCTTCACCTATTTTAAATGAATATTCGTATTCTTTCTTTTCAAGATCAAGGAACAATACTATACCATTTTCATCTGTAGTTTTTTCTTTACCATTGAAAGAGATCTTAACTCCTTTCACATAGTTTTTCCCATCATATACTTCTAATGCAGCAAATAGCTTTTCTTCTCCATAAGGAAAACCTAAACAAGTGTTTTCTGAGTTTCCTTTAAGTATACCAATTTCCTCTGCTTTTCCTGTTTCTACATCTACATAATGGAAGATACCTTCTGTATTATTCGCCTGATTCCAGTATAAGTTACCATTATCATGATCAAAAGCCATAGATTGTGCATATCGAACATTTGATGTTCCTGTAGAGCCAACAAGAGCTAAGTTGAAGTTATTCAGGTCTATTTTATATACATATTTCTTGAAATCGATTCCATATGCATTTCCCTCAAGGTCTATTGCAAAAGCGAAGATGGTTGATATGCCTTCAGGAGTTTTGCCAACTAAAGTAGCTTCACCTGTATGATAATCTATTGTATATAATTCATTACGACTTTCAACTCTCTTTATAGCATAAAGCTTGCTATTCTTATAGTCATATGCCATTTCCAGAAAGTCATGTTTACACTCTGCAATATGATATAGTTTTCCTGTTTCGATATCAATCATAGCATAACTATAAGGAGTAATCTTCTTGTCTTTTACTTTTACAGTTGATGCAAACCAATAGTTATGAATCATAGTTCCTGCCCTTGCCATTATACCATTTTGTGATGCATTTTGCATAGGTGTAATCTTGTCAGGAGTATTCACATTATATGTTACAGGCCCTGGAGGAATTGCATTGCCATCAGAAGTATTACTATAAGCATATGCTTTTATTGGCTTTAGCACTTTGACATTAAGCTCTGTTGAATTGTCTTCTTTATTCTTGTCATTTTCTAATGTAGCAGTGACTTCTATATGTCCATCTTCAGGAAGAGGAAAAGCATCTAATTCAATAAGTTTTCTTTCGTTAAGAGCAACATTGATGGTCTTTGTTCCTTTATAGTCACCAGCAGTGATATTTAATTGAATGTTTTTCAGTTCATTCAATCCATTATTTTCTACTACAACACCTGCTTTATAATCTTCTCCGGAAAAGCCGATAGGTGTTCCTAACATTCCTAATAGAGATATGTTAAGTACATCTTCAGGGGAAATCTTAACTTCTAGTATCTGGTTTGTACCTGTCGTAAATTCACCTGTATGTAGTTCTACACCACTATGAGTTAATGTGTAGGGGATGGTTTGGCTATCTTTATATCCTAGGAAAGTGGCAATGCCAGTTTCATCAGTTACGATCTTTCTGTTATCAGCAACAGCCTCCACGGATCTAAGGATATTGTCTGACTGATCTGTGATCTTTAATGCTGTATAGTTCATTTTTTCTCCAGAAGAAAAACCAAAGGCAGTGATTTCTGCAAAACTGTCCAGTGTTTCTAGGTAATGTGCTTTTCCTGTTTTGACATCAATAACATATAGATTACCGTCATTATCATTACATAGATTGAAGTATAATGTACTATTGACATGATCAAACTCCATGGACTGGCTATAGCTTTGTATAAGTAGTCCTGTATTTCCTATTTTGGTGAGCGTAAAGTCTTCTAAGTTGATTTTATAGAAATAACTATCCATACCTATACCATAAGCAGCACCAAGTCTATCTATAGCTAATGTCACCAATGTAGTTTGGCTTTCATTGGCAGTAGCGACTAAGGTGGCTACACCTGTTCTATAGTCGATAGTATATAGCTCTTGGTTTTCGGAATTACTATTTATAGCATAAACCTTATCATCAGTTCTGTTATAGCTCATTTCTGCGAACAGATGTTCTGCAGGTGCGATATTTAGGAGTTTGCCAGTTTCAGTGTCAATTAAAACGTAATTCTTTAAGTAAGTCGTTCTGCTATTCTGATCAACTACAGGAACACCTTTTCTGTCATTAACAAACATGCTCATATCAGCAAACCATAAGTTATTAACCATGGTGCCAGAATGAGAGATTACCCCATTTTCACTTTTGTTTTCTAATGGAGTTATTTTGTTTGCTTTGTTTACATTAAATGTAACCGGGCCATTAGGAATAGCATTCTTATCTGAATAAATAGAATATCCATAAGCTTTGGCAGGTGATAATACTTTTACAGAGAGACTAGTTGAATTATCATGGGTAGCAGTTTCTTTATCATGAGTAGCAGTAATGCTTATCTCAGTATCTTTAGTAAATGCTATTGCTTTAAAAGTAAATACCTTTGTTTCATTCTTACTTAATAAGACCTTCTGAGTTGTAGTCTCATCTCCAACAGTTAGAGTAAGAGTAATATTTTGTATCGTCTTTTTACCATAGTTTATTAATTCTACAGATGGAGTATGTCTTACACCATAAAATACATATTCAGGAATGCTGAAGTTTCTAAGTTCTACATCATAGTCATGCATTTTGAATACTTTGAAAGAATCAATATACCATTTTGAAGAGAAGTCGCCTTTATAATTGAAACCTATTCTTATTTCTTTACCAGCATAATCATTAAGGTCAATCATAACTTTTGTCCATTTTGATTTTACACTCTTTAAAGACTTAATTAAAGTGTAATTAGCTGTAACAGGGTCGTCATCACCTTCGATTACATATATATCATGGTTTTCAAATGTAGGAAGATCAACGAATTTATTTCTTCTGTAGAAACTCAAATGTCCATCTTCAGGAACAGTAAACTTTGGAGATATTAACCAATCATCAGATATTGCTTCTTCATCAAATTTATAAGCATATGACCCACCATCATAAGCACCACCTGATCCCTGAACAAAGCCTGATCCTCCCTGCATTTTATGTGTTGACCATCCTTTTGCAGGCCATTCCTCGAAACTTTCATAGAGAATAACATTTGATTCGTTTCTTGTTCCCTCATCTTTGTTTTGAGCATTTGCATTAAATGCAAATAAAATAAAAGTAAATAGTAGTAGTGTAAATTTTCTTTGCATAGAAAATGTTTTTAAAAATCGTATTGTATGTCATTAGTTTCTTTTGCAATTTAGTTTAATTATCAAAGGGAGGATTATAATTAAAAAGGAATAGAGAGGGTGTAGAGATTTTATAAAGATTAAAATTACTTTTCTTTTAGAGTTAATGTGTTGAATTATACAAGTAATAATTATACTATTGGAATATCTATGGGGATAGTGTTGTTGTGACTGTTTACCTGTTACTATAGAGATTAATATCGTATGAATTTTTATAAAAGAAAGGAATTTGATTAATGTTTTTATACTTGTTCTGTACTTTTTGTGATGATATTTTATGAAGATGAAAGGATTTAAATACTGGATGCCTTTTCTTTTGATTTCATCCAATTGTTAATTGTGTTTTCTGTATGGGTGAAGTGTTGTTTATTATTCTTTCTCCAGATACTTCCTTCTTCATTTAAAATATAGCTGACAATGATATAGTTTTTTCTTTCCCATTCAGAAGAGCCATTGAATTGTGATAAAAGAATCAATAGATCATCTTTCATATTCCACTTGACCATTATCTGAATGATAATACTTTTTATCAATTTACTATCTTTCCATTTTTCAAAAGTATTCCTAATGATCTCTATTGTATTTATATCTTTCTGAAATTGGATTATTGTAAGCATATATGCTACATTAAGCTCAATTAGTGTAATGTGATGTTCTTCAGTGAATAGTCTTGTGATTTGATGAATCAATCTTCCTTTTATATGATCTGATAGCTTGTAGAAATTCCTATGTAAGACATCCATAAAGCTTGTGAATATAGGATATAGTTTATCAAAGCGATCTAATGTAAGTTGGATGATCTCATTTAAACTTTCCTGCTCTAAATAGTTGAATGTGTTTAAAAGCCTTTTGCTGAAGTAATCGTAGATTTCACCTTTGTTGAGTTCTCTGGCAAGTAGATTATATACATTTACCTGATTCAAGTTTGCTCTTACATCCTTATCCTGAAGATTTAGAGATAGCAGTTCTAGTCCATCATTAAGAGAAATATCAGGTTTCTTACCACATATAACATGATGAATATAATGTTTGAATTCATCTGATGTTAGAATTCTGGATTTATTTTTGTGTAAGCTTAGCTTTTCATGATGTATTAATTCTGTGGATAAATTATACAGTATACTATATGCTTCTTTCTTTGTATTGGCATATAAATGAAAATCATCAACAAATCTACAGAAAGGCACATTCTTTTTATGTAATATATGATCTATTCTGTTTAGGACATATTCAGCAAGTATTTTGCTTGCAGTAGCTCCAACAGGTAAGCTGCTTTGCCTTAGGTTTGAAATAATACTTATAAGGTTAGCAAGTTTTGTGATTAATTCTTTATTGTCAGTTGTTTCTAATGCATTGAATAGGCTTTTATGATCGATTCTGAATCCAAAATCTGTTATATCACATATTATCACATATTTATACTCTTCTGCATATTTCAATGATGTTTTGATGTAAGAATCCCACCCATAGTCTTAATAGAATAATTCCCCATTAGGATGATCAGGTTTAAACCTATATGAATGTATTATTTCCAGATTTTTATTTAATCTTGAATGCTCTAATGAATTTGCCAGCTCTATTGCATAAGACAATAGAAGTATGTTGATATATGGGTTCAATTGGGTAACCCATCTGTATGCTGAGTATCCTACAGCTTTATATGTATTTATACTTTCAAATTTATTGTTATTTATATATTCTAGTAGAGATTGAAAACTATGGGCTTTAGTGTCTAATTCTTTTATAATTCTAATTACATCATTACGATGTTCAGGGAAGAAAATATTATCAATAGGGATTGGGAATACGTCTGTATCTCCATATGAAAGAACATTGTCTATAGCTAATTCAATAGTCTTGATATCCATATAAGAAAGTTGTAAGTAATGGTTTAAAGAGTATTCAAGAATTTCTGAAGAAGGTGTGGTTACCTAAGTTACTTAATTTGTATTAATTATTTTACTTTTTGGAGTTGAAAATTATTAATGGAATATGAATTTATTATTAAGTATAGATAAAATAGTGCTTGTTTTAAGAGATACCTATTTTATATGAAATAATATAATTTATATTTGCGCTTATCTCGGGTATGACATTTATTGAAAATATTTAGTGTTTGTTGGGTATATTTTGTGTTTCCTGACTATAACTAATTATAAAGTAAAATCTATTTAAAACTATGAACAAAAAAATTACTATCCTATTTGTAGTTGCTATGGCAGTTATAGGTAAGTTTTCTTTTGCACAGATTGTGTATACTGACATTAATCCTGATTTTTCTGTTACTATAGATCCGGAAGTTCAGACGGCCAAAAACTTATTAAAGATTGATTTCAATGGGGATGATAATGATGAGTTTAATTTTCGTTATGATGACATGACAAATACAACCATAGGGGGATGGTTTTTGCATATGTCTTTTGATACTAATAACGAATTTATTCTTAAAGGGGATAAGACAAATTCTTATGGAGGTAGATATTTACAGGCCTTAGATAAAGGGGCTTCTATTGAAAGTGGTGCTAATTGGGGTTCTTCTGTCCCTGAACCTTTTATTGGTGATGATTCTGATCCTAATTTTCAGGGGAAAGGTGATAAATATGTAGGTGTTAAGTTTTATTTGGAAGATAAACTTCATTATGGTTGGGTTTTACTTTCTTTTGAAGGTAAAGTTCTTACTATAAAAGAATATGCCTATGAACAAGCCCCTAGTCAACCAATTAAGACTGGCGATAAAGGAGTTTCTAAAGAAGGTATGGTTTCTTCAATTACAGTAAGTGGAGAAGAAGGAAAGACATCTATTGATGCTACTGCTGGTACACTCCAGATGGAAGTTGAGGTATTGCCTGCGGATGCTACTGATAAATCTGTTACATGGTCTGTAAATAACAAAATGGGGGAGGCTAGCATTGATGATAATGGTTTGTTGTCTGCAATATCAAATGGTCCTGTGACTGTACGTGCAACGGCAAATGATGGTAGTGGTATCTTTGGTGAACTAGATGTTAATATTACCGGACAGCCTGTAAAAGTGAGTACTATCAATGTTCAAGGGCAAAATGGTGTAACAACTATAGATATCCCTTCTGGAACTCTTCGTATGGAAGCAGAAGTATTACCGAATGTTGCTACATGTAATTTTATTACCTGGAGTGTAATTAATGGTACTGGTGAAGCTAGTATTTCTGATAAAGGTTTGTTGACTGCTGTAAGAAATGGTGATGTAACTGTACGCGCAAGTTCTAATGATGGTAGTGGTGTTTATGGTGAAGAGGTAATAACTATCAGCAACCAAGTTGTTCCTGTAGAATCTATTACTGTAACTGGCGAAGGCGATAAGACAGAAATTACAGAATTTGCTGGTACTCTTCAGATGGTAGCTACTGTATTACCTGTTGATTCAGATGATAAATCTGTATTATGGAGTATAACAGAAGGTGAAGATCTGGCAACTATCGATGAAGAAGGTTTATTGAAAGCTCTAAAGGATGGTGATGTAACTATACGTGCGACGGCAAATGATGATAGTGAAGCTTATGGCGAAGTAGTAATAACTATCAGCAATCAGATTGTTCTTGTCGAATCTATTACAGTAACAGGTGAAAAAGATAAAACTTCTATTGATGTTTTTGCTGGTACTCTTCAAATGGAAGTTGAGGTATTGCCTGCAAATGCAGCCAATAAATCTGTATCATGGAGTATAACAAAAGGCGAAGATCTGGCAACTATCGATGAAGAAGGTTTGTTGAAAGCTCTAAAGGATGGTGATGTAACTATACGCGCAACGGCAAATGATGATAGTGAAGCCTATGGAGAACTTGTTATTATTATTAGCAATCAAACTGAAGGTATAGAAAAACTTCAAAATGTAGGATTGAGTGTTTATCCTAATCCTTTCACTGACCAAATCAAGATATCTAACACCAAAGGTGCTACTATAAATAGTTATAAAGTGCTTGATGCTAATGGTAAGGTTTGTGTTGAAAAGATTACTGCTTCTAATGAAAACGAAATTATTATACCTACTTCTCAATTGAAGTCTGGTGTTTATGCTGTTATTATTCTTACTGATAATAATAAACAGTATACTTATAAGATTGTGAGAGAGTAATGGTGTTGTGAGAATAATAATTGATCAATTTAAATATCCCAGAAAGCACTTTATGCTTTCTGGGATATTTTTTAGCATTATAGTTCAGTTTAGTTATTGTTGTTTTACCAGCTTCAGAATTAAAAGTAATTTCAAACTAGTTTTATCCAAAAATCTCCAAGAACCATAATGCATATACTGAAAAATTACTGTTGGCAGATGCTAATGCGAGTAGTAGGTGAAGATAAAATAGAGATTTTTCTTTGAAAATAGCTCTTTTTTGGGTGTAGAATAGAGGTGTGATGGTATCATTTTGGATAAATGAGGGTCATATGAGCCGTTTTTGGAGCTTATTTTAGGGCGAAAATAAAGCATTGCTATAATAGGTTATATAAAATAGAAGCCTGATTCTTCTTTCTTAATGTGTTTTGTAATTGAAAAGACAAAGTTTGGGAACTTGTGTGGCCATAATCTACTTATCTATATAAAAGCATGACTCATGTATCTTATTGGTGTATAGTGATATATAAAGATGTTGATTTTGCTATTTGTGTTTTTTTAAGGTTAAAAAAAAGGCTAAAATCAAATTTCATCTATATGCCAAATGAAAAAGAAGCCCGTGCAAATCAATTTGCACGGGCTTCTTTTTTGTTTTGAGGGCTTGCTTTTTGATTTTGCAACCTTAATTATGGCTTGTTTTGGGGAGAAAATGAAGAGTTATTCCTTGAAATTTACTTTGCTCAAATAAAAGATGAATATTTTTTGTGAAGTAAGTTAATGGTGAAGCTGTATGTGTTTATTTAATTACTTTATTCTGCATTAACTTAAATATATTAGTAATAAGCAAGCTTTAGGAACACTATCTATAAGGGCAGTAGAAACATATTATATGAGAGTATATTACTTTTTAGCTTTAGTCTTCATTGTTTGCATATTATAGATATAATACCCTAAGCTTATTAAGCTGAAAAAAACTCAGAACTTTAATGTCATAGTCTTCTATAGGTATCTAAAACAAAGCGTTTCAAAAGAATTATATTTTACTTATAAACTTGTGTTTTATATGGTTTTTTTGAAATTTTAATTTTAACTTTAAAGAAAGCTTTGGTAAAGCCCTTTATTGAAGCACTATTTATTAATGTTAAAACAAAAAATCTAATGAAAAAACAATCTTTGAAATTTAGAAAAGACATTATCGCGATTTTACAAAAAGAAGAAATGAATAAAGCACAAGGGGGAGTATTTACTCATGAGTGGAAGTGTACAACTAAATTACCTTCAGAATGTGTTTGCAAGACTGATGATTGTAAATCAAGATATTGTGACTTGGATAGCTATGATAATACGATGTGTTGGAGATAATTATAAGCTTTAATTCAGCAATCCATGAATACCAAGAAGTTAAAATTCAAGAAAGAGACCATTGCAAAGCTAGAGTATCTTAATTCTGTAAAAGGAGGAGTGATCCATAGCTTAGGGCTTTGTGAATCAAATACAAAGCCTGTTTGTATACCATACACTGACATATGTATTACAGAAGGAGGAATAACTTGTGGAAACACATGTGCAACCTGTATGGCCTCTTGTATAATATGTTAATAAACTTAAAATAGTAATTCATGAAAACCAGAAAATTAAAGTTTCAGAAAGAAACCATTGCAAAGTTAGAATCTTTAGAAATGGTACAAGGAGGGGTGACTTCTCATGCTATTGAGAGCTGTGAGTATTGCCCACAAACAGGTCTCAATTTCTGTATCACTAAGAATCCTCTTGCTTGTCAGAGCAAGAAGATAATTTGTATATCAGTAATAGAGGTTTGTCCTTAAGATAGAATGAACAATGGAATGGTACTGCTTTTAGTATCATTCTTTATTTTTTTGTTCAAATTAAAGATCCATGAAAACTAGAAAATTAAAGTTTAAAAAACAGACAATTGCAAAATTAGAGTTAATGGATAACATTAAAGGAGGTTTGACAACCTATTTTGATAGCTGCCATTTTTGTCTAGTCACTGATCTGAATAATTGCATAACTGAGGCTGTTACTTGTGGTGGTAATAAGTGCGTGAGTGATTATCCTGTATGTAATTCTTTAGGTAATATATGTGTATCTGACGATATTGTTTGTGGATAATAGAATGTAAGGATTGAGTTAGGATATCTTAAAGGAGTTCTGACTCTTCCCTTTATATGTAATAGTATGAATTAAGCAATTATGAAAAAGAAAGAATTAAGTATAAAGAAAGAAACTATAGCCAAGCTAGAGCTTAAGGGTGATATTATGGGAGGATATACAGGATATAAATCTTGTAACCTATGTCTTGTTACACAACATCCTAATTGTGAATCACAGCCATTATATTGCCCTTCTGAACATTGTTTTTCTGATCATTGCAATGATATTGAAATACCTACAAAATGTTCAAAGTGTTTATAAGTAGTTATTGAATAAAAACATTCTATGAAAACCAGAAAACTAAGCTTTAAAAAGGAAACGATAGCTAATATTGATTCTCTAAGTGATATTATGGGAGGGAATACTAATTATCGTATGCGAACATTTGCAGTTTGGTGTATATCAGATGATGGGGCATGTCCTTCTGCTATTTGTCACAAGCCGTCAGAAGATTGTCCTACTCATCCGGATACAGTTTGCCATCGCTGTATTATAGAGGCATAATAGATAAGACAATATTCTTTTAAAGGAAAGGAGCTGGAAGATTTGTTCATTCAGCTCTTTTCTAGTTTTAGTAACTATAAATAAAAAGAAGGAAAGTAAGATGTTAATGCTCAATGTTTAGAATTTATAGGTATATAAAATAGTATATTTAGAGGTAATAATTGAATTAAGTAGTAGTTTACTTAATTTGATATTTAAATATTTTGCTCACGATTACTTAACGAATTATGAATAGTACTTCCCAGAATGATTCAGATCAAAATGTGCGAACGATTAACTTGCTACTGAAAATTTCATCATTATTGATGATTTCAGGAGCTAATACTTATCGGACACTTTATATTATTGACCAGTTTGCTGAAGCTCTTGGATATTCAGCTCAGGTGTTTATTACTCATACAAAGTTTATAATGACTTTGACGAATATGAAGACACAAAAGTTTGTGACATCAGTAAAGAAGATTCCACCAATAGGCGTTAATTTTACTACTATCTCAGGATTAAGTAAGGCCGGCCTACATGCTCATGAATTATCATGGTCTATAGATAAGATAGAAAAAGAAGTAGACAGGATAGAGAAGCTGAAACATTATCCTCGTATTATTGTATTACTTGCGGTATCTCTGGCAGGAGCGGGGTTCTGTAATATCTTTGGAGGAGATCATCTGAACATGCTTGTTACTTTTGTGGCTACCTTCTTTGGATTGTTTACCCGTCAGGAGATGACAAAGCGTAATAATTATACTTATGTAGTTGTGTTTATCAGTGCTTTTATAGCATCCTTAGTTGCTTCTGTAGGCATTTATTTCAATATTGGAGCGAGTCCACAGGTATCACTTGCCACATCAGTTTTATTTTTGATTCCGGGAGTTCCTCTTATTAATTCATTTAGTGATTTGATAGATGGGTATATTATCAATGGCTTAGTAAGGCTGACAAATGGATTGTTGATAGTCTTTTCAATAGCATTAGGCTTAGCGTTAGCAATGTATTTATTTGATATTTCAAAAGTATAGGTTATGGATATTGTAGTTAGTATTATAGAAAAGATTGTATGGTCAGGACTGGCAGCTGCGGGCTTTGGCGTATTATTTAATATTCCCAAAAGAACAATAATATGGGTGTTTTTTATGGGTGCTATTGCAGGAGCATTTAAGTTTACACTACTTCACTATGGACATGGTATTGTAGTTGCAAGTTTTGTAGCCGCAGCAGTAATTGGCTTTTTGAGCATACCTATATCAAGCAGCATGCATACAGGACCATTTGTAATGTCAATACCTTCAGTTATACCGATGATACCAGGATATTTTGGATATAAAACATTGCTGGGGATATTGAAGATGGCATTAGCACGTGATGTTTTATCATCGCAAAGTGACTTTTTTATTGTAATGCATAATGGTTTGAAGTTATTCTTTGTTTTACTTGCCTTATCAATAGGAATATCATTGCCTTGGTTGGCTTTAAGGCACAAAATAAGAAGAAAGTTAATTCTTGGGAAAGCAGAAGATCTACTATAGGACAAAAGAGAAGAGCAACATTATAATGTTGCTCTTCTTATATATATTTAAACTTTTCTATTTACTCAGAAGCAAGAGCTTTGATAGGGTTTTGTTTAATAGTAATATTGACCTGATGAATTATAGTAATAATGCATATGAGCAAAATAGACAGACCTGCAATAATAAAAGGCCAGCTACTAATTTGGGTATGATAACTAAAGTTGCCAAGCCATAAATTACAGAGATAGTATGTCACTGGAATAGCAATTATCCAGGCTATTATTATTAGACCTATAAACTCTTTGCTAATCACTCTAATCAAACTTTGTATTTTGGCACCATGGATTACTCTTATTCCAATCTCTTTTGTTTTAACTTCTAGTGTAAATAAGATTAGCCCTAAAAGCCCCATGAAAGATATTAATACTGCGATTACAGAAAGTATACTTACCAAAGTTATGCTTCGCATATCATTCTCATATAATTGAGCTATAGCATCATCTAATATATGATAGCCTAGTGTCCAATCCGGGTGGATTTTATTCCATTCTGTTTCCAGAAGAGCTATATGTTCTTTTATATTACCGGGATTGAATTTCACATATGTATATTTATAATGCGCTAAACCTCCGGTTCTCTTTATATAATATATGGCAGGCTTTATTTTGTTGTGTAGAGAACTATAATGAATATCATCAACAACTCCAACGATAGTTCGTTTATCAGTGTCCCAGAAACATTTTATATTTTTCCCGATACATTCTTTCCCTAGTTTTTTATATAATGTTTCATTAATCACACAAATATTTTCATTGCCTTTAGTAAACTTGTGATCAAATATTTTTCCTTCAATAATTTTTGTTTTCATCTTATAGAAGAAGTCATCTTCAACAGATATTAGATTCGCATATCCATTAACTTCCTTCCCTCCATAATTTTCAAGATAGTCCTTTTGACACCATGGAGTTTCTGATGGTAACTGATTAGAAGATGTAACAAAAGATACTTTTGGATTATTTTCTAATGTAGCTTTAAGAGTCTTATGCCCCTGTTCAAACTCCTTTCTCATATGATTCCCCAAAACAATTATATGTTCTGTGTCAATGCCAATGTTTTTATTGGATATATAATTTGCTTGAGAGTACATAATAATAGAAGTAGCCACAAGACCAATAGATACTAAAAACTGTATGCCTAAAAGAATTTGCCTTAATCGAAAGGATTGATTGTTGGATGTGCTAGCTATGAATTTAGTTTTGAGAACTTTTGCAGGGCTAAACTTTGATAATACAAATGCTGGATAGATTCCTGATAATAGACCACTAATCAATACTAAAGAAATGCAAAATGATATTAAATTGATTGTTGGAATTACAGAGAAAGAGATCTCAGTATTAAAAATGGTAGAGACACTACTAAATGCGAACTCAGATATTAATAATGCAATCAACATTGCAAAAGATGACAAAACAATAGCCTCAATAATGAATTGTGTTGTAAGCTTGCTTTTATTTACTCCAAATACTTTCTTTAAGCCAACTTCTTTCCCTCGTAAAGAAGTTCTTGCCGTGTTGAGGTTAATATAATTGAATATAGCAACTAGCAAAGTAATGATTGTAATAAGTATCAAGGTCATTAGATATTCATAATTCCCTCCTTTAATAAAATCATACTTCATTTTACTTGCATCAAGATGTAGTTTATTTAATGGTTGTAAATGTAATTCTATGTTTGTAACATATTCTTGAGTGAATACATCTTCCTTTACAAACTGAAGTAGTTGATCGTTTACATTTTCAAGATCAACATTTGGCGATAACTTGAAAAATATGTTCATTACATTGGAGTTGGGATTATTGAATATCCCTTTCCATGTAGACCTTAATGATTCAAGAGGAATAAGAGCATTAGGTATTATACTTGAATTCTTTATAGGATCTTTGATAACTCCTACTACCTTTAATGAAGTTTCGTTATCAGACTTTATTATTTTACCAATAGGGTCTTCATTATCAAATAATTTTTTACTTAAAGACTCAGAAAGCACAATTGTATAAGGATCTATTAAGAAATCATTCAGATTTCCTTTTATGATTTCTTGAGGGAAGATCTTTAGAAAAGAACTATCTGTATAATATATATCTCTTTCATGAAATCTCTTATCTTGATATGAAAAAGTTGGTTTCAAAGACCATAGTTCAGTATGCTGCTCTATTCCACTTATTTTAGAAGCTAGACGTTCATCATATCCTTGAGAGAAAATTGGTACATTCCCTTTGACTAACCTGAATATTCTTTCATTATTAGGTGTGTTTTTATCAAAAGAAAGTTCCCATGAAGCATAAATGAATACTTGAATACAAATAGTAAAAGTAATTGTAAGCCCCAGTAAATTAATAAATGTTGAAGACTTCTTTCTAAGAAGATGTCTGAAGAAAAAAATTAAGTTTGTTTTCATATATCGAGATATTGCTTTCATTTGAAACTATTCTTTTGTATTAAAAAAAGCGTGCCAATCGTTAATACCTTGAATTGCAGTCTTGAATGACTACAAGAGGTTGGCGTTATGTTCAAGTGCGGACAATGATTAGTCCAAGCATGGACATAATCGTTGAATAATGTCGTTAGAATAGTTTATAAGCTATTTTAAATAGTTTCCTATTTTTGTTAGCAATTCATAGAAAGAAATAAAAAGAGATAATCATATGATAGTCATAACCGGTGCAGCTGGTTTTATAGGCAGTGTGCTTGTAAGTCAACTTACAGAAGCAGGATTCAATGATTTAGTTTTAGTGGATCATTTTAATAATCCTGAAAAGAATAAAAATCTGGAAGGAAAGAAGTTTATTGACCATATTGATAGAGATGTGTTCTTCCCATGGCTAGACGCTCATAAAGAAGATGTGGAGTTTATAGTGCACATCGGAGCTCGTTCAGATACTACTGAACATGATATGAAGGTATTCGATAAGTTGAATATCAATTATACTAAAGACATGTGGAATAAGTGTGTTGAGTATAATATTCCTCTTGTTTATGCTTCAAGTGCGGCTACATATGGAATGGGTGAGCATGGATATGTTGATAGCCATGATATTGTTGATAAATTGAAACCATTAAATCCATATGGAGAGTCAAAGAATGAAGTTGACAAGTGGGCTCTGAAGCAAGAAAAATGTCCTCCTTTCTGGGCTGCGTTGAAGTTTTTCAATGTTTATGGCCCTAATGAATATCATAAGGGAAGAATGGCTTCTGTAGTTCTTCACGCCTTCAAGCAGATTGGAAAAACTAATGCAATGAAGCTTTTCCGCTCCCATAATCCAGACTTTAAGGATGGGGAACAGCTTCGTGATTTTGTTTATGTGAAAGATTTATGTAGTGTAATCATCTTCTTGATGAAAAATCAAAAGCATTCAGGCATTTATAACCTTGGAACAGGTAGTGCCCGTTCATTCCTTGATTTAACAAAAGCTACTTTTGCTGCGATGGGAGTTCAGGAAGATATTAGCTTCATTGATACTCCAGAAGATATTCGTGATAAATATCAGTATTTTACTGAGGCAGATATGAGAAAGCTTAGGAGTATTGGTTATGACAGAAGATTCTATACTTTGGAAGAAGGAGTTGAGGATTATGTGAAAAACTACTTGATTCCTAATAAGTATGAATAGATATTTAAATCCTTTTATCTATAAAGCTATCCACTTTTGGGTAGCTTTTTTTATATGGGAGTTCTCATTATAAATTGAATATTAAAATAAAGAATCTTTGTAAGGGAATAAGTGATTTCTTTTATTATATTTGAGAAACTTAAACTAGTTCATTTACTTTTGATGATGTATTATACTATATATAAATATCAGTCCTTTAGACTGCATAATTAATAGCTATAGTAGCTTAATCTATTACATTAGGCAGTCTAATCTTATAGATGTCGCTGCCTCATCTACTACTTGTCGCTGCCTAACCTATCACTTGTCGCCGCTCTATCTATCACTTATCGCTGCCTAATATGTCCAAACCTTCCTTTACTAGGAACAGTATTAGCCTTATGTTGAATCAGTATAAGGGGAGTGTTTGATTAGTTTAAGGCCTTTGTTTGTAAAATATAAACGGGGTATTTATATAATACTAAAGAAGCTGCTTATAGAAATAAGCAGCTCCTCTTATCACTTTACTCAGACTTTAATGATTCAATGGGATTATTCCTTATGGCTGCCCTTGTTTGAATGAACATGATAATAAAGGTGATTCCACTAATGATGACTCCTGATACTATTAATGAATAGTATGATATTTCGGTGATATAGCTAAAATGTGAAGACCATTTATCAAAATATAGTATTGTAAGAGGAAGAGACAAAATCCATGCGATACATATTAGAGTGATGAATCCTTTGGATAGTGTTAATATTAACTTCCCTAAGCTTGCTCCGTGAACAATTCTAATTCCTAGTTCTTTTGTCTTTGTTGTTATTGTAAATATTATCAATCCCAAAAGCCCGGACATTGAAATGATGATAGCAATTACTGCAAGAATAGAAATAAGTCTCATGTTTCTGATATCATTATTATACAATTGTTTAAGCTCTTGGTCTAAAATGATATATTCTATAGGCCAACCTTTGACATTAGAATTCCAGTGTTCTTTCAATATGTTGATATTTTTATCAATTCTACCAGAATTAAACTTTATATAACTAAAGGTTGTATAAGGTAAATTGTCAATGCCGCTATAATATACTGATGGAGGAACAGTATGATGAAGAGAGGAATAGTGGATATCACCAATAGCCCCAATGATCTTACGTTTCTTTCCATCAAAGAAGCAACTTAACTCTTTCCCAATACAATCATCACCTAGTTTTTTGTACAATGATTCATTAATGACACAATGGTTTGCGTTTGCCTTTTCTGTCGTAGAATTGAATAAGCTGCCAGCAACTACTTTTGAATCCATTTTCTCCAGAAAGTCTCCTTCAACATTAATGACATTTACTGAGATGTTTGTTCTTTGCCCGTTCCAATTTCCTTGTATTATATGTTGAAACCATAAATCTTTTGAAGGTAGTTGATTGGATCCTGTAATGAATTTGATATTTGGATTTTGAATAAGTGTATTTTTTGTGAGTTGATGTACTCCACTATACTTCTCTTTCCAAGGGTTTCTCAATGCAATAATATGATCTGTATCTATTCCTAGGTTATGATTTTTTATGTATTGCATTTGGTTGAATATAAGTATCGTTATTGACAGAAGTCCTATAGATATCAAAAACTGAAGACCTACTATAAGCTGCCTTAGCCTTAATGTAGATTTCTTATTCTTTGAAGTAAATCCTCCTTTAAGGATGCTACTTATATCTTTATTTGAAGTTATTACTGCTGGATAAATACCTGATAGTATTCCTGTAACTATAATTATTCCAATACCTAGGGAAAGTAATGAAGTTATATTTGACTGAGAAAGTTTGAGATAAAAGCCAAATATTGATTGGGTATAATTTTGTGTGAAGTCAACAATGAATAATGCTATTAGCATTGCTATTGTAGAAATGAAAATTGATTCAAAGATGATGGTCATGATCAGACTAAATCTGTTTACTCCCATTATCTTCTTTATACCAATTTCTTTATTCCTCAATGAATTATTTGCTGTACTTAGGTTGATATAATTGAAAATAGCAACAATCAAAATGAGTAATGCTATAATAAGAAAGTTCTGTATGTTCTTGTAATTGCCAGTGTTTATAAAATCAAATTCTATATTGTTTGAGTGTAAATGTATATCTGCCAAGCTTTGTAATCGAGTCCTATCTTCTAGCTTTAGTTCTTTTTTTGATAATAAAGTAGCATTTATCTGAAATTCTAAATCTTGAATATTAGTATTCTCCTTTACTTTAAAATAAAAGTGAGCACTTTTACTAAATGGGCTGCTCATATTAAATGAATCCTTTTTGAGAAGACCAATAGAGATGATAATATTAGGTTGAAGAGAACTTTGCTCACTATAATCTTCTATCACTCCATCAATAATGAAATCCTTTTCTTGATTATAGCTTAAAGTTTTGCCAATAACATTAGTGTTTCCAAATAGTTTCTCAGCTTCAGACTTTGTAATTATTGCAGAATTTGGGGTTCTCAGAAATTGATTTTCATTACCGTAGATTACTTTGGAAGGAAAGAAAGAGTAGAATGTTGAATCAGTAAATACTATTTTGTCTTCATTTATAATGTTCCTAGAGTCTCCAATAATGCCATTTGTTTGTAGAACCCTGCATACTTTGTTTATTCCTGCAACATTAGATTGGATGTATTTCATCATTACAGGAGCAAACTTTGCTTCTGTAGTGTTTGTAAGTCTATATATTTTTTCTGTATCAGGATATTTATCGAAGTTCTTTTCGTAATTCAAGTATAGATATGAATATATGCAGACTATAAATGCTATAGTTAGCCCGAACAAATTAATAAGAAAGAATAACCTCCTTTTAAATATCTGTCTGAAGAAGAATTTGAAATATGTTTTCATCTTTATGCCTTATTTAGAAATACCTAACGGTATATTCATAAAGCATGCCATTGTGTAAGATGCTGTTTGTTAAAGATGTATGTTGAATGAGAAGCGCTAATATGTTCGTAGGTGAACATGATAAAGTGCGGTAATGTACAAATGAATGGTTTATAATTCGTTTTTAACTTCAAGTAAAAATTGCTTTAGGCTTTTTAATGTAGTAACGACTCTTTCTTGATTGAATTCCTGAGGTTGGGCTTGTATATTGTTGTTGGATAGTGCGTCCTTTGCACCTTGAAGAGTATAACCTTTTTCTTTTACAAGAGAATAGATGTTTTTGAGATTTTCAATGTCTTCAACAGTAAACAGCCTATTACCTTTCCGATTCTTTTTGGGTTTTAGGATTTTGAACTCTTTTTCCCAATAACGAATTAGTGAAGTGTTAACATTAAACATCTCAGCAACTTCACCAATAGAATAATATACCTTTTCTGACATACAGTAAGGGATTAAAGGAAGAATATGAAAAAGATTCTGATTAATCCATAGATTGAGAAGGTAGTGTTGACCTTACAAGGATTTCATCATATTCTTCTGGAGTTAGATCATTATAAAAATAGTGAATAGGGTTTATAGGTCTCCCTTTTTTTCTAATTTCATAGTGGACGTGAGGACCAGTAGATTTACCTGTATTACCAACAGTAGCTATGATTTGACCTCTTTTGACTTTATCTCCTTTCTTGGCTTTGAACTCATGGCAATGTGCATACACTGTTTCATAGCCAAATCCATGGTCGATAGAGATATAATAACCATAACCAGAATTAGATTTTCTTACTTTATTGATAACACCATCACCAGTTGCATAAATAGGAGTTCCTATTGGAGCAGAGAAATCAATACCTGCATGGAATTTTGTTACTTTATAATATGGATCAGGTCTATTACCAAAATAAGATGAGATTCTCTTCATAGATTTGCTATTCACTGGCTGTATTGCAGGAAGACTTGCTAGCATTGTAGATTTAGCTTTCGCAAGTTCATATACTTCATCGAATGATTTTGATTGAATGTATAATTTACCAGTAATTTCATCTAGCTTTTTTGTGGCTTTTATCATGATGTCAGAAGATGAATATCCTTCAAGCTTAGCGTATCTATCTGCTCCACCATATCCGGCTTTTCTTATTGATGCAGGAATAGGTTCCGCTTCAAAGATAATTCTATAAATATTATCATCTCTGTCTTCTAAATCGGCAAGAACATTATCAATATTGACCAAACGGTCATTTAAAATCTGATAATTAAGTTTAAGTTGGTCTAAATCTCTTTCAAGAGCCATTTCTTTTGGCGAATCAAAAAAGATATTTGCTATAAAAACAATAGTAACAGCTATAGCAAGAGAGCTTGTCAGGAAGTAGAAGCCTCTTTTGAAATTAGTCCAAGCAGAGGGTTTGTACTCTTGATACTTAAGTGTTTCTCTGTTGAAGAAATATTTTTTTGCCTTATTCTTTTTCATTATAAAATCATAATCTCATTCAATCAAAAAGCCTAGAAGAGTGCAAAATTAATTATTTAAACTAAATTTGCAATTTTATTTTAGAAAGTCAAGTATTTGTATTAGAAATAATTATTTGTTAATATATATATTTTAGGTCAGAGATATGATGAAATCTTCAGAGATCAGGAAAACATTTTTGGAGTTCTTTAGAAGGAAACAACATGAGATAGTTCCTTCTGCTCCAATGGTTTTAAAGAATGACCCTACATTAATGTTTACTAATGCAGGGATGAATCAGTTTAAAGACATTTTTTTAGGAAATACTGTTGCTAAGAGTCCTAGAGCTGCCGATACACAAAAATGTTTACGAGTTTCAGGTAAGCATAATGATCTTGAAGAAGTAGGGCATGATACATATCATCATACTATGTTTGAGATGCTGGGAAACTGGTCTTTTGGAGATTACTTTAAAAAGGAAGCTATCGCTTGGGCTTGGGAGTTATTAACAGATGAACTTAAGATAGATAAAGAGAACCTTTATATTACTGTATTTGGAGGTGATGAGAAAGATGGTACGTCTAAAGATATGGAGGCGTATGACTTTTGGAAAGCTATAGTCGCTGAAGACAAAATTCTCTTTGGATCAAAGAAGGATAACTTCTGGGAAATGGGAGAAACTGGTCCTTGTGGTCCTTGTTCTGAAATACATGTCGATATACGTCCAGCTGAAGAGAAAGCTAAGATTGCTGGTAAGGACTTGGTGAATATGGATCATCCTGAAGTTATAGAGATCTGGAATCTTGTATTTATTGAATTCAATCGTATGGCTGATGGAAGTTTAAAGCCTCTTCCTGCAAAACATATAGATACAGGTATGGGTTTTGAACGTCTGTGTATGGTTTTACAAGGTGTAAGATCTAATTATGATACAGATGTCTTCCAACCAATGCTTCAGTCCATAGCGAAATTATCAGGAATTGAATATGGTAAGAATAACGAGGCTGATATAGCTATGAGAGTAATTGCTGATCATCTCAGAGCTGTAAGTTTTGCTATTGCTGATGGTCAATTACCATCAAATACAGGAGCTGGTTATGTTATCAGAAGGATTCTTCGTCGTGCTGTAAGATATGGTTTTACATTCTTGAACTTAAAAGAGGCTTTTGTTCACACTTTAGTTCCTCAATTAGTTGCTGAGATGTCAGAAACTTTCACTGAATTAAAATCTCAACAGGGGCTGATAGAAAAAGTTATACAAGAAGAAGAAGTTTCTTTTTTGAGGACATTATCTCAGGGGATCAAGAAGTTTGAGAATTATATCTCCGAAAAAGCAGATAAGGTCATTGATGGTAAGTTTGCTTTTGAGCTATTTGATACTTATGGTTTCCCTATTGACTTAACTCAACTTATGGCTCGTGAGCAAGATTGGACAGTTGATATGGAAGGTTTTGAGAAGGGGCTTACTGAACAGAAAGAACGATCAAGACAAGCTGCTGTTGTAGATACTGAGGACTGGATTGAATTAAATACAGATATTCAAAGCACTGAATTTGTTGGATACACTGAACTATCTTGTAGTTCTAAAATCAATAAATACAGAAAAGTAAAGACTAAGAAGAAAGAATTCTATGAAGTAGTTCTTGACAAGACTCCTTTCTATGCTGAATCTGGTGGTCAGGTTGGGGATAGTGGATTGTTGATTGATGGTGATAAGAAGTATGAAATTATTGAAACAAAGAACGACAACAATCAATCTGTTCACATATTACCTGCTTTGCCAGAGCATCCAGAAAATATATTCACAGCACAAGTAGATATAGAGAAAAGAAAGCTTACTACAAATAACCATAGTGCTACACACTTAATGCATGCTGCATTGAGAATGGTGTTGGGTGATCATGTAGAACAAAAGGGATCTTTGGTGAATCCAGAGCGTCTACGTTTTGACTTCTCACATTTTGGTAAGATGACTGCTGAAGAGATTGCAGAAGTAGAGAAGATTGTAAACAAGAAGATACGCGAGAATGTTGTTTCAGGAGTTCATCAGAATGTTCCTATTGAAGAAGCTAAGGGCATGGGTGCAATGGCGTTATTTGGTGAGAAATATGGCGACTTTGTACGTGTTATAGATTTCGATCCAACTTATTCTGTTGAGCTTTGTGGTGGTACTCATGTTCCTGCTACAGGTCAGATAGGAATGTTTAAGATCATCTCTGAAGGTGCTATTGCTGCTGGTGTTCGTCGTATTGAAGCTATTACAGCAGATGCTGCTGAATATTATATCAATGATCAGTTGAATACTTTTGCTGAGGTTAAGGCTTGTGTAAAAGGGGCTAAAGATCCAGTGAAAGCGGTTACAGATCTTCAGGATCAGATAGCAAAACTTCAAAAGGAAGTAGATGCTTTCAAAAAGCAACAAGTACAATTGATAAAAGCAGACCTGCTTTCTTCTGTAGAACAGGTGGACGGAATGAATGTTATCATCAGAAAAGTAAACCTTGATGCTGGTGGTGCTAAAGATCTTGCCTTCGCTTTGAAAAAAGAATTAGATAAGCTTGTATTGACTTTAGGCTATGCTAATGATGGAAAGGCCGGATTGACAGTTGTAATTGATGAGAACCTTTGCAAAGAGAAAGATTTAAATGCTGGTGCTATCATTAGAGAGATCTCTAAAGAGATTCGTGGTGGTGGTGGTGGACAAGCGCACTTTGCTACTGCTGGTGGTAAGAACCCTGATGGTATAGATAATGCATTATCTAAAGCCAAAGAGTTGATTTCAAAATAACACTATATAGCTTTATAAAACAGAATAGGCTGCCTCATGTGAATGAGACAGCCTATTTTTATATGTATATAACTCGCTATTGTTATCGAATTACTTCACAACCATCTTTTGAATGTAGTGTTGATTGTTGTTATCTGTTGCTTTGAACAGATAGATACCAGTGTTAAGGTCTTTTACACTTACAGAAGAACTATTTTCGATAGCTTTTACTTTTATTCCTGAAGTAGTAAAGATCTCAATCTTATTTACTGTAGTGTTGTTGTTTGACTTGAAAGTAACAACATCTGTAGCAGGGTTTGGATAAACAACAAAGTTGTTTTGTTGAGTTTCGTTTACTGACTCAGGGATTAGAGACAAGCTATACTTTACTACCCCTAAACCAATAGTAGAAAAATAGATGTCTACAGATCTATCAATAAAGTTAAGAGCAGCAGAAGTACTCATAATGTGATCTAGAACTTCTCCTTTAACAGAAAACCATTCTTCACCACCATCAACAGAGAAAGCAGCTTCAGCACTAGAATTTACCATAGTGTTGGTATATGAAACAGCAACAAGAACATCTTCTTCAGTAGGAGAGAAAGATATCTTATTAGCATTCTTCATATCAGAAATCTTCTTCCATGTTTCACCATTGTCTTCAGAAGAATAGATACCCAACATTGCACCAGCTATTAGCTTCTGGTCATTGTTAGGATCTTTTACAATAATGTTGATACCATTGTTTTCACCAAAACCATCAATAGCTTCAGACCAATTTTCTCCAGCGTCCTTTGTAGAATATAATTTGTTACCTCTGTTTACAAACATATGGTTAGCATCTTTTGGATCAATATAAACCATAGTAACATTACCTTCACCAGTCAAAACGATTTCTTTGCTGTCGATCTTTGTCATGTCAGAAAAGTCAACCTTAAATAGTTTGTTAGACTGATATGCTACATAAACAACATTCTCATTGCTAGGATCAAAACCTAAAGTAGCAAGCATATCAAAGCTAAGATTCAGAATAAGTTTACTTGTAGCACCAAAGTCATCACTCAAGTTAAGCTTGTTGCCCATCATCATGTTAGCTTTATAATCATAAAGTCTACCTTTTCTTGAAGGATCAGCGAATGCAGTTAAAGTGTTAGTAGTAGCAAAATCAGCAGGATTCATGTTATGAGTAGCCTCTTCTTTTGTATCTATATTATAGTGAAGTTGTCCACTCTGTAGGCCATATAATAGATGCCCTTTGTCGAAAGGATAGAAGTATATATAATCAGGCACAAAGAATCTGTTCTTAAGCATGCTTACGTTTTCACCTCCATCAATAGACTTGAAGCATCTGTATGTACCACCAATAACAAACTCATCAGAGTTATTTGGGTTTACACTTAATGAAAAACCATAGTAATAGTTTTCATCAGCTTTATACTCATGAATTTTTGTAGTCCATGTAGTACCATTATCAGTAGACTTTAGTATTCTATTGCATAAACAATATTGTCATCTTTCTTTGAGAACTTGATACCTTTGATACAGTCTGATGTAAAGTCTGTAAAAGTCAATCCTTCTACTTTAACCCATGTTTTACCACCGTCATTAGAATTAAAGAGAGCTTCTTCTACATCACTTCCGTGCATAATGCCTGTACCCATAATAATATGTGTAGGATCTTTTGGGTCGAATTCTATAGCTCCACAAGCAGAACCTGTAAGAGTTTCAGCCCATGTAGTACCCTTATCTTCAGAGATAAGAATTCCTCCATCAATCTCTTCTGGTCCAAGACCTAGTCCTAAAACAAGTTTCCCTGTTTTTTCAGGAGAGATAGCTAAGCGGTTAATTGATCTTTTATCATGGTCATCACTGAAATATACCATGTTCCAGTTTTTTCCTGCATCTTCTGTATAATAAACTTTTGACTTGTTTTTATAACCTTCTTTATACATCTGATTAGCAAGAATGATATCACTATTCTTTGAATCTATATCATAAGAATCAATCCAAGAGAAGTCTGTACCTTCAATCTCTGGTAGAGTGAATTTCTTTGCTATTTCCTTTGTCTTAATATCTAATAAGTAGATACCTTTAGCATCATTGTGCATGAAGAAAGAAAGATGATCTTTGTCATACACTTTTAAATCCTTTATATTTCCTGTTTTTGTTTTGAAAGCATAAAAAACTTCCCATGTAGCCCCATTGTCATTCGATACTACAATATGATTAGTAACAGTAGTAGCAAATATTCTGTTCTCTACAGAAATGTCATAAGATAGATCTTGTAGTATTCCATAGTTCTCTGAACCTATAATGTCAACTTGCGCATTAAGCTTTAAAGAAGACGAGATCAAAGTGATGATAAGTAGTGTAAAAAATTTCTGCATAATTTAAATTTTAAAATATAACCTTACGAAGGTAAGGCATGTTATGATAAATGATTAATACTAAATAATTATATCTAATCTACTTTAATAGTTATATAATATATTCGTGTGAATAGATATTTCGGTATCACCTTCTGTTATAGTACTGTTGTGTTGCTTCAATAATTGTGGTAGGCCTTTGTTGCTTGTTCCTTTTTCCTTAAAAGTTACCTTGTCTATTTATTAATTTATTATTATTCTATAATATAACAATTATGTTAAAAGTAAAACTGTTATATGGGCAGTATAGTATGTTTTTAATTTGAGTGAGGTGATTTATTTTATTATAAGTGGTTTAGTCTCTTTTTAAACTACTTCAATTTATAATTATTAACATATCTCTATGTTTAATAAATACTTATTACAGAATAATTAGAAGAGTAACAGATTTAATATAAAAAGGCTTAAGAGATATGATCGACTTTAAAGTTCAACAAGATCAATGTATAGAATGTGGCTTATGTGCGAAAGATTGCCCGGTATTAATTATCAAGCTCAATCCAAAACCAACTATAGCTGAAGAAAATGAAAGTAAGTGTATTCAATGCCAACACTGTTTAGCAATTTGCCCTACTGCTGCAATATCTATTCTAGGTAAGAAACCTGAAGATAGTGTTTCTACAAAGAACCCTATCCCTAAGGCAGAAGAAATGGAAACATTGATGAAGACAAGAAGATCTATACGTAAATTCAAAAGTGCTTCTATAGATTCAACATTAATACATCACCTTTTGTCTGTTGCAGGTCATGCGCCTACAGGTCATAATAGTAATAGTGTAAAATTCCATGTGACTGAGACTATAGCTCAAAGAGACTTTGTAAGAGATAGAGTTTATTCAGCATTGAGTAATGCTAAAGGCAATGAAGAACTAACTGCAAAGTATAAGTCGTTGTTTGCAATACAAAAGGTGTGGGAGACAAAGAATATAGATATATTATTTCGTAATGCTCCTCATATCTTATTGGCTTCTGCTCCTAAAGCTACGGTTTCGCCAGTTGTAGATGCTACTGTTGCAATGACTTATTTTGAACTGCTAGCCAACACTAATGGAATTGGTACTTTATGGGATGGCCTTGCAAAGTCTGCGGTAATTAATATTGATCCTACAACCGCCAAAGATTTAGGTGTGGCAGATGATCATGTGCTTGCTTATATTATGATATTTGGCCATCCAAGTGTAAAATATTCCAGAGGAACACAAAGTGATGGTATTTATATCAATGTTATAGATCTGCCTTAGATAAGTAGAACTGAAGATATTTTTTTTATCAAAAGAGAGGTTATAATTTTAATCTCTCTTTTATTTGAGATATAAACTGCTCTTATGGTGAGATTGAGGCTGTGAAACAAGATTCCTAAGCTTGTTTATAAAATTCAACTTTTTGCGAGGCATGAGTATATAATCGTAATTTATGTACTTGTTAATGCAGATAGCCAGTTATGGAAAAACAAAGGGTTTTTGTGTAAGATAAAGGTGTAAAGATGAAAAATGAGTCATATCTAAGCTTCAATTGGGTGTTTTTATGGGCTTATAAGCCGATTTAGGCGGTCTTTTTCTAGTAAAACACTCGTATAGTAAAAACCGTTATTATGTTTATTGATAATATTGTGATTATAAAATGAAGTAACAGAAGATTTATATCTTCAGTAAGAATAATAGAAAATCAAGCCTACAAATGGAGTTGTTTTATTGAGTGATTTTATAAAATTTACTACAAAGTGTTCTGGTATTTGTTAGTAAAAAAATGTATTGGTTATAAGTATTGATTGTCAGTATAATAGCATTGTGTTTCTTTTGTTGTTCCTAGCTTGTTTCATATCTATTTCCTAGAATTGAGTTGGTTATTACAGTTACTCAATTTGCAGGGGTGAGTTTTTGAACTAAGTATAGTCAGATTCAAGATTGGCTATATTCAGTTTTTGGATTCAAACTTACAAAGTCAGAAAATAGAGTGATAAGTTTTGGTAAATTATGGTTTGAGTATTGATTATTGCATTATCTATTGTAGATGATGAGTAAAAGCGATATATTTTTTTTACACTTTGAGTTAAAGAAAAACAAAGGATTTTATTTAAATTCTTGATCTATATTAATGAAAGACTTCAAGGGTCTGATGATAAATTAACCGGTTAAGTTGCTATTTTGATACTTGAAGAATTTCAATAGTAAAGGCCTTTTCCTTACAGTTGAGTGTTGATATTCTTTTGTGAGGATCTTTGTTTTTTATTAGTGATTTAAGTTATTTATGTTTCACAATAAGGTATTTATATTATTTCTACTTGCTATAATTGTTTTTTAATACCATTTCTTTAAGTTCAATAATATCATTAATATAAATTGTTACCTGACATCATTTTTAGTGATTAACTCATATCCTAATTCTAAATCATACCGCCTACTAAATTATTCTCGGATATTAATTTTATTACTAACGTAAACTCTAACACTATGAAACTTTTTAATTTTCATAAAATAATATCCAAAGAGAAACTTGCTTTCTTGTTTATCTTCTTTTTGGGACAGGCTTTTGTTTATGGACAAAGTGACAATCTTAAAAAAGCCTTAAATCAATCCGTTTTTAATGAACACATATTATATAATGGTGACGATGCCATACTAACACGATCAGAAATTCCTCAATATAATTTAACTAGGGGAGAGTTATTAGTACTTAAAGTGCTAGCAACTCCGTCTACAGGTTATCAATGGGAAATAATCGATAATAGGGGAGGAACTATTGAACAGATAGATATACCTCTATATGAATCATGCGAACGCCCTGAAGTACCGGGAGCACCAGTATATCAATATATAGTATTGAAACCTGTTGATATAGGAACATCAGAGCTTAGTATTGCGTATCAACGCCCTTGGAAGAGAGAAGAAAGCAGGGATAAAACCATGAGCTTTATAGTTCGTTCTGAGGGAGAATATACAGGTGATTTTTCTTTCACACCTATGGAACTAAAAGTTCGTCCTGTAAGTGAATCTGATTACAAAGTAAGGAATCTACCTTCCTATTACAATCTGGCAGAACAAGGTAAAGTTACACCTGTTAGAGATCAGGGAACTTGTGGTAGTTGTTGGGCTTTTGGGTCTGTAGCTGGATTTGAGTCTAAGATTCTAAAGAAAGATGGAAACTCACGAGATCTTTCTGAGCAGTATGCTGTATCATGTAATGATTATGGCTTTAGCTGTGCTGGAGGTTGGTGGGTTCATGATGTCTGGGAGCAGTATGTGCCTGCTGGCGAAAGTGGGGCAGGAGCTGTTTATGAATCAGACTTCCCTTACCAGTCATTAGATGTTGATTGTGCGCCTCCTCATGACCATTACGAGCAAATCGAAGGTTGGGCATATACTGATGATGTAGCGGATACTCCTTGGCCTACTACATTACATGATCCAAGTATTGCTCAGGTAAAGCAAAAGCTTTATGAGTGGGGATCTATACCAACAGCTCTATGTCTTGATAACTGGAACACTTATACAGGAGGAGTACTTTCTGGGTCTACTAGTGAATATACAAGTCATATTGTTCTTGTTACCGGATGGGATGACTCTAATCAATGTTGGATAATCAAGAACTCCTGGGGTGGTGACTGGGGAGAAGACGGTTATATCAGAATTGCATATGGTAGCCACTTGACTTGTCAGTATTCTACATATCTTAAGTATGATAAAACTAACCCTAGATTGGTATTCCAAGGAAGCCAGTTCTATGAAGCTATTCCTAATAATGGTGTAATACGTGCCCCACTTAAGGCTAAGCTACTAGATGCTGGTTCCGGTTTCTCTATTCCTTCAGGTTTATTTGAAGAGAATACACACTTTAAAGCTCATAATGTGCCAGCTGGCTTACAGGCTCAAGTAAAGGTTCTGTCTAATCAGTTAGTACAAGTTTCATTGTTAGGGACTGCCACAAATCACTTAGACGCAAATGATGCAAATGTAAACATTGAATTCCTTGATGCTGCTTTTGCAGATCATAATGCAAGTGATATAGAGAATAGTAACTATACATTGAGTATTGACTTCTTTGATCCATATGAAGTTGTATATCACGATATGGAAGACCTGACGGTTACAACTTCAGATATATGGGAGTATTTTACTCTTCAGAATGGTGTTCCTATGGGTTTATGGTATAGTTTCTATTATGATCCATATCCAACAAAGGTTAATACCTTCTTCTTAGAGACTTATACGAAGAAAGCAGTTTGTAATACTTCTGGAGTTTCTGATGCAGATAGGATGTTGACTCCTATGAATTATGGAGAAGTAATCGACGGAACTACAAACTACTTTGTTACTGGTGGTAGTTATGGTGATCAACACAGGATCTATAACGAAAAGTATACTCAATGGGCTAATAGAACTGCATATGTAGGTATTTCTTTTGGCATGTACGGAGGTACTTGTTATGGATGGTTGAGGTTAAGGGTAACCCCTTCATCAGTAACAATACTTGACTATGCATATAATGAAGAACCTTATGCACCTATTCAAGCTGGTTATTCAACAGCTACTGTAGTTGCTCCTATAGCAGACTTTATTGCAGAGCCATTAGAGCTGTTTGCAGAACAACAAGTAACATTCACTGACAAGAGTATCAGAAGTCCGGAAAATTGGAACTGGACTATTGAAGGTGGAACTCCTCCAACATCTACAGAGACAAACCCTATTGTAGTATTCAATGATGCAGGAGTATATGATGTTACTATGGAAGTTAGCAACGATGCAGGTTCAGATACAAAGATAAGATCTGATTATATCACTGTTTATCCTGCAGAACCACCTGTAGTGATATTTGAACATACAAAGACAGTACCCGCAGGAGCGACAGTAAAATTCACTGATGAGAGTGAGAATCTTCCTTATGAGTGGAGATGGAGCTTTGAAGGTGCTACTCCTCCAGATTCAGATCAACAGAATCCTACAGTTCAGTATAATAATGCAGGGACTTTTGATGTGGAATTGATAGCTACAAATGTTTATGGTGCTACTGTAAATAAGATTGAAGATGCTATTACAGTTGTTAATGTTCCTACAGGATATTGTACAGCATCAAATGATAATGATGAAAATCTATATATCCAAAGTGTTCAGCTTGCTGATTTATACAATATGTCTGAATCTAGTGGCAATGGATATGAAAATCATACAAGTAAGTTTACAGAGCTTGAAGCAGGAAAGCAATACGAGATCATTGTAGGTGTTCATAACAACCATTGGGAAAGTAATGCTCTAGGTATATGGATAGATTACAATGGTGATGGTGACTTTACTGATAGTAATGAAACCATACATTCGATGAATGGAACATCTGTTTATTCGAAGACGTTTACTGTACCAACAGATGTTGCACAAGGAATGACACGTATGAGAATACGAGCTCATTATGACAAAACTCCTTTCCCTTGCGGAAATGATAACTATTTAGGTGAGGTTGAGGATTATTCTATATTGCTTGGAGAACCTGTGCCAGACTTAGAGCCTCCAACAAAGCCAGAGAACCTTACGGCTTCTGTATCTGGAATTACTGTAAATCTGACTTGGTCAGCTTCAACAGATGATATCGGTGTTGCTAAATATAATGTGTTTAAAGATGATAATCTGATAGGATCTACACCTACTACTAATTATTCTGTTACAGGTCTGTCTCCAGAAGTAACTTATACTTTTACAGTGCAGGCAGAAGATTTATCAGGTAAAGTTTCTGAGATCTCTGATCCTGTAGAAGCTACTACTCTTGATATTCCAGTTACATATTGTGCTGCTAACAACCAGCTTCCAAGTAACTTCTATATCAAGAAAGTTATGCTGGGAACTATAGATAATACTTCGACTTATGCAGCAAGTGGATATTCAGATTTCACCAATATATCTACTGATTTAGAACCCGGTCATTCATATACTTTGGATGTTGATGTACATAATGATCATTGGCCTCTAAATGCTTTAGGTGCATGGATTGATTGGAATCATGATGGTGATTTTGATGATAGTGGAGAAACTATTACTTCAATGACCAATAATGGTTCTTATGAGAAAACTTTCACTGTGCCTATGGATGCTGCCAGAGGTATGACAAGAATGAGAGTTCGTATCCATTATGATAAGACTCCTTATCCTTGTGATGTTGATACTTATCAAGGTGAAGTTGAGGATTATACTGTAAATGTTGGAGATCCTATTCCTGATATAGAAGATCCTTCTGCTCCTGCTAACCTTACAGGTGTTGCTAATGGAACCATTATCTTATTGAGCTGGGATGCATCTACAGATGATGTTGGTGTTTCTCATTATAATGTATATAAAGGCGGATCAAAGATAGCGACATCTAATTCAACTTCATTCTCTGTTACAGGAAATAGTCCTTCGACGACATACAGACTATCTGTACAGGCAGAAGATTTCTCTGGTAAGTTGTCTTTACATTCTACAGCAATTGAAGTAACAACTGGTACTGCTACTAATACCAATGAGTATTGTACTGCTAGTGCTTCTTATGGCCCTGAGCATATCTCAAGAGTACAATTTGCTAATATCGATAAGTCTTCTGGTAGATTGGATTATAGCGATTATACAAGCTTAGTGGCGAATGTTATAAAAGGACAGTATGTACCTCTTACTGTAGATATTGGTGATTTCCATCAAACTAAGGTAAGTGCTTGGATTGACTGGAATAATGATGGTGATTTTGATGATGCAGATGAATATCATGCATTGACTATCAGTGGAACTACAGCATCTAAAAGCATATATATCCCTACAAGTGCAGTAGAGTCAATTACTCGTATGAGAATAAGATGTTACTTCTATGCTGCAAATAATAAGGCATGTAATGCGATGACTCATGGTGAAGTAGAAGATTACTCTTTATTCATTGCTGGTGCAAATGCTGGTAAAGCTCTTGGTCTTGATGAAATGAATGTGGATAACTTCGACTTATATCCAAATCCTTCAGAAGGTGCTATTAATATGAAGTATTATTCACCAGAAAATCAGAACGTGAAGTTTGCAATATATAATGTATATGGCATGATGGTTTGGTCTCATGAAAAAGAAATAATGTCAGGAATTAATGAAACGACATTGCTTCCAGAACTTGCCTCAGGCACATACTACATTATTGTGAAGTTGAATGATAAAGAATACAAAAGACCATTTGTAATAAAGTAGTTATTATAATCTTATAATGCTATTTTAGATGGTAATAAACATTAAATTAAAGGGATGCTGCCTTCTTTTGAGGGCAGCATCTTCTTGTAGTATATTGTTTCTTTACATACCAAAACAGCATTTCAAGATTATCTGTATATGATCTATTTGATGATCATTTTCTTTGTTACCACAGACTCTCCTGCGAAAACAGAATAGAAAT
>JBGRPZ010000041.1:0-35654 GCA_041725915.1 Hyphomicrobiales bacterium | reverse complement strand
ATTTTAGGCTTTTGATCTTTAGGTTAATGATTGCATGAAATGAAGAAAAAACGAGTGTTTTTATTTTAAAGTAGTTTAAGATAAAAAATAGGGCATTTCTTCAAGAAACTACTGTTAATTTCTACTATATTTCTTGTAATAATGACGATAATTAATTCTTAAACACATTCACTGAACTTTTTTTTCAGTTCTTCAAGATATCTTAGTTGATAAGTAATTAAGTGATCTAAGTATTCCCTTCTTTTTAATTGATATTTAGATCTGGTATTTTATATTGATTTTTTATAGACCTAACTATTATGAAAAGTAAACTTCAGTTTAACAAAACTACAATAGCGCATCTAAGTAACCCTAATGATCTCTCGAATGAATTGATTCTTTTAAAAAAAGAAAAAACATTCAGTCACAATACCTGTGGTAAGGCTTGGTGTGATTCTATTCCTTGTTAATTCACTTTTCTCCTTTATTTAATTTTAAAAAATCATTTCTAATAACTTTATAAAACATAAACCATTATGAAAAAAAAAGAATTAAAATTCAACAAGAGTACTGTAGCTAAACTTGACAAGCATGAACTAGAAGTTAAAGCAGGCGCAGGACATACTGATAAAGTTTTTTGTAAACCAAGCTGGCCACCAGCAGTTTCATGCTTTGATCCAGACTGTTATTCAATAATAGTATGTGATACTGAGATACATTGTTAAGAAGCCATCTTAATAAGGAAACAAAAGCTAGTCAGTGTATTGATCAGCTTTTGTTTTTATAAATTTTCACAAAAAAACAAACACTGCAATTTTCTTTCATTCAACTATGATAACTTAGTTGACCATTAAACACAAAACTCTAAAAAACAAATTCACATACAATAATATATATCCTTACAAAATGCTAAGGATGACTTGTAATTAAAATATAATTAAGTAGTAGTTATGAAAAAGAAAACTTTAAAACTAAACTTCGACAAGAGTACTATCGCACAATTAAATAATGTAGACAAAAATGCCATCAATGGTGGAGCTCTAGAAAGTAGGCCTTTTTATGCTTCTTGCCCGGTAGTATGCCCTATCTCAGAAGCATGCTCTCTCACAGAATGTTAAATCCATATATAATTCCATCCTTATAAAGATTAAGGATTATTTATAACTAAATAATAATTAAGTATTATGAAAAAGAAAACCTTAAATTTCAACAAGAGTACTGTTGCGCAATTAAACAATATTGAGCAAAGCAATATCAATGGAGCTGGATGGACAAGAGATTGTTATAATAGCAATCCTGCTTATGTAACCTGCCCAGCTATTTGCCCTTATACTGAGTTATGTATGTCTGAGCCTATTTGTCCATCAGAAATAAGATGCAATTCAAGATACTGCTAATCAATTATTTTAATCCATTATTACTATGAAAAAGAAAACTTTAAATTTCAACAAGAGTACTGTTGCTCAATTAAACAATGTTGAGCAAAACAATATTAATGGTGCTGCTATGACACAATACCATTGCCAGAATAGCAACCCTGCGTATGTGACTTGCCCTGTAATTTGTTATTATACTGATATGTGTAGTGAGCATATATGTATATCAGAAAGACCATGCTATACAAATGATTATATGGCTTGTTAATAAATCATTGTTTAATCCATTATTTCTAAAATTATGAAAAAGAAAACTTTAAATTTCAACAAGAGTACTGTTGCACAATTAAACAATGTTGAGCAAAACAATATTAATGGTGCTGCTATAACAGGTTTTTGTCATAATAGTAATCCTGCTTATGTAACATGTCCTGCTATTTGTCCTTATACTGAAATGTGTTCTGAGTATGTGTGTCAATCGGAATGGCCATGTTATACAGACAAATATATGGCTTGCTAATTCATTTTTATGGAAAAAAAGACTTTAAACTTTAACAAGAGTACTATTGCTCAATTAAACAATTTTGAGCAAAGCAATATTAATGGTGCTGCTATAACAGGTTTTTGTCATAATAGCTCTCCTGATAATGTTTCTTGTCCTGAAAGTTGTGTTTATACCAAGTTATGTTCCAAGCTTGTATGTCCACAAACAAGAGAGTGCCCTACAAACTTGTATATGGCCTGCTAATTGATTTTTTTCAATTCATTATAATTATAATATGAAAAAGAAAACTTTAAAATTAAATTTCAATAAGAGTACTGTTGCAAACCTTAATCCTACAGAACAAAATAACATCAGAGGAGGAGTAGAGAAGTTCACTAATAATTGTGATCCAAGTGTTCCTATGTATTTGTCATGTATAGATAAATGGTGTTTAACAGAATGGAAATGTGAAACAGATCTTATTTGTGGTTCTTTTCCATGCTAAACTTAAATATAAAGATTGCCATAGATATGGCAATCTTTTTTATTCTTCTATCAACTCAGATAATCTGATTACAAAAGAAATTAGAAATCACTACTCAACATAGATATAAAGTTAGTACTCTCTTACTCAAAATAAAATCAATATGAAGTCATTAAAATTCGAAAAGTCAACAATTGCAAACTTAAACGTAATACAATTGGACGGTATTCAAGGCGGTATAAATACAAATTATCCAAACTGTAAACCTAGCAATCCAGATTACTATTCATGCATGGATGTTACTTGTTGGTCAAAACATGAAGAAATGTGTGATTATACAAATGATTGTTATACTGCTATGCATCTTGATTGTCCACCACCGACAGACTTATAACAATTCAGAAGAGGCAAAAGCCTCTTTTTTAAACTTTGAATGATTTCATTTGTTCTTTGATTAATTACATTTCACCCTAACCTCAACACTGAACTATGAAACAAAAAATTGTAATTATTGGCGCAGGTTTTTCAGGTTTAGCTGCTGCAATAACTCTAGCGCATAAAGGGTATGATGTGCTAGTCATAGAAAAGAATAATGATGTAGGTGGTAGGGCAAGACAAATTCAAGAAAACGGATTCACCATTGATATTGGTCCAACATGGTATTGGATGCCTGATATCATAGAAAACTTTTTCAGATCTATTGATGAAAATATAAATGACCATTTAAAACTTGTTCGGTTAGATCCTTCTTATAGAATATATGATGATCATAAAACCTGTTATGATTTACCTGCAAACTATCAAGAATTAGAACAATTCTTTGAATCTATGGAGGATAATGGAGCAGTAAAGCTAAAGCAGTTTATAAATGAGGCAAGATATAAATATGGCATCAGCCTCAAACAACTCTCCGAGAAACCCCAGTATTCCTTTAGAGACAGTCTTGATCCAAGTATTACAAAAGGAACAATCCACCTTGATCTCTTTGGAACATATGAAAAACATATAAAAAAATATTTCGACAATAAAATCATACGGTTAATTCTAGAATTTCCTATTGTCTTTCTTGGGGGATCAACAAAAACAACTCCAGCACTCTATAGCTCTATAAATTATGGAGAGTTATTTCTTGGCACTTGGTATCCAATGGGAGGAATATATAAGTTAGTTGAATCTTTATATGAAATAGCACTAAAAAAAGGTGTTAGATTTTCACTAAACAATCCTGTTACCTCAATAAATGTAGATGGAAGAAAAGTAAGTGAAGTAATTACAAACAAAGCTACTTATAAATGTGATTTTTTGCTGGGTTCTGCGGATTATCAGCATATAGAACAGAGTTTACTTATCGAAAAATACAGAAATTATAACAATGATTACTGGAATTCAAGAACCTTATCTCCATCCTGTCTTCTATTTCAAATAGGTTTATCAAAGAAACTACCAAGTTCTTGTCATCATACAGTTATCTTTGGCAACAACTTCCACAATCATATAAAAGAAATCTTTGAATCACCAAATTGGCCTCATGATCCAACTTTCTATGTATGCACACCTTCGATAACAGATCCATCTATTGCTCCAAATAATTGCGAGTTATTGTATTTTCTTCTACCAATAGCTGTAGGTCTTGAAGATGATGAGTTTATTAGAGAACATTATTATGATATAATCATAGAAAAATATGAGTCAGTGACAAACAATAAAATCAAGGATCATATTCTCTTCAAGAAATCTTTCTGTATAAGTGATTTTATGCACGACTATAATGCATATAAAGGAAATGCTTATGGTTTAGCTAATACACAACGACAAACAGCTTATCTAAAACCGTCAATGAGAAATAACCAAATAGATAATCTTATTTATTTAGGTCATATGACTGTTCCTGGTCCTGGCGTTCCTCCAGCTATTGTATCAGGACAGATTGCAGCAAATGAAGCTATAAAACTTATCAAGACGACTTAACAGATCTGTAATTTTTTCTCATTATTATTGCTTCATGAAACGAAAACACCTTTCCTTTGTTTTCTTTTTATGTTTTACAAAAATATACTTCACTATGAATAAAGAACATGTAGTATTAGTAGATAATAATGATAATGATCTAGGGCAAATGGAAAAAATGGAAGCTCATATAAAAGGAATACTTCACAGAGCTTTCTCAATATTCATTCTTAATTCAAGGAATGAAATGCTTATCCATAAACGAGCTCTTACAAAGTATCACTCTCCGGGATTATGGACAAATGCTTGTTGTAGTCATCCAAGAAAAAATGAAAATGTCCTTGATGCCGGACATAGAAGACTGCAAGAAGAAATGGGTTTTGATTGTAATATTAAGGAGATCTTCACATTCATTTATAAAGCAGATGTAGGAGATGGTTTGATTGAACATGAATACGATCATGTGTTATTTGGTCTTTCAGATATTATACCAAATATAAACCCTGATGAAGTTGACAGTTATAAGTATGTTGATATAAATAAACTTTCTACTGATATTAAACTTAATCCTCAAAACTATACTGAATGGTTTAAAATCGCATATAAAGAATTTTTGATTCATCTAAATACTATAAATAAGTAAATCTAATAATGCTTTTTCTCTTCAAAGAAGATTTTTTTTAAGTTTTTTTTAAATTTCCAGTATAAATGGAAACTTTACAAATATATTTGCCATGTAATTAGCGGAAATCATCTGTAATTAGTATTATAGTTCTTTGATAAAATTGGTTATATAAATAATACAACTTCTGTATTTATAAGCTTATCTCCAAAATATAATAATGGTTAGGTAGATCTTTTTAACTTTGTGCTTATTTAATATTAGCTATAATGAACGAAGATATAAAAAAGTTATCTCCAGAAATATTATGGAAATATTTTGGAGAAATTCTTGAAGTTCCACGTCCTTCAAAAAAAGAAGAAAAAATCGTTGAATACCTTATCAATTTTGCAAAAGTAAATCAACTCGATTATGAGAAGGATGCTACTGGCAATATATTGATAAGAAAAGGAGCAACTCTTGGTTATGAGAATAAAAAGATTGTAGTTCTTCAAAGCCATATTGATATGGTGTGTGAGAAAAACAATGATACTGTTCATGACTTTGATAATGATCCTATTCAAGCATATATTGAAGACGGTTGGGTAAAAGCAAAAGGGACTACTCTTGGTGGTGATGATGGTATCGGTGTTGCTGCTCAATTAGCTTTATTGGTATCTTCAGATATAGAGCACGGCCCCATAGAATGTCTATTCACTGTAGATGAAGAAACTGGATTAACTGGTGCATTTGGGCTTGAACCTGATTTCCTTAAAGCTGACATCTTATTGAATCTTGATTCTGAAGATGAAGGAGAGTTGTTTATAGGTTGCGCTGGTGGTATTGATACAGTTGTTGAACTTCCTTTTGACAAGACTAGAACTCCAGAAAATCATAACGGATATAAACTTACAGTTAAAGGTCTGTGTGGTGGTCACTCTGGTGACGATATAAACAAAGGTCTTGCCAATGCAAATAAGGTTTTAGTTAGACTTCTTTTTGAACTGGAAAAAGATATAGACATTTGTATTTCAGAATTTGATGGTGGAAATCTTCGTAATGCCATTGCTCGCGAAGCAAATGCAAATGTTGCCATTCCACAAGAAAATGCACAACAACTAGAAGAGTATGTAAATAGTTATTGCAAAACTCTTCAGAATGAATACAAAGTTACTGAGCCAAATCTTGTTGTTACTTTTGAAAAGATTGAGATTCCAGAAAGTATACTCAATGAAGAAAGTCAAATGAGATTTATAAATTCTGTTTTGGTTTGCCCTCATGGAGTTATTGAAATGGCTGCGGATATGGAGAATTTCGTTCAGACTTCAACAAATCTTGCTGCTATCAAAACAAAAGAAGATCATTTTTACATTACTACGAGTCAAAGAAGTTCTGTAGAATCACAAAAATATGCTATAGCTGATCGTGTTGCTGCAACTTTCCAAACTGTAGGTGCAAAAACTCAACATGGTGATGGTTATCCTGGATGGACACCAAACCCAACCAGTGAAATTAAAGATATTGTAGCTGCTGCCTACGAAAAGTTATTTGAGACTAAAGCGGAAGTAAAAGCTATTCATGCTGGTCTTGAATGTGGCTTAATAGGAGACAAGTATCCTAACATGGACATGATCTCTTACGGACCAACAATCCGTGGTGCTCATTCTCCTGTAGAAAGACTACACATCCAATCAAGCCAAAACTTCTGGAAGTTGACTCTGGAAGTACTAAAAAATGTTCCTAATCGCTAGGAACATGCAGTAAATCAAGCTAAAACTTCTGGGGGTTAACTCTGGAAGTACTAAAAAATGTTTCTACATGCTAGAAACATACAATAAATCAAACCAAACCAAGAAAAGCTGTCCTAATCCAAGGACAGCTTTTTTTATAGTCCAAATTGGAAGCCTACATTTATCATTGGATTATCATATGGATAGTCTTCTGAATTATCAAGGTTGAATAATACTGATAGAATCAAGGCTGAACTTTCTGAAATCTTACCCTTATATCCTCCTCCGACTAAATAGTAAGGTACAGTTATAGGCTCTTTCATCATTTGGGGATATAACAATCTGTCATAACCTAAAGCTCCTATTTCTACTTGTCCAAATATATTCTTGAAGATATAATATTGTGAGTATACACTTGCCCCAAAAATACTTGTTTCATATGTAGGTATGAAATTAGTATTACTATAATAAGCGTAAGATATACTTGCTCCTAATATCCATTTATCAGTAATTTTATATCCTATACGGGGAGCTATCTCTAATAATGTTACATTCCCAAATTGAAGACCTAAGCCCCCTCCTACCAACCATTTGTTTTTGGATTGATTATCTTCTGTATAATATGATCCTTGAGCTTTACTTATATTACATAAAAAATATAACCCAATCATTAAAACAAAATACAAATATTTTCTTTTTATCATATATCATTTAATTTATACAACATTCACTTTCTCCTAAACATTTAATTATAGCAAAAATATTGATCATTTATATAGTTTCACTACTTTCGCTTACAAAATATATCATATGAGCAGAAAAAACTTATATCATAACATAATCATTATCATCACTATTTTTTTTATAATCACATCTCTTTCTTTTTCTTGCAGAAAGCCAGAGGCCTTTAATGATAGCAAATCTTTTCAACTTAAATTCTCCAATGATACAGTTCTTTTTGATACTGTTTTTGCTACAATAGGATCTGCTACACGAAAGCTGATGGTCTATAATACTTCTAATGAAACTGTAAAGATATCTAACATCCAACTTAAAGGCGGTAGCAGTTCTATGTTCAGGATAAATGTAGATGGAAATGCTGGTTATAATTACATGGATATAGAAATCTTACCAAAAGATTCTATTTTCGTTTTCTCTAATGTAACCATAGATCCTACTCAAGAGAATAACCCATTCCTTGTAAATGATGAAATTGAATTTCTTGTTAACGGCAATAGACAAAATGTCAAGCTTGTCGCCTATGGACAAAATGCTCATTATATAAAAGCTGACAGATATATCAGACAAATAGACAGGAAACTGTACTATACTATTGTTGCCAGAGAAGGCACAGATACAACATGGACTAATGATAAACCTATCCTTATTTATGGTGGTTATGCTCTTATCGATTCTGATGCAAAACTGACAATAGAAGAAGGAGCAAAGATTTATTGTTTCAATGGAGCTGGTATATGGTGTTATATGAATGGTGCTATTGAAGCTAAAGGAACTGTTGAAAAACCTATCATTATACAAGGGCACCGTATTTCTGGTCAAGCAACAGATAAATCAGGACAGTGGGACAGAATCTGGATTAATGAAAGTAATAAGGATATAATCTTTGAAAATGTAAGAATAAAAGATGCTTTTATAGGCCTACAATCTAGTATCCTTTCAGGAAATACTACAAACAAGCTTGTCCTTAAAAACTGTATCGTAGAGAATTCCAGTGGTATTAATCTCTATTCTGACAATTATAACATTGAAGCAGAAAACACAGTATTTGGAAATGCTGGTCAAGGCAATGTAGTATTGAATAGTGGCACCTATGTTTTCAATCAAGTAACAATGAGTAGTTCTTCCTCAAGTCCTACCTTGAATTTGAGGAATTATTACGAAAGTGGTAGTAGTAAAATAATTTCAAATCTGAATGTTTCATTTGGGAATAGTATAGTATTTAAATCTCTAAATGATATTACCATCAAGAAAGATTTCGTCACTTATAACAATCAGTCTCTTGATACAAATTATCTGTTCAAGAATTGTTTGATCAGTACTGCTATAAAGGTATCTGAATATCCAAATAACTTTATTGATTGCATTGTAAACAAAAATCCTAAATTCGTTGGGATAGTGGATAAAAACAATGAAGAAAACACTCAAGACTATTTTGAATTAAAGAAAGATAGTCCTGCAATTGGTGCTGGTGATCCTGAAATAGCAATAAAAATCCCTACAGACATAAAAGGTAAGGCTCGTAATCTTAATACACCTGACTTAGGTCCTTATCAAAGTGACTATACGAAGAATTAAAGATATTTATACCTATCAATTTCAACTGTAATTAAAAATACCCTTAAAAGTTTAAGGGTATTTTTATTACAACCTAAATTAATTTTCACCAATTTATAACAACTATTAATGCCTTGTGACTATAATCTCATACAATAACCATTTCAAAAAATTTTGATTAAGTAAACACTTTTAAATATCCATTGCATTAAGTTCGATTATCCATAAAAAATCATATTTTTACGCCATTCACAAATATCACTATATACTATGAAGAGACTCACACCCTTTATCATGTTTTTAATTTTCATCAAAATAACATCTGGTCAAACTAAAATAATTATTCCAGAAGACAGCTTCAAAATTGATGATAATATAAAAATGATCCTTTCTCACAAAACTTTTTATTTGGAAAACATAAATGATACAGAACCAATATTATCTTTTGGTGAAAGAGAATTCTCTTTTATAGAAGTTCCAGATAAAGTTGATTGTACAGAAAGTTATCTTGTAAAAGAAAACTCAAAAACTTACAAACTCTTTTTTACAAGACTTCCTATTACTTCAATTAATACTGATAATGAGATTATTGATGAGCCAAAAGTTAAAGGTTCTTTTCTTTACAAATCCGAAACTGAAAAAATCAGTGCAAACATTGGAATAGAAATAAGAGGATCCTTTTCTCAAGGTTTCCCAAAAAAGACTTATGATATTGAAGTTCGTGAGAAAAATACAAATACTAATATTAAAGGAAGTACAGAAAACCAAATCAAAATAGGTAATTTGAGGTTAGATGATGATTGGGTTCTCGATGCACTCTATAATGAGCCTTTAAGAATAAGATCATATGTATCACATAAATTATGGCTTGATTTTCATAAATTATATTATTCAAAAAAGGAACCATATGCAAAAGCTGGTGCTGATGTTGAATATACAGAACTATTTATTAATGGTAAGTACAAAGGGATCTATTACTTTTCTGAACAAATTGACAGAAAACTACTAAAGTTAAAAAAATATAACAACAAACTAAAAGGAGAATTATACAAAACAGTTAACTATACTGATTTGGTTTCTTTTATAAAAATCTCCTCTTTTAATAATAATTATTATTATTGGGATGGTATTGAGTATAAATATCCAAAGCCAGATGTATTTATGGATTGGAATAATATTCACAACTTCTATAGTATGGTCATTAATCATAATTATAGCCTTGAACATAGACTACCCAAACAAATTAATATAAAGAATCTTGTAGACTACTACATATTCATTAATATACTTCGCGCTTACGATAACCATACAAAAAACGTATATATTGCTAAGTATAATACAAACGAACCTTATTTTTTCGTGCCTTGGGATTTAGATACTAGCTTTGGTATTAATCATAAAGGAGACAATTATCCATCAACAGAAGAAATTATAACAAACATATTATTTGATAAGTGCATTAAGTATAATGTGAGTGATTTTAATCAATTAGTGAAAGAAAGATGGCAAAATACCAAAACAAATATTTTCGATAAAGAAAATCTCAAAAAAAGATTTAATAACGCTTACAATATCCTTACTAGTAATAATGTGTACGAAAGAGAAAAGTTAGTCTTTCCTAATTACAAATTTGACAATGAATCTTTACAATATATATACAATTGGATTGATGGAAGGTTAGACTTCATAGATTCTCATTTTAACACTCTAAATGTTAGAGAAAATGAAGATCCCAATAAAGAATACACTTTCTATCCAAATCCAGCAAAGAATTTTATAATAGTACACAATGAATGTAAAGATCAACAATCAAAAGTTGAAATATTGGATATAACAGGTAAGGTCCTCTTAAAAGATTATATAGCATCATCTAAAATGATATCTACAGAAAACTTACAATCAGGCATTTATTTTATAAAAATAAATAAAGAAACATCAAAACTTATTATAAACAAATAAAAATGAAAAAAAAGAAAGTACTTCTACTATTAATATTGCTATGTCTTTTACTTATATTTCTTATTCCTATTAAATTACCTTATTCGTTTAAGGCTACAGGAAAAATTTATCCAATAAAGACCTGGCAACTCCTCTCTTCTGAGATAAGCGAGTTCAAAATTAAAGAAATCAACTATTTGTCTGGCAGTACCAGATTCTTAAGCGACTTCAAGTTTCAAGAAAATGATATTGTTAATTATAATGTCAATTCTTCTTTAAAGAACTTCAAAAAGATTAATTGCAAGGATACTATTGCTATTTTTTCATCTTTGAATCTTAACCAGAATATTGACTTAGTTTCGAATATGATTGTTGAAGAACAGCTATTATTAAAATCTGAATCCTGTGGTAGAAAAGATGATATAATTAATAGTATAAAAGCAAAAAAGCAAAAAGCTAATTATGAATTGATACTTGCAAAAAAAGAATTTGATAGAACTTCAAAATTACACAATGATAATATCATATCACAAGCTATATATGATGCTTCTTTCAATAAACTTAAAATTGCAGAATCAAACTTAAAAGAAGTTTCTCATTTATTAAAGTCCGCCTCTAGTGGGTTAAAAGATGAAGTGATTAATTGGCGAAAAAGCAAAATTGAATCTCTAGAAGAACGTTTGTCAACTCTTTGTAGTCAAAGACATCAATACACTCTTACTTCTCCTTTTAATGGAATCGTTCAATTTCCAGAAAACTCTGAAGAATTAATTACTATCGAAGATACTGACAGCTTAGTCTTAATTATACCTATAAGATACAGAGATAATAAATATGTTTCAAAGGGACATAATGTATTATTTTCAGCTGAAGGTAGCTTTCAACAGTATAAAGCAGTAATATTGGATAAAGATCAAAATGTACAAAATATAAATCAACAACAAGTGATTTTTGTAAAGGCATTAATCCTTGATAAATGTCAAAAAATCATCCCTAATTTACTTGTTTCAGGAAAGTTTCAGTGTGAGCCAGTTTCTTTATTTGAATACCTTTCCAGATCTTTACAAATTTTTATTAATTAATCATAAATGTTAAGATACGAGCTTAAATACTTTGTCCATAATTCAAAAGAAAATATCTTAAGAGAGATGATTGCTCCATTTGTAAGGCTGGACAAACATGCTGAGAAACAAGAAAATCATGAGTATACTGTAAGAAGTATTTATTTTGATACTCCTAAATACAGAAATTATTTCGAGAAAGTTGAGGGTATAAAAAACAGAAAAAAACTTAGAATCAGGGGCTATAATGAACTAAATAATGGATCTGACCCAATATTCTTTGAGATAAAGAGAAAGTATGAAATCCCCATTCTCAAGAATAGGGCTTTGACAAATTACCAGAATACATTAGATATTTTTAAAGGATTTTCTGAAATAGATTATCATTCCTTGTTAGATAAATTTCAAAACAATCAAGATGATGCTCAAAGATTCTTCTTTCAATATGCACTTAACAAAATGGAACCTGTTGTTCTTATTGTATATGAAAGAGAAGCGTATCAGGGAATACATGACGATACTATACGTATTACTTTTGACAAAAATTTAAGATCAAAAAGCTTTCCTAAAATTGATGAACTTTATACTAAAGAAAGACTATGTCATGTAATGACTAACTCCTTTATCTTGGAAATAAAATTTAATGACTATTTCCCTTCTTGGATGAAACCAATTATTGGTGTATTAAATTTAAAAAGGGAATCTGCATCTAAATATGTTATGGGCATTGACGCTACAAATATGATTAAAAGTAAAGGTTTGCCAAAAACCTTTCTAAGAAAAGCTTATTAATAATATTCAAATAAAATAATAATGATTGAAGATTTTTTATCTGTAGATATTTTTCCTCTTAATGTCTACTCTATTATAGGGAATTTAATTATCGCTTTTATTTGCGGGCTAATTATTGCATTATCTTACAAATTCATTTATAAAGGGCCTAGTTATTCCTCTACTTATGTAAATTCTCTGATAATATTAGCTATGATTACTGCTCTTATTATCATGGTGATTGGAAATAATCTTGCACGTGCTTTCGGTCTTGTTGGGGCAATGTCTATTATCCGATTTAGAACTGCCGTCAGAGATGTTCAGGATATAATCTTTATTTTCTTTGCTCTTTCTGCTGGAATGGCTTCTGGGGTAGGTCTATATGCTATAGCTCTGATAAGTACTATCTTAATTAATCTAACGATTATTTTACTTGATACATTTAACTTTGCTAATCCTAGAAAAAGAGAATATCTTCTTCAAATAAATTATCTTACTTCTGATAGCATAGAGGCTCAATTAGGCAAAATCTTGAAATCTCATTGTAAAAGATTCAAACTTATAAATCTTAAAACTTTAAGGGAGAATGATAATCTCGAAGCATATTATCATATAAGCTTGAAGAAAGAAAACAATAATCAAAAAGTAATTAGTGAAATAAACCATCTTAATGGCATTAATAATGTCAGTATATATTTTGATGAAGATGACTCTAATCCCCCTACATTTTAATTATACAGGGAGTTAATAGACCTTTAACTCCCTACTCATATTTCTTTATAATCTGTCTAAATTCCGTTTTCATATATCCATCCTTATCTATTTTCGTTATAAGTTTTAAAACGACACTACTCTAAACTCTAAATACTTATATAAAAATGGTTGCATTTAAAACCCCTGATATCAACTATCGATCTCTCTTATTTTTAACGGCTATATTCTGTGTTTTTGCCTTTACTGCCTTCTCTTGTAGTAAGGAAAATGATAAAGAAGATGGAGCTATCCATTCTGTCAAAAAGCAGATTTCTGTCAATCTGGAAAAAAGAGTTTTCCTTGGTGGTACTGTAAATGGAAGCACTTGGAGAGATCAACTAATTCCAAAACTTGAAATTGATTATTTCAATCCTGTATGTGACGATTGGACACCCGAGAAACAAGAAGAAGAAATCTATCAGCGCAATGTTTGCAAGTTTGTACTTTACGTTCTGACTCCTAAGCTTACAGGTTTCTATTCTATTGCTGAAGTTGTTGATGACAGCAACAAAAGACCTGAAAGAACCATATTCTGCATCCTTGATGAAGATGATGGCCTTACATGGACAAGCTTTCAAAAGAAAAGCCTGAATGCTATTGCCAAAATGGTTGAAGAAAATGGAGCTAAATACTGCACTTCTCTTGATGATATAGCAAAATATATAAATCATGCTAAGTAGAGTACTATTCTGAATCTTCATATATTCTATCAGCAAGATTTATTGTTTATCGTATAAAGTCTGTTTAAGTTAATTTTTCATTAAATGTATTACTGAAATAATCGTTCAGTATGTCTATTGATATTTGCCTTATATAATTTAGATACTTCTCTAAATAAAGAGGTAATTCTAAAGAAGGCATTTTAATTATCACATCCGGTAAAGATGTCGCATGTCTTTACACTTACTAAATCATTCTTAAACTTTTTTTACAAAACTAGCCCTCATCAATGATGAGGGTTTTTCTTAGTATTAAAGATAGCTTTATCATTGCAAAACACTTTCCCAAAACTCCATTTACCTAATGTAGCTCCATATCTATAAAACAAAAAGAAAACAAACAACAAAAACCTTAAATAAGGTCTCCATCTTCTGTTAGCATTAATATAAAAATCCTGAGTGAAAAAATGCGTTTACCTCACTTTTTCACTAGCTTCACACATTCTATATACTTATTTAATAATCAACAGAATATAATTCAAAGCTAGGGGAATTAATCTAGTTCAATATTTATCACAAATTCTCCTTACTCAAGAATTCCGATTTTTATTGCCTAAGATTATGTTTTACTTACCGGAGAACACATGTCCTTAAGGCCAACAATAAACATTCGCCTACCGAAAGATCCTCATCCTTCTACCTGAAAAATGAAATTTCATTGCCTACAAATTCTTATATACCCTATCTTATCATAAGCTTATCAATATTATCAGTGTTGATAATCAGTATTTTGCAAAAATCAACTATTCCCTATTACTTCTATCCTTCTAACTCACAAAAGAGTTTTATCATTTAACATAACATTGGCTTCATATGTACTATAAAATCAAGTCTCTTAGATAAAAGTTTATTTATCCAATTCTCAGAGCATTTAATATCACCTTAAAGACTTATAAGTAGCTAAAAACAAGATATAGCGAAAGGCTAACAAGAACCTACAACTCCATATTTACTCAAAGAATCCTCATATTAACTAGCTCTAAAAGTTACTTTATAAAAGTAAAAACAGCATTAGCAAAATGCGATAAAATTCAATTGACCCATATTCTTATCTTTGTACCATAAAAGAAATAAGAATAAAGCAAAAAAGACTTCTCAGTGAAAGCAATGATATTATCTGCCGGTTTTGGTACTCGGCTTCAGGAATTAACAAAAGAAAAGCCCAAAGCTTTAGTAGAAGTGAAAGGGAAACCAATGTTAGAATATCAATTAGATAGATTGATAAGTGCAGGATGTAAGGAGGTCATTGTCAACACACACCACTATTCAGACCAAATCATTGATTTTTGCAACAACTATAAAGGGAATATCAGGATCAATATTTCGGACGAAAGTCATGAGATACTAGATACCGGGGGAGGTATACTCAATGCCCAGAAGTTTTTTGATGGTGAAAAGACTATCTTTATACAAAATGTTGATGTCTATTCCAGCCTAAACACAAATGACTTCATCAACTATCATCAGCAAAACAATGCCTTTGCAACTCTGGCAGTAAAAGAAAGAAAAACATCAAGGTACTTACTTTTTGATGATAGCATGAGGCTTTGCGGATGGGAAAATGTAAAAACAAAAGAGCAAAAGCTTGTACATCCATCAAAAAATCTGAAAAGGTTTGCCTTTAGTGGTATACATGCTATAAATCCCGAACTGCTTAATCACACTCAACATTCAGGTAAATTTAGTGTGATTGACATGTATTTAGAGCTGGCAGCTCAACATAAAATCATTGCTTATCTTCAATCTGAAGGCTTTTGGATTGACGCAGGAAAGCCAGAAGCTATAGATCACCTGAACCAAATCTTGTAACATTCTATAAACTCACAACCCTAAATTCCTCTATAAATTGAAAGCATTTCTGGAAATCATTGCAGATCATCTGATTAATAACTATAAGGATAATTTACAAAACATTGCTGTTATCCTTCCAACCCGTAGAGCAGGAGTGTTTCTAAAGAAGCATTTAGCAGCAAACATCAATAATCCTATCTGGGCACCCTCGATAATAAGTATAGAAGACTTTGCAACAGAGTTGACAGGTTTAAACAAGATTGACCCGCTTATTCTTCCCTTTGAATTATATCAGGTGCATTGTGATATTGCCAAAGAAAAGAAGCAAAATCTTGAAGAGTTTTTAAGTTGGGGTGAATTACTTTTAAGAGATATCAACGAGCTGGATCAATATCTTGTAGACATTCCGGATATCTTCGGTTATCTTTCTGACACCAGAGCACTTGAAGAATGGAATACAGATGGTAGCCCATTGACAGACTTTCAAAAAGATTATCTTGAATTTTTTAATTCATTGAAAGATTATTACACTTTATTGAAGCAAAAGTTAGAAGCAAAAGGGCAAGTATGGATGGGGCATATCTACAGAACCCTTGCTGAAAACATAAAAGATCTAGCTCCAAAAATGAAGTGGGAAAAGGTGATTTTTGCAGGATTCAATGCATTGACCAATGCAGAAAGCACTTTTATGAGATATCTCTTAAGAGAGAATAAAGCAGAAGTATTATGGGATGCTGATGAATACTATTATTATAAGAATGGAATAGGGAATAATGAAATAGAAGCAGGAATGTTTCTAAGGAGATTCAAGAAACAATGGAAGCTGTCAGAGATTACTTTTCTTGGCGAATACTATAAGACACAAGATAAAAATATCAATATTATTGGAGTTCCCAGAAATATTGGGCAGACAAAATATGTTGCAGAGCTTTTAAAACAACATGCTGTAAACATTCAGGAACAAAGCCAGACAGCAATTGTGCTTGCACGAGAAAACTTGCTTATTTCGCTTGTAAACTCTATGCCCGAGCATATTGATGAATATAATATTACAATGGGATTCCCATTAACACAAATCCCAATGTTTGATCTCTTTCATAGTATTCTGACAATGCACCTCAACAAAGAGCGGTTTAGCTTCCAAAGAAATAAGGCAGGTAGGTTTTATATAAAAGATTTTATCTCCATCATCAAGCATCCTACAAGTGTAAGAATTGGGACAAACAATAGTGATGATGAAGAGGAAAGAGAACACTCTTCACAAAATGTTTTCGATCAATTAACCACGGAACTTAACCAAAGTAATCAGGTTTTTCTTCCTGCATCACTACTACTATCAAAGATCAATGATAATTTTACAGAAACACAACGTAATTTTATTGAGATCATACTGGGAGATTGGTCTTATTCATCACTAGAGGCATTAAATAAACTCAAGAAATTATGCCAACTTATCTTTAAAGAGATCGAGACTCAAAATCCAAGCCCTGAAGAAAGAACTCTTTTCAATGAATATTTATACACACTCTTTCAGGTCTTTGACCGAATACAACAAGCATTAACAGAATACAAGACTATTACAAGCTTAAAGTCAATCGCAAAAATCTTCCGACAGCTATCAAAGTCAAATACATTACCATTCTATGGTGAGCCCCTAAAGGGAATACAAGTTATGGGAATGCTGGAAACGCGGGCTTTAGATTTCAAAAATGTGTTTATGCTTTCAGTAAATGAGGATGTTCTTCCTGCAGGGAAAGCACATAATTCATTTATCCCTGATGATATAAAGCTTATTTTCGGACTTCCTACCTATAAAGAGAAGAATGCAGTATATGCCTATCATTTCTATAGGTTCTTACAACGAGCAGAAAACATCTTTTTACTCTACAATACAGAAACCGAGATATTGGGAGGGGGACATAAAAGCCGATTCATCAATCAACTTCAGCTTGAATTACCAAGGTATAACCCTAATGTAAAGATCAATGATTATATCCTCAATATCCCTTTAAATCACAAACATGATATTGAAAACGATATCATTATAGAAAAGAATCAGTCGGTATGTGATGAACTTATAAAGAAATCACAGAAAGGCTTCTCCCCTTCTTCATTAAATCGATATATACAGTGTCCACTACAATTTTATCTTTACGATATTATGGACTTAAGCACAGAAGAAGAAGCCAGCGAAACTATAGATGTTGCAACACTTGGTACAGTTGTCCATGGAGTTTTAGAGGATTTCTATAAACCTTATATTCACAAGAATATAACTACACAAGATATACAGACCTTCTTCAAGAAGATAGAAGAAACAACAATCAGATGGTTTCGAAAAGAATATTATGGAGGAGATATAAAATTTGGACGTAATAAGCTGATTACAGAAGTAGCACAAAGGTTTATATATAACTTTCTTCAGTATGAAAAGAACTTTGCATCTAAAAATACTGATTACAGAATCAATGAGCTTGAGATTAGGCTTTCGAATGAGATATACATACCCTCAATAGATAAGAATGTTACAATAAAAGGATTTGCAGATAGAATAGATTCTATAGGAAATATAACCAGAATTATCGACTATAAAACCGGGCAAGTAGACGACAAAGACTTAAAGTTTGAATCGTTTGATCAACTTATAGAGCAACCCAAGTACGCAAAATGCTTTCAATTGCTTGTATATGCATGGTTATATACAAAAACCCATGATGTATATGTAACTTCAGGTATATTTAGCTTCAGGAATTTAAAAAGAGGGCTACTCACAGCAAAGAAAGGAAAGATAAGAGGAAGAAGCTTTTTGGATTCATTTAAACATGAAGACTTGAAAGAGTTTGAATCAACTATAATTATACTGATAGAAGAAATTATGAATCCAGAGATTCCATTCACACAAGCTACAGAGAAAAAAAGTTGTGACTATTGTCCATACAAGCAGATATGCAACAAATAGACATAAAAGAAGCTACCTGACATAGGTAGCTTTCATGCAAATATCTTTCTATCATACTTACTCATACATAGCATCAAGAAACTCAGCAAAGGTCAAACTATCATCATCAATCAATAAAACAGCAGCAGCCAAAGCATCAATTTCGCTTTCGCTCATTCCCATTCCGATAAAATGCTCTTCAAAGATGTCAAAAGTATCAGCATTAAACTCATCATCTAACATCTCTTCAAGAATAGCAGCATGAATAAGTCCCTCTACATATTCAGGAGTAGAGAATAAATCTTCAAGATCCAATAGCTCTATAAGGTCAGCATAAGTAATAATTTCATCAGTAGCTTCAAGAATATCAAGAGTTAAATCAGTTATCTCTTCAGCCATACTTAATCTAAAGAATATAGCCCCTGCATCACCATCATCAAATGCACAATCCAAAGCATCTTCCATTTCAGGAACAAAAACATCCTGAAAAGCATCTCTGTTGCCGCTATATATTATTTCAGATCTTAATAACTCATCGCAATCGACAACTTGTGCACTTACAAAACTTCCAAGCATTAAAAACAATGCAATAGTAAAAAAATGTTTCATATCAATCTCTCTTTAAAAATTTGTCTAGGAAAGTGCCCCTTTCATAGCTTTAAATATTCCCGACAAAAATATAAAAAGCCTGATGAATACAAAGAATAATAAACCCATTCAAAATCAACCAATCAAACTGAAGTATAAATATAAATAATTAGAAAAAACAATTACTCTCTATGAATTAATCCTCTCTTTTCTTCTTTAGTTCATCAATAACATCTTGATTTGTTTTAAATCCAAGCGTATAAGTCAGTCCACTTAACACACTATGCCATATGTAATTAATTATTGATTTCTGTTTATTTCTCACATAACTTACTTCACCAATTCGCACTCTATTCTTTCTAGGGTTATTAGACTTAAGAAAGATACTATTGGCAAAAAAGCTGGTTACACCACCAAAGAAGCCTCGTTTTTTTCCTTTTTCTTTATTATATAAATAGATTTTAAAGTTTTTATATTTAAAGAATTCGCTACCTATAGAATAATCATTATTAGCATAAACCATAGCATTTTTCAATCCTCCAACGCCCCTTTTCACTCCAACACCAAAAGTATTTTTTGTCATATTATTTAATAGTGTAAAATCCATTGGCGCTACATTAGCCTTAAACCAGAAAGTATCTTTAGGAAAGTGTAAAGGAAAATGAAATTCCACATCCATTTTACCAGCTCCCATAACATAACCATCAACAAAAGCCCTCATAACCATAGTATCACTGATGACTTCAGGAATATTACAAATATTCTCTGCTCTTAATCCAAGGTTAGTAAAGAATACGGAGCCTGGTTCATTGCTATTTTTTACTCTTTCAGAATAAATAAACCGATTTTGAAATGCAAACAAATGAGAAATATGAATAGGAGTTTTCAGCTTTCTCAACATTGTCACCAACAAATCTCTTCTTTGATCTTTAGGAAAAGGAACTCTCTTATCTCTAAGCATCCTCAGCTCAAAGCCAGAAAGTGAAATAGTATCACAAATAAAAGCCCCATAATTAACTAAACGTTCAACACTCACACCACCCAGATGGATACTCCCATAAGGGATAACTATTCTGTCCGTTTGCTTCCCATAACGTCTACTGAATTCATATTGGGGATACTTAGGAGTTAACTGAAGTTGTGTTATATCAATAGTCTTAGATCTTAAGTTTCCTTTTATTCCAGATAAGTTAAGGTTATAAAAATCCTGATTTATGTACGGGATATCCAAATCATCGACATAAAAACTAATATCCTGCTTCAAAAGGGAACTTAACAAGGCTTTATCACTATCAAGTCTTATACTTTTTCCTTCTGCACTTATTACAGGAATATTAAACTCTATACTATCATTAGATTTTGAATAAAGGTTTACATTCCCCCCATTAACATTCAAATAATCAACATTTATATTAGGTCGTCTTTTTATTGATGTAGAACTTTTACTTTCTTCTTTTTTCTCTTGCCGATATATATGAATATGAGGATCACTAATATAAATTGAATTAAAAGAAATACTACTATCCCAATTCTTAAGATCTTTAAACCCATCTATAGAGATATTGCCAATACTAGCCTTAAAATCAATTCCCTCAAAATCGTTATGCCCATGTAAGTATGTCAAATCATATAAATGAATAGTCTTGCTTTTATTTGAAAGAAGAGCCTTATGCATATTTAGCTTAAACTCTTGGCTATTGACATTTACATCAAACAAAGTAAGGTGTAAAGGGAGTTTATATAAAACTGACAGGGAGTTCAAATGCGAGAGCTTTACCTTAAAATGAGAAGAGAAAAGATGAAACTTAGAATCAAAACTTGTCAGACCTTCTTTTGTATTCAGTGAAAGTCTAAAATCATTTATTCCTCTTGCGACAATTGTATCAAACTTTAATGTTTGCTTATTAATTAGTTCTTTAATATTAAAACCTAAAAAGCTTAAGCTTTCAAAATTCACATCATACCTTTCTGTAGAATCATCATTCAGTTCTCCTTTAAAAGCTATATCATTCAAACTAAATTCAAAATCTTTAGAGCTTAATTTTATATCTCCCACAAAAATCTTTCTATTACCAATCTTAAATTCTATAGTATCAATACCAGAAGCAAAGGCATAGATTTCTTTTTCGTTTTTCAGCTTTATCAAAAGATCTTTATGGTTCTTATTAAAGAAAACATCTCTCACTTTCAAATTCAACTTACTGACTTTAATATTAGGCAAAGACCTTGATGAAAGAGAAAACCTTGCATTATTCAAAGCAAATAAATTGACATTAATTTTCCATTTCCTTTGAACCTTCGTTCTCTTTTTTCTCACTAAAGGAAAATTGTTTTCAGTAATAATGATATCTGGTTTATTCAATAAAACCTTATCAAGGAATATTACATCATCTAATGACTTGAACTTATCAAATACGTTTGTTCCAAGTCTAAAATCTTTTAAAGAAACATTCAATTTATATTTTGAGGTATCACTATTAAAGAACAATGGAGTATCAAGATCAAAGCTTCCAAAGGAAATTGTAGAATTCTCATTTAGTGCTATATTATTAGCCTCTACATTTAACTTATCATTATCTGAAAATCCCATTTTTCCAATCTGCAACATTGATAAGTTAGAGATTATATCCTTCACATTTGGATTAAAATCACTCAATCTTTCTTGTAATAAATCAATATTCCCAAAATGAAACTGATCATTTTTATTCTTTAAAACTAAATCACCATCAATAATCTTAAGGGTATCAGTATAAAACCATCCTTTTGAAGAAGATACATTTCCCTTTTTTTGAGGAACTGATAGAATAGTTAATTTAGGTTGAGACAAAATTATAGATCTAAACTCACCTTTATAAATGCTATCCATCGAATTACTATAGACAAAGGCCAAAGGAACATTAAAATCAAAATCTTTTTTATGAATAGATATATTATTATATGCTAAATAAGAAATTTGCTGTAAGGAATGAACAGAATCTAACTTTACTGTAACAGCACTATCATGATAATTGAAGTCGCTTATCTTTAGTTTTGTTGGTTTGTATAGTTTAAATAGGCCTATATTAGTGTTTGTATCAGTAACTGAACTTCTTTCAAACCTCGTAGACAATACCCCTTCAAGGAGTTGGCCTTTATCTTTGAATTCAAATCTGGAATTAATCACCTCAAGGAAAGAAATATTTATATCATCTTTAAATAAACTATTGATATCAAAACTGCTACTGTCATTTGTTTCAAAATCTAATTTACTTTTTATACTTGTATTAATAACTCTTAGACTATCAGCAACAATTTTCCTTTTTATAAATAAGGAATCAAATTGAATCTCATTTATTTCAAATTGTTGAATAGAAAGACTATCAAAAAGGGGTTTATAATCAAGTTCCAAATCATTCACAGAGAACTTATTGTCTAATGAATTCAGACCTAATGATGAGGCTTTAACTAAGAAGGTATTATTATCAATAGATACTACAGGATTCAATAACTTAAAATCAAAATGCTCATAAAACTTTTTATTATGCTCTGTTTTCCTCAATAAATAATTAGAAACATCTATATTTCTTGCATCTAAGGATGAGCGACCCTTTATAAAATGAATAGTATCATTTAATGAAGTATTGAAGAAAGAAATATCAATTTGTTTTAAGGAAATATATCTAATATTAACATCAGGTATATCCTTTATCTTTCTATCTTTAATTCTGCCTGTATCTCTTAGGTTATGATAATTTATCTTAACATTTGCAGATTCGCATTTAATGTCTTTGATAACAATCGCATTAGAGAATAAAAACTTCCACCATAATAAACCCTCAATCTTCAAATTAAATATTGACCCCTCTACATAAATTTCATTATTCTTATTGTACTCTAGAGTGTTTTCTCTAATTTTTTCATAGTTAGGAATAATCCTTACTTCATCAACAGAGAACTTATTACTTATCAATGACCACTTCAGATTCTGAGCCTCGACAGAATATTGAGACAAAGAGCTAACTTCAACAATTGTATGAAAAACATGTCTGGAAATTCTTTTTTTGAAAGTTAAAAGAAGTACAATAATAACTATAACTAGTACAGAAACCCATAATAGCCAAACACGAAACTTCTTTGTATAATAAAATGGCCATTTTCGCATGCTCTATTCTTTAGTTCTTATAATATCAATATAAACAGGGAGGTGATCACTATAACCGCCATTATATCTCATTCCATTATATGTTCTTGATGGTCGATAACCTGGGTATTTGGGATCTTCTTCCAATAAAAAGCATTCCTCTACTAATTTAGCTTTTGAGTTTTTTATAGTTAAAGAACTATTTGAAATAAAAGGACTTGAAAAGAGTATTTGATCAAAGTAATACCATCTACCTTTTCTTTTTATTGATCCTTTATTTGGTTTTGGATTAAAGAGAAAACTATTGTAAATATACTTATTTTCAGGATAATAAATAGTATCAGACTTTGTCCCTGTAATTTCTAACAAGCTTTCACTATCTGGCTCATCGTTAAAATCTCCCATAATAACAAGATATCTCAAATCTGATAACAACTCCCTACAAACAGATTTGATCACTTTAGCAGCAGAATTCCTTTTTTCTTGTGTTCTATTCAGACCAGAATATCTACTTGGCCAATGATTTACCAATATAGCTATAGTATCACTACTATCCAAACAAAACTTGGCTAACAACGCTCTTCTTGCAATATAAACAGAAGTATCAATAGATAAGTCAATGTATTCATAAGAAATTAAGTTAAACACATCTGGTTTATATAACAAAGCAACTTCAATTCCTCTAGGATCTCTATCTTCAATATGCAGATATCTATAAGAAAATTTATTTAAGATTGTCTTCTTACATAAATCTTCTAATACTTGTTTTGATTCAACTTCACAAACTCCTATCATATCTGGAGCATCAAAATTACCACAGTTATACATTGCTTTACTTATATTGTTCAGTTTTTTGTAGTATCTATTTTTCGTCCAATGATAAGATCCTTCTCTAGAGAAGGCTATATAGTCCTTAGAACAAATAGTATCGAAAAAATTCTCTACATTATAGAAAACAATTCTAAATATATCTTTTTGTGTTACTTTTTGTTGTTTTCCGACATCTATACTAGTAATATAGATTATTGCTGCATGTGATCTTATAGTAAGTGTTGTAAAAAATACAATTATGCTAAAAATGATAATAATTCGATTTTTTTCTAAACTCATGATATTACAGTTAAAACAGAAATAAAAAATAACTAAATTTGGCTTTACAAATTTAGTATTGATAAATGTTCTATGAAATTTTATCTTAGCCTAGAGAATTATCTACAAAAGACATCGAAATATTTATCTGTTTTTAATTTAAATATATTAAAAAGCATTCAAGATTGGAAGCAAGTGAAATTTTACAAGGAATCCTGGAAAGCAACAGAAAAGTATTGAATTATATTTACAAAAATCATTATAAATCTATAAAAAGTCATATTTGTCAGAATAATGGTACAGAAGATGACGCAAAAGATATTTTTCAAGAAGGGGTAATGATTATTTATCAAAAAATAAAAGAAAAAAGTCTAGTGGAATTAAGTTGCACTTTTCATACATATTTATTTTCTGTTTGTAAGTATCTATGGTTACAACAACTAAATAAAAAAGGCATAAAAGTTGAGTCAGACTCTAAACATTTACAAGAATGCCTCTCCATTGAACCAGACCTAACAATATTTTTTGATGAAACCAGCAAGTTTGATTTATACAGAAAGCATTTCTTAACACTCAGTAATGAATGTCAAAAAGTATTAAATCTCTTTCTACAAAAGACCCCACAAAAGAATATTGCTAAAATCATGGGATTCAAAAGTGTGGATTATGCAAAACGAAAAAAATACCTGTGTAAAGAAAAATTAGTAGAGAAAATAAAAAGCGACCCAAAATACAAAGAAATAGCATTATGAAAAATTATAATCTCTTAATTGATCAATACTTAAACAATGAATTACAAGGTGAAGATTTAAACGAATTTAATCGCCTTAGGGAGACAAATAGTGGATTAAGAAAAGATATTGCATTACATCAAGATTTAGATAAGTATCTATCTGATTTTGATGCTATGAGCCTATCTTTAACATTGTCTGAAATAATGGGAGACAAGAATGAAGCTAAGGTTGTTGACTTTTTCAAGAAGAACCTACTTAAAGTTGCAGCTGCTATTGCTATATTATTTACTGTAGCTGGAGGATATATTTTGCATTCAAGCTCTTCATCAAAAGGTATTTATAATAATTACTTTAATTATGAAATTCCTAGTTTCCAAACAAGATCATTAGGATCAACAAAAGAAGCTAATCTCGATTATGGAATTTATTTTTTAGAAAATAAAGAATTTGACAAAGCAATTTCTATACTAGAAAAAATAGATAATAATAGCTTAGCTACTCTATATACAGGCATTGCATATATGGAAAAAGAAAACTTTTCTGATGCTATGACTAAGTTCCAAAAGATTATTGACCATAAAGAAAGTATTGTGATTGATCAAGCTCTATGGTATAAGGCTTTAAGTCTATTAAAAGTAAAGAAAGAAAACGACGCAATTAATTGTTTTAAACAGATAGAGAAGCAAAATAGCTCTTTTAGTTTTCAGGCAAAAAAAATATTGGAAAGATTAAATTAATTTTTTTATAATTATAAGAAAGAAAAGCATTAAGATTACAAATATACCAAATCCTAAATAGTAATTTGAATTTGCAGTCTTAATGCTAACTTGTTTAAACTTCCCTACATTTACATAGGCTGACCAAAAAGCTGGATGAGCTTTTAAATTATTACTATTTTCTAAATACCTAAACTTTGCTAATCGTAACGCCTCTACTTGACCATGACCTTCCTTCATATATTTATAGAATAATTTCATTATCTCTGAACTTGATTTATCATTCACTTCCCATAAAGTCATAATAATATTTGGCACTCCCGAATATAAAAAACCACGAGCCAAACTTATAACTCCTTCTCCTCTTGTATACTGACCTGTTCCTGTGTTACATGCACTAAGAACTACCATTTCAGCATTTAAATCTAAATTAATTAATTCAAAAATATTCAACAATCCATCTTCTATTTTATCATTCTCTTTATTAAATATAAGCTTAGAATACAATGCCATATCTTCATCTACAACTGCATGCATTGCTAAATGAATTAATTTATATTCATTTGAAAATTCTTTAAAATTATGTTCAGTCGCATCATTTCCTCTAAAGTATTTTCCTTCGAAATTGGCATTTAAATAATCAAGTTCTCTATTAGTATATTTTAATGGAGTAAGGTTATTTCCATCTATAGTATCATTTCCATAAGAAGGTGCAAAAGAAATAACCTCTCCATTATTAATACACTTCTGTCTTTCCATAAATAATAAAGTAGATGAATAAGAATATGAAATCAAATGACTTTCAAACAAGTATGGAATATTTTTAAAATTATCAAACTTCCCTTCTTCAGTATTTAAGATTTCAAAGGGAAGATAATTCAATATCCCATCAGGAATTATATATATCTTCTTTGATCGTATATCTTCCTCAAATGGCTTTATTAATTTACAATAGATTTTGCTAGACAAATTAGCATAGTTATCTATGCTAGTATTATTACTAGTATTAGTTAAGGAAAATTTACTGCTCAGGCTTATTAAATCTCTTATATCATTTTTTGAATCATCATCATAAATTGTAGATTTAAAAGAAATATCATCTTTTGAGATACAAACTATAAATAATCGATTAGAATACTCTAAAAACTCAAGAACAACTTCATCTTTATTAAGCTGTGATTGTACCTTTTGTAAATCAATGACACTCACATTTCCTCTCAATTTATTATATAGAGGATACTTCTCTTTTATTTCTGACAACAGACTGTCATATGATTGCTGATAACGTAATAACAAGTTTTCATAGCCTGACAATTTGTTATTTGATTTTACAAACTGTTTCTTTTCATCATATACTAACTTCGTATAATATCCTATTTTCTTCTCTAATCGTTTCTCATAATTTACTATTTCATTAGGGAGTAATCCATTGGCATTAGCTTCATCTCTATATAGGTCACTCAACAATAAAGAAGACTTATCTCTTTCAATTGCTTCAAATGCTTTATGAATATATTTATCATCTTTGGAAAGATTAAAAAGGATATAAGACAGCTCTACAATCTTTGAATATACAATATGAGACTTATTTAGTAGGAGTAATTTACTTTCATAAGATAATATCTGGAATAAATCTTTAATTAAATCAATACATGAATAGTAAATATTAGTTTCTTCTTCCAGATAGCCTATTGCAGTTGTATCTTTCAGATAACAAGCTCGCATATAAATTGCTTGATTTATCTTTACATCAAGTAAATTACCTTTATCTATTACTGTAAATTCTCCTTCCCCTGATTTAGCATTTATATTCTGTACAACTAATGTGTTTGATGCTAACATTAAATGTTTATTAGCATTATTCAGATCATTCAATCTAAGATAAGCAATGCTAGCGGTATTATAAAAAGCAGCTTTCTCTACAGGATAGTTTAAATGATTTTCATCATATACTTTTAAAGCTTCCTGAATGATTGCCAAAGCCTCTTTACATCTATTTTCTGAATTTAAACAATTTGCATATTTATTATAAGTAAGACACAAGAAATAAGGGTTCTTATTACTTTCTTGGTATAAGTCAATTGCTTTGCGATAATAATAGAATGAAGAATCTATGTCCCCTTTATCAAACAAGCAATCACCAACATTTTTAGAAATTCTTGCTTCCATATTCTTATTAATTGGAGCTTTCAAAACCATATGAAATACCTTGATGGCATCATCATGATTATCTAAAAACTGATTGCAAATTGCGATATTAGATAATATTTTAATGGTTACTAGAGATTTATTTCCATAAATTCTCTTATAAATTTGATACGCCTTTTTAAAGTAGAGTAGGGATTTACTATATTCATAAAGCTTCATTAATGCAGTTCCAATACCATTATACACTCCTCCCAATTTTATATCTGATTGCCCATTGAAAGTTAAATATAGTTCTTCTGAACGTTTAAAGTATTTTATAGCTTTTTCTATATTTTTATTTATCATGTATAGAGTTCCTACATTATAATATATTTGAGCTAATCTCATTTTCAATGAATGCCCTGATTTATTATAATATTTCTCCATTTTTTTCACATAATCCTCTATTTCAGATTCAGACCAACTTCTCCCGTTTACAATAAATAAATTATTATAACAATCAGCCATAAGAATAGAAACATCATTTTTCTTATATTCTGAGAGATATTGTAATGATATTACAAAACTAGATTTTGCTTCATCTCCTTTTCTAAGTTTCAGATAACAACAACCTCTAATATTATATGATAAAGCTAACATAGTATCTATCTTAACACTATTCAGAGGTAATGTCATTGAGATACTATCCATATATAAAATACTCTTATAATAATCGTGATTTTCAAATAACAATTTACCTTGATAATAATAGAATAATACTTTATTCTTATTAGATTTGGTATAATTAGTAGGAATTCTTAAAAAAGAAATTATTTCAGATGCAGATTTATAATCTCTATTAATAAAACATTTATTTATATGCTTTAAAGCTTTATCATAAACATTTTTATCATATTTATTATCAATCAGCCATACATTCCCATCAATGGAAATTTCTTTAGTATTCCCTAATCTTTTATTAGAATACTGATTCTTCATTTTATGATTTAGAAAATCATCAGTTAAATACTCCCCTCTTAAATTCGTATAACTGAAAATAAGTAGCAAAAAAAGAAAACAAGAAGTATAATGTAATTGTATTCTATTATCTAGAAATCTATATTTTAACACCATCTAATTAATACAGAAAGTTTCATATTAATTTGAAGTTACAAAAGTAAATAAAACTTGATAAAAAATTCAGGAACAAAATTATTATTAGTTAAATAAAGAAAATCCTTTAATCTATTTAAATATTAATTCTAATAACAGCTATCACAAAACAACATAAACTACTATAATTCAATCATATTACAATAATTGAATTAAAATAAGAACTTTTTATATTTAAAAAACAATAGTTCAAGAATCCAGATAACAAATATGAAAATATTCATATGTATATCATAATCATTTATCACTGTCCCTCTTATAATATTGTATTTCTTGCAATTATGCTAATATCAAATAAAAAGGGTGCTTTAAAGCACCCTTTTTATTTGATATATAACAGAAAGCATTCTGTTACTCTACTATTATTTTTAAGTTTTTTGTTTCTTGGCCAGATTGGTCATTAAGTATAAAGTTTACAAGGTAAATTCCTTTACTAAGTTCCTCTAAATTAAAATCAATATTAAAGTTTCCTTTTTCAATATATTTCGTACCAGTCTTAATAACTCTTCCTGTTAAATCAGTTACATTAAAGCTAAGCTCTCCACCATTGTTAGAATATCCTTTAAAAACGCTCGCTTTCGTAATAGGATTAGGAAATACTTCACATTCAAATCCACCATTCTCAGAAACAATAATATTCGGAATATCGATGTCTTTAAATGATTTCATTGCAAATTTTGTTACCATCTGACTACTATTAGCATCTAATGTAAATTTAGCATTTCCAACTTCCAAAGTCTTCAATTTCAATTTCAATATTAAAGGTTCATTACTCAATGATTCTCTCATCACTCCTACTCTAAACCTTCCATCTTCCTTTACAAAACTAGTCTTATAGTTCTTTAAACTCGCACTTTTTAAATCTACTACTCTATTATTATATTTAAAGTTAAGAACTCCTCCAATAAGATCTCTTGGCAATTGAACCTCTACCTCTATAGTTTTATATGGATTAAATATTTGATATTTATCACTTGAAGAAATTGGTTTACTCAAGACTGTTTTATTCCTATAAAATGGATCAAATTCATAAAATAAATCTCCAAATAATATAATAACCATCATTGTATCTTGTACAACTGTATCCTTTTTCTTATCCTTTTCCATTTGTCTAGTAATAGACATCAGCAATCTTTCACCAAACATATTTTCCTCTGGAAGATCATATTTCCCAATTAATGATTCCATCAAATTATAAGAATCCTCTACATTAACTTTATTATCCTGATTAATATCTGCAGATAACAATTGATATTTAGTTAGAGTCTTTTCTGCAAATGCATATTGATTAACTAAACATGCATCTTTTAGCTTTGGAGTATAATTTTCTTTTTTAGAAATAACTTCTAGAGCAACTTCACGAACATTCGGGAAAATAAATTGAAAATAGCCTTCATCATTTGAGTAAGTAAGATACTCTTTAGAGTTAGTTTGATCTGTTGCCTTAACTAAAACATTACTCATCATTCTAACCTTATCAGGGCCATAACTTGTATAACCTCTAATTTTATATTGAGAGTAACTATATGTACTGAATATTAATAAACTGATTAACGCTATGGATTTAAGTAAAGTGATTTTCATAGATTATTTTATAATAGATTAGTAAGTATATTTTATAAACTTTATCACAAAAATAAAAAAAGGTAACAAATTTTCTTTTTCTGTCGAAGATATTCAATTTGTTTGAAAATAAAAATATAGGATCATAAATTAACAAAAAGTGCCAATTCTTTTAATTCCTTTAAATAAGATCGTAAACTATTATCTTAATTTTATTCGTTAGACTTGATATTTTTGTAATTGATTTTAACATCTATTTACATTAATTTTTTCAGTTCAATTCATATCTTTGCTTTTATCTAAAAATAGTCTAACGAACATGATGAAAAAATTATTTATTTTCTGTATTGCACTATTTTGTTTAACAATATTGCAAAATAGAGCATATAGCCAAAAGGGGTATAGTATTACTATAGAATTTGACCAGCCAATTAGCGACACTTTAACCTTATGTTCTTATAGAGCAGAAAGTAAAAAGTATAAGTTGCTTGATACTTGTGTCACTAAGGGGGTTAGTAATAAATTTATTTTCAAGGGGAAAGACAGACTTGCTTCTGGAATTTATTTTTTTGTAGATAAAAAGAATCAGACTTATTACGATTTCATTGTTGGAAATGAGCAAAATTTCACTTTATCAACAAAAGTTGAAAATCCACAGAAATATATGACTGTCAAAGATTCTAAAGAAAATGAAATTTTCTTTAGATTTCTAAACTATCATAATAACGAAGCTTCTAAGCTAAAAGAAGAAGACCAGAAAGATAAGGATAAGATGATTGCCTTCAAGAAGAAGGTTAACAACTATCAAGAGCAACTTATAAAAAACAATCCCAATCTTAAGATCACTAAAATATTTAAGTCTTTAAAGGAGGTTGAAAATCCTTTTGCAAAAGATACTACAAAAAGAAAAGAAGCTTACTTCTTTAGATTAAAACATTTTTGGGATAATTATGATTTGAAAGATACTTGTTATTTGCAAACACCTAATTTTAAATCTAAGATAACTCAATATTTTGACCTTGTTTATCCGGATCCTGATTCTATAAATCATCATATAGATATGCTAATCAATAAAACAAAACCTAAAAGCTCATTAAGATCTTATATCTTATGGGATTTAGTAGGTACTTATCAGAATCATGAAGCAATGGGTTATGACAAAATACTCTTACATTTAGGTAAGAATTATTTCCTTGCTGGTGCCATTCCTGATGCTCCGGAATCGATATTAGAGAAATACAGAGAACTTATAAAGAATACTTCTCATTTACTTATTGGCATGAAAGGTCCTAATATGTCTCTTCAGGACACAACCGAGAATATGTCTTCTCTATATAGTATCGATAAACCTTTCTCTATAATCTTATTCTATGATTATGATTGTAGTCATTGTAAGAAAATGATAAGAGAGCTAAAAGATATTTATCCAAGAATAAAAGACAAAGCTGAAGTATATACTGTCTGTACTATCAGTGATAAAGATAAATGGAAGAAATTCCTGAAACAAGAAAAACTGCCTAATTGGATAAATGTAAATGGATACTATACTTATGGTGATCACAACTTTAAAGACCAATATAATGTAGTGGGTACTCCCCTGATTTATATGCTAGACAAGAATAAAAACATAATTGCAAAAAAAATAGCACCTAATCAGATAGAAAAGATTATTGAATATAGTAAATAAAAAAAGAGGCTTTTAGCCTCTTTTCTTTTATAAAAAAAAAGAGAGCCGAAGCCCTCTTGTGGGATATAGTGGATTCGAACCACTGACCCCCGCCCTGTCAAGGCGATGCTCTAAACCAACTGAGCTAATATCCCTGTTCTGTCAATACTCCGCAAAGATATCCAAAAATTTTATTTATCCAAACTTTTATCACATAGCAATATTTAAAAACAGAAATCTAACTCTATATATCTATAATTATCAATAGTCTACATTTAGAAAAAAGGAAACAATATCTGAAAATATCACGTATTTATTATAAAACATAAAAGAACACCCAATTAAGACCTCCAATCAAATCTTCAATAGGACTTTTTTTCTATTTTTGACCCATTATAATAAATCGAAAATATATCATTAATATGAAAAAACTCAACCAGTTTCTTTCTCTACTATTAGTTTTATTTCTATTAATTAGCGTTTCAGAAGTAAAAGCTGGAGATAAAAAAATAAGCCTTCGTGATATTTGGGCCAGTGGAAAGTTTTACCCTGCAATGGTCAGAGGTATTCACTCTTTAAATGATGGTAAGTCTTATAGTGTTATCGAAAATGGTAACATTGTTTCTTATAGCTATAAAACAGGTAAAAAGATCAAAACTATTGTCAGATCTAAAGATTTAATACCAAAGGGCCAAAAAGACAATATCGTCATCTCTTCTTATCAATTTAGTGATGATGAAAGTAAGCTTATAATTCCTACAGAAACAGAACCTATATACAGAAGATCATCAAAATCTGTGTATTATGTTTATGATCTAAAAACAAAAGAGCTTTTCAGGCTTTCTAATGATAAGCAAATGCTTGCTCAATTCTCTCCTGATGCTAGCAAAATAGCTTTTGCCAGAGATAACAACATCTTTATCATTGATCTTAAAACAAAAGAAGAAAAACAAATCACTACTGATGGTAAATTTAACTTTATTATCAATGGTAGTACTGATTGGGTGTATGAAGAAGAATTCTCTATTGCTAATGGTATGCAATGGTCTCCTAATGGTGATAAACTTGCTTATTTCCGCTTTGACGAAAGTAAAGTTAAGGAATTCAATATGCAATATTTTGGATCTCTTTATCCTGAAGATTATAGATTTAAATATCCAAAAGCTGGTGAAGATAATTCTATTGTAGAGATCTTTGTTTATGACCTTAACAAAGAGCAAGCAAAAAAAATGGATACTGGCAAAGAAACAGATATCTATCTACCTAGAATAAAATGGACTAATGACAATAATACCCTTTCTATCCAAAGACTTAACAGACATCAGAATCACTTTGAATTGCTTCTTGCTAATGCTGACTCTGGAGAAAGTAAAATTATTTATGAAGAAAAGTCTAAGTATTATGTTGATGTAACTGATAACTTAAGCTTCCTTCCTGATAATAAAACTTTTATTATTACTTCTGAAGCTGACGGATATAATCATATTTATTGGTATAATCTTGATGGTAAACTTATCAAACAACTTACTAAAGGTGAGTGGGAAGTAACTCATGTTTATGGTTATGATAAAAAGAGAAAAGTTGTTCTTTATCAGTCTGCAGAAATCTCTCCTATTGATCGTGGTGTTTATTCCGTTTCTCTGAAAGGTAAGAAAACTGCACTTACTACTAAAACAGGTACTAATGAACCTGACTTTAGTGCTACATATGATTATTATATCAATACATGGTCTGATGCTAATACTCCTTTTGTTTATACCGTAAATAACCGTAAAGGTAAAGTGATCAGAACTATTGAAGATAACGCTAAATTTGTTGAAAGACTTAACGAATATGATATTAGCAAAGAAGAATTCTTTAAAGTTCAAGATGAAAGCTTTACTCTTCCTGATGGTAAACAAGTTGGTCTGAATGCATGGAAAATCCTACCTACAAACTTTGACCCTAAAAAGAAATACCCTGTTTTAATGTATGTTTATGGTGGTCCTGGATCTCAACAAGTAGTAAATAAATGGCAGTTTATGAACTATTTCTGGTTTCAACATCTAGCTCAAAAGGGCATCATGGTAGTTTGTGTTGACAATAGAGGTACTGGCGCAATGGGTGCTGAGTTCAAAAAAATGACCTATAAAGAACTAGGTAAATTCGAAATTCAAGATCAAATTACTGCTGCTAAACTTCTTGGTAGTAGCGAAAATGTAGATAAAAGCCGTATTGCTATGTTTGGTTGGAGCTATGGTGGTTTTATGAGTACTCTTGCTATCACCAAAGGTGCTGATGTATTTAGCACTGCTATTGCTGTTGCTCCTGTGACTAATTGGAGATATTATGACAATATCTACACTGAGAGATTTATGAGAACTCCACAGGAAAACCCAAGTGGATATGATGAAAACAGCCCTATCAACCATGTAGATAAACTTAAAGGAAACTATCTCCTCATTCATGGTTCTGGTGATGATAATGTTCATTTCCAAAATGCTATGGATTTAATGAGTGCTCTTCAAAATGCAAATAAGGATTTTGAACTTATGGTTTATCCAAACAAGAATCATGGTATATATGGTGGATATACAAGATTGCACCTTTATAGAAAAATGACTAAGTTCTTATTAAAGAGCTTCAAAAAATAAATCTTGTTCTTAGAAAAGGTTGCTCAGATTTGAGCAACCTTTCTTTCTCTATAAGATCAAATATTCTCCTTGCTTCTATTACTCCATCCCATAATCGATACAATTCAGTAAATAGACTACTCTCTAGTGCCACCCTCTACTTTTAGCGTTAATTTGTTTAGACAAACTAAGTATTATTTATAAATTAGTACAAAAACATTTTTTCTTAAGATCTCTATATTTGCTTCTTTATAAGCTTTATCACTTATTTTTAACTGCTGTATAGTGCGATAATTCGGCTTTCAATTTTAAAATTGTAGATTATCGCACATATAAGCCCAATGTTATGTTAAATAGCAAAAGCTTCAGATTTCGATTATATATGACTCTAAAAAGATC
>JBGRPZ010000040.1:0-35767 GCA_041725915.1 Hyphomicrobiales bacterium | reverse complement strand
TATTTTTAACTGCTGTATAGTGCGATAATTCGGCTTTCAATTTTAAAATTGTAGATTATCGCACATATAAGCCCAATATTATGTTAAATAAAAAAGCCTTCGGGTTTCGATTATATATGACTCTAAAAAGATCTGTTTCCTGAGAAAATGAAAAGCTTAATTAAGCTAAAGGGGTTAATCAATTGATTTGCAGAGATTAATAAACTGAGATATAAGATTTACCTTAAAGCCTACGAGATTTACCTAGGAGCTTTTTGAATTAGGTTAGTAGATCTACGAAATTTAGTTACTAGTCTTTTGCCTTTAGTTAGTAGACCTACGAGATTCTGTAAGTAGACCTACAAGATTCTGTAAGTAGACCTACGAGATTCTGTAAGTAGACCTACGAGATTCTGTAAGTAGACCTACGAGATTCTGTAAGTAGACCTACGAGATTTATTCGCTTAACTTTTGATCTTGATTATTAACAAAACATGCTGTAGTTATAAGATATATCTTGTTACTACATATATAAAAAGCATTGATTATTAGATGTTTCTGTAGATTAGTGAAAATGTGCAAAAATACAAGGGAAAGCAGATTTTAGGCTTTTGATCTTTAAGTTAATGATTGCATGAAATGAAGAAAAAACGAGTGTTTTTATTTTCAGGTAGTTTAAGATGAAAAAACAAGATTTTACACATTGATTATAGTTAATCTTAGAAAGACTTTCAAAAGGGGGCGCATTTTAAGGGTAATTATAAAAAATACAATTGAATATTTGTGGCTTTCCCTTATTTATTGATATTTGCGAGGAAATGAAGAGTTATGGGTAACTATATTCTCATTAAAGTTACTCACAAATAATTTTAACTGAATAAGTGAGGTTCTAAGAATCATTTAATTAAATAATAAGAGATATGGGTTTTTTTGGAAAAATGATGGCCAGTGTAGGTGTTGGTAATATGAAAGTAGATACTCAACTTGAGAGTGAATTCCTTACTGCTGGTTCAGAGGCAAGTGGCGTTGTACTTATTAAGGGAGGTGACGTAGAACAGACTTATAATAGAATTGAACTATTGTTACAAACGGATTACTATGTTACAATAGCTGAAGAAGATGATGAAGCTGAAGAAGAGAGCGAAACAACAGAAAGAAGAGTAGTTACTTTAGAAAGATTGATTGTTGATGGTAAGAATACTATTCAGGCAGGTGAGATAAGAGAAATTCCATTTCAAATAAGAGTTCCTCTTGGCACTCCTATTCATGGTTTGACATCGAGAGAAGTTTGGTTAACAACAGATGTTGATATCTCTTTTGCTATTGATCCTTCAGATGAAGATATTGTAAAAGTTCAGCCAGATATAATTTCAGAAATGATTTTGAATAGTTTTGGTGCTTTGGGCTTTCATATTGATGAGATTGATGCCGAAGAAGTACCTCAATATATGCAAACATTATTACCTTTTGTAGAGGAATTAGAGCTAAAGGCTCATGAAGGTCCTTTTTATAGAAAGGTTGATGAAGTTGAAGTTATTCTTACTTATATGCATGATCGTATTAGAGTTTGGTTAGAGATAGATAAACGTGGAGGATTCTTTACAGAGCTTTTAGATATAGATGAAGTTAATTGTTATATTGATTTTCCGTATGATTGTGATTTAAATCAGGAGGTATGTACTAGATTTATATATGAAAGTATAGCTCAAAGAATATAACATTATTTTGCAAGTCAGGAACAGATAGTTATTTTCATTAGGGGTTAATCTACGTAAGTAGATATAGTTAGGTGTAAAAACTTATATTTTTGTTAAAATCTATATGAGCCTTGGAAAATATATCAAAGCTTATTATTCTTGCAGAAAGATTGGACTGGAATACTTAAAGTAAAAAGAGGAGTTCATGCTATTTGTAATTGATAGCTAATGAATTCCTCTTTTTTGTATCACTAAATTACTTCGCTATAATGTATTAGTTACAGCAATATTTGATCTAATATTAACAGACGTTCCATTTATACTTGCATTTGCATTTCCTGAGAAAACTATATCCCTTACTGCTGTATTTTGTATTACTTTTCCTGTAAACTTTGACACTGGATAGCATTTCTTTCTTAAATTAGTAGAATACTCATTCATTTTATAAATGATATTTTTATATTTAATATCTATATGATACTGTGGGTATAACTGGGGCTTTTATTGTTTGTGGATGCAATCGGTGTCTTAGGTGTGATAGAATCAAATAAATATATATTTCAGAAGGATAGTAAAACGATAGTTTTTAAACCTGTTTTATATAATAATATTTAAGGCAAAAGAAAAGCTGCTCAATTTGATGGCAGCTTTCCTTTATAGTAGGTATAATAGTAAATAAGTTAGAATTCTTTCATTAGATTGGCCATTTCAATAGCAGTTACAGCAGCCTCAAAACCTTTATTACCAGCTTTAGTTCCTGCTCTTTCTATAGCTTGTTCGATAGAATCAGTAGTAAGCACACCATTAACAATAGGGATTTCTGTTTCAAGTGTAACATGAGCAATACCTTTTGTAGCTTCATTTGCAACAAAATCAAAGTGAGGAGTAGCGCCACGGATAACAGCACCTAAGCAAATCACAGCATCATACTTTTTACTGATAGCCATCTTTTTTGCTATAAGAGGAATTTCAAATGCTCCGGGAACCCATGCTAGTTCAATATCCGTTTCATTACCACCATGACGACGGAAAGCATCTTTTGCACCATCAATAAGTTTAGAACCAATAAATTCATTGAAACGACCAGCGACAATACCAATCTTTAGTCCTTTTGCTACTAATTGACCTTCGATTAATTTCATATCTTGAATATTTTATAATTTTTGATTTAAATAACTTCGTTCTGTATCTTATTTGAGTTGTTTTCTTCTTTATTAGAATTGTAACCATTGATATGATTAAGCATATGACCCATTTTCTTATACTTTGTAAGCATATAGAATTCATTTCTTTCATTACAGGTCATTTCTATAGGTCTTCTATCAACAATACGGATTCCATAGCCTTCAAGGCCTTTGATCTTTGCAGGATTATTGGTCATCATGATTAGATCCTTAGCACCAAGGTCAGCAAGTATTTCAGCAGAAATACCATAATCTCTAAGGTCAGCTTTGAATCCTAAAGCATGGTTGGCCTCAACAGTATCCATACCCATTTCCTGAAGCTGATAAGCTTTAAGTTTATTGATAAGCCCAATACCACGACCTTCCTGACGCATATATAAAAGAATACCACGACCTTCTTCTTCTATTCTTCTAAGAGCTTCAGCAAGCTGTTCGCCACAATCACATCTTCTGGAACCAAAGACATCACCAGTCAAGCACTCAGAATGAACACGTACCAACACAGGTTTGCCATCATTTACATTTCCTTTTACAAGAGCAACATGATGTTCATTAGAGATGTTATCAACATAACCATAAGCCTTGAAGTTGCCGTACTTTGTAGGCATATCAGCGATAGCCTCTTTTGTGATAAGAGATTCTGTTCTTCTTCTGTAGGCTATAAGATCTGCTATAGTTACAATCTTGAGCTTATGTTCTTTTACAAATTCCATCAGTTGAGGTACTCTGGCCATAGTACCATCTTCATTCATGATTTCACAGATTACACCAGCGGGATATAAGCCAGCGAGTTTGGCGAAGTCAACAGCAGCCTCAGTATGTCCTGCTCTTTCCAGCACACCATTCTTTTTAGCAGCAAGAGGGAATATATGTCCCGGACGAGTAAAGTCTTTTGAATTAGCATCTTTATCCAGAACATGCTTTATAGTATTTGCTCTTTCAGCAGCAGAAATACCAGTTGTAGAGATTGCAGAGTCAATAGAGACAGTAAAAGCGGTTTCTTTTTGATCTGTATTATTAGTAACCATCATAGGGATATCTAGCTCATCCAGTCTTTCCTTTATAATGGGCATACAGATTAAGCCACAACCTTTGCGAGCCATAAAATTAACAGCTTCAGTAGTTGTTTTTTCAGCGGCCATAAGAAGATCTCCTTCATTCTCCCTATCTTCATCATCAACGACGACAATCATTTTGCCATTCTTAATGTCTTCTATAGCTTCTTCTATTGAATTAAACCTGCTCATCTTTTGTATGTTAAATTGTTTGTAACAATTAAATCTCTTATTTAAATGAATCCATTCTCTTTGAGCATATCTAAAGATACTCCTTGAGAAGAGTTTTCTGATGATTCATCATTGGGATGATCTTTCCAAAGGACGAATCTTTCAATATATTTTGCAGTAATATCACATTCCAGATTGACAAGATCCCCTATTTTCTTACTACAAAGGATCGTTTCTTTCTTTGTATGTGGAATGATACTTACTTTAAACTTTTTGTTATCAGCATAAGCAACTGTAAGGCTCACTCCATCAATAGCAATAGAGCCCTTTTCAATGATATATTTCATGATGTTGGAAGATGCATTGATTGTTACCCAAATGGCATTATCATCTTCTTTAAAATCTTCTATAGTTCCAACACCATCAATATGACCACTTACAATATGACCACCCAAGCGATCGCCAACTCTTACAGCTCTCTCAAGATTGACCATCATGCCAGATCTTATATTGCCAAGGCTAGTACGCTTAATACTTTCAGGCATCACATCAACAGAGAAGCAGGAAGAGTCAAACTTTGTTACAGTAAGACAAATGCCATTTGTAGCAATGCTATCTCCTAGCTTTACATCAGAAAGGACTTTATCAGCTTGTATACTTAGCTGAATAGACTTTGTACCCTTTCTTACTTCTTTAATAATGCCTATTTCTTCTATTATTCCTGTGAACATAATGTTGCAGTATTATTTAAATAGCCTTTGATCAAAATATCTTTATCAATGTTTGTGATTTCCATATCAGAAAGGCAAATAGCCTCATTAATAGAAGCAATACCTAATCCTTCTACAGGGGTTTTTGATTTAATTCCACCAATCATTTTTGGAGCGATGAATGTATTTACTTCATCAACTATTCCACTTTGTAAAGCTGAAAAGTTAAGAGTAGCTCCTCCTTCAAGTAAAATACTGTCGATACCCATTTCCCCAATTTCCTTCATAAAGATGTTTAGATCAATTTTGTTATCTTTCTTGGGAATAGTAAGAACTTCTTTACCTAAAGATAATATTGATTGGACTTTGTTATCTTCTTTTTCTAAGGAAGTTACAATTATTGTCCTTTGTGGAGAATTGAGCACCTTTGCAGATAAAGGGATGCGACAGTTTGTGTCAAGGATTATACGTATAGGATGATTGTTTTCATCTGAATTAGCTCTTCTTGTTGTCAGTGATGGATCATCAATGATTATAGTATCTACACCTACCATGATAGCAGAAAGCTCATTGCGAAGCTCATGTACATAAGCTCTGGAGTCTTCCCCGGATATCCATTTAGAGTCTCCTGTATATGTAGCAATCTTACCATCTAAAGTCATTGCTGTTTTCAGAAGGATATAAGGAGTCTTTGTTTGAATGTATTTGAGGAAAACTTTATTTAGTGCAGTAATTTCTTTTGTACAAAGCCCATGATGAGTCTCAATACCATTTTCTTCTAATATTTGAATGCCCTTACCAGAAACCAAAGGGTTAGGATCTTTAAGACCTATATAAACTTTGCTTATTTTATTCTTAACGATTGCTTCAGCACATGGAGGAGTCTTTCCATAATGAGAACAAGGTTCTAAAGTGACATACATGCTGGCACCATCAACATCTTCGGTAGCGTTTTTGAAAGCATTGATTTCTGCATGAGGTCCTCCGAAATATTCATGAAAACCTTCTCCTATAATTCGATCATCTTTGACAATAACAGCCCCAACAAGAGGGTTAGGATTTACTTTACCCTTACCTTTATGAGCTAACTCAATAGCTCTCTTCATGTATTGTATATGTTTTTTTTCCATAAAAAAACCCTGAAAATGTAAACACTTCAGGGCATATGTTTATGAATAAAACATTCAAATACAATTCAATATCTTTGAAATTGTAGGTAACTTCTCTCATCCAGACTATACTGTCGATAATGGAATTTCACCATTTCCATCCTTTTTACGGGATTCGCGGACTATAACCGCCGGTCGGGAATTTCACCCTGCCCTGAAGTAACCAAATAAATACGTTGCAAAGTTAATAACTTCACTTACACAAACAACAAAAAGAAATTGATTATTGTTTATAAGTAGCTATTGATAACTTGATTTATTTTGTGAAAACCAGTGTCTTAAATAATTGCGTGAATAAAGCATAAAAGAAAAGGAGGACTGCATTTAGTCCTCCTTTGGAATTGTGAAAATATAAACAGCATCTATAAGTCAAGCAATAGTTTATTTGCATCTTCCCCATTAAAGATCATCCTTTCAGGGTGTTCAATAAGTTCTTTTACTTTTAAAAGGAAACCTACAGAATCTTTACCATCAACAACTCTATGGTCATAAGAAAGTGCAACATACATAATAGGGTGTATTTCTACTTTTCCATTGACTGCAATAGGTCTTTCAATGATATTGTGCATTCCAAGAATAGCACTTTGAGGGGGATTGATGATAGGAGTAGAGAGCATAGAGCCAAATAAGCCACCATTAGTAATGGTGAAAGTTCCTCCAGACATCTCTTCCAGTGTGATTTTATTGTTTCTTGCCTTTTCTGCGAGACTGCGGACAGCGGTTTCAATCTCGGCAAGGCTCATGTTTTCTGTATTTCTTATAATAGGAACCATAAGGCCTTTGGGAGCACTAACAGCAATACCTATATCACAATAATCAAAAGAGATAATATTATCACCATCGATCATTGAATTAACTTGAGGGAAATGCTTTAGTGCAATAGAAACAGCTTTAGTGAAAAACGACATATACCCCAATCTGATATTATGCTTTTCCATGAACGCATTTTTGTATTCGTTGCGTAGATTCATAATAGGAGTCATGTTGATTTCATTAAATGTAGTCAACATTGCTGTTTCATTCTTTACAGAAACTAATCTCTCAGAAAGCTTTTTCCTTAGAGATGTCATTTTTGTAGCCTTCTTATTCCTGCTAATATCTTTTGGAGCTTCAGTAGTTAGCTCTTTTGTATTGTCCTTATTTCTTATAAAGAAATCTACATCTTCTTTAGTGATTTTTATCTTTGTAAAGAAGTCTTGTAGTTCTTTCTCTGAGCTGTTAGAAGCTTTTAGGACTTTCTTGGCTAAAGGAGAAAGCTTTAAACTGGAAGATTCTTGACTTTCTGTATTTTCTTCAGCTTTTATAGTTTCTTCTTGAGGCTCATTTTTTATAATTTCAGGCTTCGCTTCTTTGGCATTCTCTTCTTGAAGTTTTATAGAATCTTCAGTAGTATCAGCTTTCGAAGCATTGGCAGTTTCTTTTTTTGTTGCAGTAGCTTCAGTGTCAATGGTAGCAATAACAGTTCCTATACTTATAGTTTCTCCTTCAGGAACTAGTATATGTATTGTTCCATCAGCACTTGAAGGCACGCTAAGTGTAGCTTTGTCAGAATCTATTTCTGCAATTTCCGTATCCTGACTTACATATTCCCCTTCTTCAACCAGCCATGAAGCTATCTGTACTTCGCTGATTGACTCCCCTAGACTAGGAACTTTTATTTCTGTTTTCATAATTTATTGACTTTTTAGTTCTTTAGATTCCTTTAAAAAATCCTTCCATTTATTGCCCACACAAACCATTTTACATTCTTTGTTGAGACGTTTACAATTACAGATTTCAAAGGCTTTATCCAAAATCTTTTCATGTCTTATTGCATGGAATGCTGCCGAACCAGTAGCAGGACTACCCGAAGCAGGGCGGGCAATACATTTAAATGGGATATCAGGAATATTTGTATGAATAAAAGACCAGGCACCCATATTATAAGGCTCTTCCTGAAGCCATATCCATGTTTTTGCTGCGCTATACTTTTTATATATACTATTGATTTGATCATGAGGAATAGGATAAAGCTGTTCAAGCCTTACAATGGCAGTGTTCTTATTATCCAATTCATGTTTCTTTTTCAATAGGTCATAATAGATCTTTCCTGAGCATACAATTACTTTTGTAGTCTCTTCTGGTTTTGCTTCATGGTCGTCAATAACTTCCTTGAACTTACCGTTTGTAAAATCTTCAACAGGGCTTTTGCATTCAGGATGTCTCAGTAAGCTTTTAGGAGTGAATACAACAAGAGGTTTCCTGAATGGGCGGTGCAACTGTCTTCTAAGAACATGGAAGAAGTTAGCTGGTGTGGTACAATTTGTAACCTGAAAGTTGTTTTCAGCACAAAGAGTCAGGAATCTTTCTATACGTGCACTTGAATGTTCAGGCCCTTGTCCTTCATATCCATGAGGGAGAAGAATAACCAAGCCATTCATTACATTCCATTTATCTTCTGCGCTACTTAAAAACTGATCAAATATAACTTGTGCGCCATTACTGAAATCACCAAACTGAGCTTCCCATATTGTAAGGGCATATGGCGAAGCCATACTATAACCATATTCAAAACCTAATACACCATATTCTGATAATGGAGAATTATAGATATCAAATTTTGCTTGATCTTTAGACAGATGTGATAAAGGAACAAATTCATCTTCACTATCACTTACTGTAAGGACAGCATGTCTATGAGCAAAACTACCTCTTTCGGAGTCTTGACCACTTACACGAACTCTGTATTTTTCTAGTAGAAGACTTCCATAAGCTAACAGCTCAGCCATAGCCCAATCGAACTTCCCTGTTTTTTCGAGCATACTAGCTCGTTTTGTTTGAAGTTGGATTGTCTTTCTGAAGAATTCCTTATTTTCTGGCAGATAACTTATCTTTTCTATTAAAGTGTTTATTTCTTCCAGAGGAATAGAGGTATCAGGATTGTCTTTAAAGCTATTGTCTTTAGCTTTTTTAACATCTTTCCAAGTATCACCCAAGAAGAAAGAAATGTTATTAGCGATTCTTTCTTCAGCTATCTTTAATGCTGTTTCGAATTTTTCTAAGGTATGATTTTCAAACTTCTCAGTTCTTTTCTGAGTGGTAATCCCCATTTTTATTAGATAATCTCTGAAGATCATCATCGGATTAGGGTGTTTTTCGATTTCCTTATATAATAAAGGTTGAGTAAATCTAGGCTCATCAATTTCGTTATGGCCATACTTTCGATAGCATAATAAATCAATGTAAACATCCTTATTGAAGAGCTCTCGGAACTCCATAGCTAACTGAATAACATAGACTACAGCTTCCGGATCGTCTCCGTTGACATGGAAAATAGGAGATTGGGTGACTTTGCCCACATCAGTACAATAAGTACTTGAACGAGCATCCATAAAATCAGTTGTAAAACCAATCTGATTGTTGATAACCAGATGAACAGTGCCTCCCGTCTTATATCCTTCCAACTCTGACATCTGAGCAACTTCATATACAACCCCTTGCCCCGCAATAGAAGCATCCCCATGAATTACTATAGGAGTTACTTTCTTATAATTCCCATTGTAATTAATATCTACCTTAGCCCTTGCTATACCTTCAACTACAGGAGCAACAGCTTCCAGATGGGAAGGGTTGGGGCTTAATGTCAATCTTACTTTCTTGCCTTTAGTGGAATATCTATTTTGAGTAAATCCCAAATGATATTTAACATCTCCTAACAGATCCTGATCTTCATATCCTTTTCCTGCAAACTCAGAGAATATATCTTCATAAGGTTTGCGCAGAACATTTGCCAAAACATTTAAACGCCCTCTATGCGGCATTCCAATAACAAATTCTTCATTGCCTAATTCTGCTCCCTTTTCCATTATAGCTTCCAAAGCAGGAATTAAAGATTCAGCTCCTTCCAATGAAAATCTTTTTTGCCCAGGAAATCTTTTATGGATAAACTTCTCGAATAATACCGATCGAGTGAGCTTCTTGAGTATCCATTTTTTGTCATCTACAGTATGGTAGGATGGTGTATTTCGAAGTGACTCCATTCGATTTTCCAACCATTCAATAATATTGTTGTTTCTTATGTATTTGTATTCTACCCCTACAGATTGACAATATGTTTGTTGAAGTGTAGATATTATATCTTTTAGCTTTGCAGAACCTAATCCTACATTTTCTCCAGCATGGAAGACAGTTTCTAAATCATTCTTATTCAGACCATGGTTTTCTATATCTAATGTGGGCCAATGGAATCTTCTTCTTCTTACAGGATTTGTCTTTGTAAATAAATGTCCTCTTTTTCTATAATCCTCAATAAGATCAATAACCTTGAATTCTTTTGAATGTTCTGATGCTTCGTTTGGAAGCTGCTTATAACTCTTTTGAGCAAAATCAAATCCCTCAAAAAAATGCCTCCAACCCTGATCGAGGCTATCAGGATCTTCCTTGTATTTTTTATAATATTGTTCTAGTGCTTCAGGGTTTGCATTACTCAGAAAGGAATATTTGTCCATAATTTCTTTTTTATTGTCAACCTGAGTTAATTTATTGACTTTATTTAGTCTGTTTCTTTGGTATCAAACAATTGAGGATTAATAAAGTTTATTTTTGAAACAATGACTATTGAGATTTAGAGAAATGGATATAAATGTTGGTAGAGCTGATTGTGTATTGTTTGATACTTTATTATAAACTGATTTAAAAACGATTATTTCGAAAATGAATATAGATCAGATTAATGATATTAGTTCTTAAATTCTTTAATCTTTTTATTAGGCTCTGTCTTTATATAAATATATAATTTACTTTTAAAGTTAACTCGTCTTAAAAACCTAAATATTATTGAAGATTTAGAGTAAGAAAGCTTTTCTTTAAGATCTTCGTGTTTCTTGTTTTATAAGCTTTACAGTTTATTTTTATTGGCTGTATTTTGTGATAATTTGACTTTCGTTTTTTAAATTTGAATTTATCGCACATAATTAACCAATGTTATGTTAAATAATAAAACCGTCTTATTTATTATACTTTCTAAAGGAGAAAAATACAATGCTTATTGATGTAAGATATTGAAAAGCAGATGATAATAAAATTAATAATCAAAATTACTTTTGTGCAGCTCAAAAGTGATTCCCTCGAGCTTAAAAGTAATTCCCTCGAGCTTAAAAGTAATACCTTCAGGCTTTTTTCTCATTTTAAAGGTTTGAAAAGGAATTATATCCATAAAAAGCTCAATAATTGATGATTTTTGAAATTTTCCTTAATTCTAGAAAAAAAATCAAAAGCCCCTTGTTTGTATATTACTGATTATAAACTATTTCTGTAGATTGATGAAAATGTGAAAAAAAGCGAGTGAGACTTGTTTTTTTGCTCTGGATTTTAAAGTTAATGATTGGAGAAATTGAAGAAAAAACAGCTGTTTTTATTTTGAGGTGTATTTTATATTTTTCTCATGAAGTAGTTTTTAAATCAGTACATAAAAAAATCCTACTCTCATGATTGAGAATAGGATTTTAAGATATGTAATTTATATGCTTGCTTGAGCAATATTACTTCTTTAATTCTTCAACGAAATTCTTGTAGAAATAAGGAATTGTTTCAATTCCTTTATAGAAGTTTTCAAGTCTGTAATTTTCGTTTGGAGAGTGAATAGCATCAGAATCAAGGCCGAATCCCATAAGAATAGACTTGATGCCTAATATTTCTTCGAAAGTAGAAATGATAGGAATACTACCACCAGAACGAGCAGGAATAGCTTGTTTTCCGAAAGTTTGTTGGAATGCAGCATCAGCAGCCTTGTACCCTGGGTGAGTAATAGGAGCAACATAAGCTTGCCCACCATGAAGAGGAGTAACTACAACTTTTACACTCTTTGGAGCTGCAGCTTCAAAATATTCCTTGAATTGGATAGCGATTTTTTCATTATCCTGATTAGGAACAAGACGAGTAGAAATCTTTGCAAAAGCCTTTGAAGGAAGTACAGTTTTTGCACCTTCTCCAGTATAACCACCCCAAATACCACAAATATCAAATGTAGGTCTGATTCCTGTGTGCTCAGAAGGAGTATAACCAGTTTCACCTTGAAGCGCTTCAACCTTAATACCTTTTTTGTATTCTTCTTCACTGAATGGAGCTTTGGCCATCAAGTCACGTTCTTCTCTTGAAACTTCAAGAACATCATCATAGAATCCAGGAATAGTAATATGATTATCATTATCCATGCATTCGCTGATCATTCTACAAAGTACGTTGATAGGGTTAGCAACAGCACCACCAAAAAGACCAGAGTGAAGGTCGTGATCAGGACCAGTTACTTCTACCTGCCAATAGCTAAGACCACGGAGACCTGTAGTGATAGTAGGAGTTTCTTTATTGATCATTCCTGTATCAGAAACGAGAATAACATCGGCCTTAAGCATATCTTTGTTCTCAGAACACCATTTACCAAGGCTAGGAGATCCTATTTCTTCTTCACCTTCAATCATGAATTTAACATTACATGGAAGTTGGTTTGTCTTTACAAGATATTCAAAAGCCTTAGCATGCATAAAGCCTTGACCTTTGTCATCGTTTGCGCCTCTGGCATAAATCTTACCATCACGAACTTGTGGCTCAAAAGGAGGAGTTTCCCATAATTCTATAGGATCAACAGGCATAACATCATAATGCGCATATACAAGAACTGTAGGAAGTTTAGGGTCTATAATCTTTTCACCATAAACAACAGGATGCCCTTCAGTTTCCATTACTTCAGCCTTATCAGCTCCTGCGTCAAGAATGCTCTTTTTCCATTGTTCCGCACACTTATACATATCTGGTTTGTGATCAGATATTGAGCTTATTGATGGAATTCTGATTAATTCAAATAGTTCTTCTAAAAATCTGTCCTTATTTTCTTCGATATACTCTTTAATGTTAAGAGCAGCATTATTTATATTTCCCATAATTATTTTATCAGTTATGAATTTTGAACCGTAAAAATATAAAATTATCTCAACTGCTTTTTGAATTAACGAATCCTTAACTGTCACTTTTGTCCTTGAACAAGAATTAAAATGTATCTGGTATGTATACTTTCTAAGCAAACACAACTATTATGTTAAATCAAGAGGGATTAATTGAATAAAAGCATTGTTTTTTAGATATTATCGATAAGTAACCGGAAAAAGTCTTTATTTTTGTTGCATTAGGATGAATGGTTTACATTGTTTATATCTTTTTTGATAAATAACTCCGGGGGGTTATACAAAGTTAATTGCTTAGAAAAGATTTTGTAAATTCATTTTGTAATTGAAACATCTATTAATAAAAGGATATAGGGGGATTCGTATATATGTATGAAATCGTGTAATATATAGATAGTTATATAAATTGGTTTTTAATGAGATCAGTTAAGGGATAATTGTATCTATTTTAATACAATAGAAAAATATTTATATTTAAGATGTTTTTTATAAAGCATATATGTTTAGCTAAACTAATAAAGCTTATGGATTGTAAATTTACATTAAGGAGAAGTTTACGGCTACTTCTTCTCATATTGAGTCTTTCGAGTGTATGGGAAATAACATATGCTCAGTCTGTCAGCCGTGGTTCTGTTGGAAGAAGAGAATCGAGCAAACCAGTAAAATATTTTGATCCTAAGACAAAAAGTCGTGCAGGAGGTAAATTCACAGTTGAGTCTTTTAGCACAAAGGAACAGGTAATAGCACAATTTATTAAGGTTTTTCTGGGAGATATACCTAAGGAATATTATTCTAACATTGATGTTAAGGGTAAATATCCAATGTTTGGAAAACTGACAAATGGTGGTGTTATTGGTTTTGAAGAAGGTTTTGTACTTACAACAGGCGATGCTAGTATGGCAAGCGGTCCAAATTCAGCAAGAAATGGAGCTAGTAAAAGCTATTCTTATAAGGATGAGTTTAGTGGAGATCATGTTTTAGATTATTTTTCACAAGGTAAATTGAAAGATGAGGATGGATATGACGATGAGCTTGGAACGCGGGATGCATGTGTTATAGAATTTGATTTTATTCCACAAACAGATAGAATAGAGTTTGAATATGTTTTTGGCTCTGATGAATATCATGAATATGTAAACAGATTCTTTGATGTTTTTGGATTCTTTATTAGCGGTCCTGGAATAAAACATGAATATGGTAATTATTCTAATATAGCTTTAGTTCCTGGCACTAAGAAAAGAGTGTCTGTGGCAACTATAAATTGTGGCCATACAAATGGTTTTGATGTAGATAAATATGGTGAAGATAATTATGAACTACCAGGAAAGAATCCCAGCGATCATTGTAATTTATTAGTTGATAATAATAGAAAAAATGGAGATAAATATCCTGAATATGATGCATATACTGTAGTGTTAAAGGCCTCAGCGGATGTAGTGCCTTGTAAAAGGTATCATATGAAGCTAGTCATTGCTGATGTTAAAGATAAAGCACTTGATTCAGGAGTATTTTTGAAGTCGAATTCTTTTAATATAGGTAAGATAAAAGCATCTTCAGACTATTCTAATCCTGATGCAGGTGATGCGCTATTGGAAGGATGTAATAATGTTGATTTTTCTTTGGAAATAGATCCTCCACTTACTGAATCCTTTGGATTTGATTTTGAGATAGAGGGTAGTGCAACTAATGGAGAAGACTATGATGCTATACCAATAGAAGCAACAATCAAACCAGGTAAAAAGCTTACATTGAATATTAATGCCCTTGCAGATGGTAAAGCTGAGCCAATGGAAGAGATTATATTGAAATATCCAAGTGGCTTATGTCCTGATATCGATGGTAAGGAAGAAGTGAAGTTTTTGCTGAAAGATCTACAGCCAATAAATGTGAACCTTGGAAGTGATATTTCTAGGGATTGTCATGATGAGGTTTCCTTGAGTTCTACTGTGACAGGGGGATCAGGTATTCCGGAGAACTTTAAATATGAGTGGAATGGAAAGATACTAAATGCAGGAGCTCCTTATAGGTTTGATCTTGAAGGAGAAAAAACTGTCAAATTGAAGGTGACTGATAATTGTGGACAGAGCGATGAAGATATAGTCAATGTGTCAGTTAATCCAATAGTAGTAGACTTGGGTGATGACCAATCAATTTGTGACAATTCAAAATCATTGAATGTATCATCTTCTGTTGATGCAGATGAATATAAATGGTATCTGAATGGAACTCTAATTTCGAATTCGACAAAAGATATATCTCTGTCTTCTTTCCCAAAGACAAATAATATATTAAGATGTTTTGCTTCAAATGAATGTGGGAGCAATGATGACGATGAGATTCAAATTACAACTTTTGTTAAAGATACTAAGTTAAAAGGTAAAACAGAAATCTGTAAAGGAGAGGAAGTTGTTCTTACTGCTGGAGATGGTGTTGAAGGCCAATATATATGGTCGTATCGCGGGTATAGCAGGGGGATGCAATGGAAAAAATTAGAAGGTAAGAATACAAAGAGCATTACAGTTAATCCCAAAAGTAGTACCTCTTATAAAGTATCCATTAAATCAAAATGTAATGGAAGTAGGTTTGAAAGTGAGATATTAAATGTAGTTGTTGCTAATGAAGATGAATCTATTTTTGCAATTGTAGATGAAGTAGGTAACGAATTAGCAGAAGTACTATCTAATGTTTGTAGCACAAAAGACCTTGAGCTTCGATGTACAAAAGGTAATAATTTAGTTACATTTGAGGATATTAAATGGTATGATGAAACAGGAAAAGTACTTTCAGAAGGAGCAACTTACAGACCAGTTTTAGATAAAAGTAAGAAAATCTTTGTAAAGAGTTCACCAAAGCAGAATAGGTGTATTTATGAAGATAAAATTGAATTAATAGTAAAAGTTATTCCTGAATATAGTCTATCAACAAAAAAGAATTCTGTTTGTAGTGGTGATAAGGAGCTTTTTGAGGTCAAAGGACAAACTAATAGAATTACTAGTCTAAAACCTAAATTTAGTACTAGTGGTAGTTATGTTGATGCTATAGTTCAAGAAACACAAATAAGTCCACCAAAAAGTTATAAACTGATATACAATAAAACAGGACATGTTCGCACTTATGCTCAGCTTACTGTTGATGGATGTCCTACAAATACAAATACATTAGAGATTGAAGTAATTCAGAAACCTGATTTTGAACTTGTACTGGCTTCAAGAGCTGTGTCGCCAGATCTTACAGTATGTTCTAATGATCAAATCAAAATTAAAGCTGTTAATTTCACTTCAAAGGCTTCAAACTTTGTTTATGATTGGAGTAGTTCTTTTGGAGCAACTTTGATTGAAGATGTTTCTAATGTCGAAAAACGATATGTCTTTAAAAATGATAGTGATGATAAGAGTATAGAAAAGATAACCTTAAGGGTTAGCAAGAATGGGTGTGCTTCAGAAGAAGATTTTATAGTAAAGAGTCTTCCATATACAAATATCTCAATTATAGGTGATAATGAAGTTTGTGAGGATAAGGTTTTATCTTTTTCGGCAAGTAATTCTAATGCAAGTGATATTAGTTATAAATGGAATCCAGGAAAAGGGACTATTGAGTCTGGAAGTGTAAGTAGTTCAGGAATCAAAGTTAAATTTGAAGAATCAGGAAAACAAAAAGTGTCTCTTGAGACATATTATAAAGGTCTTGATAATCAAAAGACTTGTAAAACGACAAAAAAAATGCCTATTGTCGTTAGGCCAAAACCTGATATAACAATTTCTTTAGATCCTATAGAATCAGGAAATGATGTTGATGCAGATGCCGAAAAGAAATACCATGCTTGTGGAAGGCTAAAGGCTAGGCTCCATGCTGAGGTATTGATTGATGGTAAGCCTGCTGATGAGAGTGACATCATTTATAAATGGGAGATAATTACAGGAACATCTTCCAAAGCAGTAGTTAAGAGTTATACAGGAAAAAGCGTTGATCATATTTTTAACTCGCCTTTGAATGGTAAGAAATTTCAATCTTATGATGTAAAGGTTACTATTCAATCAAAATCAAACTTGTTTTGTGAGCACTATGAGCTTGATGAGAATCTGGTAAGGACGTATTTTCAGGCAGAACCTGATTTTCTTGTTAGAGATAATGAAGGCAAGATATATAAGCCTGAGGCAGGGTCTAAATATATAAAGGTTTGTGAAGGGATTCCTTTAACATTTGAATACACAGGAACAAAAATAGACAAAACTGTTGTTAAATGGTTGTTCAATGATGTTAGTGAGGGCAGTAATAAAGGAGATAAGCCTTATATAAATAAAATTTGGGATGAGCCTGTTGAGGAAATTACTGTACAAGTTGAAGCATATTCAAAAGCATGGACAGTAGGAAGGAAAGATGATAATGACGAGACTGATATCTCAGATGCAGGAAAGTGTCCTGTGAAGAGCGGCAAATCTTATATCAGAGTACTTGAAATGCCTAAATTTGAAGGTATTAAATTTGAGGCATTATCAAAGATCTGTGAATTACCATTAAAAGTAAAACTTAAGCCAAATTTTGAAAAAGGTAATGATGCAAAGAAGCTAATAACTTACAAGTGGCATTTTGGTGATGAGGCCACTCCAGATGAGATTTCTAGTTTTGCAGAGGAGATTACACATAATTATAGTAGCGTAGGAGCATTTACTCCAAAACTTACACTTACAAATGATGGAGTTTGTTCAGTAACAAAGCTAGGAGATGTAATAAATGTTTATCCAGACTTAGAAGCAGAAATAGAAATTGAAAATTTATTGGGTAATCGTGTATGTACTGAGACAATAATTCATGCTAAGGCAGTCGGAATAAAACATAATAACGATAAATATCAAACTAGAATAGAATGGAAGTTTAGAGACCCTAAGATCGCTGAATTTATAGATAAGTCATCTAAAACGATAGTAGATGAAGAGGAGGTTGACTTTAAGTTTTCGTTGAAAAATGAAAAGGAATATCCTGTAAAAGAGATCTTCTATAATACTGGTATAACTTTACTCTATCGCTTATATAAGCTTGATGAAAAGGGAGAAAAGGAGCCTGCTTTTGCTTGTCTTAGAGAAGATAACACTTCATTGAAAGTACTTAAAAAACCAATAATAGATAGTATCGGATTTGTTCCATATAGAGAGACAAGCCATTGTATGGATTGGAATATTGGTTTTAGGCACTGCAATCCTGATAAAAAGGATCAATTTGGCAATATAATTACTTATTCTACTGTAACTGATGAAACCTTACAAGGTACCAAATCTGTATTTAAATGGACAATAGATGGAGTAGAATATAGTAATGATAGGAAATTTAGTAATAAATTTGATATTCCAGGTTTAAAAAATGTAAAGCTTGAAGTATCAAATGTTGACAAATCTGATAGTGCTAATCCTCTTGAATGTACAACTACTGAAGAAAGGCCAATTCTCATTGATGCTCCTGTGAATGCAGATTTTACTATTAATAATAAGATCTGTCAGAATGAGGAAGCAATCTTGACAATTACAGATTATGCATCTGATATTGAATATATATGGAAGATTGATAATGTACCTGTAAATTTCAATGGAACAGGAGGAGTTTATAAACATACATTTGATCTGGCAAAGAAAAATATTGATGTTGAGTTAACAGCATCCAGAGGAGCCTGTACAAGTGTAAATAAGCAAACAATTGAAGTTGTTGAGCAACCACTCTATGCATTACTTGCTCCAGACTATGTATGTGAAGGCATAGAAAGTAAATTTAGCTTGTCTAGTGGAGCTAAATCAGATTCCTATAAAGCTACAGATAAGATAAAATGGGATTTTGATAATGATGGCTTTGCAGAGATCAATAGTGGCTCTGTAATAGACTATGCTTATGTTAGGAAAACAGTTGCTGAATCAGAAAAGCAAACACTAAAAGTGATTGTTGATAGGCAAGGTGTTTGTAAACAAGAGCTAACAAAAGAAATTGATGTTAGAGTTACCCCTGCTTCTGATTTTACAATTATAGGAGGAAAGCCATTAGCTTGTAGTAATGGAAATGAACTAATTTTACGATGTAAGGGTCAGCCAATAATGGGATTAGTTCCAGAGTATGAGTGGACTTTTAGTAGCATTATTGATGATGTAATAGCTAGTTCAAATAGTACAGGTCAGGTGAATGTAGTTTGGAAGACTGCAGGTGTGAAAAAAGTAAACTTGTTTACTTCATATAATGGATGTTCAAGTAAAAGTGAATCTGATATTACTGTCTATAAAACTCCAGAGTCTGACTTCTCATTTGATACTCCTATTTGTGAAGAATTCCATATTCTATTTACAAATAAGACTCCAGAAAAAGAAGAACTAGATCATGTATGGAGTGTTAATGGAGTTGAAAAAGGTAGTACAACTGATCTTTCACATGATTTTGTGAATGTTTTAGGTGATCATGAAGTTAGCCTTACTGTTACCAATAATAAAATGTGTCCTGTCACCAAGCAGAAAACAGTTAGTATTCAAGAGAAGCCTAGTGCCAAATTTGAAGTTACAGAATCTGATGTTTGTGATAAGGATGAATTAGAGATTATCTTTAAGGGTAAAGATCTCGGAGGTAAGAGAGAATGGTATTGCTTTAATGATAAAGGAGAGCAATTAGACAATAGTGCATTTTATACTAAAGGCGGAGATCCTGAAAAGGATGAAAAATTCAATATCATATTTAACGAGCCTGGTATATATAAAATAGAATGTATTATTACAGGATTAGATTGTGAGGATATTTTTGAGCAAGATGTAAGAGTATATCCAACACCAGAACCAAATATTATCTTGTCGGATCTTAAAGAATGTGGAGTCTTTACAGCTAAAATAACTTGTGAAGGAGCAAATATTATTAAAGATGACAGAACATATAAATGGTTTATTGGTAGTAATCCTGTAATCGAAACTGCCGATTCGACAATATCACAATATTTTGATACAGAAGGGATATACGATATTTCAGTAACTGTATTTAATCATGATATCTGTCCAGGAACTGCGAAGGCTGATACGCCTATAGAAGTAAAAGAAATCCCTACACATAATATCATTATACCAAATGATAAAGATGAAATATGTGAGAAGGAAGAATTAAATGTAAAGATTACTACTTCTGTAGGGCAAGCTTGTACAGTAGAATGGTTATATGATGACGGTATTGTAGGTACAGATCCTTTAAAGAATAATGATTTTGATTTCTTTGTTCATTGGAATGGTTCAGGCTTCAAAACACTAAAGAGCAGGATTACTCATGATGGATGTAGTAATGGCTGGAAGAATCAGAAAATAGAAGTAATAAAAGTTCCTTTTGTTGATATCAATGTTGATGAGAATCAAAAATGTGAGATTAATAAATTCAAGTTTGATGCTACTACTTCCAATAATCTTGATGATCCCATTTATGAATGGATATTTAGCGATGATCCTACATTAGTAGAAAAAGGTGAGAAAGTAGAACATGTTTTTCCTGGTATTGGTACATATGATGTGAATCTTAAAGTGATTAACAGAGGTAAATGTAGCAATGAGAAGAATGAACCAGAATTTATTGAAATCACAGAGATTCCAGTAGCTGCATTTGAGGTTATTGAAAGTGATCGTGATACTGATGATGATGTAATATGTCAGGGAAGTGAAATAAAAATTGTATACAAAGGTACTCCCGGAAAGCATATTGTCAGAAATTGGAGTTATGAAGGAGCTAGTACAACTGGTAATCCTGAGACTGATGATGAATTTATTTTAAAGTTCGATAAGCCAGGAGATCATGAAATAAAATTGATAGTAGAAAATAATACATGTCCTTCTCCTGCTGCTTCAAGAACATTATTAGTTCATCCTAAGCCTGTTGTTAATTTTGTAGCGACTTCTGATCGAGTTGGTTGTGGTGAATTATCAGCAACGTTTGAATGTCTGACAAAAGAATCATCAGGAATCAAAGTTGATTATAAATGGGTGTTTGGACCTGATAATGTATCAGGGAGTAACACTAGCATTCAAAAACATGCTGAGCATCCTTACAATGTGCCTGGAACTTATGATGTAAACTTGATTATCAGATATAATGATTACTGTGAGTCTAATTTGCTTAAAGAAGATTATATCAGAATAAAAGAAGTTCCTACTGCTGATTTTGAGGCTGACAGATATATAGTTTGTGAGAGAGATTCAGTACATTTTACTCATACGGGTGTTGCAAATGGAGATCCCTATTATGTGTGGAAGTTTGAAGGTGGAGAAGCAAAAGGTAGTATATTGGCAAAAGAGCTTGATGTTAATTGGAAAGAAAGTAATCCAGCAGCAAAAGTGTCACTATATGTTCTTCAGGATGAATGTTCTTCAGATACAATAGAAAACTTTATTGAGATTGTAAAAATACCTGAAGTTAGTTTTACTAAAACACCAGATAATGAATGTGGAAGGTATGACTATAAGTTTTCTTCAACTTCGACAAGATTGGCTGATCCGGTAACTTATGATTGGAATTTTGGTGATGGTCAGACAGCGCATTCAACGACTAGTAATGAAGTTTCTCACATTTATAGTTATGCTAGTGATTTTGATGTTATCTTAAAGGTTGAAAATAAAGGGTTATGTTCCGCTAGTGACACGATACTTAATTTTGTAAGTATTAAAGAGAAGCCAATTTCTAAATTTGAGTTGAGTTCTGATAAAGAGTGTGCTGGTAATGAGGTGACTGTTACTTTTAAAGGTGTTGAAAATAGCAAGGCTAATCGAGACTGGAATTTTAACGGAGGAGCTGTCGTTGGGTTAAATGATTCGGATTCTGATGAATTTAAAGTCAAATGGTCTGATTATGGTATAAAGAATATTACTCTATCAATAGAACAAGAGGGATGTTATAGTGATGATATCCATACTGAAAGTATTGATATAGTCCCTGTTCCTGTGCCAGAGTATACTATTTCAGAACCTAAGGGTTGTGCTGATCATCCTGTAACTTTTACAAGTACAACAGTAGTTCCCAAAGGTTATACACCTTTCTATTATTGGGACTTTGGGGATGGCTCTACAGGTGAAGACAAAGCATCTATAGGTCACACATATGAAAAAGCAGGTGATTGGGAGCCTAAATTAATAGTTGACTTTAATAAAACTTGCCATGAAACGTCAAAGCAGAAAGAGATGGTTTCTGTACTTGAAAAACCTAAAGGAGATTTTAGTATCAATAAAATTAAAGGATGTACAGGAGATACAATTATAGTGACTGTTGATCCATCTACTTTTGGTAATAGAAAGTGGAATCTTGATGGTGGTGAATTTGTTGAAGGCACAGGAAAGTCAGATAAGTTTAAAGTTGCTTGGAAAACTGGCGGAGAAAAGAAAATTGAACTAGTAGTTTCCAATGGGATTTGTGAATCTGGTGAAATCCAAAAGACAGTAACTATTATACCTCGTCCTATAGTTGATTTTACGGTTGACAAAGAAGAGCGTTGTGGTGTTGGAGACATTACATTTACTCCAAAATGCACGAATATTCTTCCTGATGATAAAAAAGTGAAATATGACTGGAAGTTTAATGATGGTAATACAACTTCTTTTTCTAATCTAGAGATCTTATTGAAGAATTTTGATAAGATAGGTGTTTATGATGTTGAGCTTACTGTTACTAATGATAATCTATGTTCTTCAAGCGAGGAAAAACTAGAGTTTATAAAGGTAAAACAAATACCAACTAGTGATTTCTTATTAAAAAAATCTTCAGCATGTGAAGAGGAATTGGCAGAGATTGAATATACAGGGTCTTGTTCTGCTGATGCGATTCGCTCATATGACTTTGATGGTGGAGATTTTACTGATGGTAATCCTAAAGAGGATGATATCTTTAATGTTAGCTGGAGTGCTGCCGGAGTTAATGATCTTAAAACAGTTTCTTTGAAAGTAATTCAGGATGGTTGTGAAAGCAAAAAAACTAGCACTCAGGAAATAAGGATTGTGAAAGTTCCTGTAGTAGATTTTGAAGCTTCTGCAACAAAAGGCTGTGGTGAATTGGATGTCAAATTTACTAATAAGACTACCAATATTAGTTCAGATCCAAATGATGTTGATTATACCTGGACTTTTGGAGATGGATTTGGTGCTGAAGAAAAAGATCCTCGACATCCTTATACGAAAGTAGGAGAATATAAGGTAAAACTTGAAGTATGGAATGAAAATAAATGTAGAAGTGAGATCGAAAAAGATCTTATAGAGATCAAAAAACAACCTTCTGGAGATTTTAAGATTGCTAAACTTAAAGGCTGTGAAAATGAAAGAATTCAGATTACCTACAAAGGTGATAAGGATGATGATTTTGAGTATAAATGGACGTTAAGTGATGGAGTCAGAGAAGGTGATGATGATAAAATCTTTGATGTTTATTGGGAGGACTATGGTGCAAAAGAAGTAGGACTCACTGTAAAACTTAAAGGTGGAGATTGTGAAGTAGTTGCAGATAATCAAACAGTAACTGTAGTTCCTAATCCTGTAGCAAGTTTTATATATGATGAAAGGTTGAAATGTAAAGAGTTAAGAACACAATTTACAGATAAAACATTTGTTCCTGCTGAATATAAAGATAAGTTGACATATTATTGGGATTTTGGCGATTCTAAGAGTATAACTAACAATTCTACAGATGCTGATCCTTTTCACGATTATGAGAATGTTGGTCAATTCGATGTTACGCTAACTGTAAAAGTTGATAACTTATGTTCTGATGATACTATATCTGATAAGTTGATTGAAGTTGTAGCAAAACCTGTTTCTGACTTTACTATTGATAAGGATCTCCTTTGTGAAAATGAAGAAACTATTATCAATTTTGAAGGAAGTGCAAGTTCTAATGCAGATTTTGATTGGAAAGGTACTGAAGATGCAGAGATAGTAAAGATCGATGATAAGAGGTCAAAGATTAAATGGAAAGTTGGTGGAAAAAGATCTGTTACTCTTGAAATAACTGATGGAGGTTGTGTATCTGATCTTACAGAACAGACTGTTGATGTTGTGAAAGTTCCTAAAGTTGATTTTGTTAATTTAGGTAAGAATAATGAATGTGGTGAAACTAAAGTCATATTTAAAAACGAGTCAACAAATCTGGAAAAAGAAGAAGATGTAACTTATGAATGGAACTTTGGTAATAAAGATGGTGCTTATGATAAAGATCCTGATGGGTTTACATATGTTGAGGTAGGTACTTATGATGTGTCGCTTGAGGTAATAAATAGAGGTATTTGTCCAAATGATACATTATATAAGGACTATGTAACAGTTAAAGAAGTTCCCACGATATCATATACTGTAAGTGATACAACAGTATGTACCGGTAAAACATTAGAGGTTAGTGTTGAATATAAACCTGACTCGGCTTCGATGAGTTATCCATGGGATCTTGATGGAGGTATTATTGTATCTGGTAGCATAAAGGATAAGTTTTTAGTTTCTTGGGCTGAGCCTGGTTATGATAAGGAGATTAGTCTAAAGGTTATTAAGAATGACTGTCCAAGTACTGTTATTAGAGAGAAGATCGATGTATATCCAACTCCTGTTGCTGATTTTACATATGATGCTCCTTTAGATTTAAATCCTGTGGAAAGTCAATGTGGCTCTTATACACTAAAGCTTAGTGATAATAGTGTAAATGAAAATGAGACAACAGAGTATGAATGGAACTTTGGTGAAACAAAAGAAATTTTCAAAGGTCCTGATCAAACTTATACTTGGGATAAAGTAGGTACTTATGATGTTACACTTAAAGTAACTAATAATGACAAGTGTTTTGATGAAAAAATTGAGCCTAGCTTAGTAACTGTCAAGCCTGTTGGTACTGTTGTTTTAGACGCTTTAGATCCTCAGATATGTCAAGGCAAATCTGCTAGAATTAACATTTCCAGAGATTATACTGCTGAAGGAGATATTCAATGGAATCTTGATGATGGTTATATTATTGAAGAGAAATCTGATTATATAATAGTCAAGTGGGACAGTTATGGTGAGAAGAATGTAAATCTTAAGTTTAATCTTAATGGATGTAATTCTAATTCGAATACTGTTGTTATTGATGTAGTGAAGACTCCTGAAGCTAAATTTAGCATGAACCCTAAAACAGGTTGTGGTTTTGCTGAAGTTACTTTTGTTAATGAAACTACCAATAAAGAAGATGATATATCTTATACTTGGGAACTTGAAGAAAAAGTAATTTCAAAGGAAGATGAAGATATATTTAAGCATACCTATACTGGTGCTCAAGAGACTTATGTGACTTTAACAGCTATTAACAAGTCTCTTTGTGATAAGTCTTATACTTCTCCTGAACCAATTGTTGTAGTTGATAAGCCTACAGCAGACTTTATTATTACTTCACCTGAGCTTTGTGAGGGAAAAACAACTGAAGTAAAATATGAAGGAACCTCATTAAGTACAGCTAACTTAAAGTGGTATACAAGTGGAGCTGATAAGAAAGGTACTGATAAAGAATTTACCTTAGAATGGTCTACTCCTGGAGAGAAAACTGTTCATTTATTTGTTGATCAAGGAGGATGTATTTCTGACAAGGTAGAAAAAAAGGTAACAGTAATACCTTACCCTACAGTAGACTTCTCAGCAGTAGCTTCTCATGAACCTGAAGGTAATAACTTCGCTTATTGTGGAGATACGCTTGTTCAGTTTATCAATAAAACTACTGATACTATTGCTGGTCATACTTTTTATGAATGGAATTTTGGTGATACTTCTCCAACTGCGAAAGTAAAATCTCCACAGCATGAATATAAAGGAGTGGGATTTTATAATGTTTCTTTAGAGGTTAGAAATAAGATGTGCCGAAGAACAAAACATTATAATGACTTTATAGAAATTAAAGAGATTCCTGTCTCTGACTTTAATATTAGTGCTGACGTTCCAAAATCTTCTGATGATAGACTTGCTTGTACCGATGATATATTTACAGTACAATATAAAGGGGCGTATGACCTTGATAATAAATTTGATTGGGAATATAGTGGAGGACAAGTAAAAAAAGAGGCTTATACAGATGCATTACATAAAGTTTACTGGAGTGAAGATGGTGATAGAAAAGTTTCTCTTACAGTAACAAAACGTAAGTGTAAGTCTGTGGAGACAATAGTGCCTGTAACCATTGTTGATTATCCTGAGGTGAATTTCTCATGGGATCCGATTTCTTCGGATAACTGCGGTGAACTAGAAGTTCAATTTAACGATCTGTCGAACGATGTTGTTCCTCTTGATAATTCATATAACTGGAGTTTTGGTGATAATGAGTTTGATGATCAAGAAGAACCAGCGCATGTATACAAAAAAACAGGAAGTCATAATGTTGTTCTGGAAATTACTAACAAAGGAATATGTACAGCTACAAGTAAGAAGGAAACAAAGATCAATGTTGTTCCTATACCAATAGCTGATTTTACAGTTTCTGCTACTGACCTTTGTGTGGGTAAAATACTAGAAATAGATAGGTCTAATAGTAAGAACATAATTGATGGTGTTACTACTTATGATTGGAAGTTTGGACCTGGAGGTAGCCCTACAGGTATTGATAGTGATGAGAAAAGATTTGTTACATGGGATGTAGATGGAGATAAAGAAATCTCTCTTACTCTTTATACAGATGGTTGTGTGTCTAACACAAAAACTCAAACAATTAAATCTATACTTACACCTATTGCTTCGTTTACTCCTAATAACACTGAGCAATGTGGTAAGGATGCAGTTATCTTTACTGATAAGACTACAAATACATATTCATATCCTTATACTAAATATCAATGGGATTTTGGAGACCATACAAATAGTCATGAGAAAGGCGATGATAAGAATCAAATGAAACATGAATATAAGAACTATGGTGTTTATGATGTTGAATTGGTTGTAAGTAATGATATTTGTAGTGATACTGCTAAGTTAGAGAACTTAGAAATAAAGAGAATACCTGTTGCTGACTTTATCCTAAGTGATGCTAGAATTTGTCAGGATGTTACTCTCTATGGTGGGATTAGTAATAAATATAAACTAGAAGTTACTAATAATTCTACTACAGGTAAGATTGGGAGTGCTAAAATATCCAATAACTGGATAATGATGGGCGCTCAAGTAGATGGTGACAAAGATGATGCTAAATTTAAAGTATATTATCCATCATCTGGTGAAAAGGAGATTTCTCTTGTTCTTGAACAAGACGAATGTTTCTCTGATACTTTGACGAGAACTCTTGAAGTACTTCCTGTACCCAATGCTGAATATATTGTATATGGTGATAAGGTAAATCTTTGTGGTAGAGATTTTGTTCGGTTTTTAAATAAAACTGATCATAAAGGTTTTTCTGGAATCACGAAATATAAGTGGGATTTTGATGATAAGAGTACTGCTGTTGATGAGAATCCAAAGCATTATTTTGAACCTCATGATATGCCTTATGAGCCTACATTAACTGTCACATATGACAATTTATGTAGCAACTCTAGTCCTGAAAAAACAAGTATTCTGGTGAGATCATTACCTTCTGTCTCATTTAAAAATGTGGATGATAATGTTTGTATTGATGAGCCTTTAGAAGTAAATGTTGAAGGTGCTTCAACTGCAAATTATGAATATTTCTGGAAGCTTGATGGAGGTAAGAAAGAGAAGATAAATGGATTTGATACACATGTTAATGTAACATGGATGGGTGGAGATACAGGTATGCAAACAATGTCTCTGAAAGTTCGTGATGGTAAATGCGAATCAGAAGAGATATTTAAAGACATCGAAGTAATTAAGAAACCTAAAGTAGACTTTCATGCTGATAAGGATATTCGAGAAAGTTGTGGAGATATCTATTTTAGCTTGCTAGCTGATGTACAGGATAATAGGCCTGATGCTATATTTGAATGGGAGATAAGTGGAAAAGAATCAAGTATTGCTTATGGTTCTAATACATCAATTCGTCTTACAACTCCAGGGAAATATTCTGTGAAATTGACTGTGAAAAATGGAAATTGTGAGATATATGAGTATAAAGAAGATTTCCTTGAGGTTTATGACCGTCCTATAGGAGATTTTACTATAGAAGTCCCTTCTAATACGAAAAATAATGAAGTTGTCTGTTTAGGTGGTATTATCACAGTTAAAAATAAGACTGTTGGAGATGGTATTGCTAAATGGGAATTCTTTGATGATGAAGGAAAGCTTATTGATAATTATGGCTTTATTGGTGATAATGATCCTGAAACAGAATTCAATGTTAAATTTAATTCTTCTGGTAGTAAGAAAATAACTTTAGTTGAAACTAATGGTATTTGTCCTGCTAAGAAAATTGAAAAATGGATCACTGTCTCTGAGGTTCCAAATGTTGATTTTACTATTCAAAAGGGTACAGAGTTTACAAATTCTGTTTGTGGAGCAGATAAAGTTATGAGATTTAATAATGTCTCTGACAATACCTATGAAACTGATACGAAATATGAATGGATTCTTGATGGTCCTACTGTAACAAGTGATCTTAGAGATGCTTCATATGGATATCCAACTGTAGGAACTAGAGATGTAACATTAAAGGTTACTAACCATGAGTTATGTAGTCGATCTATTTCCAAGAAGATCTTCATTATGCATGAACCTGTTACTAAGTTTAGCATAGTTGATGATGCTGTTGATGTTTGCGTCAATTCAGACAACAATGATAAAGATTGGATAGGTATAAAAATGTTGCATGAGGTAAATCCTGAAAATACGGTTGAGTATAAATGGGATCTTTCTGAAGGTATTTCTGAAGGTAATCTTGATAAAGGTGAAGACTTCAAAGTACGTTGGGCTGAAAATGCTTATAAGGGAAATCGGAAAATCCGTCTTACTATTATAGAGACTGATAAGGATAATGGAAAAACTTGTTCGACTAAATATGATATGGATGTTGAGGTTATTCCTTATCCTGAGATTGCTTTTGATACAAAATTATTAGAAAACGATGTTGTTAATGCCGTTTCTAAATGTGGTAAGCATAATGTTAAGTTTGAAAACAAAACGGATCAGAGATATGAAGATACATACACTTGGTATTTTGGAGATGGTCAAACTTCTTCAGATGAAGAGCCTAAACATGATTATTTACCTCGTAAAGAGAATAATCAGGAACCAACAGAGTATTATCCTCAGTTAATTGTTAAAAACAAAAATAAGTGTCAAAGGCAGTATACTGCTACTGATCCTATTGTTGTTTATCCTATGCCTAAGGCTTCCTTTACTACTGCTGGATTTAAAGTTTGTGATTTAGCAGATATGCAAATTAATCCAGACATTACTTATAACAAGAATAAAGGTAATGTGACTTGGTATTATAATGATGAAAAGGAAGTTTCTGGAGAACCTGATAATACACATACTGTTAAGTGGGATCTTTCTGATGGTAAAGGTAAACAGCGAAATATAAGGCTTACAGTGACTCAATTTGAAAACTGTACTGTTAATGTTGATCCTAAGACTATAGATGTGATACCTAACCCGGTTGTAGATTTCTATATTGATGCCAATGGAGATAATGTTAATAATGAGGGTGATCAGATTGTGAATTGTGGAGCTTCTACATTTACAATTAAGAATACTACAGATGTGAGCACTATTGATGATATTGCTTATTCATGGAGAATAATCAACTCTTCAGAGGACACAGTTACAATGGTTGGTACAGAATCACCAATGTATCTATTTAACCTGAATAAAGGTGCTTCAGAAAAGTATTCTGTTGAATTAGATGCTGTAAATTCTGGAATTTGCCCTGTTAGAGTCATAAAGGATAGTTATGTATTCATAAAGCATAATCCAAGTGCTGACTTTGGTTTAAGCAATGATAGAGTTTGTGAGGATTCTGATCTTAAGATTACTCCTAATGTTGAGGTTGAATTGGAATCAAATCCTGAATATGAATGGACTTTCGATAAGGAAGTGGTTATTCGTACAGATACTGTCAGTTTTGATAAGCAATGGAGTAAATTTGGAAATGTAGACATTCAGCTTAAGGTTAAACAGAATGGATGTGAAGCTACATCTCCTGTAAAATCTGTTGAGGTTGTTAAGATGCCTATAGCAAGTTTTACTGTTAATCGCTTAGAGGATTGCGGATTTGATGAGCCATTTGAATTTAGAGATGCATCAATGAACTTGTCCGGTAATGTTAAGCATAAATGGGACTTTGGTGATTATAAAACTGATGACAAGCCTATTGTTAAACATAAATATACTGAGACAGGAAAGAAGATAGTAAGTCTTGAGGTAACAAATGATGGCTTATGTACTGATATTACTACTGGTGTAGAACTAAAAACTATAAATGTTAAGGAGATCCCTGAATTTGATATAGTAGTTTCTAAAACTAGTAATACTTACTGTACTGGGGAGACAATCGTGCTGCAAGTTAACCATGTAAAAGGTTGTGATGATGATACTGAATTTAATTGGACATTCAGCGAAACACCTGAGTATCTGTTTGGAAATGATAACTCAAATTCGAGATTAGAGGTTTCTTATGATATTTATGGTGATAAGAATGTTAAACTAGAAGCGGTTTCTCAAGGTTGCGAATCTGCTGTTAAGTCAGAGCAACTATATGTTATTCCTGCTCCATCTGTTAATATTATGGGTAATAAGAGTTACGATGGGATAGTAGAATGTGGAACAGCTAAAGTGGCTTTTGAAAATGCTTCTGAGGAAAAAGAAAAATATGATTATGAATATACATGGTCATATGGTAATAAAGAGATAGAGACAACAAAAAGTCCAATCTCTAATTACACTTATACTGATGTTGGAGAATATGATGTATCCTTAAGCATTAAAGTAAATAATGTTTGTTCTGTTAAAAGAACTAAATATGATTTTATTAGAGTAAAACAGGTTCCTAATGTAGGATTTGAAATTTATGAAAATGAACAAGAATATGTTAAAGGAAACCCTGTTGATCCAAAGGATCTCTCATTTTGTTCTCTTCAGGATATTTTCTTAGTTGCTGATGATAGTGACTTTGAAGAGGATTTGAATTATGCTTGGGAATATTCTGATGGTTTTGTTGTTATCCCATCTGAGGATAAAGACGACCAAGAGAGAAAGATTCATTTTACAGGCTATGGAAAGAAAACAATATCACTGACATCAGAACTTGATGGATGTACAAGTAATGCTGAAGATAGAGATATTGATATCATTGCTCTTCCTGAAACTGATTTCACTATAGATTTCGGCTCTGCCTTTAAATTTGATGATGATGATAAGCCTTTTGCTTGTGAATGGGGTGACTTTGTATTAACGTCAACTTATATGCCTGTTTATGATGACGATGAAACCAAGTATATCTATGAATATTTTAGGGATGATAAAAAAGAAGGCAGCAACGATGGAAGTGTTGGTGTACTGACAGAGTATTCTAGCATGCCTGGTGTTTATGGTGTCGCATTGACAATTATAAATAAAGAGAAGTGTTCAAATACATTGCGTAAGGATGATCTTTATGAAATTCGAAGAATTCCTGAATCAAAGTTTAGTCTTGATAAAGGTGCAATTTGCCAACATGTTGGAAATTTCTTTGATCAAAATAAAGAGACTTCTGTGAAGTGTACTTATGATGGAGAAACTGTTGGTAAGAACGCAATCTTTAAATGGGATGTAGGATCTAATGAAGATGGAGGTTTAGTTCTTGAAGATCTTGGTGATAATGCGAATATATCATATACTCAGTTTGGAGACAAGACAGTAAGTCTTGAACTTATTGAAGATGGTTGTTCTCATGTTTCTGAAAGAATTATAAAAGTACTACCTTATCCGATCGCTGATTTTAAAGCTGCCGAAACTGAAGGTTGTGCTCCTTTTATAGCTGAGCTCTCTGATAGTAGTGAGAATCTTGATTCTGATCTTAATAATATCCAATATAAATGGGAAATTGATGAAGTAGAATCTAATGGTTTTAATAATTCAAGTGCTTCCATATTAGTTCCTACAGCAGGAAAGTATACAGTTAGATATACTGTTACTAATGGAAATATTTGTTCCAATACTGTTGTCAAAGAACAAGAGCTTACTGTTTATGATCTGGGTGTACCTTACTTTGATTGTAACACTGCTGTTTGTCGAGGTGATGAAATGGAAATCTCTTACATGAATATGGATATCGTCAATGATAAAACATTATTTAAATGGGTAATTGATGGTGGTGTCACTGAAAAGGATGTTTCTCAACTAGGAGCTTCATTTAAAATTAAATGGGATACTCCTGGTATGAAGAAAGTTGAGCTTAAAGTTGAACAAGGTGCTTGTAAATCTGAATTAGCTGTTCAGGATATCAAAGTAATTAATTATCCTATGGCAAATTTCCATGCAATTAATGAGATAGGTTGTGCTCCTTTTGTTGCAGAGTTTGTAAATAATTCTGATAAGATAGAGAAGAATGTTACTTATGAATGGGAGTTCTCAAATGATGAGAAGTCTGTAAGTACAGAGCCTAGTATCTTATTTACTGATCCTGGTTTTTATGACGCGAAGCTTATTGTTAACAATACATTCTGTCGTGATACATTGAAATTTCCTGCTTATATTGAAGTAATAGAATCTCCAATTGCAGATTTCTCTGCTTCTAAATATGAAACTATAGCTTCTGAAGCTGTTATATCCTTCAAAGGAAATGGTATTGGTGACGATATCAAGTATTTCTGGGAAATGGGTGATAACACTCAATATGAAGGTAAGGACATTAATCATAAATATAATGGTATTGGTGATTTTGAAGTGACACTTACAGTAGAATCTAAAGCTGGTTGTACTGATATGTTTACTAGGAATATCGCTATATATCCTGATGATTTATTTGTGCCTAATGCTTTCTGTCCTGAAGGATTTAATAAGAAGTTTGAAGTTAAAGCCAATGGAATTACTGAGTTTGAAATAGTGATCTTTGATCGTTGGGGACAAGCTGTGTTTAAGTCTATGGATGTTAACCACAGTTGGAATGGCCGCTTCGATGGAAGAGAAGCTCCTGAAGGTACTTATACTTATAAAGCAACTTACCGCAATAGAGTTGGTGAGAAGCGTTTAAAGAAAGGTACTATCATATTAATTAGATAGAATTATTATAATTCATAATTTCTACGGGGTCAAGAACTTTTGTTTTTGACCCCGTTTTTTTACATTTGCCCACCTTTTGCTTATTGAAGCGGTTTAGAAACCACTTATAATATAAAATCTGAAAGGCTTATATTCTGTATGTTAAACTACGATTTAAGCTTTAAAAAGGATTCCGAAAAGTACTTTAGTGCTTTTCTGGATAAGCTATTCTTATCTTGAATCTTATTAGTTCTTGAAATGGTAGTTTTTAAATTAGTTTATTTATATGGAAAGGATAAAATTGTAGAAAATGGAAAAAATCAGAGTAGCAATTAATGGCTTTGGAAGAATAGGTCGTGTATTCTTAAGACAAGCGTTTAAAAACTCAAATCTTGAGATAGTCGCAATTAACGATATTGCAGATGTAGATATCTTGGGACACCTTCTGAAATATGATTCTGTTCATAGAGCCTTTCCTGCAAATGTGGAAATTCTTACTGATGGCTTCCTGATTGATGGCCATAAGATTCAAATGTTGCATGAGCCTGACCCTGCTAACTTACCTTGGAAATCACTGAATATTGATGTGGTTATTGAAAGTACCGGGCTTTTCACAAAAAGAAAAGATGCTATTAAGCATGTGGAACAAGCTGGAGCAAAAAAAGTGATTATCTCTGCTCCTTCAAAGGATGAGGATAATGTAATTAAGCATGTTGTCCTTGGTGTTAATGATGAAATCATTGATAAGAATGATGTGATTATCTCTAATGCTTCTTGTACTACTAATAATATAGCTCCTCTTATCTACATTCTGGATAAATACTGGGGAATAGAAAAAGGCTTTATCTCTACTGTTCATTCTTATACTCAGGATCAAAATCTTATTGATGCTCCTCATAGAGATTATAGACGTGCCAGAGCTGCTGCTTATAGTATCGTTCCTACTACTACTGGTGCTGCAAAGGCCGCAACTAAGATCTTCCCTCATCTTGAGAATAACCTTGGTGGTGGAGGTATTAGAGTTCCTGTTCCTGATGGGTCTCTTACAGAGTTAACTTGTACTTTGTCTAAACCTACTTCTGCTGAGGAAATCAATCAGGCTTTTCTTGAAGCTTCAAAAAATGGATTGAAAGGAATTCTGGAATATACTGAAGACCCTATTGTTTCTGTAGATGTAATAGGTAATACGCATTCTACTCTGTTTGATTCTCTGTTAACTGCTGTTCTTGGTGATAAGAATAAGCTTGTAAAGGTAGTTGGTTGGTATGATAATGAAGTGGGTTATTCTAGTAGATTAGTGGAATTGATTCAAAAGTTTGTTTAATGATATTAAATATTTTGGGGTGGTGATAGTCTCAAGATGAATATAACTTAATGGAAATAAAAGAGATCGTCAAATTCAATTGGCGATCTCTTTTATTATGCTTTATCTCTTCGCTAACCTTTCTATCTCTTCCATGTTTATGTACGAGCTGTTTGCTCCAATCTTCATTACGCTATAAGCTGAAGTTAGATTTGCGATTTCTAAGGCTTCTTTCAGTGTTTTGTTATTCGATAGTGCAGCTGCTAATGTTCCGCAAAAGCAATCTCCTGCACCTGTTGTATCTAAGACATCCATAGTCAGGCCTTTTGTTTCAATGATACTATTATTGTAGGTGGCAAGTGAACCTTTTTCTCCTATAGTCAATATGATATTTGTATTATATTGCTTTGATAGTTCTAATAATAGATTTCTTATAGTGCTTTCCTTAAGTTCTTCTTCTATAGAAAATACTTCCCTTAGTTCATGTTCATTGACGATAAGATAAGTTATCTTGCTTATTATGTCTTTGGGGATTTTATAAGTTGGGGCAGGATTATATATTGTAATCATATTTCTGTTAAATGCCTTTTCTATTGCTTTGTGATTGAATGAAGTGTTAATTTCATTTTGCATCAAAAGAATATCTTTTTCACTAAACTGGTCAATGATCTTTAGATCTTGATCCTTAAACTCATCGTTTGCTCCTTTGATAATTGTAATTGAATTTTCTCCATCAGGAGCAAGGCTTATCAATGCAATACCTGTTGGTATCTCTTCTAAACGTTCGATAGTCTTTTCAAAAGGTAGCGAATTAATGAACTTGTTGACATTACTTCCAAAATGATCATTGCCAATCTTGCCAACATAATGTACTTCTCCTCCATATAAACCTGCTGCTACAGCCTGATTCATTCCTTTTCCTCCAGTGAAGTATTGTAAATCGCGTCCTTCAACGGTTTCTCCTGGCATAGGTAGTTGATTGCATTTAATTACGATATCCTGATTAACAGCACCAATAACGAGAATTTTATTTTTCATAGCTTTTAAGGGAATATAGTATTATAGAAAATCAATAAGGGGGTTATATTATTAATTCTAAAATATACAATATTATTATAAACTAGCTCCAAACTTTTTAGTCTTTACTATTCATTTATAAGTTTATAATAAACTGATTTAAAGATTGCTATTTAATGAAAGGATTGTTTTTAATTAGTGATAATTTATTCAGAAGAACTAGTCTTATACTCTTTTATTATCTATAATATACTTTTAGGGTTAACTCATTTTAATAATCTAATTTTTATTAAAGATTTAGGCTAGGAATGCTTTTGCTTCAGATCCTTATATTTCCTTATTTATAAGTCTTATCGCTTATTTTTAATTGCTGTATAGTGCGATAATTCGGCTTTCAATTTTAAAATTGTAGATTATCGCACATATAAGCCCAATGTTATGTTAA
>JBGRPZ010000039.1:0-35981 GCA_041725915.1 Hyphomicrobiales bacterium | reverse complement strand
TTAACATAACATTGGGCTTATATGTGCGATAATCTACAATTTTAAAATTGAAAGCCGAATTATCGCACTATACAGCAATTAAAAATAAGCGATAAAGCTTATAAATAGGTAAATATAGAGATCTATAGCAAACTTACTCCTAAGCTAAACATTCAATAATAATTAGATTTAAAGGATGAGTTAGCTCTAAAGGTAGGTTATGAGTGATTATAAACATAAAAGAGGGTAAGAATGGCTTTTCGAATAGATCTATTATTGATTTACTCTTTGTTTGTGAAATGAAGTAGTTTTTAAATTGCTTCTAATAAAAGTTGCTTTCAGCATAAACAAAAAGCCGTTTTATTTTTTATTTATGCATTATTTAGAAGCGACGATATAAATAAAAGGGAGCAATGAGCGTTACCCATTGAAAATAACTAAAATTAACGTAGATGAAGGAGTATTTTACACTTGGTTTATTGTGGTTTACATCATTCTTTACCTTGATAAATCCATTAGGTATAATGCCTGTTTTTCTTTCAATGACTGCTGGATTGAATAAAGAGGCGAGAAGAAAAGTTATTGTGAAGGCTCTTCTTGTTGCATTTGCTATATTAATGGCATTTGCATTTGGGGGACAGGTATTGTTTAAATTCTTTGGAATTTCTGTAGATAGCTTTCGTGTTGTAGGTGGTATTGTTTTCTTTATAGTGGGGTATGACCTACTAAATGCACGACTTACAAAGATTAAAATTGCTGACAAAGCTCAATTAGAGCAATATGTAGAGGATGTGTCTATAACACCTTTGGCTATTCCTATTATTGCTGGTCCTGGTGCTATTACAAATGCTATTGTATTAATGGAAGATGCTACAAGTATTGGTTTACAAACCACTTTAGTTGTTACATTAGTGTTGTTATTTATTTTGATATTCTTTGTTTTATATGGAGCTTCCAGAATTAGTAAGGTTTTAGGTGATACAGGAAATAAGATTCTTATGAAGATTATGGGGCTTATAGTTATGGTAATTGCTGTAGAATTCTTCTTTTCTGGTTTAAAACCAATATTGCGAGATATTTTTATGATTACGTCTTAAGTCTAACTTTGTATAAATCACTTCTTAAATTAGAAGTGATTTATTAAATTTCCCCCAAATAGCATAAAACAGAATTTTTTTTGGATAAAACTACTTAAGTATTAAAACCTACTATTCATAGTGTATAGGCTTTTTAAATACTTTGTTTTTAGTTGTTTATAATAAGTTTTCGAGAACAATAAAAATAATCTTTAGATATCTTACCCGTTATAAAATAACATACCTCCTAATTACAGCCCTTAATTCTCTAAATAATATATTCCTAAATTAAATTATAAAAATGAAAACTTCAGAAAATAAAATTCTCTTGAAAAAAGAGATAATGACTAGAGTAGGAAAATATGTTTCAGTAAATATTGTTCCTTCTCCAGGTTTTCGTAGTTGTACAACAGGAAGTGGTTGTAGTTACCGCGATATTTAATAGACAAGAATAAAACAAGAGTTAAATATATAAAAGGCTGCATCATATAAATTTGATGCAGCCTTTCTTTGTATAAAATATTTTTTAAATATAAAAGTCTCTTGTCTGGATTAATGAGGTTCTAAGCAGATATCAAAAAGACTTAGATCCATGCAAAATTTGTTTATGCTTGGGCAATAGATAGTGTTTTCATCACAACCCTCAGTTCTGTTTATAGTCCATGTTATAGGTTTTCCACCATGAATACCATTTAATTCTTGATTATTAAGTGTTGCGACTGTTTCTTTTTTGAAATGTAACTTCTTCATAATTAAATTTTGGTTAATGAATTATTAAGATTGTTTAGTTAGCTATTAATAGCTATTACCAATATAATGAAAAAGGCTGTTGCTTTTAGATCTAAGGGAATAAGATTTTGTATTCATCAGGAAAGAGAAGCGCAAAATCTTTATGTAAAGCACTGTTGAAATATAAGTTGCTAGATATAAGATAAGGATGCCTTTTAGGCATCCTTATCTTAACATATTATGGTGTATTTTATTTAAAAATTATCATCACAGATAGGATGATTACTGGTACACATAGAATGACCGCTTTGTTCCATACAGAACATATTGATACTTGGGCAACGATTAGTGTCATCACATTCTTCAGTACGGTGCATTGTCCATGTCATTGGAATATTTCCTCCATGAAGTTGCTTTAACTCAAACTGATTAAGCAAAGCAATGGTTTCTTTTTTTAATAGTAAGCTTTTCTTCTTCATATAATTTCAATGTTTAGATTTTATTGAGTTTAATAGTTACAGATCTAAGCAAAGAAGATCTATACTTGGTTTCATGCAGAATAAGTTAATACTAGGACAATAATTAGTCCATTGATCGCAACCTTCTGTTCTTTTTTTTGTCCATGTTTCTGGTTTCCCACCATGAATATCATTTAATTCTTGATTATTAAGTGTTGCGATTGTTTCTTTTTTAAGATGTAATTTTTTCATAATTAATTCTTGGTTTAATGGATTGTTAAGACTATTTAATAGCTATTGTCAATATAATAAAAAAAGCCATTCCTTGGATTAATGGCAGATAGTTTTGTGTCAATTTAATTCGTAAGCATTCGTTTTTGTGATTTCTAAATTTGTAGATCTTTTGTCTCCACCATGGATATTACGATACAATGCTTATTTAAACGTGAAATAAATCAAAATAAAAATTGTGATTAAGTCTTATAATCATTAAGTTTGCTATGTGTACTAAAATTTGTGTGTTAACTAAATATATTTAGAATGAAGAAAGTACTAGGCATTCGTCATGAAGACAAATATGCAATGGAGTGTCGTGTTCCTATAACTCCAAGTCATTTAAAAAAGCTTATCCAACATCAAGGTATAAAAGCCATAGTAGAACCTTCCCATAAGAGAGTATTTCCTGAACAAGAGTTTCAAGATGCGGGAGCATCCGTTAATTCTGATTTATCAGAAGCTGAAGTCATCATGGGAGTGAAAGAGATGCCTATATCGTTTTTTGAAGAGAGTAAGACCTATATTTTCTTTTCTCATGTTATTAAGGGGCAGACCTATAATATGCCTATGCTAAAGATAATGATGGAAAAGAAATGTAATCTTATCGATTATGAGAAGATTACAGATGATGAAGGTCGTAGGCTGATCTTCTTTGGGCGTTTCGCTGGATTGGCAGGTATGATCAATTCACTTTGGTCTTTGGGGCAAAGATGGAAAGTAGAGGGATATTCTAATCCTTTTGATGAATTGTCACAGTCTCATAAGTATTCGTCTTTAGAGAAAGCTTGTGAAGCTGTTAAACTTTCTGGGGAAAGATTGTCAAAAGAGGGATTACCTGAAAGGAAGACTCCTATAATTATTGGGTTTACAGGATATGGAAATGTTTCAAAAGGAGCTCAAGAGATTGCAAATCTTCTACCTGGGGAGTTTTTGAATCCTGAAGAACTATTGAAAATTGATACAGCAGCATTAGATCCTAAGAAGGTATATAAGGTAGTATTCAAGGAAGAAGACATGTTTATTCCAAAAGAAGAAGCGAGTTTTGATCTTCAGGAATACTATAACCACCCTGAAAGATATAAAAGTGTTTTTTATAAGTACCTTCCTCATCTGTCTGTTCTTATGAATTGTATGTATTGGGCGACAGAATATCCACGTATTGCAACTTTAGATAATCTGAAAGATCTTTATAAGTCTCAAAGTCCTGTAAAACTTTCTGTAATTGGAGATATAACTTGTGATCCTGATGGATCTATTCAGTGTACTTATAAAGGAACTCCAATTGAAGAACCTGTATTCACTTATAATCCCATCGCTGATAAGTATGATGATGGTTTTCATGGAGAAGGCTTGTTGATAATGGCAGTAGATATCTTACCAAGTGAGCTGCCTAGAGAATCTTCTGAAGCATTTAGTAAAGCACTTTATTCATATGTTGATAATCTCTTGAGTGTAGATTATAATATGACATTTTCTGAATTACCTTTATTAGCTCCTATAAAAAGAGCTATGATACTTCATAAAGGTAAATTAACACCAGATTATATGTACTTGTCAAAGTTTGTAAATGATACTTGTGATGTAAATTAAAATATTTGTGTGTACTTTTTAATAATTCTATTGATTCAAATATGAAAATAATAACAATTCTTGGGGCGGGCTTATCTGCGACTTCTTTAATTAATTATTTATTGGAGCATTCAGAAAAGCATAATTGGAAAGTAAAAGTTGGTGATATGTCTGTTGAGGTGGCTCAGCGTAAGATAGGTAATCATAAGAATGCAGAAGCTTTTTATTTTGATGTGAATGATACATCATTGCGTAAGAAAGTAATTCAGGATGCAGATGTTGTTGTATCTATGTTACCTGCAAGTTTACACTATTATATTGCAGAAGATTGTGTATCTCATAAGACTCCACTATTTACAGCTTCATATGTCTCAAAAGAAATAAAAGCATTAGATCAAGCAGCTAAAGATGCTGGTATACTATTGGCGAATGAATTGGGTCTTGATCCGGGCATTGATCATATGTCTGCTATGAAAGTTATAGATGAGATTCGCAATGAAGGTGGAGTAATGGAGGGATTTTATTCTTCTACAGGAGGGCTTGTCGTTCCTGAGTGTGATACTAATCCATGGCACTATAAGTTCACTTGGAATCCTCGTAATGTCGTTCTTGCTGGTCAGGGTGTGGCAATGTATATAGAAAGAGGTATTTATAAATACATTCCATATCAACAGTTGTTTGAAAGAACACAGCCTACTACTATATTGAATTATGGTAACTTTGAGATCTATCCGAACAGAGATTCATTGAAGTATAGAGGAATATATGGTCTGGAGAGTATACCTACTATGTTTAGAGGTACGATAAGAAGACCCGGGTATTCAAAAGCATGGAATATTCTTGTTCAATTGGGTTGTACTGATGATACTTATATCATGGAGAACACAAAGAACATGACTATGCGTCAATTTACAAATAGCTTCTTGTTCTTTGATCCGGATATGTCAGTTGAAGAGAAGATAGTTAAGTACTTCAATTTAGATCCTAAAGGTGAGATCATGAAGAAACTTGAATTTATAGGTTTATTCAGTGATGAGAAGATAGGATTAGAGAATGTATCTCCTGCCAAGGTGCTTCAGAACATACTTGAAAAGAAATGGGCTTTAGAGGAAGATGACAGAGATATGATTGTAATGCAACATAGATTTGTATATACTCTCAATGGAGAGAAAAAAAGAAAACAGTCATCTCTGGTTGTTGAAGGAAAAGAGAACGAAACATCTATGGCAATTACTGTAGGTGTGCCATTGGCAATAACAGTTAAGCTTTTCTTGACAGGGAAACTTAATGTTACGGGTGTACATGTTCCTACAACTCCTGAATTCTACACTCCTATTTTACAAGAGTTAGAAAATTATGGCGTGAAATTTATTGAAGAGGAATACTAATATTATATACAATGAATAGCGTAGAACAATTCTTTTGTTTTGCGCTATTTTCATGTTTAGCCTGCTCAAAACGCAAAATAATTTACTGAAGTTATCGTAATTAATTAACCGTTTTTATACCTTGCAATTTATTATTTAAACAATAATTTCATTGAGAATGGGCTCTTTTATATCTGTATTGCTGGTTGTTGCAGTTGTTTATTTTCTTGTTAGACTGCGTAATCAGTATATTAGGAATGCTTCAAGTAGTTCTTTTTTTGACAGTAAAATCAACCATGATCAGTTTGTAGGTAATTCTTCTCGTAATATTGACTTTAACCTTATGATTCTTGCGGCTTCAGTGATGAAAGCTGATGGAAGAGTGCTTAGGGCTGAGCTGGATTATGTGAAAAGGTTTTTACTTAAAAACTATGGTGAGCGAAAAGCTCTTTATCTGGTAAGATCGCTGAAAGAAATCTTAAAACAAGAGTATGATTTAAGAATGATATCTAGAACTGTTGGTAATCAAATTGATTATACCTCCAGGAAAAACATTATCAACTTTCTTTTTGGGATTGCTACTATAGATAAGATATGTTCTGCTTCAGAAAACAGAGTACTTGAATTTATTTCTACTCATATGTTTTTAAATAGTCATGATTTTCATTCTATAAAGAATAATCATGGTGGCAGCTCTGATAGTGCATATGCAAAACTTGAAATCAATCCAAATTCAACAGATCAGGAAATAAAAAAGGCATATCATAAGATGGCAATTAAATATCATCCTGATAAGCTAATGCATCTGAGCGATAACGAGAAAGCTGAAGCAGAAAAGAAGTTTAGTGAGATCAACTCTGCGTATGATCTTATTAAAAAGGAAAGAGGGCTAAATTAGTTCTTGAAGATTATTTGTAAGTGAAGGCTGTCTGAATTACAGACAGCCTTTGTTTTTTAAAATAGGCGAAACAATATGCCAGCTCTTAATGATTCAGAGAAGGATGATAATGTGGAATTTGTAGTACTAGATGTAAATTCCATCTCTCCTGTTAAATTTATGAATAGATTATTAGTTATTCTTAGGTCTAAACCTAAAGTACTTGCAGCCTTTATTTTGAATTGATTATACATATTACACCCTAAACTAATTTTTGGTCTAAGCATTCCAGAAAACGGAGTATAAACAAATTGTATTGGCACTTTTAATAATCCTACTTTGGCTATATCATATTCGTTAGTTGAATAATTATATTCATACTTTTTTATTTTACCATATAATAAGCCAGTCTTGAAGTAAAACTTCTTATTTCCCTTAAAAAGATTTATATAGATATTTGCCCCATTATAATAAGTCTTACTATCAGCAAGTTTTTTTATTTCATAAATATTTGCAGGGCCTGTAGTTAGTTCAACGAACATATGAAAATAAGGAGGTGATTTTTCAAATACTATACATTGCTTTCCACTACATACCTCTTTATGATATCTTTCTGTGATTCTAATAAGATTCTTATGACTTGGCTTTCCAAATGCATCAAGCTTCTTGAAGAGCTGAGGAGCATCTTGCATAAAGTATTTTAAAACTCCGATATGTCTTTTTGAGTTGTTTTGATAATCTCTTTTTTTATGCCAGGTTATATATTCTTTATAAGGCAATTCAACTAATTGAGATGTATCATTTTGGATAAAATAATGATCTCCAACCTTATCTTGATAATAATAAATGTTTATTTGTCCTTTTACTAAGTATTCCAGAAAAATAAGTTGGTCGTTAATTTCCTTTCTAGTATAGAATTTACTGTCTTTTATTCTGAAACTTCTTACATCCTCTGGTGAATATTTGACCATATTACTTTGTATGTCTTTCTTGAAGTTACAATGTTCTTTCATATACAGATCACTTTCATCCTCAATGTATCCATGTATGGTATCATGATTGTTTTTGATGACATATCCTTCAAGAAAGCGTTCTTGACTGAATGAGAAAGAAACTTTTAATAATAGTAAGATGAGTAAAATTTTATTTTTCATGTGTATTATGTAGTTGGTTTGAGTATTAATTAGCTATATTCATAGCTGAAAATTTCCGCGCAAAAATAGTATTAAATTCAAATCTAGCAAACCTTTACTTCACTACAATCCTTGATTAGCAAGGACTTTAAGTTGTTGTCATTCTAAATTCTATTGCTAAATACTCTTTATTGAAAAAAGAAGTTAAAAAACAATATAATTGATATTGTTAGAAGAAGAGATGGAGTTTTTAGAGACAATAAAGGATAGGGCAAATCAAGAAAAGAAAAGCAATAAAAAGTTAATAAACAGATTAAAGAAAGTAAAAAAAGGAATTGATAGTCAAGTTCATGATCTTCATGGGGAAGTTTTTGAAGAGATTGATTGCCTTGACTGTGCAAATTGCTGTAAATCTATAAGCCCAATTATTACAGACAGAGATATTGAGAGAATATCACGACATTTAAAGGTAAAACCTAGTAAGTTTGTAGAACAATATTTATATCTTGATGAAGAGCAGGATTATGTATACAAACAAACTCCATGTCCTTTTTTGGATGCGGAAAATTATTGTTCTATATATAGTGTAAGACCTAAAGCATGTGCAGAGTATCCACATACTGATAGGAAAAAGTTTGTACAGATACTTGATTTAAGTTTAAAGAATACTCGTGTTTGTCCTGCAGTATTTGAAGTTTTTGAAAAGTTAAAAAAGATCTTTTAAGATGAAAATAAGCGTATTAGAGCCTATAGGAATAGATAAGGAGTTGCAAGAAGAAATAACAAATTGTTTTAATTCTAAAGACATCGAAATAGTTTTTCACCCTGATCGTAAGGAAGATGTTCGTTCTTTAGTTGAAAGAACAGGAGATGCTGATATCATTATTTCTTCTAATATCCCATTGACAAGAGAATATATTGAGCAATGCTCTAATCTTAAATATATCGCTATTGCATTTACTGGCTTTGATCATGTGGATCTTGATGCATGTAAAGAGAAAGGGATATTTGTATCTAATGCAGCAGGCTTTTCTGATATTGCTGTAGCTGAACTTTCTGTAAGTCTTATGTTAGATGTATATAGAAAGATTACTGAATTGCACTCTGCTACTATTAGTTCTGGACATAGAAATGGTTTTCTTGGTAGAGAGCTTTATGGCAAAACTGTGGGGATAATAGGTACTGGCAGAATAGGTTCAAGAACAGCTCTTTTATGTAAGGCTTTTGGTTGTAAGATCCTTGGGTGGAGCCGAAGCCAGACTACTGCTGCTGAGGTTGAAGGGATGCAGTTTGTAAGTAAAGAAGAACTACTTGAAAATAGTGATATAATAAGTCTTCATATTCCTGCTAATTCAGAGACCAATTGTTTTATTGCAGAGAAAGAATTTGAGTTAATGAAAGATAATGCTATTCTTATCAATACTGCAAGGGGTAAAGTTGTTGATAATATAGCTTTGTCAAGGGCATTAAAGAATGGAATAATTGCAGGGGCGGGTATAGATGTTTATGAAACTGAACCTCCATTGAACAAAGATTATACTTTGTTGGATGCTCCTAATGTTGTTTTAGCTCCTCATATTGCTTATGCTACAGAAGAGAGTATGATAAGAAGAGCAAGAATTGTTGTTGATAATATATTTTCATGGTTGGAGAAAGAACCTCAAAACCTTGTTTGTGATCCTGTATGTATGGAGATATAAAAAAATATACTTCTATAAAAAAGCAGAGCTAATTACTCTGCTTTTTTTATATCATTTGTCTAAACTAACTTTCCGTTAAGTATAGTCGTCTCTACCTTATTTGTACCATAATAATAAGGTAAGTATTCAATTGTAGGAATAGGCTTTGTAATGAATACATTTGCTTTCTTGCCTTTACAAATACTACCTAATTCTTTTTCCACTCCCATAGCATATGCACCATTTAGAGTACAAGCCTGAATTGCTTCTTCAGGAATCATCTTATAGTGGATTGATCCCATAGATAAGATAAACTGCATGTTTCCACTTGGTGATGAGCCAGGATTAAAGTCAGAAGCAAGAGCAACAGGAAGACCTGCATCAATCATTTCTCTTATAGGTGCATAAATCATCCCTAAGAAGAATGCTGCCCCAGGTAATACTGTAGGCATTGTTTCTGAGCTCAAAAGAGCTTCTATCTCTTCTTTGCCTGTATATTCAAGGTGGTCAACAGAAAGAGCATTGTACTTAACGCCCACTTGAATACCACCACTGTAGTCTAGCTCATTAGCATGAATTTTAGGTCTTAAGCCATATTTCATTCCTGCATTAAGTATGCGGTCTGTATCTTCTACAGTAAAGAAACCCTTATCACAGAAAACATCAATATAATCAGCAAGATCTTCACTTGCCACCATAGGAATCATTTCATTGATTACTAAGTCAACGTACTTTGTCTGATCTCCTTTGTATTCCAAAGGTATAGAGTGTGCGCCTAGAAAGTTTGCTTTGATTGTAAGTGGAGAGTTTTCTTTAAGTTTACGGATTACTCTAAGCATTTTTAGCTCTGCATCTGTTGTTAAACCGTAACCGCTTTTTATTTCTACTGCTCCTGTTCCATAAGCGATAATCTCTTCAAGACGTTCCATTGCAGAATCATAAAGCTCCTCTTCAGAGGCTTCTTGCATTCTTTTTGCGCTATTCAGGATTCCACCGCCTTTTTCAGCTATCTGTTCATATGTAAGTCCTTTGATTTTATCTACATATTCAACCTCTCTGCTTCCTGCATATACAAGGTGAGTATGGGAATCACAGAAAGAAGGTAAAACCATTCTTCCAGTTGCATCAATTTCTTTTTCTGTTTTTATTGATGGAATATCTTCCATGCTTCCAAAGTCTTTGATGATATCATCTTCTATATGAAGATATGCGTTCTTTATGGTTGGTAAATTAGCCATATCTGAACCTGCTGCCCATTTCTTAGGAGCTTTTTCAGTGAGAACTAATTCTTTAATATTCTTAATAAGTATTGACATAGTACTTTGATATTTTTTTGCGAAGTTAAAAATCTTAACATTTTTGTTCCTAAATAACGAGCTAATATTTTAAATCAAGCTGAGATCAATTTATTTTTCTACTATGAAGACGTTTAAAAATCACTTATGATATAAGGCCTGAAAGGCGTATGTTCTATATGCAAATCTATAATTTAAGCTTTTAAAAAAGGTTTCGAAAAGCACTAAAACACTTTTTAGGAACAGCCTTTGAGCTTCCTCATTTAAAAATGTCGGACTTTTTTTGAAAAAAGTCCGACATTTTGATGAATAAGTCCGACATTTTAGGAGAAAAGTCCGACATTTTGATGAATAAGTCCGACATTTTCATCAAAACAACAAGACTTGTTTGGGAAAACAAAGGAGATTATTAACAATATAAAGGCAGATAATAAACTAGTTCAATAAATAATGCTCAGGGGTTTAATTCTTCATCAGAGAAAAAATTGCCTACTTTTGACAAATTATAATTTCTGATTCATAATGTTAGGCCTTATTATTGCATAGTTTTAATGTCACTATATCAGTCATTTATTATTAATATTTGAGAATATAGTGTTGATAAACATATAGAAATATAAAAAACCGGACAAATAAATCGTTTTATAATAATTTAGGAGTCAGATGTCATAAATCTGATTGCATCATGTTCCAATTAATATTGGTAACTTTAAGAAATTGAAGACTTAAGAAAATTAGAAATCTAAAAATAAGAAATCATGCGTAAAAAGATTGTTGCTGGAAACTGGAAGATGAATAAAACTTTTCAGGAGGCTGAAGATCTTCTTGATGAATTAGTAGATCTTTTAGAGAATGTTAAGTTGGAGAAAAAAGAAGTGGTTGTTTGTCCTCCAACCTTGTTCATTGAACTAGCATTTGATTATACTGATGAAGTTCCTTTAAGAATTGGAGCCCAAAATATCAATGATAATGAGTTTGGTGCTTATACAGGGGAGATTTCTGCAGCAATGCTTCATTCAATGGGTGTTGAATATGCTATAATTGGACATAGCGAAAGGAGAAAATATTATAATGAAGATGATGCTTTGCTTGCAAAGAAAGTTGACATGGCATTAGATTGCGGTATTTCTCCAATATTCTGTATAGGTGAGCAGCTTGAAGACAGAGAATCAGGTAAGCATTTTGATGTTGTAAGATCTCAAATTGAGAATGCGCTTTTCCATCTTAAGGCTGAAGAGATAGGAAATGTTGTTTTTGCTTATGAGCCAGTATGGGCAATAGGTACAGGTAAAACAGCTACACCCGATCAAGCACAAGAGATGCATGAGTTTATCAGAAAGATTATTGCAGAGAAATATTCTGAAGAATTAGCAGATATAATGTCTATCCTTTATGGTGGTAGTTGTAATGCTAAAAATGCAGAAGAGATCTTTTCAAAGAAAGATGTTGATGGAGGCTTAATTGGAGGAGCTTCTCTTAAAGCAGATGATTTTGTTAAGATTATCGAGAGTCTTTAATAAAGATGTGAAGATATTATTATAAGGGATTAGTGTTTATACACTAGTCCCTTAATGTTTATAAATATTATAGTATAATGGTTTATATTGAATTAATAAGTCAAGGAACTTTCGGAGAGTTCGAATATCAATCAATGATTGCTTTGTTGGGTGAGATAGGATATGAAAGTTTTGTTGAAGAGGAGAATCTGATAAAGGCATATATACAAGAAGATTTGTTTGATGAGCAAGAGCTTAAGCAAATCCCTTTAGTATGTGTACAAGAGCATAGAGTTTCCTTTGAATGGAAAAAGGTAGAAGAACAAAATTGGAATGCCGTTTGGGAATCTAATTATCCTTCAGTATTGATTGATAATAAGTGTTATATTAGAGCTCCTTTTCATGAGCATAGAGACGATATTGAATTTGAGATTGAGATAGAACCTCAAATGTCCTTTGGAACAGCGCATCATGAAACAACACATTTGATATTAAGTCAACTAATGAAAGAACAGCTTGAGGGGAAAACTGTTCTTGATATGGGATGTGGTACTGGGGTATTGGCTATATTAGCTTCTATGAGGGGTGCTATTACTTTGGATGCTATTGATAATGATGAATGGGCATATAAGAATAGTGTTCAGAATGTAGAGAGAAATAATATAACTAATATAAGAGTTGAATTAGGTGACGCTACTACTATTGAAGGTAGGAAATATGATTTGGTTATAGCGAATATAAATAGGAATATCCTCCTGAATGACATGGATGCTTATGTTGCCACTATAAATAAGGATGGCAGACTAATTATGAGTGGATTTTATGTTGAGGATGTAGAAGCAATAAAAGATAAAGCAATTTCTTTAGGCCTAAAATTTGAAGTTTATCATGAACGTAATAAATGGGCAACAGCCATTTTTTACAAGTGATAACTGAACGGAAATCAAAACTATGAAGAAACTTTTTATTTTGATATTGATGTTCTGGGCATTTACTTCAAATGCTCAGGATAATCAACTCAATGATCAAAGGTATGAAGCTTTTTTTGAAAGTATCTCTAATAAACTTTTGGATAAAGAATATAAGGAGTATAAAGAAAAGGGAGAAGACTTATTAGAAAAAATAAATGTTGATTGGCTGATTGCTCCGATCTCTGAAGAGCAAAGACTACAATTTTATGATTATTATACTTCTTTAGACACAAATTATAAAGCAACATATCCGGTTATTTATGAGTATCTATATTCAATGTGGGTGATCTCTAAGTTAAAGCTGGATAGTAGTAATATAGCCATATGGATGGCTTACCTAAAACAGATACCTGAGTTAAAAAATGATGCTGCGTTACTGAGGTTCTTGAGGTTTACTTCAGGTTTTTTACTTCATGGTCAAATGCATTCTAAGTCATATTACAGGTGGGCTGCAAAGAATATGAGTTTTGCTTTTGAATATGATTCATTGTTTAAGGTGAAGTTTGAGAAGTTAGACCTTTATTGCTTATCGAATAGAGATAGCATAATTATCAAAGATACTAAAGGGGAGTTTGATTATTTAGGAAAGAAATTTAAGGGTACAAATGGAAAAGCTACATGGGATAGATTTAATGTTCCTAGTGATGAACTATATGTAGAAGTTGACAAATTTGAACAAGACTTTAATTCAGGAAAGATATTTATTGATTCTGTTAGGCTTTATAATTCTAAATTATCTTTAGAAGGAATATCTGGCTTCTATCAAAATAAAATATATTCGGATCCTCCTAATAAAATTGCATCATATCCACGATTCTATTCTTATGAACATAACTTTGTTTTAGAAGATATCTTTAAAGGAATAACTTATTTTGGTGGTATTGGCATGAAGGGGAATTCTTTTGAAGGCTCTATCCCTGATTCTTATCCGGAACTGATCATAAAAAGAGGAGATGATGAATTCATTCGAAGCAAATCGAAGATTGTAAAAATCGAAGATTCAAAGTTAATTGTTCCAGAGTCATGGATGGTCTTAAATTTCAAGAATGATTCTATCTTTCATCCAAATGTCTTGATAGAATATGAGGATAAAAGGCATGAATATACTTTGTCACGTGATGATAGAGGTTATAGCAATAGTCCGTTTTTTGACTCTTATCATAATATAAATATATACTCAGATGTCCTTAAATGGAAACGCGATAGTACGGAAATAATCTTTGAAGCTAAGCATAACGTACAGAAGAGAGGTAGAGTAGAGGTGTTCTCCTCTGCTTTTTATGATATAAAAGACACATATTTATTTCAAGGTGTTGCAGACATTAATCCTTTATTTAATATCAAAGGTTATATAAAAAAGAATAAAACCAGAGATATCGACTTTGAGACGATGATGAAGGTGCTAAAAATGAATAGAACTCAAACTCTCAGGTTTATTCTTCGCATGACTTATAGAAGGCTTTGTATATATAATCGAGATGAACGTATGGTTCATATCAAGAATGAGTTTTATGAATTTATTCTTGCTGAAGCAGGCCTGAAAGATTATGATATCATTAAGTTTAAATCAATAAAGCCAGGGGGTAGGAATGTTGTGATGAACATTGATAGCCTTGACCTGAATGCTTATGGTGTGGATACAGTTGTGCTTAATGCTAAGTTGAATGTTAAGGTAATCCCTAAGAATTCTCATGTTGAGCTGAGGAATGATAGAAACTTTTCTTTTGATGGAACATTAATAGCAGGTGATTCAAGGCATGATGCAGAAAACTGTGATTTTATATATAGAGACTTTACTATTAACTTAAATCAAATTAACTCTTTAAAGTTGAAGGGGATTAAGGGAGAGATATCAGATTCGCAAGGAACGTTATACATAAGTGATCCTAAACATAAATCTGGTGAGAAGGTAGATCCTAAATACCCGATTTTTGATAGTGAGGGTGAGTCTTTTATCTATTATGACAAAATCCCTGATCAAGGTAAAACTCTGGTGAAGGATAGATTTAGATATCATTTAGATCCATTTGACCTGAAAGGATTAAATAACCTGAGTAAGGATTCTGTAAACTTTACTGGTTACTTGGAAAGTGCAGGAATATTCCCGGATATTGATGAACCACTGGATATAAAAAGTGGATCTTTTGGATTTGTCCACGAAACACCTGAAGAAGGACTTGATATATATGAAGGTAGAGGTAAATATTATGATAAGATCTATCTGAGCTATCAGGGCTTCTATGGAGCTGGTAAGCTTGAGTATCTGACATCAAATACACATTCAAGGAAGTTTGTCTTTTATCCTGACTCTTTAAGAGCGAAAACTGATTATTTCGCTATAAAAGAGCAGATGTCAAGAATTGAGTTTCCTCCAGCTAAAGCACATGAATTAGATCAAAAGTGGCGACCTTATAAAGACAAAATGTACTTGACAACCCTTAATGATAAGGCTATTAACTTTTATGATAGAGGCAAGTTTGCTGGTGTCGTTACTCTTGCTCCCTATGGTTGTAAGGGTAAGGGTAAGTTTGATTATGACTTATCTACTCTTGAGTCCAGAGATATGGATATGAAACATCATTCTTTGAGAGCAGATACGGCTAACTTTAATCACCATACAAAAGCAAAGGAATTGGCATTTAGTTCAAGGGGGTATGGTACGAATATAGACTTTGAGAAAAGGGAAGGTGTTTTTACAGCGAATGGACCTTTGTCGGTGATGGAATTCCCTTTTAATCAGTACTTCTGTTCTATGGATGAAATCCTATGGCGAATGGATGATGATGTTATGGATTTAAATAACAAAGAAGCCAGAGAGAACTTTGATATTGATACTAAGGATAAAAATAAGTTGATTGATATGGATTTGACAGGTTCGGATTTTGTTTCTACTCATCCTGATCAGGATTCATTGTCCTTCTTTTCTCTGAAAGCTAAGTATGATATGAAGAACTATGTTATTCATGCTGAAGGGGTAAAGCTGATAAAGGTTGCAGATGCTGCTGTTTTTCCTGCTGATGAGAATATCGATATTGAACCTGATGCTTATATTCCTACTTTTGAAAATGCATATGTCATTGCTGATACAGCTAGCAAACTACATCGTATTTATGACGCTACTATTACAATATCATCAAAGCATTCTTTTGAAGGCTCTGGTATGTATGATTATGTTGACATTAACGGAGGTGTTCAACCAATAAATCTGACTAAGGTCTCTGTTGATACTAATGGTAGAACAATAGCCAGAGGTGTATTGAAAGTTGATGAAGGCTTTAAGCTAAATCCATACTATTATTATTCTGGGCAGGCTCAATTATATTCTCTTCGCAAAGATTTACTTTTTGATGGTGCTTTTATGTTTACTCAGGATTGTTCTGATATAGAAAGTGGTTGGGTAAAAATGAAAAAGATTGTCAACCCAAGAGATGTTAGATTGCCAGTGAGTGATACCCTTTATGATAGAAATGATACATTGATAGATTTTGGGCTGATATTTAGTGATCTGGAGTATAGATTTTACCCTGCATTATTTAAACAGAAGCAAGGAAACGATCAAATTGCTTTTTCTGCATCAGGAGTAACCTTCTTTGATACTATATCAAATTCATATATAATAGGCAGAGAGGAGAGGTTTAAAGATACCATTTGGGAACACCAATACTTATCTATGAATATTGATTCTTGTATTGTTTCTGGAGAAGGAAAAATAAATTTCTTAACACAATTGGATATCTTAAATCTGGAAACTGCTGGAGCTTTTAGACATATTGTTGCTGATAAGACTACTTACTTTAATGTTCTGCTAAGCTTAGACTTCTTCTTTAAAGACAACTTACTTGAAATGGTTGCCTCAATGATTGATTCAGAGAATAACACTCCTGTTGATATAATGAGCTTAAAGCAGAAAAAGAGATTTGAACAAAGTGTTGGTACTGTTGAAAGTGATAAGTTTTATGAGAAATATCGAATCAGTAATGTGATAAAACATCCTCCAACACGTCTGATTAAATCGATGGTGTTTAATGATGTGAACTTTACATGGAATAATGAAACTAAATCATATATATCATCAGGGCCTATAGGTGTTGGGAATTTCTTGAAAACAAAACTATATAAATATGTTGATGGCTATATTGAAATAGGAAAACAAAAAACAGGAAGTAAAATAAAAATATATCTGGAAGCAAGCCCGGATAAATGGGTTTATTTCTCTTATGAAGAAGAAGGTGATGAAGGCAAAATGCTCAGAACATTATCTTCTTTAGAAGAATATAATAATACAATTACGAGTTTACCTGATAAGAAGAAATTGAAAAAAGGAAAGAAGAAAATCGATAACTTTAGATTTGATATTGCTAGTGAAGAGGATGTCTATGATTTTATCGATAGAATGAAGTCTTTGCAATAGATTCTTATTTTTGGATTCTTATTAAAGATTTTTAATTTTACCAAAGAATAGGGATTCCAATAACTTATTGGGATCCTGTTTTTATTTATGATTTAAGTTATTTTTTATGGATTGGTTAGTTACAATTGTGTCTTTGATAGTTGCCTATTTGTTGGGATCTATACCTACTTCTGTATGGGTGGGAAAATTCTTTTATAATATAGATGTAAGAACCAAGGGCTCAGGAAATGCTGGTGCTACAAATACGATTAGAGTTTTAGGATATAAAGCTGGTGTGCCAGTGCTTATTTTTGATATCCTTAAAGGAATATTAGCAATTCTTATAGTTTCTTATGTCTTACCAGATCATTTGTTAGATTATCATAATTACTTTAAAATAGCAGCTGGTTTATTGGCTGTTATTGGACATATATTTCCTGTTTTTGCTCGATTCAATGGAGGTAAAGGTGTTGCTACTATTGCTGGTGTTGCTATAGCTTTATACCCTTTTGCATTGCTTGTGATTTTGGGGATATTTATATTAATGATGGTTCTTTTTAATTATGTATCTTTGGCCTCAATTACGTCAGCTATAGCTTTTCCTTTTGTTGTATATTTCGGGTTTCATGAAACAAATTATGGCTTGATTGGCTTGGCTATATTGGTAGCTATTTTTATCCCATTAACTCATAAGAAAAATATCCAACGACTGTTAAAAGGAGAAGAGTCAAAATTCTTTAAAAAGAGAAAACCTTAATTAACTACTTTTTATTGATATATCTTTATTTTAAGTAGATTAGCTTTGGTTAAATTTTGGTAATTTTATAAGAAAATTATAAATATTAAGATATGAAGTTTATTGTTTCTAGCTCTTTGTTGTTAAAGAACTTGCAATCATTGAATGGTGTGATTAGTTCTAACAATACCCTTCCAATTTTGGATGACTTTCTTTTTGAACTTGTTGATACTAAACTACTAATTACTGCATCAGATCTTGAAACCACAATGAAAGTTGAGGTTGAGTTAAATAAATCTGAAGGTGATGGTAGTGTTGCTATCCCTGCTAAAATCTTAATTAGTACCCTGAAAACGTTTGCAGATATACCAATTACCTTTACTGTAGATCCTAATAATCTTGGAGTAGAAATATCAGCAGGTGATGGTACTTACAAGTTATCAGGACATAGAGGTGAAGAATATCCTCAAACTCCTTCACTGGAAGATACAACATCTCTTCAGGTTGAAGCTCATGTGTTGGTAAGTGCTTTTACAAAGACTATATTCGCTACAGGTAATGATGAACTAAGACCTGTTATGTCAGGTGTCTTCTGTGAGATTACTCCTGATGATATTACTTTTGTTGCTACAGATGCTCATAAACTAGTTAGGTATTCTCGTAAGGATGCAAAGGGAGAGAATTCTACTTCATTTATTCTACCTAAGAAGCCTTTAAATCAAATGAAGAGTGTTCTTCCTATTGATGAGACTTTGGTTGAAATTAGTTACAATACTACAAATGCTGTATTTGAATTTGGTACTGTTAAGTTGGTTTGTAGATTAATAGATGGTAATTATCCTAACTATAGAGCAGTGATTCCTATGGATAATCCAAATGTACTTACTATTGACAGACAATTTCTTTTGAACTCAATTAAGAGGGTTGCTATTTTTGCTAATCAATCTACTCATCAAGTTAGGTTTAAGATTTCAGGTCAGGAACTATTATTAACGGCTGAAGATATTGACTTTAGTAATGAAGCTAAGGAACGCCTAAGTTGTGGTTATCAGGGTGAGGATATGGAGATTGGATTTAATTCTAAGTTTATTCAGGAAATGCTGAATAATATAGAATCTGATGAAGTTCAGATTGAAATGTCTGCTCCTAATAGAGCTGGTATTATTGTTCCTGTACAGGAAGATAATAATGAAGAAGAAATATTGATGTTAGTTATGCCAGTTATGTTGAATCAATAAGATAGATGGTTACCTAATAATATAAGATGATATATGAGCTATCCTGATGGATAGCTTTTTTTATAGCTTTCTCAAAAAGAAACGTCTCTTTTTATTTTCTTTTTCCCAAACTTCTTCCTTAGAATATTCTTCTTCTAATAGCTCTTTTAACTGACCTAATTCCATACGTGGTTTAATTTTACCATTTGAACACCATGATAATTTCCCTGTCTCTTCAGATATCACTATAGCAATAGCATCAGATTGTTCTGTAAGCCCTAGTGCTGCTCTATGCCTAAGACCAAGGTCTTTCGGAAGATTTCTTCTTGGTGTTACAGGGAGAATACATCCTGCTGAATGTATCCTATTATTATGGAGTATCATTGCACCATCATGAAGAGGGCTGTTCTTGAAGAAGATGTTCTCAAGAAGCTGAGAAGATATTTTGGCATCAATTCTTTCTCCTGTCTCAGTAAATTGTACCAATTCATTTTCTCTTGTGATGACAATTAAAGCTCCGGTTTTTGATTCTGATAATTTTTGACAAGAGACAAGAATAGGGTCAATATCAAGGACTTCTTCTTTTTTATCTGTTAAAAGATGTTTGAATAAGAATCGTTTCCTTCCTTCTTTATTGAGTATAGTTGTATTACCAAGAGCTAATAAAAATCGTCTTATTTCTGGTTGGAAGATGATGATAAGAGCTATAAATCCCACGCTAATAAAAGCACCTAAAATTTGAGATAACAGCTCCATTTGTAGTGCATTAACTATCTTATATATTAGAAACAATGCTACAATCCCTGAAAAGATATTGACAGCTACAGTACCTTTCAAAAGTTTATATAAGATATATAGTAGATATGCAACAAGTACAATATCAATTAAATCCAGAAGTCTAAATTGTATGATAGCGTTTAATATCATGAATGAAATATTATTTACTTAGCTCTGTTCAAAAATACAAATAACTTATCAAGTATGTTCTATATACCTTGAAAAGGTTTAATAATTTGAATAAGATATAAAAAAAGGGACTGACCAATGGCCAGCCCCAGAGTTAGGTGTTTAGAGAGTGTTAATTTTTAACAATTTTATATGTTGATACGCCACCTTCTGTAGTTACTTGAATAAAGTATACTCCAGCAGGGAAGTTTTCAGTGTTTATTGATTGACTTGTGCCAACATTTGTAAGAGTTCTAACAGTTCCATTGATATCCATAATGTTTAGTTTCTGAATCTCAGTGTTAGATTTTACAAATATTACATTTGTAGCAGGGTTTGGATATACATTGATATCTGAATTTACGTTTACTCCTCTTAATCTTGGGAATACTACAGTGTAATCTTCAGCTTCGCCGTAAGTGAAAGTGCCACAATATGGAGGATTCGCACTATAACTCATAGAAACTCTTAGTCTGGTTTGTCCTGTAGCAGTAGCAGGAATGTTGATATTACCAGTCAAGGCACCAGTTCCGCTTAAGTCAAGAACTTCTTCACCAGCATCAGTAAAGTCACCATCTTTATTATAGTCTATCCATATTTTCCAGTATTCTTTATATGTAGATCCTGAATATCCTGGAGTTAGAGTTACTGCATTATTTCCAGCAGTTACATTTATCATCTTAGAAGTGAAATCGCCATATCCGTCTTTAGCACTAGTGTTATTAAAGCTTCCGACTTTAACTCCTGCAATCCACTCATAAGTTTGTGAATTACCACTTACAGTACAGTAGTTGATAGTTACATTAATATAACCATTAACTTCTTTAACATCACTTCCTGCAGAGTTAGTAGCAGTAAGTTTAACTTTATAAGTACCAGAACTAGCATAAGTTACTTCTGGGTTTTGGTCAGTAGAAGTAGCAGGAGTACCGCCTTCAAATTCCCATGCCCATGAAGTAGGAAGGTTTTGTGATGCATCAGAGAAAGTAACTGTTCCACCAGCAGAGATAGTTGTAACACTAGCATTGAAATCTGCTACAGGAGCAACAACTTCATAAACAGTGATATAATCAACTTTTTCTTCTATATCTGATCCGTAACTATTAGTAGCAGTAAGCTTAACTTTATAAGTGCCAGCATTAGCATAAGTTACAGTTGGGTTTTGATCAGTAGAAGTAGCAGGAGTACCGCCTTCAAATTCCCATGCCCATGAAGTAGGAGCAAATATTGATTGGTCAGTGAAAGTAACTGTTGCATTTTCTTCAACTGTAGTAATATCAGCTGCAAATTGAGCAGAAGGAGCTTGTGGAGTTGAAGAAATTGCTATTGTACCTGTATAAGTAACCTTGTTGTATGCAGTAACAGTTAAAGTTACATTACCAGAAGCAGGAAGGTTGCTAATATTTACAGTAGCTGTACCATTCTCTACAACACCAGCGCCAAGAAGAGTACCATCATTGCTTATAGCAACAAGAGCTCCGTTAGCATCTACAGGAATAGCAATTGATGTAGCAGCAACGTCTATAGTTCCTGGGTTAGTGACAGCCATTGTTGTAGCAACTTTTGTACGTACTACCAATGAAGGATCTCCAAAGATTTCCCAAGTATCTGCCATCTTTTCACCATTAGTGCCATAAACATCAATCATATCAAAAATACCATTGATTACAAGACCACCAAAAGTTCTCTTAATGTTGTTAGCATAACTCTCAATAAGTATATCAGTCATCTCATCCTGAGCTCTCATAGGTTGTGCCCAGTATTGATTTATTGTTGATGCTGCAATACCTATTGCACCTGTTGGTTGGTTATTATAAGTAGCTCTCATAAATGCTTCTGCAAAGCAAGATCCTACATTTGTAAAGTTACCGTTTACACATGCAACATCCATAATAAATGGAAGCTCGTTGACATTTGTCAATTGATTGATATGAGTTGTACTGAAAGGAACATTTACCCAACTTGTATTAGAACCATGTCCTACATAATTGATAAAACCAGTACCTGCATTAATAGCATTAGACATTGCTGTTACAGAACCTCCTGTTTGATAAACTTTAGTTACTGTATAACCATAGCCTGCTAGGTCTGTACCTATATTATCCATATGCTGAGCATCTGATTCGCCATCATCACCACTACTAGGGCCTCCTTGGTTAGAAGCACTACCAAGAGCTTTAGCCATAAAGTTCTCAGAAGTAGTAACATCTTTCTCATAATATAAAGTTCTGTCTACCTGAGTCTGAATTTCAGCGTCATTAGTACCTGAGAAACGACCTACAAAGATATCAGCTCTGTGATCATTACCTGATAGATAACCATAATTATGATCTGATGGACCAGCAGTTGTACTACTTGCAGGAACTTGTGCATTATCTCCAATTATCAATAAGTATGTTAACTCAGGATTATTGGTATAATAGTTCTCTACATATGTTTTGATAGCAGCAGCATTACCAATAGTAGCTACATCAACGATCTCAGTTGATATACCTTTTTGGTTTTTCCAATCTACAAAGTCTTCCATTACATCAAGGAAGTCGTTATGAGAAATAATGAGCATTTTACCAGGAGTATCATCCAAAGGAGTATATCTGCTCTTTGTATAATTGATAAAATGACTTTCTGCTATTGTTTGGAATGGAGAAGTAAGGTTCTCACTGTTTGGCTTAGATACATTTTCCTTTGCAGCTACTCCTGTAGAGTTAACAGATAATGTTATCTCTGTATAAACACGTAATATTTTTGTTACAGGATTATACTGGAATGGATATATATTTACAGCCTGTCCCCTTAGATTTCTAATCAAATACGGATTTGACAATTCTGCAACCTTACCAGGATAAAAGTTATCTTCCTGATATACCCTACCAAATGTATAAGGTATAGAAGCTGGGTCAATATCACGAGTAATACTTCCCTTTGAAGGAGCTATAAGAACATTTTCATATTCTATATATTTGCTATCAACTATAGTAACATCCATAACATCATTAGGAACATTAATTGAAGTTGCAAGCAATGGAAGTTCCGGGCTTCCTTTTTCTAGAATCGTACCAGCATCATCAGTTGACAATGACATAGCTTCCCCATAAGGAGTAGTTATTTGTGATGCGTAGAATGCTCCCAGATCAAATTGTATTTGTATTGATGAGCGTGTTGAGTTCTTTAGCTGGAATTCATTTGTAGTTTTGTTATTATCTACAATGTTCCAGCCTTCATTTAGGTTATCAGCTAAAAGTTGAGTTGTTGTGACCATAAAAATCAATGCCAATACCCAACGGCTGATTTTAAAGTTAAAGAAATTCATAATAAAAGATAATTAGGTTAAAATTTAGAGTTTTTGATGATCAAAATCATCGATGGTTAATCACCTTTTTTAGATTCAGGTAACACGTTTTTTTAATAATTAAGTAATTGTAAAGTATTGATAGCTATATATATGATTCCTTTATTTAGAATAAATAAACTGTTTTTATTTTGCTTTTCACACTAGGATAGTGATAGATTGTTATTTCTTATATTAGATTTATAATGTCTTGTTTAATAGTTGTTTGCTGTGAGTAATTATATTTGTTATAATGTTAATTATTCATGTATTAGGTTTACTCAACTTATCATATACACCTTACTTTTACATTGAATTTAAATCTATTTGTAATGAGTGCTTTAGATTAAGTATTAGTCAGATAATAGGAAAGAAGTTATAGAGCTGTATATAATTTATTCAAATGATTATCTTTTCAACTTTGCCTTTGATAAGAACTGATAATACTAATTACATTTAATTTGCTTACTGCTGTTATGATCTATAATTATTTAGGCTAGATTGTGAATTCTAGAATGATGTTGTTATAACTTGATGAGGTGATAATATGTAAGTTTACATTTAACTATTCCTGTCTTAATTTTTTATGTTTTTTGCTTGTCTCGTTCCAAGACGTTTCCTGATTTTTTTTCTCTGAGGAATGAAAAAAATCAAATTTAATTCACTTCATGATAAATATCAGATTGATAATATTCCTGAACCTGATTTTAGTCAGAATGTTTTTTTAACATTTATTAACATTTCTGATATTGACTTTGTGGATAAGTCCTCTTACTTTTGAATATATAATGAATTAAGGGATTGCCGGCATACCAAATTTGTTTTATCAAAAACATGATACTATTACTATATAATGTTTGCATGCTTAAAGCTTAGCATGTTCAATCCAATATGTTATATCCTGTAAAGTATCAAATGATTTAAATTCAAATATTAACAAATCTATAAAGCCGTCATGAAAACAAGATCAATAGAGTTCTATAACAAAGAGAATAATCTATTAAGTAATAAAGAGGAAAAGATTTATTTACCTAAGATTATTCATAGAAATAAGATTGATGAAGCTACTCTTATAAGTAGTGCTATTGAAAATAAGGGAATACCACCAGAAATATTTGTTGCTAGTATAGATGCCTTCTTTAATAAAGTCTGTGACATCTTAGGTAGGGGAGACACATTTAACACCAGATGGATAAATGGATCAAGTATAATGAAAGGCAAGTCTTTTGATGAATATGAAAGGTTTAACCCATCTAAAAATAAATCGCATAAGATTAAAGAATTCTTATCATTCTCTAATGATGTCAGAAGAAAGGCTTTTAACTTGGTTAATACAGAGTTTGTCCGAAAGAATTATTATGAAGATCAAATTGTAATTGCTGAAGTTTTCCAATACTTCCCATATAAGAAAGGTGAAATAAGGCGTGGTGGTACTGCTAAACTTCGTGGGAAAAATCTGTTTTGTGATGTAGAAAGAGGATTCCAAGGATTGTATCTAGTTTCTAAGAAAGATAAATCTGAAATACAACTTGAAGCTTCAGACAGAAAGGATGGTAAGTATATTATTTTTCATGTACCTATAGATGTAGAAGTAGGGAAGTATACAGTCCGGTTTTTGAGTAAAAGTAAAAATATTGAATATGGAGTAAAGATCGATATAAGTGTTGCAATAGTGTAGCGTTTGCTTACTTAATAGTCCCATTGTGGTGTGAAAGCAGTTTGTTCGAAAGGGCAAACTGCTTTTTTGTTGCTACTAACACATTATTTTATGTAAAGACATTAGGTTGTTGTATGTGCCTATGTTAGGTGTAGAAGGTACATATAAATGGTTCTGCTCCGCTGGTCTATACTTTGTACCCCGGCGGACTACACTCTATACTCCGCCGAGGAATAAAATGTACCCCGGCGGGTTACACTTTGTACCCCGGCGGGGCATAAAATGTAGGTCGGCGACCTACACTCTGTAGTCCGCCGACCTGTATATTGTTCCTCGATGAGGTTGATGTCATTTTGTTTACCTAGCACAGGGTTTGTTAGTAGCTAGTACAGGTTATGATAGGCTACAAAAAGCTTATTTTTCAGTAAACACATTATATAATTTCACTACCTCTTTTGCTTCTTTGACATCATGCACTCTGAGTATCTTTGCTCCTCTGGTGAGAGCCAGAGTATTAAGTACGGTAGTTCCATTGAGAGCTTCATTTGGATTTGTCTGAAGGTATTTGAATATCATTGATTTCCTGCTGATACCAGTAAGGATAGGATAACCAAAGTCGAGTAGTTCATCCTGATGATTCAGTAGTTCGTAATTACTTTCGAGGCTTTTGCCAAATCCATAACCGGGATCAAGTATGATATTATGGAAGTTGAGGTCATTTAGTTTTTGGGTTTGTACAGTGAAGAAGTCTTTCACTTTGCGAGTGATGTCTTCTGTGATTGGGTTGTTTTGCATGGTCTTGGGTGTTCCTTGGATATGCATCAGGATATAAGGGACATTGAGTTTTGCAATTGTAGAGAACATATCTTCATCCATAGTTCCACCAGAGATATCATTGATAATACTTGCCCCACATTGGATAGCTTCGTTTGCGATATTTGAACGGAAAGTGTCGACAGAGAATACTGTATCAGGGAAATCCTTACAAAGTTGTTTGATGACGGGGATAATTCTGGCTTTTTCCTCTTCTTCAGACACATCATCACTTCCAGGTCTTGTAGATATGGCTCCGATATCGATTATATCAGCACTTTCCTCAAGCATTTTTTCTGTTTGTTTTTGCCAGCGTGTTGATTCATTGTATTTTCCTCCATCATAAAAGGAATCGGGTGTTATGTTTAGGATTCCCATAATTAATGGTTCCGAAAGATCAAATGTTTTTAAATGACAATGTAATGTTTGGTTTCCTTGAAAAACTATATCTTTATTCAACAATTTTTTACTTTTCATAAGGTTAAAATATCAATTGAATAATGTAACTGTATAAACTTGGCCAAAATTATATAAGATGAAAACAAACACTGGAGAACAATTTATTCAAATAATAGCTGAATGTAAACAAGTATTTGTTGATAAGATGAGTGATTATGGGACAGCATGGAGGATATTAAGACCATCATCATTAACAGATCAGATTTTTATTAAAGCTAACAGGATAAGGAGTATTCAGACTAAAGATGAGCAAAAGATAGATGAAGGTATTCGTCCCGAGTTTATAGGAATAGTAAATTATAGTGTAATGGCTCTTATTCAATTGGAGTTGGGATTTTCGGATAAGGGTTTGTTGGAAAAAGATAAAGCTAATGAATTATATGATAAATATATTCATATGGCAAAGAATTTGATGTTGAATAAGAACCATGATTATGATGAAGCATGGAGAGAGATGAGAGTAAGTTCATTGACAGACATCATTCTTATGAAATTATTCAGAGTAAAGCAGATTGAAGATAATGAAGGGCAGACAAAAGTTTCAGAAGGATTGGATGCAAACTACCTTGATATCATTAACTATTCTATATTTGCATTAATTCAATTGCTTGAAGAAGAGAAATAACATGTAAATAACCATAAGATCATTTTTATTCAATGAAAGCCTTGCGTATTTTTAGTAGACTATTCGTCGGATTAGTTTTTATGTTTTCCGGCTTTGTAAAGGGGGTTGATCCATTAGGGACTACTTATAAGATAGAAGATTATTTTATTGCTTTTAATTTTGATTGGGCTATGCCTTATGCCCTTCCATTATCAATTTTATTATGTGCAATAGAATTTGGTATTGGAGCCAGTTTGTTTTTCAACCTTAGGACAAAATCAATTTCGTGGATACTTTTACCTTTGATGATATTCTTCACAGGATTGACATATTATGATTATATAAGTATGTTAGTTCCTGATTGTGGATGTTTTGGAGATTTTATAAAACTTTCAGCATTTGATACATTCCTGAAGAATGTAATCTTATTATTGTTCTCAATCATTGTATTCTTACAGAGAAAGAGATTTACGTCCATATTTATGAGAGGACCTCAGTCCTTTTTCCTTTTTGTGTTCTTTATTGTTTTTATAGGATTCTCTTTCTATAATTATCGATACATTCCTGTTCTTGACTTCAGAGATTGGAAAGTTGGTAATAATATGATTCCTGATAATAAAGAAAAAGCAAAGATGTATGTTACTTATATGAATAAGGAAACAGGAGAGGAGAAAGAGTATTTATCTCCTAATTATCCGTGGAAAGATTCTGTATGGGTATCTCAAAACGAATTTGTAAAGCAACGTGTTGAAGAATCTAATATAGAGAAAAAACATGATCTTGTTATTCAGGATGCTTTGGGGAATGATGTTACTGACATGTTTATAGAAAATCAGGACTTCACTTTCCTTGTTGTTGCTTATGATTTATCTTTAACCAATAAGGAGGCATTTATTGATAAAATAGAACCATTATTCAAAAAGTTTGACGGTGATGGTTATCCATTTATCATAATAACAAGCTCTTTACCTGAAGATGTCGAAAAGTTTAAAGCAGAGACAGGAACAACAAACATTGAATATTATTTTGCTGATGATATTGTTCTGAAGTCAATGATCCGATCTAATCCGGGACTTATGCTTATGAAAGATGGTGTAGTGCTTGGTAAATGGGGATTCAGAGATATTCCAAATGCGGATAAGCTGACTAAAGAATTTAGTATAAGATAAATAAGTTATATTCCATTATATTTAACGAGACTCTTGTTCTAGGGTCTCGTTTTTTATTAACAATTATTTATGCTTTTGAGTTATGACAAAAAAGACTTTCATACGTTTTAATATATAAAATCTAAATACTTATTTGTGCATGGTCTTTGCTGTGTATTTTGTTTAAATACTACGTTATGATAAGAAAAGTCTTTTTTATTGGAACTTTTATACTTAGCTTTGTTATAGCAAGTTGTGGAAACTCTAATAAAGCTAATGAAGTAAAAGAAACTAAGTCTGAAAACTCTAGTGTTCCTGAAGCAGGTAAGCCAGAATATCTTACTTATAATACCTTTATTGATAAGGTTTGGGATTTTGAAAATAGCCCAAAAGAATGGAAATATAAAGGTAAATTACCAGCAATCATTGACTTTTATGCTGATTGGTGTGGCCCTTGTAAAAGGATAGCTCCTATAATGGAAAAAATAGCGAAAGAGTATGAAGGCAAGTTGGTAGTATATAAAATTGATACAGATAAGCAGAAAGAACTTGCAAGTGTTTTCCAAATTCAAAGCTTACCATCAGTACTTTTTGTTCCTGTTGACGGACAACCTATGATGCAAATAGGTGCACTACCAGAAGCTGAATATTATAAGGTTGTTAAAGAACAGCTTTTAAAGGAAAATTAAATCATTTCAAGAATTATAACCAATAGACAATAATGGAACATCTAACATTAGAAACATTTAAGGAAAAGATCTTTGATTTTGAGAAAAATAAAGATTGGAAGTTCGAAGGTGATAAGCCTTGTATTATTGACTTTTATGCTGATTGGTGTCAACCATGTAAGATGCTAGCCCCAATATTTGAAGAGCTAAGTAAAGAGTTTGAAGGTAAAGTAGATTTCTATAAAGTGGATACTGAAGATCAGGCTCAGCTATCAGGAATCTTTGGAATAAGAAGTATTCCTTCTATACTTTTCTGCCCTGCAGATAAAGAGCCTCAAATGGCGCAAGGTTTTATTCCAAAAGAAGACTTTGTAAAGGCTATAAATGAAGTATTGTTTATGCAACAATAAAAAGAAGATATTATTTCTAATTTTCCCGGAAAGCCATAGCTTAATTGCAAGCTATGGCTTTTATTTGTTGGTACATTTTCTAATATCCAAGATCTTTCTCTGATACTCTTCCTCTGAAGGTATAAAATACAAATATGGTGTATATTACAACTAATGGAACTCCAATTGCAGCAAAGATCAACATTATTGTAAGAGATTTGTCACTGGAAGCTGCCTGATATATATTAAGCCCTGTCACTCCATCTATATTTGAGAAAACGAGATTAGGATAGATTCCAATAGCTACTAGTATTAACAATAAACATATTGTAATACCACTAAATATAAATGACCAATAATAGCTCTTCTTTATTACTAACCTGATTACATTCAGAACTGTTAACAATGCAATTATTCCTACTACAAACAATATAGGTTGTCGGATAAATCTGCCTGTTATTTGTGGAACGTATATTAATGCAACTAAGGATGATATAATATAGAAGATCACAAATAGTGCAGTAGTGTTCCTTAAGAACCTTTCAGTATGTAAGAATAAATGTCCTTTTGTTTTTAATGCCAGATAATTAGCTCCATGCATCATGAATAATACAAGAGTAGTTATAGCAATAAGTATTGAGAATGGGTTTATAAACGCAAGCCAACTTCCTTGAAACTCTCCCTGACTATCAATGGCTATTCCATATATGATATTACCAAAGACAAGGCCTAAAGCTAAAGATATAAGTAAGCTGCTTAGGAAATAACAGAAATCCCAAAAGTCTCTCCACCATTTCCATGGTTCTTTATCCCTGAACTCAATAGAGATAGCCCTGAATATTATAAAGACAAGGAAAAGTATAAACGGTATATAAAATGCAGAGAATACAGATGCATAAGCATTTGGGAAACCTGCGAATAAAGCACCACCACCAATAACTAACCAGACTTCGTTACCATCCCATACAGGGCCTATGGCCTTTAATGCCATTTTTCTGTGTGTATTATCTCTTATAAAAAGATGTAATGCTCCCGCACCTAAGTCGAATCCATCAAGAACAGCATAACCAGAAAAGACTGCTCCAATTAATAAAAACCACCATGTGGGTAAATCGATACCTATAAATGTAGCCATAGTTGTATTATTTTTTCAGTGGAATTTCTCTTTTAGCTGATTGGTTCATATCTGTATTATGATCATTATCTTCAGGGCCTTTCATTATCTTTCTTGTTAGTAAGAAGATAAATAAGATGAAAAGGAATATGTAAATGACAATAAATAGTATCAAAGAAAATAGAATCTGCGCCCCTGATACTGATGGGGAAAAGGCTTCTGATGTCTTCAATAATCCATATACTACCCATGGTTGCCTTCCTATTTCAGCACTATACCACCCAAATTGATTAGATATATGAGGCAGTATAACTGCAATGACAAAGATCCATAAAAGCCATTTCACTTTATATAATCTTCCTTTCTTCAATAGGATAGTACCTACAATACTTAGTAGAATAAGGAGTAAACCTATAGCTACCATTATATGATATGTTTGAAAGATAAGATTGACATGATTAGGCTTTTCACCTTTATCAAAGCCTTCAAGTCCTTTTATTGGGGCATTAAAATCATTATAAATGAGAAAACTCAAACCTCCAGGAATACCTAGACCATATACTTTTTTCTCTTCCTGATCTACATAACCGAATGCATATAGAGTTGCAGGTTCATTATCATTATAATGTCCTTCAAGTGCGGCAAGCTTTGCAGGTTGATACTTTGCTACAACTTCACCACTACTATGACCGGCATATAATTGTAATAATGAGGCTACCAAAGCCACAATGATACCTATCTTCATGGCTTTTCTAGATATATCAATATGCTTTTTGCGGATGATATAAAATGCATGGACACTTATTACCAATAATGCTCCGGCAAGTATTGCTCCTAGAAGCACATGTCCCAATCTGGTCATTGAACTAGGGTTGAATACCATTTCCCAAAAATCTGTTATCTCTGCTCTGTACATCCCATTGTGGTTTACAATATGATATCCGGTAGGAGTTTGTTGCCATGAATTAGCTACAACTATCCATACAGCAGAAAATACAGATCCTATAAATACCATTATTGTAGAGAAGAAATGAACTTTTGGGCTTACTCTGTTCCATCCAAATAAGAGTACCCCCAAGAAACCTGACTCTAAGGCAAAAGCGAATATGCCTTCTGCTGCCAGTGCACTTCCAAAAACATCACCAACAAAGCGGGAGTAATTAGACCAGTTTGTGCCAAATTCAAATTCCATAACAATTCCAGAAGCAACTCCAATACCGAATATAAGGGCAAATATCTTGATCCAGAATTGCGTCATTTTTTCATATACAATGTTCTTTGTATATAAATATCGAGCTTCCATGATAACAAGCAATAGACCTAAACCTATTGTCATTGGAGGGAAAATGTAATGAAAGCCTATAGTAAAAGCAAATTGAAATCGGGAGAGGAATTCTATATCCATAACAGAAATGTTGAGGTTGTATTTATTCTAGGATTAAATAAACTGGGTACTAGGATTGTAAGAAAAATTAAGACTTGTTAAAATTACTTAATATTTGCAATATAAAATACAAATTGGAGTTTGAAAGTGATAAACTTCGTTTTTTTTGCAGCTCCAATATAAATAGGAAAATAATACCACATAAATGAGCGTTATTTTCTGCCTTGAGAAAACACCACATTCTTAAGGAGGTTTTGCAAATCTCGATTAACTTAAACAGCCATACCGTCTACTAGCCTCGGCCTTTAGACGGTTGTTTTTTTATATAGAGTGTTGAGATTGATAATACTTTGGTATCTGTACTTTTTTAGAAGAAGAATCTTAAAGCCATACTTATGCCTTGATATATGAAGAGAACAAAAAAGGCAGAAGCGATTATCTTATTGATCCAAGCATTGATTTTTTTAATTTTAGATGCAATGAAGATACTCATCTTACCAAAGGCAAGTAATGCTGTGAATGTACCAGCTGCAATACCTAATACAAAGACAATAATACTAGTTGTTGAAAAGCTGATCCAATGTTCAGCATGAAAATAGGTTGCATAAAATATCCAGAAAGGAATAGGTAGAGGGTTAAGGAAGGAAAGCCATACACCTTTTGCAAATTCAGAATTCTTTATTTCGGCTTTATTTCCTGTAGAAGATTTGTCTTTAAAAAAGTAGACTATAGCAAGAGTTAAGAATAAAGGTAAAACCATTACTTCAAAGAATAGTGTGATATTCTGATTCATCAAGAACCAGCTACTGAAATACACACCTATAAATGCTTGTATAAATTCTACAGAGGCTGCCCCACCAGAGAATAAAGTAACATATTTTGGACCCCTTCGAATGCTAATATCCATAACTGTAAGATTCAACATTCCAACAGGTAATGACCCAAGAAAACTTGCTGCAAATCCGATAAGAAATTCAACTATATAGTGCATTGTATTAGTTTTCTGTTAGTGCAGTTTTTTTATAATCGTTAACACCTCTTATAAGTCTCACAAAATCTGTGAATTTCATTGTATTTGTTCCTTTCTTCATATTCTGACATGCTATATCACATATAATATCCATGTGCATAAACAGGTCTTTATATGCATCAATAACATTATAATCAGGATCATAAATATGAGCAGGTTCGGCACTTACTCCATTTACTTCCATGATCTTTATTCCTTCACCTTTTTTCATGTCTTCTATAGAAGAGCACTTAAGGTCATAACGACAAAAATAAATGCCGGAAAGTTGGTTTGTGATTTCTTCAAAGACCTTGTGAAGGTGATCATCAATAATATCATTACCATTGAGAAATTTAGTTCCTCGTATATGATTGCCAATTTCAACAAGGACTTTATGCTGTCCTTTAGGAAGGATTTCATCGAGTTCTTCCCCTAATTCTTCTCTTAAGTTCTTTAACTGTAAACGTCCTCTTCTACTTTTCTTAAGTAAGTCTTCAGTTGAAGAGACTCCATCACCTGTCACTCCAAGGAATTTCTTTTTAGTTACGGATGTTACACGGCCTTCACCAGAATCAGGCATTCTGTAATATAAGATAGCTAATTCAATAGGGTGGGCTACATACTCTTGAAATAATAGATCGACACGTTGACCAGAAAAGAACTCGTCAAGGTCTTCAATCTTTTCGACTTTTTTCACTAGAAAGCCACGTTCACCGACATTAGGTTTTGCTATAAAGGGTAATTGTAATCCCTTATCAGAGATTAACTGTATTGCCTCTTCTTTTGTAGTATCTTCAGAGACAAATACAGTTAATGGTTTGTATTTTTCTGGCACTTTGTCCAAGATATCAATTTTAGACTCACCAGTTAATCCCCCAGCTTCAATTCCTGGGTTTGCTGCGCTAAAGAAAGTAATAGACTTAGCTTTTATTGCTAGTAGGAAATAGTATATCATTACTGGGAAGTATACTAGTTGATAAGGCCAGAATTCCCAATTTGTTATCTTAGTGAATGTCTTAGTATTTTTTAATTTCTTTAACATCTGTAAGTCTTTTTATTTATCAGGAATATGAAAGTTGTATTCTTTATTATTAAGCATATCTACATAGTGATAGTTTGAATTGCCATTATTGTATTCTATACAAGAAATGCAGACAGTCTTGACAAAGTTCCCTCTGTTCATATTCAGAGCTATACCACGATGATGATCACCCGCATTTTTATGGAAATCAATAATTTCTCTATGAGAGTCTATGCCTACTTTGTTTTGCCATTCATGAAACCATTGTTTTCTGATAGACTTATGGTCGCTATTGTATAATGTTGAAGAAGAGAATATGTGAGACTGTGACGTGTCAAGTTTTTGACTGAATATGTCTATTCCATCCCAACGTAATTCATATAAGTTACCATGTTCCCAAGCAATCAAAGTAAAATTATCTATACCTAGGAAGTTATAATTCTCTTCAAATGTTTTAAAAGATGGGAAAGAGAATAAATGTGGTATAATTAATCCCCGGCTATGCCTATATGGAGGTTTTGGAATATGCAAATCAAAAGCCCCGTTCAACAAACATGCAATTCTGTTATTAGAAACGGCTAGCCAAGTACCCCCTGCCAGAGCATCTTTAGGAGCAAAATATTTAACCCCTTCTTCAAAGATTTCTTTTGGGGGTAAAAATGTTCGTTTAGGGCTTTCATCTCTACTGTGTGTAAAGAGGAATTCCCCTGAATTTAAAGGTAAAAAAGTTAATGTACACATATTTTATACTTATAAGGTGTTTTTGTCTTTTTTATACCTTAGAGTAGAGGGTGCAACACCAAAAGAATCTGATATCTTAATTTCTGAATCTATAACATATACACCAATTTTTATTAAAGCCATATGGTGTATGCTATGTTCCAGATTATAGAATAATTCTCTTCCTATATTAGTTTTCATTACAAAACTTGCGTCACTTGAGCCGTCAATGCTTCCAATGAGAGTTAAATCTTTGTCAATATGACAATTTTCTATTGATGTTTTTATTCTTTTTATGGCATCTAGAGTATATTCGGTATCAATAGCCAGATTAATATCTCTGATTCTTTTGTCATATGAAATAGTGCCATCTCTGTATTGCTGGAATAAGCATAGATAGAATTCTAAAATATGGCGTGTATGCATTCCGATGGTAGACCCTGAGAATACTTCCAGCTCTTTAGCATATTGGTTATCATCTAATATCTGAACTAGATCGTGTAATTCGGTCAGTACATTTATGTTAGCTTTGATAATGTTCATAGGTTGAGATTATAAACGGTTTAAGGATCTTTTTGTAGGTTTTAACAAATATAGATAAAATTCATTTGAATTATAATTTATTCCCTATCAGAGGTATCTGTTTTCTTTTGAAAACTAATACAGCCAAACAACTAATAAATACAATGATTGCAAGAGTAAATAGCAGGCCTCCATCATTTTGCACCTGAATTCCTAATGTAGTTAGATGAAATAAGATAGCACCTGAAATTGTTCCTAAGCCAATTAAAGCACCAAGCCAATTTAACCGAGGAATGAATAATAATAAGATGCTAGCAAATAGTTCTACAACGCCAGATCCAATTCTTCCCCAAGGCTCCATCCCTAATGTTTCAAATATATATTTAGATTCTGGAGCACCTGAAAATTTGAAGTATAAAGTTTGAAGAAGAATAATTGATGCTATAATTTGAAATATCCAACTAGCGATTTTCTTTCCCTTGTTCATATTTATAGTGTTTTTAGTATTATTTAGAGATTGGATTGCTTATTATTTAACAGTTAACCAATGAATAGGTTTCTATTTTTACGGAGAGATGAGGTATATTTTTTTTATTTTGATACTAAGTTAATAGTTTTATTGATATTATATATGTATATAATTGATTTTCTTGTTGTTTTACTCCATAAATGAGACTTTGATAAACATGATTATTAGGCTCTACTGTGTAAAATAGGATAAGTCTGCTTTTTATAAAGCAATATGCAAAGTAGATTTTATAATATGTGATTATAAGTTTATTTAAGCAGCTTTTAAACTACTTCATCTAAGTACACGACAATAATTGACAATACTGCTTAAATTCCTTTGATCTAAAGTCATTTAGTAAACAATGAGCAAGGTGAATTAATCCATATTTAAAGAAGCTATATTGCTTTCTAATTTTTGTCTTCTTAAATCTTTTGACTTTTA
>JBGRPZ010000038.1:0-36137 GCA_041725915.1 Hyphomicrobiales bacterium | reverse complement strand
AAGACGGGAGACTTTTACGATTTTACTCGAGTGTTTGATCAAAGTCTCGAGTGTTTTGTCCAAAGTCTCGAGTGTTTTCAAATACAATAATAGATAATCTATTCAGTAAAATTGAATGAAAACAGAAATAAAACTTATACTATATATACCAATACATGCTGGAGATTTAATTATTTATTATTAAAACCTATTACATCCTGTAATATAATATATTACAAGAACAGTTTAAATATTTCCAATTATACCCTCCTGTTTTAAAGTTTAGCCATACTAGACAAATATTACTATAATTTAATTCACAAAATTGATAGAGCATTTGCATAAACTTTATTAGTTACTATATTTGCTGCTGATTTTACACTGATACTTAAATAACCAATTTTAAAATATATATTAAAATATGAATAACATTTATCGTATGCTACTATGTATAGTAGTATTTTTTCCATTGCTTGCATTCTCGCAAGCCGATAGTTTTGATTATTATCAATACATTAAAGAGCAGGATGCTCATTTTAATCAATTAAGACAAGACGCAAAGTCAGGAGAAAAAATCCAGGGGTATAAGAAGTATATAAGATTTCGAAGGTTCTGGGATAAGAGAGTTTATACAAGACCTGATGGTACAGGCTCTTTATCCAAGTATATTGAAGAATCAAGTAAAGCTTACAAAAGACAGAAAAGTAGATCTTCTTCAATAAATTATAAATGGGAAGCCTTTGCTGCCGGAAAGTTAAGCCATCAAAGAAGAGGATGGACAGAATCTATTTGGGTAGATACAAGCAATGTAAATCATATCCTTGCAGGTTCATATACAGGAGGTCTATTTAAAACAACTGATGGAGGTAGAAACTGGCGTAATATTACAGAATCAACAGATGAACCATGTCTGGGAATAGCAAGTATAGCTGTTGATCCAACAAATAAAAACACAATTTATATTGGAACTTGTCACTTTTGGGACGGCTATGGACATGGTATATGGAGAACTACTAATGGAGGTGCTAGCTGGGATCAAATTAGAGGAGAAATTTCTCTAAATCATAAGATTATAATAGACCCAACTGACCCTAAAATTATTTTTGCTGGGGCAGATAGTCTTCTTATAAGATCAGGAGATGGAGGTAATTCCTGGGAAACAGTGTATGATTTTAAAGGTGATTATATAGTAAATGATATTGTATTCCAAAGTAAGCATTCTACAAAGCTAGCTGTAGCTGCAAAGAGTGGGAACGATAAAATACCTCCCAAGTTAATGATATTTGATTGTGTCAAGGATTCTACATGGAAAGAAAAGCTTAAAATAAAGAAAGTTACCCCTATTTATAATGGTAAATATACAAAGAGAATGCATAAGCTTGCTATTGACCCACAAGATAGTACAAGATTGTATTATGCTTATTTTGTAGATAAAGAAACAACAGGTATAAGAGAATATAATATAAAAATTGAGTCTGTAAAATTTGATAATACATCAGAAAAATGCGAAGAATTTAGTCTTTATAGTCAATCTTTACTTGATGTTAGTTATCATTCTTTAGGATTCAAATTCTTACCTCGCAAAAAAAAAGATCATCGTTTAGTTGTAATAGGTGGGCATTTTAATATTATTGATTTAGATGACACAGTCGCTGTTAAAGATAGAGAGTTTACCTTTGGAGGAAAAGTAATTGACAAATACAATACTTCAGATGATTCAGAAACAAAAAACTGGTTTCCTGATCTTAGATGCTTTTTTACTGCTAAATCAGGAGATAATACCTATGTCTATATTGGTAATGATGGTGGAATATGTAAATATACTGTAGAATCAAAGAAGATGGAAAGCCTGAATGGTTCTGGCTACAACTCAAATCAGTTTTATAGTGTTTTAAGCAATAAAGCATATCCTGAAATAGTACTTGCAGGAGCTCAGGATAATGGAAGACATTTTTATTATAAAGGAGAGTATATTCACTTTAATGAAGAGCGTAATTGGAGTGATTACAATAATATGCTTCAATCTAATATTGATCCAGCTATTATATATGCTACTTCAAATAATAGTTATTTCGAAAGGTCAAAAGATTTCGGAAAGGATTTTAGTTATTCAAGAGTTGATTGGAATTGGAAAAGTCAGTTAAAATTAACAGAATCTGGTTCTTTAATCGCTGTAGATGACTTTTTATATATAAAAAGATCTAAAGATGAGAAATTTCATAAGTTTACTCTTGCAGACGATCTTTATAAAAATAAATATACTGCATTTGGTATAACCTCTGATCCTAATGTATTATATGTTGCTTTTAGAGGAAAGAAAAAATCCGGGGAAAAAGATCCTTTTTCTAATTTCTATATGAAAGTAAAAATAAAGAAATCCGGAGATGGTATAGAACTTGAAAAAGGCAAGAGATATGAGTTAGAAAGCTCATTTAAATGCTCTTCTATATCTGATATAGCAGTAGACCCTTATAATGATAATAATTTTTATCTGTCTTTATCAGGAATTTGGACTAGTGTACCTAGAGTATTAAACTGTAAAATAGAGAATATCAAAGATACTATTATATCAATGGATTCTTGTATTCAGAGATGGGGCGCATCAATAAATATAATCAAGCCTATAATTATAAATGGGAAATCTACATTGATTCTGGGCAGTGATCTAGGAATATATATTTATAATGATAACAAATGGGAACAAGTTAATAAAAACATGCCTCCATCATATATTCTTGATCTTGATATTAATTACACTTCTGGTGAGATATATGCAGCTACTTTCGGTAGAGGATTATGGAAAACCAAGTTTATGGAGCCTCAGGAGGATTTAAAAACGCTAATTATTGATAAAGAGATTATTTTTGATGAAATATATAATTTCGGAAATAAGCAATTTAGCAATGATAATATATTTCTTGATAAACAAATAGAAATAGTAAAAGGCGGAAAGCTTATTGTTAAGAACACAATCCGCTTTGATGAAAATTATGGTATCAAGATTCATCCTGGTGGACAATTGATTGTTGAAAAGAAGGGTCTGCTTACCAGCCTTAAGGGTAGTGATAAAAAGTGGAAAGGTGTTACTCTTGCTGGAAACAGAAGAGTTGGTAATTCACAAGTAAGCAAACAGCCTTATGTTGAGATTAATGGCGGTGCTATAGAAAATGCGGAAGTTGGTATTAACTGCGGAATGGGTGGTATTATTAATTCAGAAAGCGGGACTATCAGGAATTGTAGGTATTGTGTTGGTATTGGTGACTATTCTTATACGTCTAAAGCTCGCTTTAAAAAAACAAACTTCTTAATTGATGATAATTATTATGGTGACTCTAAGCCTGAGGCTTTAGTTTTTGTAGAAGATATAGACGGTGTGGAATTCGAAGATTGTATTTTTGAAGATAAATCAAGTTATGATCTCTATTATAATAACATTCATCATGTTAAAGGTATTAAAATTGAAAACTCTTCTGTAGTTGTTAAAAACAAGAATAAGTTTACAAGTAGTAGTCAGGCCAATTTCAGGAATCTGGAATATGGTATCTATGCCACTACAGAATCTCCAAATCCTGATATAGAAGTAGACAAGCAATCATTCAAGAACTGTTTATTCTCTGTTTACCTAAACAATTACAAGAATAGTAGCATCACAAGAAATGATATGGATGTGCCTTTTGTTCCTTCTCTATCTTTCGAAGTTGACAGAGTCATGACATACGGTTTATATCTAGATGGATGTACTGGTTATACTGTACAAGAGAATTTGTTTCATGGTAGCTATGAAAACGGATTAGGTGTCTATGTGTTGAACAGTGGACGAAGCTCTAATGAGATTTATAATAATACCTATAAAGATCTGTATGTAGGTATCAGTGCTATTGGTGAGAATAGGAAAAGCCGCTCTGAGGGACTTTGTGTTAAGTGTAATGACTTTAGTGGTTGTAAATTGGATGTTAATGTGGCTGCTGAGAAAAAGAGTGGCTTAATTATAGGTGATATTATTAGTGTTGGGGTTGATGATATTGCATTTCCTGATCACTTTAGATATTCTCCTGAAAGAGGAAGTACCTCCACCAATATAGGTATTGCTTATAATCAAGGTTACTTCAGTAATAACACCAAAGACCAGGCAGGGAATACTTTTTCTAAAACATCAGATGTAAATATAAAAAATACTGCTGGCTATTTCCTTTATGTGCATCATAAGAAAGATGATGATTTTAATCTTGCTCCAGAAGAGGAAAGTAAGCTTTCTGTTCAGGAATGTGAACAAACAAAATATGAAAAGTCCAAGTCCTGTCCATCCAAGCTAGGCCGATCAGACTTTATTTTTGATTATATAGATATAGTTAGAGAAGCAGATACAAGAGAAAGAGCTTTAACCAATGAGTTAAGTAATAGAGTAGATGGAGGAAACACTTCAATGCTTAATAATACAGTAGCAAATGCTTTTAGTGATGATACTTATAAGGTGAAAAATGAGCTGGATAAAAGCTCTCCTTATTTATCTGAAAGAGTAGTGCTATCTACTATTGAGCGTGAAGACTTAATACCTAATCCTATGGTTAGAGATATTATAATAAAGAATCCTCTGGTTGCCAAGTCTGATATAGTTATAAATAGCCTGACTAATAGAACACTTCCAATGCCTTCTTATATGAAAGATCAAATCCTTAAGGCAAGAACTGCTACAGGTGCAAGAGAAAAGCTTGAAAGTGAAATTGCTGCATGGAAGTCCGTAAAATCAGATGCTATAAAAGAGCTTTGCAGATATTATAAAGAGAATGAGCAGATAGACAAGTTAGAAGAACTGCTGCTAAACGAAAAACAAGTTCAAAACTATTATGAATTGATTTTTATATCTATAAATAGTGGTGATTATAATAAAGCCAGAGATCTTTATAATAAGATAGCCATTGATTTTGAGCTTACAGAAAGAGAAGAGTATTCTTATCAGAGATATCAAAAGCTAATTGATGTTGTAATTTTAATGCATAGCAAATCTTTAAAAGCCAAAGATCTTGAAGAAGAAAAGATCAACGTACTTAAAGAGCTATGTGTAATGGATCAGGACGCACCGGGACGTTATGCCCGTTCTATTCTGCTTGATGCTGATCTTATAGAATACAAAGAGCCTATAGTCCTTCCTGATTTTAGCAGTAACATGAAAGAAGCCAAGATAACAGAGGATAAAACAGAAGAAAACCAATTGATTCAGCTTTATCCAAATCCTGCAAAAGATTATATCGTTGTAGAATATAATACTAAGGCTGTTGGTGAAATGCTATTGAAATTAGTAGATCTTAAAGGAAATACTATTTTTACGCAAATAGTCGATGGTCAGGATCAACTTACTATCGATACCCGCTCTTATAATGCCGGGACTTATATCCTTCAGATTCTTGAGGGTAAAACTATTGCTGAAAGCATAAAAGTAAATATTGTAAAATAAGTTTAAATTTATTCTTTATCCTATTTAGAGTGTAGCTTCTTTACACTCTAAATAGGTCTTTTTATTTAACTCTTAAAATCACAAACCTAATGAAACAGAATCTACTATTTATACTGCTATCTTTTCTATCCTTAATATCTATAGGGCAAACTACTCAAAAATGGGAAAAAGTATTTTTTAAAGATATAGATGCTTCTGCTGATGATGTTATAGAGGCCTATGATGGGGGCTATTTAATTACAGGATGGTATACAGGTTCTTTTCCTAAATATTGTTGGATTATAAAAACAGATATCAATGGCAATATGCTTTGGCAAAAGGATTTTATGAATGAAAATGAAAAAACATTTGTTATTCTGCGAATTCAACAAGATTGTAAAGGTAATATTTATTTGGCAGGCTCGCGTCATGATACAAACACCAAAGATCCATATATTATGAAGTTAAATCCTTGTGGTGAGAAGCTTTGGTGTAGAGTATTTCATAACCCAGATAATCATGCTGATTTTATATCAGAGCTAAAACTACTTCCTGATGGTGATCCTGTTATGACTATAAGATATCATAATGGACCTATGGATCAAAGAATCACTTTAGCTCGCTTAAATGCTGAAGGGAATCTAGAATATAAAGTGAGTTTTGGAAAGAAAAACGATCGAATATTTAATGAAGATGATACTAATATCGCTTTGCTCCCTAATAATCAAATTCTAGTTACTGGATATGGATCTTATAGGGGGGATGAAGGTAGAAGAAAAAAAAAGGCTTATTATATATGTACTAATGAAGATGGTGAAATTCTCTGGGAAAAAGTGTTAAACAAAGATATATTTGGCATTGGAGGCAGCTCTCATGAGGGTTATTGTTCTATAGTTTCTAAAGATCAAAAACATATATATTCCTCTCTTAGGAGACCATTCTATGAAAATAACTCAGAAGTTCGCACAAGCCTTCTAAAGATGGATATTAATGGGGAGACTATTGATATTTATGATGTAAACTCAGGATATGAATTTTCATTTATGGAGAATATGGTTTTTGCTAGTGATTCCACTATAATAGGTAGTTTAATTTACGCAAGAGCTATAGAACAGGATGATGCTATGGTTCGATATCAGAAGCCTGAAAGCTCCAAAATCAAGACAACTATAAAAGATATAAGAGAAGATGGAAATCCTGAAGGTGCTGCACTATTCGATACTTTGGGACAAATAAAGAAAGAAATGACTATACATAATGGCTATAGTAGCAGAGTCATCAGAACCAGTGATAATCATTTCTTGTTTTTCACCTTTAGCCATCCTACAATAGAAGAAAACCCAAGTGCCTATCTGTATAAGTTTGATAGCGATCTAAACTGGGCAAAAGTAGATAACTGCCCAATGGAATACGACAACTTATGCGACCACCCAATCAAGCATGACACCGTAAAACTGGATAATTGCGGCATCTTTGTAGGTATTGAAGAAGACCCACAGCGATCAGAGACTACACAATTCAAAGTTTACCCCAACCCCACAACCGATATACTCAATATCCAATTGCCCGAATACATACAAAACAAGAGTGAAAACGACTTATATAATATCACCCACCAGAACTACGACTACAAACAGAATGCAAGCATTCAGGTAGTCAGCATCCAAGGTAAGGTAATCTATCACCAGAACCTAAACGCAATTCCTAACTATAAGCTGTCCACCAGTCAGTTCAAGCAAGGGATGTACTTATTGCGCCTGCTTTACAATGGAAAGACTATGCAGACAACAAAGTTTGTTGTTGGGGGAATCTAGCTTCGACAAGCTCAGCTATCTAACTTCGGCAGGCTCAGTGGTAAGTATTCAATAAGAGTTATGATAAAGTATTTATGACCCCATAGTAATTCATTGACTATACACTGATCATGATATGTACATATCCCGATTGAGTAGTAGTAGTTGTTTTGTTAGGGAGTCACCTTTGTAAGGTTTATTCTACTATTGGAAATGAGGCTGCCCAAAAGGGGCAGCCTCTAAAACTAATCAACTATCTCACCACTTTGTCTTTTGTAGAAGCGGCAGAGACTCTAAAAAATCCTATAGCACCATTATTGAAGTTTGAGGGAGCAGAAGCGGGGCTTGGTTGAAAAGCACCACCATCATTATAATACTGTCGAATCAAAGCATCGTAAAAATCATATGCTTTCTTAGATATCGAATACAAGTAGACCCTAACAGTTTCCCCGGGGGAATATGTCAGGAAGTTAGTGCCTTCCGGAGAATGGTCAGTAACTCTAAGATCCCTCACTTCTCTATTTAGTTGTTGGTTATCAAAAATCAGGAAAGGCCACGATCTGGAATTGTTGCCAATAGTATTTTCCATCAATTCATATTGTGGGTTCTGATGACTCATCAGGTAATACATCTGTTTTGATGGATTATCAAATGATATCAAAGGAACATAAAACGATTGTTTACCAGGGATCTCACTTTCCATTCTTTCAGTTTTCACATTAGTGATCACAGGGACTTCATTCATATAATCTCTGGCAGTATAAGTCTTTCCGTCTACAGTAACATTCAATGTATATGTACGATTAGGCTGAGCATTTACATTATCGAATTTATAATATCCTTTGAAAGTTTCTGACTGGTCAATATATTTTGTGTAAGTATATTCATTGCCCTGATCATCAGAAAGTTTAACTACAGCATTGCCTATATAGTCATCAACTTGAACATAAGATGCATTTGTACCAAAGTTTCTGGATAGATATGATAATCTTACCCACTGAGGGCCGGTTTGGTTTGTCAATGCAGCTTCAATAACAACCTTTTTTTCATATTGATCAAAATCAAAGTCTACTTCCTTTTGACAAGAGACTAATAATAGAATAAATAACAAATGATATATCTTCATGGCTTCCTCCTCTTATTAGAATTTAAAGTTATAAGTAACAGTAGGCATAAACTTGAATAAGTAGAGCTTATATGCCTTCAGCTGATTGAGACCTTCCTGCTTCACGAAAAAGCTAAATACGTTCTCTCTTCCGTAGGCATTATAAAGACCAAAGTTCCATTCGCTCTTCCATCTTCGATCTTTATTCTTCACATTTGAATACTTGAAAGCAAAGTCCAATCTATGATAATCAGGCAATCTGTATTCATTCCTTTTGGAGTACTCAAGGAAAGAAGCATTTTGATAAACATATCTACCAATAGGAACTGTTGTTGGGCTTCCTGTAGAATAGGTAAAGTTCATATTGGCTGTCCATGACTGAGATAGTTTATAAGACATAATAAGCTTCAACGAGTGAGTTCTGTCATAAGAAGAAGGATACCATTCATCATTGTTGACTCCATCAATTTTACGTTCAGCATTAGAATATGTATAACTAAGCCAGCCTGTAAGCTTTCCTTTATTTTTCTTCAACAATAATTCAAATCCCTTTGCTTTGCCCTCTCCTATTCTTACCTGACTTATAAAGTCACTATTTACAAATAAGTCTGAATTATCTTTGAAGTCAACAATGTCATGAAAGTTTTTCAGGAACACCTCAGCAGACAAGCTGTAAGCCCCATTATCGAAATTAGAAAACAAACCCAAACTATATTGATCTGCCTTTTGTGGTTTTAAATCTTCACTAGAAGGCACCCATATATCAGTAGGTAAACCCAAAGAAGAATTCGACAGCATATGCAAATATTGATTAGTTCTTACATATGAAACCTTAGCATCAAGATTTGGTGTAATCTTATAACTTACAGAAGCTCTTGGTTCGAGGTTCAAGTATTGTGCTTTCTCCTTATCAGTATCATTTACAAACCATGAAGCACGCAAACCATAATACAAGCCTATACGAGAACCTATATTCTGATCATTACTCAGATAAATAGAACCGTTATATGCTCTTTTTTTATCAATACTAATAAGGCGGGAATTAGATCTTGAACCTGGTGTTATAGTGCCGGGCTCAAAAAAAGTTGAAGATACGTTATAGCCAAAACGTATATGATTGTTGGGGTTTAAATAAAAATCAAAATCTGTTTTCTGTTGTAACTCTGTCAGTCCTGCTGTCCAGTTAAAGTCTCTACTATCATCCAAAAGTCTGTATGAATAATCATAATTACTATAGATCAAACTAGAGTTCATAAATATCTTATCCGATAGAATAGAATTCCATCTCAATGTAGCTGTTTGGTTACCCCATTTCATTTTCATTCTTGACGATACTACCTGAAAGTAAAAGTCATCAGAACCTTTGTATGCGGAAATATACAGTCTGTTATTTTTGTTGATTTCTGTATTCACCTTAACATTCAGGTCATAGAAATTCACTGTATTGCCAGAAGTAAAGTTTTGGTTAATTTCTCTAAAATTGGCACCAACTCCAGAAATTAAGTTTAGTAACTGCCCTGCATAACTATAGCGGCCAGAAATTATAAAAGAAGTATTCTTATTGAATAAAGGTGATTGCACTGTCAAACGTGATGCTACTAAGCCAACACTCCCATCAAAAGACAATCTTTCTTTGCTACCTTCTTTCATCTTTATATCAATAACTGAAGATAGTCTTCCCCCATATCTGGCAGGAATTTCACCTTTATAAAACTCAACATTCCTTACAATATCAGAATTGATTGCCGAAAAGATCCCCAGAGCATGAGAAGGATTATAAACAGGAGCCTCATCCAAAAGAATCAGGTTTTGGTCGAAAGACCCACCACGTACAGATAAATTATTTGTTCCTTCATGAGCAGACTGCACGCCAGGGAGCAACTGTATTGTTTTAAGCACATCAGGTTCACCAAGGATAGTAGGTATTGACTTTATCCTTTCAACACTTATCCTTTCACTTGTTGTATTGCTTTCAGGATCCTGACTTGCTGTAATTACAACCTCTTGAAGTGCCGTATGCTCAGGACTAAGATCAAAGTCAAGCTTAATATTCTTATTAAGATTTATCTGCCCTTTTACCTTTTTCATACCTATAAAGCTTACTACATATGTGTAAGTTCCTTCAGGTATTGAAATAGAATAGAATCCGTAATAATTAGCAGTAGTGCCAACTTTCAGTTCAGGGAAATAGATTGCTGCACCAGTGAGAAACTCACCGTTACTTTTATCTTTTATCATTCCACTTAATGTATACTTCCGAGATGGAGGTATAAGAATAATACGACCTTTATTCACTTTCACATCGATATCTAGTTCTTTCTTTAGTAGAATCAAGATATCATTCAGCTTCATTTCCTTATGTTCCAATTTTAACTTCTTATCCATAGGGATTCTATCAGAACTATAAATAACCTGAAGCTTCTGGTCTTGCAACTCTTCTATCAATTCTTTGACAGTAAGGTCAGTATTTTCAAAATGTATTTTCAGAGTCTTGTCTTCATTCTCTTGCATTGCCATAGTGTGGAAAGAAAATAGCAATGCTACAACAGTCATAATTGCCCTCATATCAAAATATAAAGTTATTACTTCGTTTATTTAGCCTTATCTTAATCGCAAACAATCCTATTATCTCTTACTTTAAGCTTTAAATCCATTGCAAGATTTAACTCATACAATATGTCTTGAAGTTCCATATGCTTAAATGTTGCTGTCACCTTACTTTTGAGATCTTTACAATTGGAGTAATCAACATTTATATTATATGAATAAGATAATTGATCTAGTACATTCTTTAGAGTCGTTTCTGTAAAAATAAATTCTTTTGTCATCCATGATAAAAGGTTAGGATTATTGTATTTATCTTTTGATAACAGATTGCTCTTTTCATCAAAATGCACCTTTTCACCTTTATATATTATTATAGTATTAGCTTTCGATAATTTACTTACCTCAACAACCCCATCAGTAACAAATACATCTGTATTATTATTATCTTCTTGTATCAGGAATTCAGTGCCCAGTACTTTGACATTAACTTTAGCAGAAATCACAAATGGTGATATTGTATCTCTCTTGATATCAAAATATGCTGTCCCATTTAAATGAATAAGTCTCTCTTCCTTTACAAATTCAGACTTGTATTTTATACTTGCTCCTTTATATAGAGTTACAACTGATTGATCCGGCAATATCACTTCTTTCATTTTCTGATGAGCTACTACCTCAATCATCTTCTCTGCTCTATTACTAGTATAAAGTAAAGAACCTATTATGATCAATGGCAACATACATGCAGCTATAAGAATAGAATACCTTTTCATATTACATCGAGAAGAAAGACGGTGAGCAACCTTCTCCCAGGCTACTGCAGAATCTAGCTTTAAAGTTGGTTGTTCACCCATCCTTTTACAGAAATATGTCAATTGCTTCAGATATAGAGTATTCTTTTTGTCTTGAGCTAACCAATCTTCGATTAATTGCTTTTCCTGCTCATTAGATATATTCTTAATATATCTAATTAAAATCTCTGATTTAAATGGCAGCTCACACATTGTTTTTGGTTTTGTTTACTAATGAGACACTAAAAGCTTAATTACACCCTAAAGAAAACTTTACTTTTTTATTGACTTTCTCCCTCACCAAAAGAACAAACCCAATTATATCATGCGTTTTCAGTATTTTACGGAGTATTTTTAGTGCCTTAGACATATGGAATTCTATTGTCTTTTCGGATAGTTTTAAATCTTTAGCTATCTCTTTATAGCTTTTATCTTCAACTCGGTTTAGTAAAAAGATGTGTCTGGTTTTTTCAGGGATATTAGATAAAACTCTCTCCACAAAAGTATGAGTATCTTTACTTTCAAATGAAGCATCATTATCTTCATATTGATTTTCATGTACAGATACATTCATGGTTTTTATGTTATCCCTCAAATAGTTCAATGATCTATTTCTAGCAGAACGCTTTAAATAAGCCCTTACAGATACTGTGATATTCTTGTATTGTTTACTCTCCCATAAGTGAATAAATAAGTCTTGCACAATATCTTCAGCAGTTTGCTGATCTTGCACTATAATATATGATTCTGCGACCATCTCTTCATAATACAGATGAAACAGCTTTTTGAACTCTCTCATCGTTCTTGCTAAACCCATATTCCTTATTTATTAACATTGAACTCCCCTCTCTTTAGTTTGTCAAAATATTTCTTTGCCTCCTTTTTGACCTTAGGGGATAATATAAGTGCCGATATCATTGTTGGAAATGCCATCATTGCGTACATACCATCTATAAGATTCACTACAGTAGTCAATGGAGTAACAGAACCTACAACAATTGCTATTATAAATAAGTAATTATAAATCTTCTTATATTTTGGCCCAACAAGATAACCCAAGCATTTTGTTCCATAGTATGGAAAAGCAAATAACGTAGTTAGAGAAAAGATAATTACACAAATCAGTAAAAAATAAACACCTACATATGGAATGCTATGTTCAAAAGCACTCATTGTAACACCTACACCATCAACATCAGGGTTCTTCCAATTACCTGTAACAATAATAGCAAGTGCCGTCATAGTACATACAATTATTGTATCAATAACAGGCCCTAACATTGCAACCAATCCTTCACGAATAGGCTCATCTGTCAAGGCTGCTCCATGAGCCATAGGTGCTGTACCAATACCTGCTTCATTAGAAAAAGCAGCGCGTTTAACTCCTATCACGATAATACTTCCTAAAGCACCACCCAACACAGCATTGCCAGAAAAAGCATCTTTAAATATAAGTACAAAAGATGATGGTACATTCTGAATATTTACCCCTATAATTACAAGTACACATATAATATATAAGGCTACCATAAAAGGAACTAGCTTACCAGCAACCTTACCTATTCTTTTGATCCCTCCAAAGATTACAATGCCTACAACTATTGCAATACAAACACCAACAAACAACTTGAAATACATTCCCGTTTCTACTCCGGAAGCATTTTCATATATGTCAACTACAATCTGTGTCAATTGATTGGTCTGGAACATTGGTGATACTCCTATCATACCCACAAAACTGAAGAATATGGCTAATATCTTCCACTTCTTCCCAAGGCCTTGTTCTATTACATACATTGGCCCACCTTCAATATGCCCATTTCTATCCTTACCTCTATACATAACAGATAAAGAACATGTAAAGAACTTTGTGGTTACTCCTATGATTGCACTTACCCACATCCAAAAGATAGCACCAGGGCCACCCATTGTTATAGCAACAGCAACACCACTTATATTACCCAAACCCACAGTTGCAGCAATAGCAGTACTTAAAGCTTCATAGTGATCAATATCTCCTTTAGCATGAGATTCATCAAAATCACCTTTCAAAACTTTAATAGCATGTTTAAAATATCGGAAGGGTATAAATCTGGAGTAAAATAATAAATAAAGTCCTCCACCAAGCAAAAGGACTAGCAGGGGCGTTCCCCATGCATAACTACTAAATACATTTATAGCGTTTTCGATCCAATTCAAAGCAACAAAATTAGTTTATAGGTTTTTAGAGATATATGGAAAGACGATATAATATTAGCTTTATTGCTATTCATTGTGGCATTTTTTTGAGCTATACATCTTCTTGTATATGCCTAAATCCTTGATTTAAACTGTAAGAGAGTTATAATCTGTTAAGTAAATAACCAAAAGCTATCTAATAATTTTAACGTTTTAACATATAAACAAATGATATTATAACATAAACAATTCCTTCACAATAAAGATTGGTAGTTTTCAAAAAACCACTATTTAGGCTTGTATATAAAAAAAGTACAACCATACACATTCGCATATAGTTGTACTCTTTATCTTTTGAAGAAAATCAGAAAATACTTATTCTGTTGGTAGATGATTACCCTTAAATAAGATCGTACCATCTTTATCTATTTGTATAAAGTATGGTAGCTTTGATGGAATATCATAAATCCCAGAAATAATAGATTTCATCCCTTGCATTTCTGACAAGTGTACTCCCGGTAATTTATCATTAACAACAGCATTAGACCATAAATCTCTTCTTTCATCCATGGCAATAGTGACTAATTCAGGAAGCTCGCCATTATCTTTCTCATAAATGCTTACAATATCTTTATTCATACTCCTTGACAAGGGATCTGAAGAGCTCCAGAAATATAATAACTGCTTTTTATCCTTCTCAACACCTATTTTATATGGCCTTTTCCTCATATCAGGAATACTTACAACAGGTATTTTCTTCCCTATCTTCATTCGTTCCTGTGCTGCCAATCTTTTCAATTTATTCCTGTTATGGAAAGATAGCTTCTTGTGCAAATACTTTGTATTGATATTTGTAGGGTAGTTTCTTATAAATGCAGAATCAACTCTAGAGAAATAAATAGAATCAGAATCAAGGTTAAATACCTTTTGTTTTCCTAGCGTTTGGAATAACGCAAGAGACGACATTAATGAAGCAGAGTGTTCATCTATAAACTGTTTACTTTCTTTCTTCAATCTTTCAATATGTAAATCCAGTTCATTATCCAACATGCTTGTAAGATAACTTGAATTCGGATCAGTTCTTACAATGCTTAACAGTGAATCTAAATATACTCTGGTAGAATAGAAATCATAACTTATCTTGGAATAATCGCTCAGATCTTTTCTTTCCTTAAACATTACTTTTGATAAGTCAGAAGTTTCAGATACTATATACATATCTTCCTCTGGCTTGAGACTTAGGTATAAAGTAGGAGCATCTGAAATACTCAATGTATATATACTTGCTTTTTCTGAAATCACTTTAAATTCAAACATCCCATCTCCTTTGATGATAGTTGAATCTATATCAATGCTTTCTAATGGGAGGACTTTTGTTATTTTAACAACATTACCAACCTGAGAAGGAAAATTACCTGTAATTACAGATTGTCCCTCAGGTCTGCTACAACTATGAACGCCAAGCATCACAGATGCTAATATTGATACCAATATTATATACTGTTTCATCATTTACTTTTGTACGATTTTAATTCTTCTTCTACTATCTCTTTAACCTCTTTTGGGTCATACATTCCCTTTGAATATCTCATCACCTGACCTACAAAAAACTGTACAAGAGTTTCTTTTCCATCCAGATATTGTTTAACCTTGTCGGGATGCTCAGATAATAATAGCTTTACATCCTCTTTCAGTTTCTCTTTATTTCCAGATGAAGACAAAACCTTAGACAAAGCCTTTTCCATAGATAAATCATCTGATGATAAATACTTGCTAAAAACAACTTTGGCATTATAAAAGCTTATCTTATCATTCTGTAGTGCCTTCAATAGAACTACTAACTCTTCAATATTCAATGATCCTATAGAAAGACTTTCTGTTCTTTCTAATTCCATCAAATGCCCTAGCACCCAGTTAAGTGCAATATTTGGCTTAATACTTTCATCTATAAGTAAGTTCAAGAACAAACATCTACCACGATCTTCAGTAATCAATCTTGTTTTCTTCAAATCAAATCCAAAAGAAGAATAAAATAGTTGAAAATATATGTAAGGTAAAACGGATAATTCTTTTTGTATTGTATTTATCTTTTCCTCACTGATTCTTACAGGTAAGATATCTGATTCATTTATATATCTATAATCCATTGCAGAAGATTTATCCCTTAGGATCTTGATACTTGAAGTTTTCATATCAAAGCTTAGTGTCTGTTCTTTAACATCCCTCCCTGATTCAATCACCTCCAATTGTCTTTTATATTCTGTGATAATACTTTTCCTAACTGCTGTAAAACTATTCAAATTCTTTATTTCCGTTCTATTATAGTCCTTATCTTTAGATACAACCGAAACATTAACATCACATCTCAAGCTGCCTTTTTCCATATCACCATCAGAAACGCCAAGCCATCTGACCAACTTCCTGAGCTCTATAAGAAAAAGTGAAGCATGCTCTGGCTTATAAATGCAAGGTTCTGTCACAACCTCCAGTAAAGCTACTCCGGATCTATTGTAATCAACAAAAACCTTGCTGCTTTTATATATGCTCTTTCCAGAATCTTCCTCAAGATGTATTTCTTTTATTGGAACTGATACTTCTTTATTATCATCATCAACAAATCTCAACTCCCCTCCAATACATAAAGGATCTGTTTGTGTCAGCTGATACCCCTTAGGTAAATCAGTATAGAAATAATTCTTTCGGGAGAATCTAAGCACCCGATTTATTCTGCTCTTCATTGCCAGTCCAAGTTTTATTCCAGACTCAATCAATGCCAATGATGGTGAGGGCAAAACTCCGGGCATACCTACTGACCAAGCACTTATACAAGTGTTTTGCTTCTCTCCATAGTTATAACTTTCCTGAGAAAAAGCTTTAGTACCTACTTTTACTTGTAAATGGACTTCAAGGCCAACTTTAAGGTGAAAATCTTTATTATAGTGATTCATTATCTAATGAATTTTGACTAGAAAATTATCAATACTTCCTTAACAAAATAAACAAAAAATAGGCAAAACAAAGTGTAATGCCTATTTTCAAGCCGTCTTTTGACGAGTTTTAAATAATATCTTTCTTTGAGACTAAATAGCTGACAATTTTAGTCATGTTTGGCTCTGCCTTTTGAGCAGCTTGTAAGACTTCTGAATGAGAGACTTCTTTCATCATCTCAGAGATACCCAAATCAGTGATTACAGACATCCCAAAGCATTTCATTCCGCAATGTTTTGCAGCAATCACCTCAGGAACTGTAGACATTCCAACAGCATCAGCTCCGATAATTCTCAGGTATTTATATTCAGCAGGAGTTTCAAAGGAAGGGCCACTAACAGCAGCATAAACACCCTGATGACAAGATATATCATTCTGTTCAGCAAAATAACTTGCCTTACAAATTAAATGCTTATCATAAGCATCATTTAAATTGGGGAATCTTGGTCCTAAAGAATCTTCATTATTTCCAATAAGAGGATTTGAAGCCAACAAGTTGATATGGTCAGTAATTAACATTACATCACCTACATTAAATTTAGGATTCATACCTCCTGCAGCATTCGAAACTATAAGAGATTCTACTCCTAATACTTTCATAACTCTAATTGGAAATACGATCTCTTCCATGGAATAGCCTTCATAATAATGAAACCTACCCAACATGGCCAATACTCTTCTGCCACAAAGCTCACCATAGATAAGCTTGCCTTCATGGCCATTTACTGTAGAGATGGGAAAATTCGGGATTTCACAATAATCAAATTCGTCCTTTATATCTAGCTTATCAACTAAACCACCTAGACCACTTCCCAGAATAATACCAATTTCTATTTCTTCTTTTATCTTTTCCTTTAAAAAATCAACTGTTTTTTGGATTGCTTTCAACATACCTTTGGATTTGATTATCAAACTCTACATTTTCTTCTTTGCCTTTGTGGAATTTAATTTCAATAGGTACGTAGCAAATTGGCAGATAATTTATAGCTTCAAGCAGTTTGGAATTCAACAAACGCATATAATCTTTTTCTGTAGTAACTATAAGTTTCCTTTTTGAGAAAACTGCCTCATAAGCATTCTTTATTCTGTTTATATCTTTTTCTTCATAAGAATGATGATCAGCAAAGTCAATAGAAACGATCTCTTCACAGAAATTTCTAAGGTATTCTTTTAGTGGGTATGAATTAGCTATGCCAGTAAATAATATGATTGTATTATAATCTCTGTCATTAGGATCAAACTCAAATTTTGTAACAGTAGTTAGCTTTCCATAATCGATATAAGAAAAGAATAAAGATTGGTGAGGTAATGGTTTTATTAAATCAAAAAGTCTCCTACGAGTTATTGGAGAAAATATTTTTGGGGTCTTTGTTACAACAATAATATCAGCTCTCTTAGCTCCTCTTCTATGTTCTCTTAAGTATCCTGTTGGCAATAGAAAATCCTGACTATAAATATTATGATAATCTGTCAGAAGAATTGACAAGCCGGGCTTTACATATCTATGCTGATATGCATCATCTAAAAGAATCACATCTGTATCCTCATAAGACTCAAGAATATTGCTTATCCCTCTACACCTGTTGCCATCAACAGCTACTCCTACATCAGAAAACTTTACATGGTATTGTAATGGCTCATCGCCTATATCTTTATAGGTAGATTCATTATTAGCCACAAGAAATCCATTTGTTTTCCTTCCATAACCACGACTAAGGGTAAACAATTTATATTCTTTTCTCAGAAGTCTAATCAGGTATTCCACATGCGGTGTCTTTCCTGTACCGCCAGCACTCAGATTGCCTACCACAATAACAGGAATATTAAATATTTTGGAGCGAATCGCTCCAATATTGAACAAAGAATTTCGTATAGAAACTACCATTCCATACAAAATCGCAAACGGAAAAAGTATTAATCTAACTAAACTCACCCCTATTTTCGATATTTAAAAGATTATTATTTTCTACACTCTATATTTTATGATCTAAACTTATTAATTCGATTCCAAAATAGAATATTTAATGCTTTTTATTCCAGACTGACATCAAAGTTACTAAAATACTGATATAATCAAAATTATATAGGCTAGCAAACATGCTTCATAAAACAAAACTGATATAGATATTATATATGTATAATAGAGTGAAAAATGCTCTTAACAAGTACATACTTTTAGTTTCTGATCAATAAACCATTTATTGAAAAATATTTAACATAAATATGTCCTCTGACCATAAAATATAATCTCACCTAGTAATAAATCATAAACATAATCAATATCATTTTCAAAAGAATTATGAGGCTGTTTTTAGACAAATTTCCTTCTGAAAAAGCAAAAACACATATAATAAGCCATAATATTCCATAAAAATATCTATAGCATAGAATAAGAATCAGTACCCAGAAAGCAGAAAACCCTTAATTCTTGTTTGATTTTAAACTAATTTACTATACCGCGTTATGAAATAAACAGGCTTTAAAAGAGATTCTTTTTAAATCAGCTGACCTAATTCTAAAATCTAGCAGCAAATGTCATAGGCTTTAAACTAAATCCGGTAGGCTTTAAACTAAATTCGATAGGCTTTAAACTAAATTCGATAGGCTTTAAACTAAATCCGGTAGGCTTTAAACTAAATTCGATAGGTCTCTTGACTTTTTTGTGATTTGCTTAAAGCAAAAAAAAATCCGCCTTTATTAGTCAATCATTTTCAAACTCTTTTACTTGTATAGGTAGTTCTGTAACCAATGGTTCTCTTTGATAAATAAGGTATTTCAAGATATTATATTTTGTGAGAGCTTGAAAAGATAAAATAGTTATTACATTTTCCGCAACGCCATTTATAGTGTCTGTAGAATAGACGCACTTTATTGCTAGTTCTTTCTCCTTCTGGATGCTTCCATTGGATGCAGAAAAGATGATATCAATAGAATTAAGTAAAGGAGTAAAACTTATTTCAGTATTCTCTGTAGATTTATCAGTAACTTCAGTATAAATTGGAGCAATTAGGGAAGATCTTTTAAGGCATAAGGCAGCTTTATCCTTAAATTTAAGGATAACTTTCTTTATAGAAGAAAGAATAGATTTTTGCCTTAATTTCATTTTCATTATTTTAAGGATTAGAGATTCAAACAACAAAGGGCTTATTTGTTTGTTTGAAACCAAAGTTATGACAGCTTATAGATTTTAGCAAATTTTTATTGAGAAAAATTTAAATAGAAACATAAAAAAATCTATAACTATATGTTATACAGATAGGTTTTACACTCTATTCTATTTAACAAGATAATTTATCAGGAATGTCAATTCCAAAACATTATATAAACATCTATCCATAAATACTTGATCCATTTTAGGGTAAACACTTTGAGAATAAAAGGACATAAAATATTTTTGTACCTTTAAATAGTAAGATCATGAAGCATATAAAAATATCAGATATAATTAAATGTATTGAGGAGTTTGCACCTTTACATTTGCAGGAATCCTATGATAATGCAGGGCTCGTTGTAGGAGATAAAGAAAAAGAAATAAGTAAAGCTCTTGTTTGCATTGATATTACTGATGATATCATTGATGAGGCTATAAATAATAGTTGTGAGCTTATAATCTCCCATCATCCATTAATCTTTAAAGGACTCAAAAAGCTTACAGGAAATGGAATGGTTGAGCGTATTGTCATTAAGGCTATAAAAAATGATATCGCTATTTATTCTGCTCACACTAATCTTGACAATACCTTTCTTGGAGTAAATCACATATTTGCAGAGAAACTTGGATTGAAAGAGCTAAAGATATTAGCCCCTAAATCAAACTTACTCAAGAAACTAGTCACATTTGTACCTAATGACCATCTTCAGAATGTAAGAACATCTTTATTCGATGCTGGTGCTGGTCATATAGGCAACTACGATAATTGTAGTTTCAATACCAAAGGTACTGGATCCTTTAGAGCTAGCGAAAATACAAACCCCTTTGTAGGGAATAAAAATGAACTTCATTTTGAGGGAGAAACAAGACTTGAAACAATCTTTCCTGCATGGCAAGAAAACAAGATTATCAATAGTCTTATAGCATCTCACCCTTATGAAGAAGTTGCTTATGACATATATCCCCTTGATAATACTCATCACCAGGTTGGATCAGGAATGATAGGAATATTAGAATCAGAAACTGATACTCTCGAATTCCTAAACAAAGTCAAAGAAATTACAAAAACAGATTGTATCAGACATACGAATATCATAAAAGATAAAGTTAAAAAGGTTGCTATATGTGGAGGTAGTGGAAGCTTTCTTTTGTCATCTGCTATAAGAAATAATGCAGATGTATTTATAACTGGTGACATGAAGTATCATGAATTCTTTAATGCAGATGGTAAAATCATAATTGCAGATATTGGACACTATGAAAGTGAGCAATTTACAATGGAATTAATATCTTCTATAATTAAAGAAAAATTTTCTACCTTTGCAATCCGTTTAACAGAAGTGAATACGAATTCAATCAAGTACTTATAAATCTTTTAATTTTTTTTCCTATGGCCTTAGATAAGCATACAGAAGCTGCTGGAAATGACACCAGAGAATCAAGTGTAGAACAGAAACTAGTTGCTTTATATGCTCTACAGCATATTGATTCCAGGATAGATAAGATCAAAATTGTGCGCGGAGAACTTCCTCTAGAAGTTCAAGACCTGGAAGATGAAATTGCCGGCCTCGAAACCCGTGTTGAGAAATACAATCAGGAAACTCAAGAATTTGAGCAGGTAATCAATGAAAAAAAGAATACCATCAAAGAAAGTAAGTCCCTGATTAAAAAATATGAAGAGCAGCAAATGAATGTTCGTAATAATCGCGAATATGATTCTCTTTCCAAAGAATTAGAATTTCAATCTTTAGAAATTCAATTATGCGAAAAAAGAATTAAAGAGTATACTGCTAAACTTGATGCTATTAAAAGTCAGATTGATAATTCTGAAGGAGTATTAAAAGATAGAATAGAAGATCTTACTTCTAAGAAGAATGAACTTAATAGTATTATTGAAGAAACTCAAAGGGAAGAAGAAGTCCTTCATCAGGAATCTCTTATCAGTCAAGATGATATTGACGCTAGACTTCTTGTTGCATATCAACGTATCCGCAAAAACTCTAAAAATGGTCTTGCTGTAGTTCCTGTTGAAAGAGGTGCTTGTGGTGGATGTTTTAGTAAAATACCTCCTCAAGTTGCTTTAGATATAGCTATGCACAAAAAGATTATTGTTTGTGAATTTTGTGGACGTATCCTTGTTGATGCAGAGATTAAAGAAAGAATAGTCTAAGTTTATTCGATATATAAAAAAAAGAGATGCTTTCGCATCTCTTTTTTTATATCTATACATATTCTATTTAGTGAAAGGCATTTTAAATGCTAAAATCTATATCCTATTGTGAATAAGAATCGATTTAAAGTAACCTTATTCTTTGCTAAGTCGGAGATTATATCAAGACCTTCTCTTGAATAATTGTACAAATAAAAATCATCATTTGTTGTAGTTAAAGACCATCCAAGATCCATAAATACATTCTGATTTTTATAACCTACTCCTAAAGAATATGTGCATGCTTTGGCATTCTTGAAATCAGAACTCTCAAATGGAGATTCTTGATAATTAAAACCTCCTCTAAAACTAAAGCTCATCAATCTCCATTCAGTACCAATTCTAAAGTTATTAGCTGATTTGTAATTATTCTGTATATCTTGATTTTCTGTTCTAAATGAATAGTCGCTTGCTTTCAACTTTGAATTTGTATAATCTACATATTCGTATTCAGCACTAATAAGTCCATATTGGCCAAATAAGAATGCTAAACTTCCCATTAATCTATAAGGAGTACGTAGATTATATTTGAATTCATTTATTGGAGACTCACTATAATTTTCGAAGAATCCTTGTTTATCATTATCTGGGTCATCAACATAAACATCAGCAGTCATAGAAGTACTATAACTAAAATTAACATTAGGATACCAAGTTGGAGTATGAGCGGAAATACCAACACGAAGAAAATCCACAGGCTTAACAATTATACCTCCCTTAAGATTGATACCAGTACCGTACATCTCATAAGATTCCTTATACTCGTAATAATTGAATCCTGATTCTTTTCCTGGCTCTACACCAAGATTATTCACATTCTCTTCTCTGAAGGTTCTATCTTCCATATATCTGAAATAAGGAACTCCCAAAGTAAATCCCATATATAATATGTCATTATAGTTTGCTGCAACAGAAAAGTCCCATTCATTCAAACTACCTCTGGTCTCAGTAGTTTGTTCCTGTCGTAAGAATGCTTCCGGAGCATTATTATATTTAGGAAGATCTGGAACGAAAGAATTATAAAAGGGCCTTCCTTCACTGTCTTCTAATGGATTTATAAGATATGTTTCATAAGCAAGGCCTGGCCCATAAATAAAGCTTCCATTTTCATTAGTCAATTCATCTGTAGTCTTATGGAAAGACTGATCAATCCATATATCAACTCTTGAAATATCTCTGTTGTTTCCTGTCATCATATAGCGATTATTAAAATCAGCCATTCTATTCAAGGAAATACCAAAGTTTACAAATCGAAAACCATCAGTATTCAAACGATTAGGAATCTCATTTGAAAAGATTAACCCTATGTTCCCAAAATTGAATACTCCTCTACCATCAGTATTTGTTTCATTCAAATAAGTAGATTTTGCATTCCCCAGAGTGATTACTGGAGTAACAGAGAATTCTGAAGAACGATATACTCCTAATCCAGCAGGGTTTAAAGAAAGAGAAGAGGGATCTCCACCAAGAGCTCCAAAAGCTCCTCCCATACTCACAGATCTGGCAGTTCCACCAGGGTTAAGTCTGGCAAACCTGATAGCATCATATGCACCTTGACCTTTAACAACACCTATAAATGATATTATTGCAATAAGGCATAATAAGTTTTTTTTCATCTCTTTTTGCGTTTTTAGTTTGAATTAGTCGTTTTATCGAGTTCTAGCACCGCCACTACCACTAGATCTTGAACTTGAGCTACTACTTGAAGAAGAGCTTCTACTTGTGCTTGGCGTAGAATAACTTCTACTTGAAGAAGAGCTTCTGCTTGGTGTAGAATAACTTCTACTTGGAGAGGTACTTCTGCTTGGTGTAGAATAACTTCTACTTGGAGAGGTACTTCTGCTTGGTGTAGAATAATTTCTACTCGGAGAGGTACTTCTGCTTGGTGTAGAGTAATTCCTACTTGGTGAGGTACTTCTGCTTGGTGTAGAGTAGTTTTTGTTTGAAGATCTGGATGGCATAGAATAACTTCTGCTTGATCTGGCTTTAGATGCATTATTATATGATCTCACAGAAGGAGCGGCATTTCTTGAAGATGACGATCTATTTGAATAATTATAAGATCTTGGTTTTGTGTATTTCTTATTTGATACTCCTCTACTAGATCCACCATAACTGTAAGATCGTGAATAACGTTGTTGAGCTTTTACATTACGATCAGATGAAGATGTAGATCTTGTTGCTTTTTTAACATCCTGACTTTGTACAGTATATGCTCTACTAGATGATCTTCTTGTAGAAGGACTAACGCCCCTCGTTACACCTGAGTTATCAGATCTTGAGGTAGAAGAACGAACACTTCTGCTACTGCTTTTATAATTACTAGGAACAGAATAACTTCCTCTGGAAGCAGATCCACTTCGGGAAGAAACACCTCTGGTAATTCCTGTATTAGCATTTACATGTCCATAAACTCTTTTTCTACCACTATTATGATTCTTATTTCCTAGATATACAGTACTTGGATAGCCACCATAATAATAAGGATCACCATAATAATAAGGTGTTCCATAATGATTCCAATAATGATGTGGTCGATGCCAAGAATAATATGGGTTTCTATAGAAAGGATAAGAATATCCTAAGCCAAAACCAAAGCCAAAGCCTGAGTTATATCCAAAATACAAGCTTGAATTATAATTCCATGAAGGCCAATAATAGTCATAGTCATATGGATTGTTCCCTAAATAAATATTAGTAGTACCACCTCCATTATTACCATAAAACCAATCATCATTATCATATCCATACTGATTATCATATCCGAGATTCAAATCTGGATTATGAAACCTTTTCAATCTTGAAGAATATTCCATACTATTATTATAATCGTTTGAATAAACATCATTATAGTATGAAGGGTCTTCTAATTGAGCCTTAGATAAACTATCATAATGGCTCTGAGCTTCTGAGAAGTCTCTGGTATCAACATTTTGCTTAGATACATCAGATAACTTCTTAGCTTTTTGATAATCATAAGTTGTTCCTTCTTGAGTAGAAGAAGTTGTTGGAGCTTGAGCCTGTTGTTCAGAACTTGAAGCCTTACTACTCGAATAATAAATATCATCATAAGGAACTGAAGACTGCTGCATGCTCGAACAACCAACAACAGCAAGACTTACGCCTCCTATTAGAATAGAATACATTAGTTTTCTCATAAAAACACCTCCGTTATATTGTATAGATAAAATGTTTAACCTATTTCAATTCCACTAAATTATTAAATTTGTGGCGAATTTAAGTTTAAATATAAAAAAGCAAATACTATACCAAAAGAAAAATGGCTAAAGATTTCGCAACAAAAGAGGAAAATTACTCTCAGTGGTATAACGAATTAGTCGTTAAAGCCGATTTAGCTGAGAACTCTGCAGTAAGAGGATGCATGGTTATCAAACCATATGGTTACGCAATTTGGGAAAAGATGCAGAGTGTTCTTGACAAAATGTTTAAAGACACTGGTCATCAGAACGCATACTTCCCCCTATTTATACCGAAATCATTCTTTAGCCGTGAAGCTAATCACGTTGAAGGTTTTGCGAAAGAATGTGCTGTTGTAACCCATTATCGCTTAAAGAATGATAAAGACGGTAATATCGTTGTAGATGAAGATGCTAAGCTTGAAGAAGAACTTATTGTTCGTCCTACATCTGAAACTATCATCTGGGATACATATAAGAAATGGATCCAATCTTACCGAGACCTTCCTATCTTAGTTAACCAGTGGGCTAACGTAGTACGTTGGGAAATGAGAACGAGACTGTTTCTTCGTACTGCTGAATTCTTGTGGCAAGAAGGACATACAGCACATGAAACCAAGGACGAAGCAATTGCTGAAGCAAGACAAATGTTAGAAGTTTATGCTGATTTTGCTGAAAACTTCCTTGCTGTCCCTGTTATTAAAGGAACAAAGTCTCCTAACGAAAGGTTTGCCGGCGCATTAGATACTTATTGTATTGAAGCGATGATGCAAGATGGTAAAGCTCTACAAGCGGGAACTTCTCACTTCTTGGGACAAAACTTTGCAAAAGCTTTTGATGTAAAATTCTTGAGTAAAGAAAATAAACTCGAACATGTATGGGCTACTTCATGGGGAGTATCTACAAGGTTGATGGGAGCATTAATTATGACTCACTCTGACAATCATGGTCTTGTTCTTCCTCCAAAGTTGGCTCCTATACAGGTTGCTATCATACCTATATACAGAAAGCCAGAACAACTTGAACAGATTTCTGAAAAAGTAAATGAAATCAAGAAAGCTTTACAAGCTAAGGGCATTTCTGTGAAATTTGATGACCGTGATTCATTTAAGCCAGGTTGGAAATTCAATGAATACGAATTCAAGGGTGTTCCTGTACGTTTGGCTATGGGTCCTAGAGATCTTGAAAACGGAACGGTAGAAATGGCACGTCGTGATACATTAGAGAAAAAAGTTATCTCTATTGACGATGTTGTTGAAACAATAGAAAAAACACTTGAAGATATTCAAACAAACCTTTATCAGAAGGCTTTAAAATTCAGAGAAGAGAATACAGTAAGTGTTGACACTTGGGAAGATTTCAAAGTAGCATTGGAAGAAGGTAAATTTATTCTTGCACATTGGGATGGTTCTAGTGAAACTGAACAAAAGATAAAAGAAGCTACTAAAGCTACTATCAGAGCTATTCCTCTTGATCCTATTAAAGAAGAAGGTAAATGTATATTTACTGGTAACCCTTCTGAACAAAGAGTAGTTTTCGCTAAATCTTATTAATTCTATAAGAAATTAGGATATAGATAAATGGCTATCACATATGTGATAGCCATTTTCAAATAAAAACATATTATTTCATTCCTTTTTCGAGAAGCTTAGTTATATGATCATGAATGCCGATCTTATATCCATTTGAGTGGAACTTCATTTCTCCTTTTTCATTTAAAATCAAAATTAAAGGTTTTGGGATCTTACCTTTAATTCCAAGTTCAGATTTAGCCATATTAAATAATGTATTGCCCTTATCTTTATATACAGCAAAATCAGTAGGCATATTCTTAAAGAAAGTATCACTTAAGCTTTCATTAGTAATTTCATCATTTTGAAGCACTGCAATATGACCTCCCCAAGTGTTATACTTATTCTTTGCAGGCAAAAACTCTTCCATAACATGACGAGTAGGTTCTTTTCCTGGCTCTAACCACATTAATAATATAGCATCTTTCTTCTTCAGATCCTTCAGTTTTATTTCTTCATTTACCTTATTCATCAATTTAGATTCAAGGTCAAGAGTTCCTAGAACTTTTTCTTGTATATCAGGATCACGGAATTTAAGTTCAAGCTCAAATGGTAAATTTTTACTAATATTGAAGTGATTCATATATGTATATACTGTGCCATCAGCACCTCTTTTACCAGTAATCAAGCGATACTCACCTTCTTCAAGATCCAAAGTCTTGGGAAAAGTAGATAGTTTTTTATCCCAATCATATTCAAGAGTCTCAAAGATTCCATTATTCAGTTTACCAATAGTAAAGTGTGTATAATATTGAGGGTCAAATTTTGCATTATCATATCTAATCTTAAGTAGACCTGTAATAGGCTGTTCATCTACAGACTTCTCAAAAAAGACAGTCATCCATTGATTGCCGTCAAAGTACTGAGGTAATTTCTGTGTAGGCTCAAGACGGGAAGGAATACCAATACTTCGGCAAACAGCCACAAAGAATATGTTACGTGATTGCTTATTGGCGATCTTAAGTTCATTCACTCCAATAGGAGTAATAGGAAGGTTATAATAATTATCCTTCTTATTCATCTGAATATTATCAACAATCCACTTTTTCAGCTGAGTAACTTTTTCTCCTCTCTCACCATCAAGCTTACCATCAAAATGCTTTTGTAAGTATGCCTTGTAAGCTATCAACCATTCATTACTAATTCTAGGATTGAGGATATAATTATTATAAATATCTTTAGATTTATAGTCATCAACATTATGCTTATTTACAGAATTACTAAGGTGATCCATAAGGATCGCAGCACGAGTATCACGTAAATCCTTATCTGAAATCTGATTTAACAATTCAGTAGCATGCTTTTCAAGTTTTACCGCTCTGGCATCTTCAATAAACTTTTTTATTTCTCTCCAATTACCATGACTCTTTTTCATGAAAGACCAACAAAGTTGAGGGTCGACATTACATTCCTTAGCTAGAGTCACAGATGCTATTGAATCAATAAAAGTTGCACGATAATCATGTCTCATCTTGTCTTCTTGTTCCAATCTGATTTCATTCTCTTTCTTCTTGCTCTCATCAACATGAAAAGGTTTCTTCTCTACAGGAGGCACATAATTTAGCTCTGCAGGCATTTCACCAAAATGCTTATCGCCCAAAACAAGCTCCAGAGTATCTGTAGAAGCAACAGTTATCTTTCTATTTGCATATTGCCCATCCTTACTAACACTGATCAGTAAATCACCAAGTCCGGTAGTAAGGAAAGCTAAACCATTATCATCACTGTGCTTTCTTGAAATTGGATAAAATTCAGCATAATTGTATAATCCGAAATCAACAACAGCATCTTTCACAGGTTTCCCATTAGCATCTAAAGCTCTTACATGAATCTTCTTTACATCAGCATAATTATTGACAACATTGATTTCTGTAAAGTTCTTTGTCTTTCTTACAACTTCATCAGTTCCTTGGTAGTCACCAAAAACTTTAGTATGTACAAGCATCGCTCTTCTTGCTGGTTCTGTAAACCAACCGATATTCAATTCAGGTTCAGGCTCACAAGCACCAAGATATGACCATTTACCATCTACCCATACCTCAACCCAAGCATGATTATCATCACAATGTGCCCAGCGAGGTGTATAAACTTGTCTTGCAGGAATACCAACAGAGCGCATAGCAGTTACTGTGAAAGTAGATTCTTCACCACAACGCCCCCATGAAGTTCTTACAGTGCTCAATGGGCCACTAGTACGCATATCACTTGGAGTATAATTTACTTTCTCATGACACCAATGATTCACTTCAAGAGCAGCATCTTTCATTGACATCCCTTTAAGTCGGGGCTTTAACTCTTCAAGAAATACCCAGCGGGCAGAATCAAGGTTTTCATTATTCACTCTATAAGGAAGGACAAAATGACGAAATACCTCGTCAGGGATTTGTTGCCCATAGGCAAAAGTATTCTTTGCATCAAAAGCAGATCTTACTTGTTTCAAGAAGAAATTACCATTATAATCAGCAAGGTCATTCAATGGCATATAAGCATAAAGAAACTGTAAAGCTTCTTTTTCCTGATTTGTTAAGTTCTGATCAAAAACATTGAAGAGATCTTTTGATCTATTGCTTGCAAACTCTTTTCTTTCGTTAAATCTTTTCTCAACTTTTGACCTATATTGAGCATCCTTGATAAAGTGCTCTTCTGTACACGACCAACAGCTAAGTGATATCAATAAAAAAAGTACTAATCTATTCATCTAACTTCTCTTTAAATTATTATAGTTTTTCCTTTGCCCATGCGGACAAATAAAGAAACAAAAAGTATGTCAGATGTACAACTTTAAAGATATCCAATTGATTTAAAACAAAAAGCCCCTACTCTAAAAAAGAGTAGGGGCTTTATAATATATAGTATATACTGTTATCTTAATAACTATTTCACGATAGCTTTTCTAACAGCTTCACCATTTTCACCCTTAAGTTTTAAGATGTAAACACCAGACTCAAGACCAGCAATGTCAACAACATTTTGGTTTACATTAAGAGACTGTAAAAGTTTACCTTGAACAGAGTAAATATTAATTACATCTACCTTTTCATTGTTCATCATCACCTTAAAATTACCATTAGATGGGTTAGGAGCAATTCTAACATTACTTAATACTGTTTCCGCAACACCATCAACATCACCAACATTAATTTCAGCAACATTAGAGAAAGTAGATTCTCCATCAGGATTAGCATAAGTCATAGTCACTTTATACTTATACTTACCATCTTCAAGACCTTTATCAGTGTAGGTTGTATTCTCTGCACCATCAACAGTAGCAATCTTTTCACCATCTCTGTATATATTATATGCTACAGGCTTACCTTCTGCAACTAAACGACCACTAGATCGGTCTGTTTCAAGCAAGTTTCTATCTACATCTACATCAAACATGTTACGAGAAGGAAGCTCAGCAATTACAGCAGTCTTACCTTTAGAAGGATTAGTAATAGCAATATCATCAATAATAAGCATATAAGCATTATTATATTGATGAACAAGACCTACTTTAATAGTCTTACCTGCATATTTTGATAGATCTATTCTAACTAATCCAGTGAAGAAACTTGTATTAGTCTTATCTTTCCAGAATAGCTCTTGATTCCACTTTTCTCCATCATGAATCATTACACGGAATAAAGTCTTATCCTTATCGCTACTTAGATATCTTGGCCATAATGACAGTATATCACCATCTTCTGCCTTAACTTCAGGAGAAACTGCCCATTGTAATAATGGTTCATGCATTACAGAACCTGCTTCATAAGAAAGGCCTATAGCATAATTTCCACTATTTGATAGTTCTAAACCACTAGGAAGATCATTAACATTAAAAACATGCCATATTAAAAATCCATATTCACTAAAATCATATTCGCCAGTAGTTTCTTCTAATTTACTATCTAATGTATATGATTGTAGAGATTGCCAACCATTAAGAGTACCAGATTCAAAAGTTTCATATAAAGATAAGTTAGAACCAGGTTGTCCCCAATTTAAAACAACATTCTTTTCATTTTCAACTTCACCAGCAAGATCAACAGGCTTTTCGAAATAAGTATTCTTTACTGTAAATCGATATTTCAACTCTTTTACAAAAGTATTATTTCCATTAGAGCTAGTCAATTTGACAGAATAGAAATTAGGTTCAGTAAATTTAATTACTGGTTTTTCACTATTTGCATCAGTCCCATCAACAAACTCTACACCTTTAGAAGGGGTTACTATCCATTGTCTTGTAGTAATTGCTGGAAATGCTGGAGTTTTATCAATGAAAGAGATTTTATCTCCAGGGAATATCACATGTGTATCATAAATAATTACTGCTTCTTGACCCTCTTTTGGAGTAGGATTTTCCAAAGCATATAACATGTTATACCATTTTAGTTCACCTATATTAAGATACTTAAGATTGTCATAATAATATTTAGCATTTACATTCTCAGAGATATTCAAAGGCATCCATATTTTCATACCGGTAGCTCCTTGTACTGTTTCAGGAGTTGTGGTTTCACTTATAATGATTGACTTATTATAAGCATCAAGAACTTTTTGAGCTTCAGCCTTTACTTCATCACCAACTTCAAGCTTCATTAGCTCTTTTATGAAGCTACCAAAGTCTTTATGTTCTAAATAACCATCATCTTTATAAACCCATGCTTTCTCTATTGCTTCTTTTATTTTATCTTGTAAAGTAGACATATTGCTAATTAAATAGTCTGCAAAAACATTTAGAGCAGGAGCAAACTCTTCTTTCAATATTTTAGTATCAATAGCAGATTGAGTAGCAACCTGAGCTTTATCCCAATAGTTTTGAGAACCACCAACTTCATTAGAAGCGATAAATTTCTCAACATGATTTGTAATAAAATCTTTTATTGGGTATGTAGGGTTCTCATTCAAAGGAGCAAATGTTTCAGCATAATTCCAACCACTAGCAGGAGCAGTCTTTTCTGAGAAAATAACATTATCTGTATAATCAGCTAATTCATATGCAGTTTCTACTTGTCCTAAAAGACAAACATCAAACCCAAAGATATCTAGCTTTTTACCTGCTTGCTCAACAAATGGATCTAAAGCCTCTGATAGCTCCCACAAATCAACTTTACCAACAGCACTTCTTGTAGGAGCACCTCCTGATGAACCAGTAAAAATACCAGTGCCATGATCCCATACATTTAGTCCATAATGTTTTGCAGGATATTCTTTCTGAGCCCAAAGAATGAATTCTTTTAATGTATTCATATCATTCATATCTAAGCCCTTATTCATATGAGTGCTAATACGCTTAGATATAATCTTTTTATTTTGCCCATCAGTATCTTTATTCACATAATAGATACCATCTCTTGAATCATCATTAGCATCGTAAAGAACGATATAATTCAATACTCCAGGAATAGAGCCATTAACTTCCCATTCATTAAGATCATTTTTACCATTCAAGCCAGTACCATCTTCATATAAATAAAGCATATAAGTCCATTCTGCTTTATCAGATTTTATAGTGTTAATAGAGCAAGTATAGTCACCCTCAACAGCATCAGATTTAAAGCTAATATTTCCTGTATAAGCTTTATCTTCAGCAGCAGGAGTATAAGTAACTTTTACAGTTTCTTTTTCATTTGGCTTAATAACATATGTATTTTCACCTTCTAGTTTAAAAGATTCACCTTCAGCTTTTATTTCAGATATATTAATATCTTCTTTACCTATATTATGAATTGTCAACTCATAAGTTCTCGAAGCTTTTCCTTCTACTCTACCACCATCAATCTCTGTATCTTTATCAATCTTACAATTATTATAAGATACTTCATAATGCTTACCTCCAAGATGATTAATAGCAAAGTTATCAATAGCTAAACCACCAATAACAGCTCTTTCTTTCTTCACAAAGAAACAAAACTGAATATGCTCAGTCATAAGTTCTCTAGGAACTTTAAATGTATAAGACTCCCATTTAGTAGTAATTGGCAATCTTTCTTTTAAAATCCATCCTGTATTATCTTCTAATCTATAACCAAAATATATTTTAGAATTCTCTGCATCATCTATTGAATTATTAAAGTAATCAAAAGTAACAGTAACTTCAGTTTCATTTGATAGATCAAAGAATGGTGACCCTAAAGCACCTGCAACTTTTTTATATTTTGAATAAGTAGAAACATTATATGCAAAGAAATTTGTTTCATTTCCAGGAAAAACCTCCTCATCTTTCTTATTTACAAAATCAGTACTTGTGCCATGTGCCCAATGTAATTTATCACAATAAGAAATCCATTCTACAGGTCTTTCAGTGAAATCACTAGAATAAGGAGTTTTTCTCTTTTCAACAAAATAGTTAGTCTCTACATTTGTACCAAAAGATTCTTTATCTCCTTTATAAGTTGCAGTTATTACATATTCATTATAACCTTCTTCATTCTCTGTATCTATATAAGAAGAGGTTCCTCCTGAACCAATAATTTTTATGACTTCTTTATTTCTATAAAGATTAAACCCTATAAAATCTTCTGGAATATCAAACTTTTCAGTATTTCCAACTATAACATTATCAATAGATAAGTTAAATGAGTCACTATACTTATAAACAAAAGCAATTTTTATATTTTTAGAAACATAATTTGAAAGATCTAATTTTTCTTGTCTCTCAAACATATTGTCAACACTAAACGATCCATATCTTTTTATAGATTCCCATTTACCATCAGAGAATATCATTATATTAAGTAGTGACGGATAAGAAATTCTTGTTTCATAAAACATATCAAAGTAAAGAAATTCCTCAGAATCAACTTTAATATCTTTAGTAATCAACCAGTTAACATCAGGATCATCACCAATACCTGCTTTGTTACTAATTCCTGCAGACTGTTTTCCATTCTTTATATACTTGCCTCCTTCTCCTTTAAATGAGCTAGAAGTACAAGTTGACCAAGTGTTCATTTTTGGATCAACTAAATTATTTCCTGACAAGTCATCAGAAGCTTTGATTTCCCAACCCACAGGAGGAAATTCAGCTCCTTCAAAATCTTCAATGATCTTATTCTTAATAAAAGGAGATGTCCATGAAAGCATTGGCCTTCCATAATTATTTGTTAATTCTAATAATTTAGGAGCAAGATATTCTGCACTACCTAGTTGAACTGTTGCAGACACAGTAGCAACATTAGCTTCATTACCATTTACTGTTACTTTTATTCCCTTTTCTCCATATGTAGAGAAAGAAGTTGTTACAGCTCCTAGTACATCAGATGTTTTTGGAGTAGCACCATCACCAAAATCCCAGTCCAAAGAATTTACTGTTCCTAAAATCTCTGGAGTAATTGTGACCTCCTCATCAACACCATATATATGTTTATCAAGAGATAATTTCACAATAGGATTTATAGTATAAGTAGAAAGTTCAGGATTATTTTCATCAGCAGAAAATTTATCGCCGTAAACTACCTTTACTTTATAAGAGTAATCATTAAGCTCAAGTGCTTGATCAAGGTAAGATCTTACATCAGCTGCAAGAGTAGCTATTTTCTCGAAATCTTCACTTCCTTCTTTTCTGTAAATCTCAAATCCTGTAACATCCGATCTTTTTACATCTTGAGAGCCTTTTAAGGTAAATGGTTTCAACTCTCTATTTATAGCTTTACCACATGATGTATTTTCAGGAGTATCAACAATATCTACATTATCAAATGCAAACATCCATCCACTTTTTGTTTGGACAAATGCAAATTTTACAGTTTTCCCTGCATACTCATTTAAATCTAAATACTCAGGCTTGGCAAATAAATTGCTAGAAACATCTTCAGAATATTTTTTTAATTCTTTCCAAGCTCCATCGACAAAAACCATAAGACTTATATCGGTATAATCAGATCCCAAAGTTTCTGTTCTAAGATCGTATTTTAGAGATTTACCAGCTTCAATTTTCTTTTCAGGGGAAATCATCCATAAACAATTATCTACTGGAGCACTTATTACAACAAAATGAGAGCCCAAAGTCAAATGATCAAGGTCATAAGTTGATGTAGAAACTCTTGCCCAATGTTTTAATCCTTCATATCCTTCTTCTACATCTCCCTCTTTTTCATCTTCAGTAAGATCTCTTAAAGGATCAGTAATTGTATTACTTGCTTTTATTTCCCATCCAATAGGTGGAAATAATGAGCCATCAAAGGTTTCCGGCCAAGAAGGTTCTTCTGCTTCTCCTGCCATATACCATTTAACTTCAATATCATTTATTGTAGACTTAACAAATGCAGTTGCAGCCCCTGGTAGATTTTCATCTTGCGCATTAGCAGTTCCAAAAGGGAACAACACAGCACAAAGAAGCCATAAGCTTAGAAATCTTAGTAACGGTTTTTTCATGTTAACTTTTTATTAATCCTTTTCTATTTAATTACCCTATATCCGTTTAAATTTAATCACCCCAATGATTAACAGATATATTTAGGTCGCTATATTATGACTTTTATTACTATTTTCCTATATTTTGATTATAAAAAACAGCATATAAGCTATGATATCTTGCCTGTTTCACAGAGATTAAATTAAACCATCTTCGGTATTAAAAAGATCAATTAAAAAATATTATTTCCCTTTTGATACTATACAAACATTAACAGAAAAATTTGAAGCAAAAAAACAGGTTTCCTCCATAGTTTTGTACATTTTCACCAAACCATATAAACACCTTATAATCAATACTTTTTAGATATATAGTAACAAAGTACATCTTGTCACTACAGCATGGTTTATCAATAATCAAGATCAAAAGTTAAGCAAATAAATCTCGTAGGTCTACTGACTAAAGGTAAAAGTCTAGGAGTTTTGTTTCAAAGTCTAGGAGTTTTGTTTTAAAGTCTAGGAGTTTTATTTTAAAGTCTAGGAGTTTTGTTTTAAAGTCTAGGAGTTTTGTTTTAAAGTCTAGGAGTTTTGTTTTAAAAACTAGGAGTTTTATTTTAAAGTCTAGGAGTTTTGTTTTAAAGTCTAGGAGTTTTGTTTTAAAGTCTAGGAGTAAAATTTCGTAGGCTTCAAGGTAAATCTTATAGTTTAGTTAGTTGTGTGTTGTAAATCAATTAGTTAATTCTTTTAGATCAATTAACCTTTTCATTTTCTCAGGAAACAGATCTTTTTAGAGTCATATATAATCGAAATCTGAAGCTTTTGCTATTTAACATAACATTGGGCTTATATGTGCGATA
>JBGRPZ010000037.1:0-37179 GCA_041725915.1 Hyphomicrobiales bacterium | reverse complement strand
CTTAAATGAGGTGAAGGCTTTTCCAAAAGAAAAATAGATATTCAGGTAATTAATGACACAGTTAAATAAACAGACCCCCTATAGGTAAAAGTTTCACAAGACTATGGGTGAAGTTATTTGGTTGACAAATAGAGAGATACGCACTTATTTGGAAGGGTTGCTACGAAAAGAAACCTTCAATAAGTAATATGATGTAAGATTGAAATTGGATTATGGATAAATGGTTTCGTATATGATACAATTAAATAACTTTAAATAGTAATGCGTGCATTTCGACATAAAAAAGAGCTTCAAAATGGCCTATAAAGATGTGTTTTTAGTGAAATGAACCTTGAATATGCCTGAAAAAGCATCAGAAAACATGGTTTTACATGAAAAATATTCGCTTTTCTTCTGTTATAGAACTTGCATTAGCATAGCCCAGAAATAGGTTTATACTGATAAAATAAAGAAGAGCATAAAAAAGGAGATGTTTTTTTAAGTTAGTATTAGTAGCATGATATAGTCTCTGGATTGCCTCATATAAAGGAATTGTTTTTAAACTAGCTCTATTCTGTATATGTTGATGAAACTTTTATACTTAAACTATAATATATAAAATACTTTTCTTTATTTTTCGTCCTTGAAAAGAGTAATTGTATATCATGCAAGAGAATAGATATATATATATTTGAGTCTATTGGGGTAATGAATAATATTGAGTTGTTAGGATATGAGATTTAATTTAAAAGGTATTCTGGATAAAATACCTAAGAATATACGGTACATTGTGAATGTATACATTATAGGGATTATTTTCTTTAGTGTATTTAGGCTTATATTATTAATATCGAATTGGAACTTATCGGAACAATTGCCAGATAATAAGTGGCGGTTACTAATAAAGGCCATGTTTATGGGATGGCGATTTGATACAGTTATATCTGGTTATATTTTGCTGCTTCCATTTGTAATATTAACCTTATTTTTCTTTATAGGTAAAGGTTATAATAAGGTACAGAAGCTAATAGGATTGTATGTTGCTATTATGTATGGGCTTGCTTTTATGATATGTTCTGTTGACATTCCTTATTTTACTTACTTCTTTTCTCGTTTAACTACATCTATATTTATATGGGCTGATGATTTTACTTTTGGTATGAAGATGATCTTCTCTGAAGTGAAATATTGGATCTTTATCTTACCATTGATCATATTATATATTGTTTTCATAAAGCTTATTGCTAAAGCTCGTAAAAAGACAAGTAAGAGGAATGTGTTTTCACAGAACTGGATTTCCTCAACTATTATATCTATAGTTTTCTTTGGTCTTATGTTTTTAGGGATAAGGGGAAGAGTAGAGAAGAAATCTCCTATTATGGTAGGCACTGCATACTTCAGCAGTTATGCTTTCCCTAATCAACTTGGATTGAATCCAGTGTTTACTTTCCTTCGCTCTTATCTGGATGATAAAAAGAAAGAAAATCAACATCCCCACTTGCTAGACTCTGATACAGCAATAAAGTATGTAAAGGAAGAACTTAATTCTACTGATAGAGCAAGCCTTTCGATTGCTCGTAATGTAATTCATGATAAAGTACAAGATAAGAATGTTGTATTTATCATTATGGAAAGTATGTCTGCTGCGAAAATGGGACACTTCGGCAATATTGACGATCTTACTCCTTTTCTCGACTCCTTGGCCAATGTGTCTTATTCTTTTGAGAACTTTTATACTTCTGGTATTCATACTTATAATGGAGTCTATTCTACTTTATTTTCTTATCCTGCAATCTTCAAGATTCATCCAATGAAGACACTACCTATGGGTTCTTACTCAGGAATAGCAAAGGTGCTTCAGAATGGAGGTTATCATACTTGTTATTTCACTACTCATGATGATCAGTTTGATAATATAGGTGGCTTTGTACATGCTAATGGCTTCGACGAGGTTGTATCTGAAAAGAATTATCTACAGGAAAAAGTATTAAGTACACTGGGAGTGCCTGACCATGAGATGTTCAAGTTCGCTATTCCAAAGCTCAATAGTTTATATAAGGAAAAGAAACCTTTCTTTACTGCTTTTATGACTGCTAGCGATCATGGCCCATATAAGATTCCAAAAGATATTAAGTTTACTCCCCATTCTGAGGGAATAAGAAAGCAAATTGTTGAATATGCTGATTGGTCATTGAGACAATTCTTCCAACAAGCCAGTAAGCAAGAATGGTTTGATAACACAATCTTTGTGCTTGTTGCTGATCATGGCTATTCGGGGAATAGTGTATATGATATGTCTTTGAACTATCATCATAGCCCGTTTATCATCTATGCCCCCAATGATACTACACTTGTTGGCAAGTCTGATAAGTTGGCAATTCAACCAGATGTAGGCATTACAACTCTTGGCTTGTTAGGTAGATCTTATGTGAATAATACTCTTGGAGTGGATTTGATGAGAGAGCAAAGAAGATTCGCTTATTTTTGTGCTGATGATAAACTTGGTTGTATAAATGACTCTCTTTATTATGTATGGAGAAGCACAGGCAAGAAGTCTCTTTATAAATACAGAGATAAAGACACAAAAGACTATCAATCTGATTACCCTGAGCTAACTGAAGAAATGGAACTTTATGTTAAATCCATGACTCAGGTTGCTAGCGACTTGATCCAACATCAAAAGACAGAGTTTGTAGAGCTGCATAAATAGGGGGGGGCAGGATATTTATATTCAAGGCTTTATTTACTGTGTAAAAAGATATAACTTTAGTATAAGGAATCTGAAGTACTTACTATTTAAATGTATAATAACTACATATCTTTACAAGCTATTCATTGCTCTTTGTTGTCTTTTCAGGTCTGAGCAAAGGTGATGAAGGTAAAATCAACTAAACATTAGAATTATAAATACATAAGAACTGTGAAAGCAAAATTTGGAAAGGCTATCTTCTGGCTGATTATTATCTCTACTGTTATTAGGGCTGTTCTGGCTTATCTTATTGAATTTGGCAATGATGAGGTTTACTATTGGACTTACGCCCTATATCCTTCCTTGAGTCATTTTGACCATCCTCCGATGGTCGGACTAATGATACAACTCTTCTCTTTGAATCTACACTTTGATAGTGAATTTGCCATTCGTTTACCTTCAATAATATTAGGGACTTTTGATACTTATCTTATCTATCTGATAGGAAAGCGTATTAAAGATGGCTTGACAGGCTTTTATGCTGCTTTGCTTTATACAGCTTCACTCTATGGCTTCATTATCGTTGGGGTTTTTATTCTTCCAGATACTCCTCAGATCTTCTTTATGCTTTTGGCGGTTTATCTCTTCCTGAAGACACTTCCTGTAGATCATATTGAACGTAAACATAGAGGCGTACTTTGTTTGGCTGGCTTGATTACTGGCTTAGGTATGATATCAAAATATACTGCTATATATGTTTGGGTGGGCATATTATTATATATCATCTTCTTTGATAGACGTTGGTTGAAGGAATTGACATTATATGTATCTGGGATTATCTCTATTGTTTGCCTGACTCCTGTACTCTTGTGGAATTGGGAGAATGATTTTATCAGCTTTACATTCCATGGTGAGCGTGTAGATGTGTTTAAGGCTGGCCTTGATCTGGATTATTTCTTCACTGAGATTGGTGGAGAGTTTCTATACAACAACCCTGTTGTTTATATACTGATCATTATAATGATTGTTGCTATTATCAGAGGTAAGAAGTTTGTTGATGGCAAATATGTGAAGATGTTAATGTGCATTGGCTTGCCTATCATTCTTACATTTATCGGCTTTTCGTTATTCCGCAAAACTTTACCTCACTGGACAGCTCCCGGATTTGTTATGTTGATTCCTCTGACAGGGGCTTGGCTGTCTGATAAATGGAGACGAAATCTAAAGCCTGTAATGATGCCATGGCCTTTGAAGATTGCTTTGGCCTTTACTATTGTTACTTTTCTTGTGGGTGTGGCACAAATCAATTATGGTATTGTCAAGCTGGATAACACCAAGAAGTATGAGAAATTAGGAGAAGATGATTTTTCCTTGGATATGTATGGTTGGGATCAGGTTGAAAAGCAATTTGCTCAGATTAGGAAGGTTGAGGTTGATAGTATGAATATCTCCCCTGATGCTCCTATTATTGGCAATAAATGGTTCCCATTAGCTCATATCGATTATTATGTTGCTCGTCCTTTAGATATGAAGGTACTTGCTTTGGGTCACCTTGTCGATATCCATAAATATGCATGGATTACTGAAGAGCGTGGAGGCCTGCATAAAGGCATGGATGCTTGGTATATCACCAATAGCAGAAACTACACCAACCCTAGGTCTATCTATAAAAGTTATTTCAATTCTATAAACATTGTAGATACTATTCAGATTGAAAGAAGTGGAAAGATTGAAGCCAGGGCTTTTGTATATCTTATGAAAGATCTGAAGAAGCTTCCAAAGCCTTTCCATATCTCCAAAAGATAGACTGTGTCATAGATGACAGACACAGATTTCTCTATAAGGGAATCTTTACTTCCCTTATAGATAGTATTCGTATTCTATATAAGTTAGAGATATGTTTAAGTATGTGTACAAGAGCAAGGAGCTGCAAGTATTTTCTTCAGTTTTGATATAAGAATTGACAGAGTCATTCAGTTGTTACTGGTTAAATATCTAATATCAGACACATACCCTACTGCGACTATTATTTGAGATTATCGTAATAGAAAATTATTCCTACATTTGTTCTCTTTTAAAATTCTGCTTTATGATAAAATTATCTGTTGTTATAATTACTCTCAATGAAGAAAAGAATATAGGTCGTTGCCTTGATGCTATAAAGGATATTGCTGATGATATCTTGGTTGTCGATTCATATAGTACTGATAAAACAGAGGCAATATGCAAGGAAAAAGGAGCGCGATTTATTCAGCACCCTTTTGAAGGATATACAGAGCAGAAGAATGTTGCATTGGATGAAGCTTTATACGATCATGTACTTTCTCTTGATGCTGATGAAATACCATCGGAAGAGCTTCTTGAGTCTTTGAAGAAAGTAAAAGAGAATTGGGATGCTGATGGTTATTCTATGAACAGACTTACAAACTACTGCGGAGCATGGATACATCATTGTAGTTGGTATCCTGACAGAAAGCTTAGACTTGTAGATAGAAAAACAGCAAGATGGGAAGGTCATAGAATACATGAAAGCCTTAACCCCCAAAAGGACAATTATAATGAAGTTGTGCTAAAGGGTGATCTTCTTCATTATTCTTTTTATACTGTAGAAGAACATCATCGTCAGGTTGAGAAGTTCACAGATATAGGTGCTTTGGCAGACTTTGAGAAAGGTAAAAGATCAAATCATGTAAAGATGATCTTAAGCCCGGTAGTGAAGTTTATCAGGGATTATTTCATGAAGTTGGGTATACTTGATGGAATTCCGGGACTTAGAGTCTGTTGGATATCTGCCGGAGCAACAAGAAAGAAGTATGTAAAGCTTTGGAAACATCAACAAGATGCAAAGAAGAATGGAAAATAAGAACAGGATCATAATTAGTCGTACTGATGCTATTGGTGATGTGATTCTTACCCTTCCTATGTGTGGATGGATAAAAAAGAACATCCCTGATGCATATATTATCTTTCTGGGGCAGAAGTATACAAGTCCTATTATCTCATGTTCAAAATATGTTGATGAAGTTATAGAATGGGATCATCAGACAGAGGGAGATGCTGGAAAACAAGTGAGCTTACTTAGCTCGCTGAATGCAGATATTATTATTCATGTGTTCCCAAAAAGTGCTATAGCAAAGGCCGCAAAGAAAGCAAAGATTCCATTCAGAATAGGAACTAGCGGCAGATTATACCATTATCTTACATGTAATAAGCTACTGAAGTTCTCAAGAAAGAAAAGTGACTTGCATGAAGGACAGCTTAATTTCAAATTGTTGAGTCCCCTTGGATTCAATGGAACTATAGAAACAACAGAACTAAATTCTTTGTATGGTTTTAACTCTTCTTATGAACTAAACAAAGAGATTACAGACCTAATAGACAAATCTAAATTCAATATTATATTACACCCAAAGTCTAAAGGAAGTGCACGAGAATGGGGTATCACCAACTTTGTTGAGTTGATGAATCTTTTACCCCAAGATAAATACAAGATATTTGTAAGTGGCACTGAAGACGAAGGCAAACTAATAAAAGCTAACACTACTTTACCTAGTCATGTTATTGACATTACAGGGAAACTATCTCTAAATGAATTTATCAGCTTTATTAATCATTGTGATGGCTTAATTGCTGCCAGTACAGGACCGTTACATATAGCTGCTGCTTTGCAGAAAGTTGCTATTGGCATTTATCCGCCAATAAGACCAATGCATCCAGGTAGATGGGCTCCTATTGGAAGTAAAGCCTCCTTTCTTGTGAAAGAAAAGGAATGTAATACATGTCGAAAAGAGGGTGCTTGTCAGTGTATGTTATCCATTTCTCCACAAGAAGTATTTGAAAAATTGGATTCACTCAATAAGTAAATATGACTCGGGAAGAGAATGTTGCAGAATGGTTGGTTATCTTAAATCCTAATTCTGGTAGCCGAAAGGGTATCAAAGTATGGAGTAAGATAGTAAAGGAACTAGATGCTCGAAATGTAGATTTTATACTTAGAAAAACAAAAGAAAGAGGGCACGCAATACAGCTGGTAAAAGATGGTGTAGAGGCTGGTTGTAGAAAGGTTATTGTCATTGGTGGTGATGGGACTCTAAATGAAGTTGTAAATGGAGTCTTTCAGCAAAGGGCTTGCCCTACAACTGATGTGCAAATAGGACTTATCTCTTTAGGTACAGGAAATGACTGGGGAAGAATGTATGATATCCCTAAGAACCCTGTAAAAGCATTGAGAGTAATACTCAAACAAAAGACTTTTATTCAGGATGCTTGCTCTGTTGACTACAAACATTCAAAAGAAGAGTCATTAACAAGATATTTTCTCAATATGGCAGGTCTGGGCTATGATGCTTTGGTAACAAAGAGATCTAACGACATTAAAGACAAAGGTTATGGCGGAAAGTGGATCTATTACTTTAATGTTTTATTAGGTCTGTTCATTCATAGGAGTATAAGATCTAAAGTATGTATTGATGGGAAGGAAGTCTTTTCAAAGAGAATATATTCAATGAATGTAGGTATATGTAAATATAATGGAGGGGGATTGCCTCAACTTCCTTATGCAGTGCCTAATGATGGGAAGATAGATATAACTATTGTAGGAAGAATAAAACCTATAAAGATTGCATTCAACTTTCATAAACTGGTGAAAGGCACTTATACCAGCCTTAAAGAGATTCAGACTTTCAAAGGAAAGCAGGTAGATATAAATACACCAGGAGCAAGAAGATTATACCTTGAGGCTGATGGTGAATCTTTGGGCTATTCTCCTATGACATTCAAAGTTGTTCCTAAAGCTTTGTGTGTTATCGTCAATAAGATAAAGAAATATTAACTTATATATAAGTGTAAATAAAGATGCTTGAACACTATGTCTCGAGCATCTTTATTATTTCCTACGCCCTTTTTATTCTTTATTAACACTTTTTATACTTGCCTTAATGGAATCTTAGCTCTAATTCTTCGTTAGAAATAAAGATGTATTATTGTAATAATTACCAGCATTTTAACGTCATACATATACCTTCCTGACAATACAAATCCAAATGACATATTATATAACTTATTTTATGGTGCATAAATCGATACTCTAAAAGGTGGTTGGTAAACCGCTGCAATTACTAATTATAATCTTTTTCCCTTTGAACAAGAAGGGATGCATTTTGGTAACTATAGTTATATTTTGATTATTGACAATATATTAACAGCCAAAAAGGACTTGATAGATAAGCTAGATCTTTTATTGTTAATTTATTCACAATAGAGGACAATGAAATTAGTTACAGCAAGTTATTTAAGAGAAGAACAAAATCTAACAATTAAGAACCCATGAAAAAGAAACTATTAATCCGAGATCTGACTCTTAGAGATGGGCAACAATCCATGTTTGCCACTCGTATGCGTCAGGAACAAGTCGAGAGAGTACTTCCTCTATATAAAAAGGCCAACTTCTATGCTATGGAAGTATGGGGTGGTGCTGTTCCTGATTCAGTAATGAGATTTCTAGGTGAAGATCCTTGGTATAGGTTAGAATCTATAAAGAAAGAGATAGGGGACATCTCTCATTTAACAGCTCTTTCAAGAGGGCGTAACTTGTTTGGATATAACCCATATCCAGAGAGCGTTATCAAAGGTTTTAACTTTAATGCTGTAAAGTCTGGAATTGGAATCATGAGGATCTTTGATTGTTTGAATGATGTAGATAATATGAAATCTACCATTAAATATATCAAAGAAGCTGGGGGTATGGCTGATTGTGCTGTTTGTTATACTGTAGATCCTGTATTTCCTGAGGGTGAAGGGCCTGAACCTATCTTTACTGTTGACTATTTCCTTGACAAAGCCAAAGAGATGGAAGCTTTAGGAGCGGACATGATTACTCTTAAAGATATGGCTGGTCTTGTAGCTCCTGCTAATGCTGGAGCAATTATAAAGAAGCTTAAACAAGAAATAAAAGTTCCTATTGATTTTCATACTCACTGTACTCCAGGATATGGTTTGGCATCATATCTAATGGCTTTAGTCCATGGAGTAGATATAGTAGATACAAATATGATGAACTTTGCAGGTGGCCCTGCAGGCCCTTCTTTTGAGTTGATCTATTTCTTTGCTACTAAGTTGGGTTATGAAGTAGATATTGATCTTGATGCTGTATATAAGATCAATCAGAAACTAAAATCTATTCGTGAAGAGCTTGCTGACTTTGATACATCAAAACGATTTCCTATAGAGTTTGATATAAGAAAGAAAAAGCTGCCAAAAGACATTGAGCCTCTTTTCGACAAAGCTATTAAAGTAGCTAAGAAGCTAGAGAAGAAAGAAGATGAAGGTGAGCTACTTGATATTATACATCAAATAGAAAAGTATTTCAATTTTGATGCTCCTAATGAAGCAGTCAAAAAAGCTGAAATTCCTGGTGGTATGTATACAAATATGCTGGCTCAGCTAAAGCAATTGCGTTTGGATCATCTTCTTGGTAGAGTTCTTGAAGCTGTGCCAAAAGTGAGACTTGATGCTGGTTGTCCACCATTAGTAACTCCTTCAAGTCAGATTGTAGGTTCTCAGGCTGTAAACTGTGTTGTCGATGAGGTCAACAAGAGGCCTTGGTATTCGAATGTATCAAATCAGTTTCACAACCTTGTCAAGGGTCAATATGGAAAGACTCCTATTGAAATAGATCCTGATTTTAGAGAAAAGATATGTGGACATAGAGACGCTCAGGATTATGATACTAGTAACTATAAGAAGCAAGATAATCCTGTTGTCAAGGAATATGGAAAGAAGCTTGCGATAGACGAGAAAGAAGAATTGCTTCTTGAGCTTTTCCCTGCTGTGGCAAAAGGCTTTCTTGACAGTAAACGTAGACAAGAAAGAGAGCAGGAAATCATAAAGCTTAAGGCTGAGAAGAAAGTCAAGCGTTCACAAATGAAATATACTGGCAAACTTAAGATCCGTGACCTTACTCTTAGGGATGGTCAACAATCTTTATTTGCTACTCGTGTACCTCAGGAAGATATTGATAAGGTACTGCCATTTTACAAGACAGCAAACTTCTATGCTATGGAGGTTTGGGGTGGTGCTGTTCCTGATTCAGTTATGAGATACCTCAATGAGAATCCTTGGGACAGACTTGAAAAGATAAAGGCAGAGATAGGTGATGTTTCTAAGCTTACAGCTTTATCCAGAGGCCGTAACCTATTTGGTTATAATCCTTATCCTGATAGTGTAATTCAGGGTTTCAATGAACAGTCTGTGAAGTCTGGTATTGGGATTATGAGGATCTTTGACTGCTTGAATGATGTAGAGAATATGAAATCTACTATCAAGTGTATAAAAGAGGCTGGTGGTATTGCTGATTGTGCTGTTTGTTATACTGTAGATCCTAAGTTTACACAAAAACAGAGAGTAAGAGCTTTCTTCAAAGGTCAGCATCTTCCAAAGAAGATTTTTACTGAAGATTACTTCTTGGGTAAAGCAAAAGAAATGGAAGCTCTGGGAGCTAATATGATCACAATAAAAGATATGGCTGGTCTTATTCCTCCTTCAATGTCAGGAAGATTGGTGAGACGATTCAAAAAAGAGTTGAAAGTTCCTATTGATTTTCATACTCACTGTACTCCTGGTTATGGTCTGGCTTCTGTACTTATGGCAATTGTTAATGGTGTCGATGTTGTAGATACCAATATCATGAACTTTGCTGGTGGTGCTGCAGCTCCTGCATTTGAGATCATACAGATCTTTGCTGATAAGCTTGGTCTTGATACTGGTGTAGATTTGGAATCAGTGGTGAATATCAATAAAGAACTTCACGCTATCAGAGAGCGTATAGCAGAGTTTGATAGTTATAAGATGTTTCCTATAGACTTTGATATTACATGGCAAGATCTTCCAGCGGAAATAGATGCGTTGTTTGATAAGGCTATTCAGTTTGCAAAGGCAGATAAAGAGCATGAGTTGCTGAATGTTGCTCATCAGATCGAGAAATATTTCAATTTCCCTATGGGTAATGAAGAAGTGAAAAAAGCAGAGATCCCCGGAGGTATGTATACAAACATGCTTGCTCAATTGAAACAATTACAATTGGATCATCTTCTTGGCAGAGTGCTTCAACTTGTTCCTGAGGTTCGTGTTGCTGCTGGATGTCCTCCATTGGTAACTCCTTCAAGTCAGATTGTAGGTGCGCAAGCTGTTAACTGTGTTGTAGACATGGAAAACGGAAGACCTGCATATACAAACAAGACGTCTCAGTTCATTAATCTTGTGAAAGGATACTATGGAAAGACACCTATAAATATTGATCCAAAGTTCCGTGAACAGATTTGTGGACATACTGATGAAAGAGAGTATGACACTTCGAATTATAAAGAACAAGAGAATCCTACATTCGAAGAGTTTGGAGGTGTTCCTCTTGCAAAAGATAATAAGGAAAAATTGCTTCTTGAATTGTTCCCTGCTGTAGCTAAAAACTTCCTGAAAGGAAAGATCGAAGCTGAGTATCAAGCTGAGCAAGACCGTCTGGCAGCGGAAGAAAGACGTAAGCATGATGAAGCCAGAGAACGATGGTTGAGCCTTTCTCCTGAAGAAAAGGAACAAAGACTTCAACATGGTTTGAAAAATTATTGGGACATGCTTTACTAGTGTAGAGTAAGTCACACATAGACATATAAAAAAAACAGGATGCTTTAAGGCATCCTGTTTTTTTATGATAAAGGATAGATTTTCTATTCTTCTCCTTCAGCTTCTTCTCCTTCAGCAGTAGCAGTAGCACCACGAGCCATTTTAACTCCAACAATAACGGAATTAGCAGGATTTAGGAATTTTACATTCTCTACTTCAAGGTCTTTAACCTTAACACTACTTCCTATTTCAAGTTCATTGATATCAACTTTAACAACCTCAGGAAGGTTAGAAATAAGACCTTTAGTGATAAGCTTTCTAAGCTTAAGTTTTAATTTACCACCACGCATTACTCCAGGAGCAGTACCTTCAAGAATAACAGGAAGAGAAACTTTCACAGGCTTATCTTCAGTAACTTGTAAGAAATCAGCATGAAGTGGTTTATCACTTACTGGATGATATTGAACATCCTGAAGGATAACTTGACAAGTTTTGTCACCAACAGTTATATCAATAAGATATACATCAGGAGTAAAAATGATCTTGTCAAATTCTTTTTCGTTAACAGAAATGTGATACTGTTCGCCTGTTCCGTATATAACACATGGAATTAGACCTTCAGCTCTACAACTTTTAGCATCTTTTTTCCCTACGTTCTCGCGAAGAGAACCGCTCAATGATACTTTTTTCATCTTAAAATAATATTATATGTTAAACTAGAAATGAAATAACGAGCTTATAGACTCATTATTTTCTACTCTATTAATTACCTCAGAAAATAGATCTGCACAACTTATTACTCTTACCTTATCACATTCTTGACGCATAGGAATAGTATCAGTAGTAATAATTTCTGTGAATGGGCTGTTTTCAAGTCTTTCAATTGCTTTTCCAGAGAAAACAGGATGAGTACAAATAGCTCTTACACTACTAGCTCCATTTTCCATCATTATTTCTGCAGCTTTAGTAATTGTACCTGCAGTATCAATGATATCATCAATTAGAACGATATCTCTTCCTTCTACATTACCAATTACAGACATTTTTGCAATCTCATTCGGTTTGCTTCTTTGTTTATAGCAAATAACAAAGTCAGTTCCTAAGTGTTTTGCATATGCAGCAGCCCTTCTTGTTCCTCCTGTATCAGGAGATGCCATTGTTAGGTTCAAGCCACTTAAGCTTTGTAAATAAGGTACAAAGATTGAAGATGCATAAAGGTGATCAACAGGAACATCAAAGAATCCTTGAAGTTGATCAGCATGTAAATCTATAGTAACAATTCTATTTACCCCAGCAGCAGTCAATAAATTAGCTTTCAACTTGGCACCAATAGAAACTCTAGGTTTGTCTTTTCTATCTTGACGAGCCAGGCCAAAATAAGGTATTACGGCTACAATACTTTTCGCTGATGCTCTTCGTGCAGCATCAATCATCATAAGTAGCTCAAGTAAATTGTCAGCGGGAGCAAATGTAGATTGAACAATAAATACATCACGACCTCTAAGATTTTCTTCAAAAGAAGGTTGAAACTCACCATCTGAGAAATTAGTTACTAGTGTTTTTCCTAGACTACAACCGTAACTTTTTGCAATTTTTTCGGCAAGATAGACACTTGATCTTCCAGCAAAGATACTTACATGTGGGTTAGCCATAAATCCTTATCTAAATATTGTTTAAAGTATATTATTTATGGGCTGCGAAGTTAAATAGAATTATTGCTTTCGCAAAATATTCTCTTCATAACCCATTGATATTTAAAATCATTATTATTTACTGAAAATAAATTTAACCTATTTTCATAGCTTCATGTAATATTTAACTTTATCAGCATTTCGGGTTATAATTCATATATACCACCTGCTATTTTTCTATAGAAAAGCTAAAAATACAAAAGAGATATTTAATAAACACACAATAAGGGGGTAAGATTATACTCTTTTATCTGAAATTTGGACAAATTGACTTTTATAAACTTCTATTTGCATATCTTTTTATTCTTATGCCTTTATAGAGACTTTTATTTACATGTCTTTTGGGGCAAATTATGGTTGCTTTAATATTTGCTAAATATTGTAAGATTGGTTTTTAAATCGGCTTAGTTATGAATTTTGAAATTATTATAGTCAAGGCTTTCTTTTTTAAAATATTTTCCTACATTTGCAGTCGAAAACAACAAAATAGTTTTCAACTGCCCGGATGGCGGAATTGGTAGACGCGCTGGTCTCAAACACCAGTGGGGTAATACCCGTGCCGGTTCGACCCCGGCTCCGGGTACAAGGCTTTCCTTTTCAAAAGGAAAGCTTTTTTTGTATAATTTAGCCAAAGAAAAACTCATCAACTATGAAAGCCAATTCTCAAAATAGGTTTCCCTATTATTTACCTGTAGTTTTTGCTTTATTATTAATTATAGGCATATTCTTGGGACTTAAGCTAGCTCCTACTTCAAGTGAGAATAATGTTGTTTATTCTCTGGGAAATGATGATGGACAGAAGATAAACCAGATTGTTAACTATATATCGAGTGACTATGTTGATACTATAAATAAGAAGCAACTTGTTGATGATGCAATAAATAATTTACTTAAAGATCTTGATCCTCACTCTCAATATATCACAAAGGAAGAGTTTGATGAGTATAATGATCCTTTGGTAGCTAAGTTTGAAGGTATTGGTATTTCCTTCAGAATAGAGAAAGATACTATTAATGTTATCAATACAATTCCTGGTGGCCCTTCTGAGAAGGTAGGATTGCAGGCAGGAGATAGAATCGTAAGTGTAAATGATTCTACTATTGCAGGAGTTGGTATTAAGAACAAGGACGCTATCAGGTTGTTGAAAGGCCCCAGAGGAACAAAAGTTGATGTTGGAATATTCAGAAGGGGACTCCCAGATACTATAAATTATACGATAACACGAGATATCATACCTACTTTCAGTCTTGATATTGCTTATATGGTAAATGACTCAATAGGCTATATGAAGATCAATAAATTCTCTGCCACAACTTATGAAGAAGCTGATAAAGCTATGAAGAAGTTGAAAGCAAATGGGATGACTAAGTTGATACTTGATCTTAGAGGGAACTCAGGAGGATATTTGACAGCAGCAATTAATTTGGCTGATGAGTTCCTAAAAGATAAGCAATTGATAGTATATACTCAAGGTAATAACAGACCTCGAAAGAGTGCTTATGCTACAAACAAGGGAAGATTACAGAATGAAGATCTGGTTATACTGATTGATGAAGGTAGCGCTTCTGCAAGCGAAATTATTGCTGGGGCAATTCAGGATAATGATCGTGGGGCAATAATAGGAAGAAGATCTTTTGGTAAGGGTCTTGTTCAGGAACAAATTGCATTGCCTGATGGTTCTGCTTTCAGGCTTACTGTTGCCAGGTATTATACTCCAACAGGCAGGAGCATACAGAAACCATATAATGAAGGAAAAGAAGAGTATTATATGGAATCATACGAAAGATACTTGAATGGAGAGATGCAAAACGCTGATAGCATTCGTTTCAATGATTCATTGAAATATACAACACCTAAAGGAAGAGTTGTTTATGGTGGTGGAGGAATCATGCCTGATATATATATTCCTTTATCGGCAGATTCGAACAATGTTTTATTTAATGTTTTGGCAAACAAAGGGCTTGTTTTTAGGTTTGCTTTTGAATACACAGACACTCACCGTAAGGACTTGATGAAATATAAATCATTTGATGATTTCAATAAGCAGTTTAAGATTACTAATACTATGTATAATGACTTATTGACTTTTGCAAAAGAGAAAGGTGTAAAGTTCACGATTAAGCAAAAAAGATATTCAAGGAATAAGATTGCTACTTTACTGAAAGCTTATATTGGGAGAAATATCTATGATGAAAAGGGCTTTTATCCTATATATAATAATATTGATAATACTTTCCAGAAAGCTGTAGACTACCTTAAGCATCCAACTCCGTTGGTGCATGAATCAGACACATTAAAGGTAAAGACAAATTAATAGAAGAATAAATATCTAATTATATATATGATGCCTCAAGCAAGACGCTTGGGGCATTTTTTATATATGATTCAAAAGCTTTAGTATATAAAATTCATTACAAGGATAATTCATAATATATCAATATAGTTATAATATTAAGTGTGTATTATATACATTTAAAGTATTATTGCACTTGACTTTATAATGTCATTATTTATATTTTTATAATAGCAACATAACAATATAAGTAGCAAATTCATTATGAGCACAAATATGAGATCAAATAAACACTGTCAGAGCTGTGGTATAAAGATGGATAAAGATCCTGAAGGAGGGGGAACTTTAACAGATTTGAGCAGATCTGATGAGTATTGCAGTTTTTGTTTGCATAAAGGGAACTTTACTGATCCTGATATTTCAATAGAGGAGATGAGAGAAAAGGTGAAAAACAGATTGATAGGCTATGGAATCCCCAGCCTTTACACTGCATTTATTACAAGAAGACTTGAGAAGCTAAAAAGATGGAAGAAAGAAAAAGCCTGTCTTGAGTAAAACAGGCTTTTTTGGTATCATAAATTATAAGATATTACTTTATCAAAACCTTTTGAGTGAAAGTAGAGTTCTCATCTTTTAATGTCACAAAGTACATACCTTTAGTAAGGTTGTTAACATCTATAGTTTCTTCTTTTCCTTTAAGTTGTTTTTCAATAACCTTTTGTCCATTTACATTATAAATGGTGATCATCTTTAAAAGAACATCAGATTTAATATTCAACACTCCTTCTGCAGGATTTGGAAATAGGACAACATTAAGATCACTGTTTACCTTGTTTATTCCTGTGATTAGAGGAGCTTGAGTAGCTTGAAGAATCTCTTTAGAGTCAAGATCCTGTAAGAACACAACTACATTGAAGTTGTCAAGGTTTGCACCTTCAGGAATTGTATATTCATACTGAAATGTCTGCTTATCCTTGTTTATAGGAATTTTTACTCCATTAGGAGAAGGAAGCACTTGTCTAACAATATTATTCAACTCACTCAATCCTTGCCAAGACTGTTGAATCTTAGATTCAGAAATAGCTACATGCAAAGCAACTTTATCAGAGAAAAGAGTACCTACATTTTGAAGATCGATATCAATAGTCATTACTCCTTCAGAATTTGATAGGCTAAAATTCAATGTATAAGGAGACTTAGTGTTATTTCTCTTTTCATATAAAGGGAACAATGTTCCGTATATACTTTGAGTTGCGTTTCCTCCTTCATGAAGATCACCACCATCAAATGCAGTAACAGGATAGTTGGTATAGTTACCATAGAATTCTCTTCTTGCGATACTTGCTTCATTCATATAAGGATCTTGATTATCTTGTTCATCACCTATATGATACATTAAGAATGATATATTATCATTGTTTTTATCGAAGTCTTTAACTGCTAATGCAACACCAGGGCAGAATTCACACCATACGCCAGTACCTACCTCTGCTAGTACAACATTTCTAGGAACCATATTATAAGTAGCAGTAATTGATTGTTCCTCTGTAGACTCTGATTCTCCATCTTGATAAACCGCTGAAACCTTGTATGTATAAGGCATTTCAGGAAGTTTTTTATCTACATACTCTTTCTCTTTTACAGGAGTTGAGTTTATTTTCAGGCCATTTCTATATATATTATAGCCAAGCAAAGCACTTGAATATCTATCTTTCTTAACTGACTTCATCTTAGGAGCAGATACGCCTTTAAACTTCTTGCTCTTTGATTTAGGTGAATTATCGGTCATTCTTGAAGAAGGAAGAGCTAATAATCTAACACCACTTTTATCAGATATAAAAGCTTTTATCATAATATTACAGTTGAAATATTCTGAATCCAGACTATCCCATAGGCTTCCATCATCAGATACAAGATCTGACTTTCCTCTTACACTACAAGGACCTGCATCTAGACCTCCTGGGTATTCTTCTTCTTTCAGATAAGCAACTTTGTAACCTATATAGTATGTTGTGTTTGCTTCTATTTCAATCGCTTCATCCAAATCGACAGTATTCCAAGCATTAGGTTTCTCATTTTCCACCTCTTTTTTCACAAGTATGTTTCCTGCATTGGCTCCTGAAGCAATAAAAACTTCAAATTGTGCTGTATGCTCATCTCCTTCCTTAAGCTTACTTCCATAATAGAATTTAACTTGAGTAAGGAAGTTTCCAACACTATTTTCTAAATCCTGACCATCATATTTTATAGCACAATAAAAATATGAATCAGCCTCTCCATATCCTAAAAGACGCTCACAAACATTATTATCATATCCTTTCCATGCCCCATTTAGTGGCTCTTCCCATGTTAGTGACACATCACCATCTTTATATGATAAGCTTAAACTTTCTGGTGGATAGAATTGTGCAGAGACAAATAGCGGCACCACCAATAAGAAAACTAGTGTAAAAATTTTGTTCTTCATAGTAATCAGGTATTATTCTTCAGTAAAATTTTATATAATTAAAAAGATGCTTGACAATATATCATGTATGTATTAACTCTAATATTTATATAAATCATCATATTTATCATAGATAATACAACCCCCACATAATTTATTGTTAAAGAACGGTCTCTTAAATGCTCCTTGTAATAAGCAGTTACAATAAAAAATTGATCCGCAAAATTATAATTATATCTTAAGATAGAACAAAAAGAAAAGAAAATAATTATCGAATCTATCGTTGAGCACATTCTGTCTAATACTAAGTCGTTTTATTTCAAAAACATATTTTTTTAATGTAAAACACCTTTAAATTAAAGAACTCTTTTTATACATGCCTTAGGGGTTATATTGTTGTAGAATAGCAATCCCATCTAAAGCCAAAGGTTAGTGATTGTTATGTGAAGATTTGTTGTTGGAGATCTATTCATGAATAAAAGGAAGTATGTATAGTATTGCGGGCAGATTTAATAACTATTTATATAATCAAATTTAAACCTATCAAAAGAATACTCGTTTAATGGTGCATTATATAATAAAACAGGAGTTAAATTCCTTTATCTATTATAGCTCTAATGAGAACATTAGAGTATTGATAAATTTTTAACAATGCATTTACACAAGCTTCATAAACTTTATTACATTTGCAGCAAATAGAGTATTTATTATAATATCGATAATAACACAAGCAATAGATATGGAAAAAATATTAATCATTGGATGTTCTGGTCAAATAGGATCAGATTTGACGACGGAGCTAAGAAGCCGATATGGCGCGGATAATGTATTTGCTACTGATATCAAAGAGCCGATGGAAGATATTAAGAACGGAGGACCTTTTGCTATTCTTGACGCCTTGAATTACGACGAAATGCTTAAGTTCGTTGAAGAAAATGAGATTACTCAAATCTATAATCTTGCTGCTATTCTTTCTGGCAACGCTGAGAAGATGCCTATAAAAGCTTGGGATATCAATATGCAGGCTTTAATGAACATGCTTGAAATTGCTCGTCAGACAAAGGCAAAGAAGGTGTTTTGGCCAAGTTCTATTGCTGTCTTTGGTCCTTCAACTCCTCGTTTTGAGACTCCTCAAGATTGTGTGATGGATCCTAATACTGTTTATGGTATCAGTAAGTTAGCTGGTGAGCGTTGGGGAGAATATTATTATAACCGCTACAAAGTCGACTTTAGAAGTTTAAGATATCCAGGATTAATATCATATAAGGCTGAAGCTGGTGGAGGTACTACTGACTACGCTGTAGAGATCTTCTATGAAGCTGTAAAGAACAAGAAATACGAATGTTTCCTTTCTGAGAAAACAGCTCTTCCTATGATGTTTATGCCTGATGCTATTAAAGCAACTATTGATCTTATGGAAGCTGATGCTGAATCTTTATCAAGAAGATCAAGCTATAATGTTGCTGGTATCAGTTTTACTCCAGAGGAAATCGCTGCTGAAGTAAAGAAAAGAATTCCAGAGTTTGAAATCTCTTATAAGCCTGACTTCAGACAAGCTATCGCTGATTCTTGGCCTGCTTGTATTGATGATGAGGTTGCAAGAAACGATTGGGATCTTAAATGTGAATATGATTTGTCTGCTATGGTTGATGTAATGCTTGAGAAAATCAAGGAGAAGCTAGGCATACAAGAAGATATAAAAAATGAGATTAACTCATAACAAAACAAAGAGCTGCCTCAACTTATGAAGGCAGCTTTTTTTTGCCTTGTTCCTTCCTGAAAGTCCTTCCCTTTGATATAAGAAAATCTTCCCCCTGAAAAATTTCAATTTTCCCCTTGATGGACAATTATCTTTCCCCTGACGAATCTCTATTCTTCCCTTGACGAACCCCCATCTTTCCCTTGATGAACTGTTATCCTTCGGGCTAATTTTTGTATTTCATTAGGGGATGAAGAAAAATCATCTTTACTGTTGCCGAAAAATCACTTTTTGAATAATGGGAAAGTCTGAAAAGATGAATTCTGTGATACAAAAAAAGCTGCCACAAGTGACAGCTTTATCAAGAAATTTATATCGTATATACTTAATCTTCAATATCTTTTCTTTTCACCAATTCCTTTGTAGATAGAAGACCACAGGCAGCGAGGATATCTTCACCTCTTGATGCTCTGATGGTTGAACGGATTCCTTTTTCATTCAACTTATTGCTGAAATACTCTATAGTCTGTCTGTCAGAACCTTCCAAAGGGCTACCATCAAAGGCATGGAATTTAATGAGGTTGACTCTACATCTCAGGCCATTCAACAATTTACACATTTGCTTGATATGTGCAGGAGTGTCATTAACGCCCTTGAACATTATATACTCAAAAGAAACACGTCGTTGTAGGCCAAAATCATGTTTACGGATAACATCCATAATTTCAGGAAGATTGTAAACATTTTCAACAGGCATCAACTTTCTTCTTTCATCTTCAAAAGGAGTATGAAGACTTATAGCCAAATGGCAATTACTATCCTTCAAGAAGGTTTGCAATGCCGGAGTAATACCAATAGAAGATACTGTAATTCTCCTTGGGCTCATCTCAAAACCATAGTCAGAAGTAAGGATTTCCAAAGACTTCATTACATTGTCGAGATTATCGAAAGGCTCGCCCATTCCCATGTATACAATGTTGGTAAGCTTTTCTCTTTCAGGGAGGCTACGAATTTGGTTTACAATCTCTCCGGGTGTAAGTTGTGCTTGAAAGCCTTGTTTACCAGTAACACAAAACAGACATCCCATTTTACAACCTACTTGCGAAGAAACACATAAAGTAGCTCTTTCCTTATCAGGGATATATACCGTTTCAATAAAGTTTCTATTAGGAGCCTGATATAAGTATTTCTTGGTTCCGTCAGTTGATTCCTGAGCCTTTATAGGAGCATGAACTCCGAAGGTATATTTCTCATTCAGTAGCTCTCTTGCCTTTTTAGAGAGATTGGTCATCTCATCAATAGAGGTAATATTTTTTTTGTAAAGCCAATCAGATATTTGTTTCGCAACAAACTTAGGCAGCTTGAGATCTTTGCAAACTTCTTGCAAGTCAGTGAGGGTAAGTCCAAATAAAGCTATTTTCTCCATTGATTTAAAAGTATATTTCTGCCATGATATTTAAGAAAGGAACACCCTTACTAATTAATATTTCACGGACATCTACGACCATTTCAGAATTGCCGCAAAGGTAATAATTTATATCCTTTGGGATATGGTCTTGTTGTTCAAGATATTTTGTTATTCTTCCATGAAAGACCTCAGGATGTTCGAGTCTGCTGCTACATCTTATGTAGTTGCTACCAAACAAATCTTTGAACTCTTCATAGAAATAGAAGTCTTCTAACGTCCTTCCACCATGAATTAGTTTCTTGTTTTTATATAAACCCGCCAAGCTCATTGATCGATATGGTGCAATTCCAGTTCCCGAGGCTATCCACCATGCCGGTTTATCATCACCTAAAAACGCACCAAAGGGATGAGATATATATATAGTATCAGAAGCCTTTAGCCTTGATAATTGAGGTGTAAGAGAACCCCCGTCCTTGATATTGAACAAGATATCTATCTTTTGATCTGAGCCTGCGCTGGCAATACTATACAAGCGTGGAGGATCTTTTGGGTTTAGGCTAAGGCCGACGACCTGACCGGGGATAAACTTTTCATTGTACTTGATGGTTAAAAGATAAACCCCGTCTTTGATCTTTTTATTACTTATAATTTCTGATTGGAATAGCTCGATGTTAGAAATGAAGCTTTGTAGTCCTGTATCCATTCTTTTTGTTTTTGAATGAATTAACAAAATATAAAGGCTTAGGTTTAAATAAGTTTTTCTTTCCTCATGCTTGACAATATAACTTTGATTGAATGGAAATAGATAAGAAAGATGAAAAAAAATGATATCCTTTAGGGAAAAATCTGTTTACAATTGTTAGTAGGATATTAAGAAAACATTTGTAAAACTGCTGTCATTACAGCTTAAATATATAACTATGGCTTACGAATTACCACAATTGCCTTATGCTAAGAATGCATTAGAACCTCATATCTCAGAAGAAACTATTGAATATCACTATGGCAAGCACCACGCTGCTTATGTGAATAACCTGAATAAATTAGTCCCTGGTACTGAATTTGAGGGTAAAAGTCTGGAAGATATTATCATGAATGCTAAAGGAGGTATCTTCAATAATGCAGCTCAAGTATGGAATCATACTTTCTACTGGAATTGCCTGTCTCCTAATGGTGGTGGTATGCCAGAAGGATTCTTGAAGAAAGCCATTGAAAGAGATTTTGGATCTTATGATAACTTCAAAGAGAAGTTCTCTGCTGCTGCAGCTACTTTGTTCGGTTCTGGTTGGGCTTGGCTTGTAAAAGATAATTCAGGAAAACTGATTATTGTTCAGGAGCCTAATGCAGGAAACCCTATGACAAGTGGATATACTCCTATTCTTACTTGTGATGTTTGGGAACATGCGTATTATATCGATAAAAGAAATGCCAGACCTGCTTACATTGATGAGTTCTGGAAGCTTGTTGATTGGAAAGCCGTTCAGGATAGATATTAATAGATATAGAAAATATCTCTTTATAAGAGACGACACCCCAAAGGATAGATATGCTTTTGGGGTGTCGTTCGTTATTGCTTTCTTATGAAAGATTTATTTACTCACTTTTAATCACATCAATAGGGTTCAACCTTGACGCTTTCATTGCCATATAGCTTACTGTTATCATAGTTATCAATAAGCTTATGATTAAAGCAATTCCAAAGAAGTACCACTTGAAATTAATATGTTCTGCAAAGCCATTCAGCCAGTTGTTCATAAGATAGTAAGCTATAGGCCATGCAATAATATTAGCTATAAAAACAAGGATAAGATACTCTCTTGCCTGCAATCGAATCAAGCTACCTTCATTTGCTCCAAGTACTTTTCTTACTCCAATCTCTTTTGTTCTCTGTTCTGCCATAAATGCTGATAGTCCGAATAACCCTAGGCATGCAATAAAAATAGAGAAGATAGCAAAGAATGCGAACATCTCAGAGAGTCTTTCTTCTTTCTTGTATTGCTTGTTGAAAGTATCATTCAAGAATCTCATATTGAAATTATAATCGCTATAATTCTTAGCCCAGTAATCTTTCAGATAATTAATTCCATTAACAGCCTGCCCCTTTTCAAACTTTACAATCAGGAAATTTAGATATGAGTTCTTTTTCTTCCGAAGAAATAAAGCAACTGGTTGCATGCCATTTGCCGGATTATTGATATAGTAGTCTTTGCAAACTCCTATTACCCTTACATTACCTTTATACATATTGAACTTTTCTCCAATAATCTCAGTATTGATCTTCTTTGCAGCGGTTTCATTCAGGATACAATGGTAAATGGCTTCGTTTTTATGGTGCTTGCTGAACTTTTCTCCTTTCAACATTTCTATATTGAACAAGTCAATATAATTCTCATCAACAGTATATCCTCTAACATCATAACTTTCATCATTTACAGAGAAGCCCCAACCCATTTCTCTATAGCCAGGAGGAGCATATGCAAGAGAAGTGCTCTTTATATATGGAGATTGATTCAATACATCCAAAATAGAAGCACCCTGTTTTATCATTATTTTGTTTTGTTCTATAAATACGACATGCTCCTTATCGAATCCCAGATTCTTATTCTTTATATAATTAACCTGATATAGGATCACTACTGTAGAGATGATCAATACAACAGATATAACGAACTGGATAATTATCAATGCTCTGCGCATTCTCAGTCCTTTTAACCCTTTGCTGAATTCACCTTTGATTGCTTTTATAGGAGGGAAAGATGATACAACTAAAGCCGGGTATATTCCGGCCAAAAAGCCCAAAAATAATGCAACTAAAACACTACCATATAAAAACAATCCTCCTTGTTGATATATGCTTAGTCTCATAGTTTCGCTCAGGTATGATGAAATAGGAGTGATTATAACTTCCAATAGAATCAAGGATATAACCAAAGCAGTAAAACAGGTGATCATAGATTCAATGATTAACTGTGAGAAGATAGCACTTCCGTTCACTCCTACTACTTTTCTTATTCCGGTTTCTTTCGCTCTTTTGTTAGCAAGTGAAGAAGTAAGGTTGATAAAGTTAAATCCTGCTACTAATATTATAAGAATTCCTATACACAAATAAATATATACTAAGTTCAGGTTCCCTTTCTCATGTCCCCAGAAAGATCTTCCAGAAAAGTATATCTCAGAAATTGGCATTAACCCATATTCTCCCTTCTCAGGTAATTCATCAAGATTCCCTTTTTCTCTTGCTTCATCTTCAAATGGCTTATAAAAATCCCGTGTAGCATCTTCTATACTTACATTATCATTGAGTCGTAGATAATGAAAGTAGTTGCACATTCCTTTGCTTTTTTCTGCTCTAATCTTCTTACTATGAACAATAGCATTGAACTTCTGACTACTATTAGAAGGAAAGTCTTTAAATACACCAGTTACAACTAAATTCTCTTTTGATTTAGAGTTAAGGTCAATGGATTGTATATGTCTCCCTACCGGATTTTCATCTCCAAAGACAGCTTTTGCTCTGGATTCTGATAATAATATTGAATTATGTTTTCTTAAGGCTGTTCGGGAATCTCCAGAAAGCAAAGGATAATCAAAGACTTTCAGATAATTGGAGTCTACCTCTATAGCATCTATATTATATTTGTGATCATTCACTAATAATGTAGAATACACTTCTCTTCTGTAATAATGAACAATTGTAAGAACTTCTAAAGAAGCCATTTTGTTTTCATAAGTCTTTGCAAAAGGTACACTAAGAAAATCTCCCCATAAGTATGCCTTTGCAATATGGTCTCCATTCTTGATATGTTTATCTGTAGTCAGTTCATGGTTCACGAATAAGAAGATGATCATAGCTATGATTATTGCTATGGATAAACCTACAATATTAAGAACGCTGAATAACTTATACTTAAGTAAGTTTCTTATAGATACTTTGATGTAATAGCCAATCATAATATTTGCCCGAATTATCTATTAATTGTGCAGTCCTTCTTCATCATTAAAAAGACTTGTTATTCTAGTGGTCAATTTCTGGGTTTCATAGAAATGTTATTCACAGTTCAGTTTTGAAGAAGCATAACTGTTATCTCTTTATCGCCCATGATAAATGTTTTACACTAACTTAGCAATACCTATACCAGATTCTTGTACTCCTATATTATCAATGGTTTATGAAAAGTGATTTGTGAATGTGTTTATTGCAATGTTTCATATTGAAACAAAAATGCTGTACCAACCTGAAACATTAATATCAGTCAGGGAAGAGAGTTTGTAATTTAACATAACATTGGGCTCATATGTGCGATAAAATACAAATCCTGAATAAGAAGATTGTATTATTAGATTCTCAGAGTGTTTAAATGGCAATTAAAGCTTACATATCCCTTATTATATCTAGCTAAAGTAATATACTTGATATAATACATTAACCAATCTAAATATTATGATAAAATGAGACGAACAACTTATGCTACTCTTTTTATTTTAATTTATATCATTACAGCATGTGATTCTATAATTGGATGAGGAGCTTCCGAAGACTAAAGGGAAGAACGATTACTATGAAGTGATCAATAAATACCTTCATCATTATATATCAGGTAAGAAGCAAGTAAGAGATATATTAGTTCCAAAAGGTTATTATCCTCTATACTTAGTAAATACTAATGATATTATGCTTGGAAAAAGAGGTCTGGAAATCACAAAAGATGATCAGGCATTACGAAGAGTATACTTTGCCAAATTGGAGAAAAAGAAAGGATAACAAAAAAGGAAGCTTTAAGCTTCCTTTTTATATATATAAACAAGATTAATATCTTATTATCCTTTAAGATCTAACTTTAAGTTAAGGTCAACAAGCTGTTGCATATCAATCTTAGAAGGAGAGTCAATCATAACATCTCTACCAGAATTGTTCTTAGGGAAAGCAATAAAGTCTCTGATAGAGTCTTGACCACCGAATAAAGAAACAAGTCTGTCTAAGCCAAAAGCAACACCACCATGAGGAGGAGCACCATATTGGAATGCATCCATTAGGAATCCGAATTGCTCTTGCGCCTCTTCATCAGAGAAACCAAGAGTTTTGAACATCAATTGCTGTAGCTCTCTGTTATAGATTCTGATAGAACCACCTCCAATTTCAACACCATTGATCACCATATCATATGCATTAGCTCTTACATTACCCGGATCAGTAGCAAGAAGATCGAGGTCTTCTTGTATAGGAGATGTAAATGGGTGGTGCATTGCATGGAATCTTTTGTTGTCCTCATCCCACTCAACAAGAGGGAAGTCAACAACCCATAGAGGAGAGAACTTTTCAGGATCTCTAAGTCCTAGTTGGCTACCCATCTCAAGACGAAGTTCACACATAGCTTTTCTTGTATGATCAGTATCACCACTTAATACAAGCATTAAGTCGCCAGCCTCAGCATTCATCTTTTCAGCCCATGCCTTTAGGTCTTCCTGCGAATAGAACTTGTCAACAGAAGATTTAAAGCTACCATCCTCATTACATTTTACATATACAAGACCTTTTGCTCCAATTTGAGGTTTCTTCACAAAGTTGGTAAGTGCATCTAACTGCTTTCTTGTATAAGAACCACATCCCTTAGCACAGATACCAAGAACAAGTTGAGCATCATCAAATACCTTGAAACCTTTGTTTTGAGTAACATCATTGATCTCAACAAACTTCATCTCAAAACGAGTATCAGGCTTATCAGAACCATAATATTTCATGGCATCAGAATAAGGCATACGAGGGAAGTCAGCAACATCTACACCTTTGATAGCTTTGAAAAGATGTTTTGCCATAGCTTCAAAAGTATTGAGAACATCTTCTCTGTCAACGAAAGCCATTTCACAGTCAATCTGTGTAAACTCAGGCTGACGGTCAGCACGAAGATCTTCATCACGGAAACATTTTACAATCTGATAGTATCTATCATATCCGGCAACCATCAATAATTGCTTGAAAGTCTGTGGTGACTGAGGAAGTGCATAAAACTCACCCGGATTCATCCTTGAAGGTACAAGAAAGTCTCTGGCTCCTTCAGGAGTAGACTTGATCAAGTAAGGAGTTTCAATCTCGAGGAACTTCAATCCGTCAAGGAAGTTTCTTGTTTCGATAGCTACTCTATGACGAAGTTCAAGGTTCTTTCTGTTTGGATTTCTTCTTAAGTCAAGATATCTGTATTGCATTCTAAGCTCTTCGCCACCATCAGTATCATCTTCGATAGTGAAAGGAGGAGTTTTAGACTCATTCAGAATCTGCAATTCAGAGATTTCAATTTCAATATCACCAGTAGGCATCTTTGGATTCTTACTGCTTCTCTCGATAACCTTACCAGTAACAGAAATAACAAACTCACGACCCAACTTACGGGCTTTTAGGCATAGATCTTCATTGGTTTCTAAGTTAAAAACCAACTGAGTGATACCATATCTATCTCTTAAATCTATAAATGTCATTCCTCCAAGATCTCTGGAGCGTTGTACCCATCCAGATAAAGTAACAGTCTCATTGACATTGCTTATATTTAATTCCCCGCAGGTATGTGTACGCAACATAATTTCTTTTGTTTTTTCTGATTAGTAATCCTGAACATTCAGGTTAAAAACATTTTAAGTCGCGAAAATAAGAAAAAATATTTGTAGGTATATCACTATTGTAATTCTAACTCAGCTTGTTGGTGATTATTTATATAAGATAAATCTTGTATGTAAACCATTGGAAATGATTATAGAATGGAGAGACTTAAATATTAGGATTGCTAATATTCGATATATGATAGGCTGAGAAGAAGCTCTTTTGTAAAGCAATTTTCAAACTACTTCATTATGAAATTACAAACTCCCTGCTGAATCATATAAATTTCAGGCAGGAAGAATCTTTGTTTTCTGGGGGACGGATCTTGATTCTCCCCCCCGAAGAACCAGCATCTTCCTCCCAAGAATGGGTCATCTTCCCCCCAGAAGTTGGTTATCCTTCGGGCTAGATTTGTATATTTTCAGGGAGGATAATTATAGACTTTGTGTTGAGTATCTTTTTTATAAAAGACAAAAGGCTTCAACTACCCTATGGATAATTAAAGCCTTTCACTTTATAAGTCAAATATCAAAACTCTAATCATCAGAGAAGTGTTTCAACATTTTTCTATAACTTAAGAATACATTAGCTCTTGAAATAAAGCCCACATACTTTCCATCATTAACCACAGGGATATTATATCTACCTGAAGTCTGGAACTTCTTGGCTACTTCTTCCATACTTTCGCCCGGATCAACAAGAACAGTAGGCATAATCATAAGACTTCTGACATTTACATTGTCATAAAGTTCTGGTTTGAACATTATGTTTCTTACAGAATCCAGATCAATCATACCTTGAAAGTTGTTTTCCTTATCAATGACAGGGAATATATTTCTTGATGTCTTTGGAATTACTTTCACTAAGTCCCCAAGAAAGTCATCAACATTTACAGACTCAAAGTTCTTTTCTATTAATGGCTCAACCTTCATCAAACTCAATACAGCTTTATCTTTATGGTGAGTGATAAGCTCACCTCTCTTTGCCAACTGGTGTGTATAAACGCTATTGTTCACAAACATCTTGATAGTCGCATAACTGATAGTTGCAGTAATCATTAGGGGTACAAAAAGCTCGTAGCCTCCTGTAAGCTCTGCAATAAGGAAGATAGCAGTAAGTGGAGCATGTAATACCCCTGCAATAAGACCACCCATACCCACAAGAGCAAAGTTAGCAGCATTCAGATCTGTAATGTTGAAGTGCTCAATTATAAAAGAGAACAACAAGCCAGTGAATGCACCCAAAAATAATGTAGGAGCAAAGATACCTCCAACTCCACCAGCTCCGAAAGTAGTGGATGTAGCGATAGGCTTAAATAACAATATCAGTACAAATAAAAGTACTGTCATATAGAAATTCCCTTGAAAGGAATAGAACACACTATTGTGAAATAATGCTGTAGTATCTCCTGAAAGACAATTATTCACAGCCTCATAACCCTCACCATATAAAGAAGGAAACAAGAATGTAAGTACACCTAACAAAATACCACCAATGATAAGTCTTGTATACCATTTCTTCATCTTTGCGAACTTTCGTTCAACGGCCATATAGGTTTGTGTGAAATAAACAGACACCAAACCACATAAGATACCTAGAAGAATGAAGTGTAGTATGTTCTTTAGTTGAAAACCTTCTGTAACTTCAAAGGGGTATACAACCGTTTGCCCTAAGAATAGATAAGATGTAAGTACAGCAGTAGCAGACGCAAACAACAATGGCACTAATGATGCCATAGTAAGATCAATCATAATTACTTCAATGGCAAATACGACCGCTGCAACAGGTGATTTGAAAATAGCTGCCATAGCTGCCGCACATGCAAGACCTAAAAGTAAAGTGATTTGCTTATAGTTGAATCGCAACATCTGCCCAATATTAGAACCTATGGCTGCTCCCGTGGCTACTGTTGGTCCCTCAAGACCTACAGACCCCCCGAATCCTACTGTAAATGTACTTGTTACGATAGAAGAAAGGATGTTGTGCCTTTTGATGATACCGTTGTTTTTTCCAATGGCATATAATACACTTGGTATTCCATGGCCTACATGTTTCTTGACAATGAACTTTGCATAAACTATAGCGATGAATATTCCTATCATCGGTAGTGCAAAGTATAAATAGTTGTGGTAATCTAGTGCAAAGTCTTCCGTCAGCAGACTGGAAATAGCATGCACTGATTTTTTAATAATGACTGCAGCAACACCACCTAAGAATCCTATGATAATACCTAATATCATAAGGAAGTTCTTATCTGAAATGTGCTTAATTCTCCAAATTAAAAATTTACCTAGTAAAGACTGTCTCTTTTTCATTTTACTTAATCAATTGAAGGACCCTCTGACAAAAACGGCAAATGTAACTGATTTTTTTCCCAATGTTCCCTAATTATGCAGCTTAATTATATGAAAAAGAACTAGAAAACACGAATTGTTATTTTGTCTAAATATGGAATCGTAATAAAGTTACTTAAGATTTATCGATCTGTGATAGAAAAATATCAAGCTAAAGACTAGCTTTATGGTTTATCTTTGTCCAAAATCTTATTTGTAAAATTAATTCCCTCGACGATATGAAAAATATTATTTCCTACAATGTTAATGGAATAAGAGCTGCTGTTAAGAAAGGTTTTTTGGAATGGTTGAAAGAAGCTGATCCTGATATCGTTTGCCTTCAGGAATCAAAAGCGCAAAACGATCAGGTGCCTAATTTTGAGCTTCAGGAATTGGGATATGATAACTATTGGTTTTCGGCGCAAAAAAAAGGTTATAGTGGTGTAGCTATACTTACCAAAACTAAGCCTGATCATATTGAATATGGAATGGGAATTGAGAAGTATGATAATGAAGGTCGTATGATCCGTTCTGATTATGGTGATGTTTCTGTTATCAGTGTTTACCATCCTTCGGGTTCTTCTGGTGATGTACGTCAGGATTTCAAAATGCAATGGTTGAAAGACTTTCAGGAGTATATACTTGAGTTAAGGAAAAGTAGACCTAACCTTATTATATCTGGTGATTACAATATTTGTCATGAGGCTATTGATATTCATGATCCTGTAAGAAATAAAAACACATCAGGATTCTTACCTGAAGAAAGAGAATGGATGACGGGTTTTCTTGAACAGGGGTTTACAGACAGCTTTAGAAACCTACATCCGGAACCACATAATTATTCATGGTGGTCATATAGGGCACGAGCACGAGCAAATAATAAAGGTTGGAGAATAGACTATCATATGATAAGCGATTCAATAAAAGATAAAATATCTTCTGCTTCGATTTATTCTGAAGTCGTTCATTCAGATCATTGCCCTATAGGGGTTGAAGTAGACTTCTAATTTAAACTGATCAAAGTAAGAAAGAACAAGGCGAGTCCTTGTTTTTTTTATATCTGTCTTTATCATTGATCTTTGAACAATTGGAGTACTGAACTTGTATTACTTTTTAAGGGGACTTAACATTTTATTAAGGAGACATAATTATATGGAGACAGAAAATTTACTAATTGCCTTTGCTCTAACTCTATTTGCAGGTTTATCAACAGGGATTGGGAGTGTATTGGCATTCTTTACCAAGCGAACAAACACCAGATTCTTATCTGTAGCTTTAGGCTTTTCAGCAGGAGTAATGATATATGTATCATTTGTTGAGATCATAGCAAAAGCAAAAGAAGAACTGGTTTCATATTATGGGGAGAGTAAGGGAGAATGGGTAACAGCAATCTCATTCTTCGGTGGGATTCTATTGATTGCAATTATTGATAAGCTTATTCCTTCTGCAGAAAACCCTCATGAAGTGAAGAAGGTCGAAAATATAAAAGCAGGCAAGGCGAAAGGGAGTAAAGCAAAGTTGATGCGTATGGGAATATTTACAGCATTGGCTATAGGTATTCACAACTTTCCTGAAGGATTGGCCACTTTTACTGCTGCACTGAGTAATCCGGAATTGGGAATTGCTATTGCATTTGCTATTGCCGTTCATAATATTCCTGAAGGAATTGCTGTTTCAGCACCTATATATTATGCGACAGGAAATAAGAAGAAGGCATTCTGGTTTTCTTTTCTCTCCGGATTAGCAGAGCCTGTAGGGGCTGTTATAGGTTATTTGCTGTTGATGCCTTTTATGGGGCCAATGACATTTGGGATTATCTTTGCTGGGGTAGCAGGAATAATGGTATTTATATCTATAGATGAGTTATTGCCGGCAGCCAGAGAATATGGAGAACATCATCTTTCTATATATGGATTGATAGCAGGAATGGTAGTAATGGCTTTGAGTTTACTTATGTTCTTATAATGTTCTTTATTGCGCGTTTTGAAAAGGAGAGAGGCTATTTCTATTAGTGAAGCAGCCTCTCTAAGCATTCTATATTATTAGAGTAAAAATCGTTCCTTGTTCAGGGATTGACTTTACATTGATATTTCCTTTGTGCATTTGTAAAATTTGTCTGGACAAAGAAAGCCCCACACCACTACCACTTTTCTTGGAAGTGAAGAAAGGCATAAAGATCTTATCAAGGATATCAGGTTTAATACCTTGACCATTATCCTTAACCTCAATAATAATTCTATTATCCATATTAATGGAAGCTGTTATATTTATTGTTGGATTTTCTTGGCTTCCTATAGCCTCCATTGCATTTTTCACTAAGTTGATAAGAGCCTGTTGTAATAGATCAGGGTCGGCAGTTAGCATCAAATCATCAGGGAAGCATCTGGCAATAAACTTGATTCCCTTTTCACTAAATACATTACTATACAGACTTTCAATATCTGTAAATAAATCTTTGACCCTAAAATACCTGAAATTAGGTTTAGGGATTCTGGTTAGGTTACGATAAACATTTACAAAGTTGAGGAGTCCTTCAGATCTGTTTTCTATAGTCTGCATAGCTAAGTCTATAGTCTCAATATCATCATTATCAATATCAGAAAGAGCAACCTTACCATTATCATCTTCTTCAAGAATTACATCTTTTACAGTAGAGGCCAACGAAGATATAGGAGTCATTGAATTAGAGATCTCATGAGTAAGTACTCTTATTAGCTTCTGCCATGATTCCACTTCTTTTTGCTCCAGTTCATTATGGATATTCTGTATAGAGATAAGCGTCATATCATCTCCTCTCATCCTAAATTCAGCAGCGTGTACAGAAAGTTGGTAAAGTTCATTATCAATAATAATCTTGATAAGAATCTTATCTCCACCTTTAAGTGATAAGATCTTTTCAGAAAGATTATCGTGATAGTCTGTAAGCTGGTTGATATTATATAATGAGTTAATCTTTAATAGCTTTTTAACTTCATTATTGATGATTTCAACTTTTCCATTGTCTTTAAATACAATTATCCCGATACTTACATGCTGTACAATAGTCTGAAGATAGTTATAATGCTCTTCAATCTCGGCTCTGTACTTTCTGAACTTCTCAATTACCTGATTGAATTCATAATTCAGATCCTTGAAGGTCTCACCTAAATGTTGTTGTTCACGAAACCTTATAGAGAAATCAGAATAATGAATACTTTCAAGAAACTTGCTTAGCTTCCTGTTAGTTTGTTCTACATACCTTATAAGTTCAATAATCAGGAAAAGTAGAACAAGAACAAACAGTATAGAACTTATTCCATAATCCGGATTTTTAATAAAATAGATAGAAACAAATGTCATAAACAGAATCAAGATTATCCTTATTATGACATTCCATCTAAAGCTCTTAAAGACCATATTTATCAATTCTACGATAAAGCGAAGCTCTTGTCAAACCCAATTCTTTGGCAGCTTTACTTATGTTACCATTATGTTTATCTATAACCTTGCGAATTAGCATCTTTTCAGTTTCCTCAAGATTTGTTGTCATAGGAACAAAATCATCTTTTGATTTATTATCTAACTGATTAAAAAAGAAATCATGAGGTTGTAAGATGTTAGATTCACTCATAATAACAGCTCTTTCGATAGCATGTTGAAGCTCTCTGATATTTCCGGGCCAATCGTGTTTTTCAAGTCTTTTCAGGGTAGCTGCATTTAGTCTCTTCTGACCGAGTTTATACTTCTTACAGTACTTTTCGAGGAAGTAATCAGATAGAGGAGCTATATCTTCTACTCTTTCTCTCAATGGAGGAAGTTGGATTTCTACAGTATTGATTCTATAAAGAAGATCCTGTCTGAACTTGCTTTCCTTTACCATTTGGTATAAAGGCATATTAGTAGCACAAATCAAACGCACATCAATAGGTATTTCCTTGTTAGTACCTATTCTGACAACTTTCCTGTTTTGTAAAACACTTAGGAGCTTAGCTTGCATGGGGAAAGAAAGGTTTCCTATTTCATCGAGAAAGATACTTCCTTTGTTTGCAGCTTCGAATCTTCCTGCACGATCTTCTTTTGCATCAGTGAAAGCACCCTTTTTAAATCCAAATAGTTCACTTTCAAACAGAGTTTCGCTGATAGCACCTAAATCCACACTTACAAAAACATCATTGTTTCTGGGTGATGCATTATGAATAGCCCTTGCAATAAGTTCTTTACCTGTACCATTTTCTCCAAGGATAAGAACATTGGCATCAGTCTTAGCCACCTTCTGAACATTAGCCATTACTTTTTTCATGGCTTCAGATTGTCCGATAAGCATTTCTTCTGACTTATTATGGCTTTCCATTAGAACTTTCTGCTTAGTTTTTAGTGTCTGAAGTTCTACTTTGGATTCTCTCATTTGTATGGTAGCAGTAATAGTTGCCAGTAGCTTTTTATTTTCCCATGGCTTTAACAGAAAGTTAGTAGCACCTTCTTTTATTCCTTGGACAGCAAGCTCAATATCTCCATATCCTGTTATAAGTATTACTGCGGTTGAAGGATCAATCTCTAGTATTTTATTCATCCAATGAAAGCCTTCTTTACCACTTGTAGCATCTCTGGAAAAGTTCATGTCCAGAAGGACAAGATCATAATTGTCATTCTGAATCAAAGCAGGTATATTTTCCGGATTCTCTTCAGTATGTACGAATTCTATATGTTGTCTTAGAAATAACTTAGCAGCTAATAATACATCTTTATCATCATCAACTATAAGTATTTTGGCCTTTTGTTTAGTCATCTCAAATGTTTTTTATTTATTCGAATAAGTCGAGTATAAAAGTAAGTATTCTGTTCATAATTGTACGTAAATTTGATCGGTAACGTACATTTTCCTTCAAAATCCCACCCATTTAATTATAGGCAAACACCTTGCCATACAGTAGTTTGAATGTGTTGGCACAGATTATGACTAGGTATATTTGAAATAAGGATAAATAGCATATGGATAGAATTATAAAGAAAAAGAAATGGACAACAAAGAAGGTGCTTCTTTATTCACTGGGATCTATATTCCTGTTGTTTGTATTGTACCTATTGTTCTTTAGAGATAAATCAAGCAGATTGTATGTGGAAAAAGACTACATGTCATTCGCGAAAGTCAAAAAAGGAGATTTCCAAGAGTTTATTCCTGTTGATGGTATAGTATTTCCAAAGACCACAATATTCATTGATGCAATAAGTGGTGGAAATGTAGAGAAAGTTTATGTTGAAGACGGAGCGGTTTTAATGAAAGGTGATACAATTCTGAAGTTAGTGAATGCTAATATGGAGTTGAGGTTCATGGAGCAAGAAACCAGAATCTTTGATGCGATCAACAATTTGGAGAACACTCAACTGAACCTTGAGAAGAGTAAGTTCCATCACCTGAATGATATTGAAGATCTTCAGTATAAGATAAAGACTGCAACAGCAGAATTTAATCGTAAGAAGACACTTTATGACTCAAAAATAATTCCTGATAAAGAGTTTGAAGATGCTGAAAGGGATTATCGGTATAACTTGAAAAAGATGAACATTGCTTTAGAGCTTCAGCGATTAGACTCTATCACAAATTCTAAGCGTATTGGTCAGCTTGCTATATCCATGAAGAGAATGAAGACCAATTTAGGTATGCTTAAAGAGAGTCTTGATAACCTGTTTATAAAATCTCCTGCTCAGGGTAAATTGTCTTCTTTCTCTGCTGAGATAGGAGAGTCAAAGACTGCTGGTGAGCATTTAGGGCAGATAGATCTTATGGATGGATTTAAAATCAGAGCTAATATTGATGAAAGATATATCGCCAGAGTATCGTTAGGTCAAGAGGCTGAATTTAGATTCTCCAATCAGAAATATAATCTTGAAATAAGCAAAATCTACACTAATGTAAAAGATGGAGCTTTTCAGGTAGATATGAAGTTTAGTGGTGATTATCCTGAGAATATTAAGAGAGGACAGACCCTACAACTAAGACTAAAATTCAGTAGCCCACAGGAAGCAATAATGGTGAAACGTGGTGGTTTCTTCCAGGAAACAGGTGGTAATTGGATTTATGTTGTTGATCCTTCAGGTGAATTCGCAATAAAGAGAAACATCAGAATCAACAGACAGAATACTGAATACTATGAAGTGTTGGAAGGACTTAAAGACGGTGAAGAAGTAATTGTTTCTTCTTATTCAAGCTTCGGTGATAAAGATAAATTGATATTTAAATAATAGTAAGCCTTAAAAGATATAATATTATGATTAGAACTGTAGATTTAAGTAAGGTATTTAGGACTGACGAAGTAGAAACTACTGCTTTAAATAGTGTATCATTTGGTATAGAAAAAGGTGAGTTTATAGCTATTATGGGGCCTTCTGGTTGTGGGAAATCAACATTGCTTAATATTTTAGGGCTACTGGATAATCCTAATTCCGGAGAATATTACTTCCTTGATAAAGAAGTCTCAAAATATACTGAAAAGCAAAGAGCTAACCTTAGAAAAGAAAATATAGGTTTTGTGTTCCAGAACTTTAATCTAATTGATGAATTGAATGTTTTTGAAAACATTGAACTTCCATTGATATACCTTGGAATGAAATCATCAGAAAGAAAAAAGAGAGTTGAAGAAGTAATGGAGCATATGAAGATATCTCATCGTAAAAAGCACTTCCCTCTTCAGCTTTCCGGAGGACAGCAACAGAGAGTTGCCGTAGCAAGAGCTATTGTTACAAACCCTGCTGTAATCCTTGCCGATGAGCCTACTGGTAATCTTGATTCAACTCATGGTGAAGAAGTAATGAGCTTACTTTCAAAACTAAATCAGGATGGAACTACTATTATCATGGTTACTCACTCTCAAAGAGATGCTGAATATGCAAGCCGTGTTATAAGATTATTTGATGGACAGATTATAAATGAGAATATCAACAATAAAGTAGCAATCTAATCAAAGTTTAATTATCTTACTTTTTATTACTTATGATAGAGACTCTTCCTTTATAGGAGGGGTCTTTTTTATATATAAAATAGTTTGAAAATTATCATCCTCTTATCTTCACTTCTGAATAAACTACTTCAAAATAAAATACTCGTTTTTTCTTCATTTTATCCAATCATTAACCTAAATATCAAAAGCCTAAAATCTGCTTTCCCTTGTATTTTTGTATATTTTCACTAATCTACAGAAACACCTTATAGTCAATGCTTTTCAGGTGTATAACAACAATATGTATCTTGTCACTACAGCATGTTTTGTTGATAATCAAGATCAAAAGTTAAGCGAATAAATCTTGTAGGTCTACTGATTAAAGGTAAAAAGTCTAGGAGTTTTGTTTCAAAGTCTAGGAGTTTTGTTTCAAAGTCTAGGAGTTTTGTTTCAAAGTCTAGGAGTTTTGTTTCAAAGTCTAGGAGTTTTGTTTCAAAGTCTAGGAGTTTTGTTTCAAAGTCTAGG
>JBGRPZ010000036.1:0-37484 GCA_041725915.1 Hyphomicrobiales bacterium | reverse complement strand
GAACACAAAATAAAGGTTTTTCAAGGTGCTTTTTTGTTTTTATGCCTTTTCTAAATTATTTTTTGTCGTGTACTGAGGTTTAAATAATAAAAATCATTCTGAAGAGAAGTTACTACCATCCATTATCTGCATTTAGCGTAAGAGTTATTTTCAATAGAATAGTTATTATCAGGGTTTATATAGTTGGCAGGCCTTTGAATTTGTATCTACTTAGTTAATAGCTATACATAAGGCTTTGAAGGAGCTTGCAGGATGTTTGTTACTATAGAAAAAGAGGTATTTATCATAGAATTGTCATGTATAGTTATAGCTAGTTGAAGTAAGAAAATTTTGGTATAGGGATTGTGTAAATTTGATTAAAATCCATTAATGACTCAAAAAAACTTATTATGAAGAAGAATTACTATTTGATAATTTTCCTTTTATTAATATTTCTTTCATGTAAGAAGAAGGAAGATAAAGAAGACACGATATTAGAGCCCATATGTTATGAGGAGTATTTAGTTACAGAAGAAGCATTACTTATAGCCGATTCATCAGTATGCTTATATGCAAAATTTTTTGATCTTGAAAAAGAAGACATTTCAGAGGTTGGATTTTATTATTATAAGTCTGAAGAGAAAGAAAAAGAGGAGAAGATAGAGGGAAAGTATGTTAAGGGAGGCTTTATTAGTGAAGTTAAGCATTTAGTTCCAGAAGTCGAGTATTATTTTCAGGCATATATTGTTTTGTATGGAGAGGAATATCGAAGTGGAGAGGTAGAGAAGTTTAAGACTGGTTCAGTGGTTTTGTCAGTGCCAAAGGATACGAATATGGTATTTGTTGAGGAAGGGTTATTTGTATATTCTGAGGACTGGAAAATACATATTCGTAATAGTTTTTATATCTCGAAGTACGAAGTCACGAATGAAGAATATTTAAAGTTTATCTATGATAGAGAAGTAAAGCCAGATGGTACATTGAAAGGGAGGAAATGTATAGATCTTTCTTCAGCAGCTTGTGATATAGAGTATGATAATGGTTTTCGTATCAAGAATGATAAGCGAGTAGATTTAAGGAAATGTCCAGTAAGAGGGATGAGTCTAATAGGCGCACAAGAATATATAAAGTGGTATAGTGAGAAGATGGGAGAATTATATCGATTGCCGACAGAATATGAGTGGAGATATGCAGCTTCAGGAGGATTAAGTACAAAAGGATATAAGTATATAGGCAGTAATAACATAGAAGAGGTTTCTTGGTATCGGAATAATTCAGAAAGAACATCACATGTTGTAGGAGTAAAGAAACCTAATGAGTTAGGGTTGTATGATATGGGGGGGAATGTAAAAGAATGGGTGATTAGTTTTATTGATTATGCAGGTATTGATTTTGATCAGTTTCGGAATGGATTTCTTTTTGGTGAATTTGAATATAATTGGTTTGAATTATTGGGAGGAAGTTATTATTCAGAAGAGAAATTTTGTACAATATTTAGTACTACATCAACTTCATGTGAAAGTGATAGTGATGAAAATGGTTTCAGGATAGCTTATGGGCCAATGAATTTGGAATTTATTGATTATTAATAATCGAATAGATCAGATACTATGAAAAAAACATATATTATAATGATGATTACACTATTAGGTTTGAATAGTTGTAAGAAAGATGAAAGCATAGAAAATATAGAGAGTCAAGAGAAAGAAATAGAGGTCATATTAAACGATCCGGAATTAATATCAGATAGTTCAGTAGTATTATATGCAAGAATAGAGAATGTAGAAAAAGAATCTATTCAAGAAGCAGGGTTTATGTATGGAGCTTCAGAAGAATTTTTATTAGAAACAGTAAAATGTGATGTGCTTGATACAGAATTGCGCTATAACCTTAATGGGTTGAAGAATGGGAATGCCTATTTTTATAAGAGCTATGCAATTATAAACGGGAAGAGATATGAAAGTGATGATATGAAAAGTTTTTCTACAGAGTATAATATGCTTGAATCTCCAAAGGGAGATGTAGAAATGGTTTTTGTAGGGAGAGGGAAATATCTATATGAGATAGAGTTTTTAGGGTATTATTATTTGCTAAAAAGAGAGATTAAGCAGAGTTTCTATATAAGTAAATATGAAGTGAGTCAAGCGGAATATATTCAATTTTTGAATGAAGCAGGAGTGTCATCAGATGGCGAGTATGGAGGATATAAGGTAGTAGATATAGGTAATTCAGACTGTGCAATTGGATATAATGGGACCTTTTATTTTAAAGGAAGTAGATATGCTCCAACAGCTGATTGCCCTGTAAATTATATATCATATGCAGGAGTAGAGGCTTATATAGAATGGTATTCGAATAAGAATGGTCAGGAATATAGGTTAGTGACAAGAGATGAATTTATATATGCTTCATTAGGAGGAAAAGAGAGTCAGGGTTATAAATATTCGGGAAGTGATAATTTAGAAGAAGTGGCATGGCATGGCAGTAATTCAGGGGATAAGTTACATCCAGTAGATTCAAAGAAGCCGAATGAGCTGGGAATATATAATATGGCGGGAAATGTGAGTGAGTTTACGCATCCGATGAAGGGGTCAGATCCAGGATATGAGTGGGGTAAAACCGGAGCAGGAGGGAATATAAGAATAATAGGTCGTTGTTGTACACATGACTTTATATTTTGTTATGGATCACTTAAGTTTTATAAAGAGGTAGGATTTAGATTGGCATACGGGACACCAAATTTATGAGATACAATTTATTATAAGTAAGATATACTATTTAGTTGTAATAAAAAGCCTCGAGAGGGGCTTTTTTTTTTTTTAAGGTAGGTAGGGGGTTAATATTAGGGATTGAACTACATTCTAAAAGTTAGGCATAACTTATGAAATGTAGTTTATGAAGAAAAATCTTTTATGGAACTGATTTAAAAGCTATGCTTACAATATTCAATAAGTGTTAATAACCTGAAAAATACTAAAGTGCTTTTCATGACTTATTTAAAATTTCAGATTTCATTCCCTGGCTTAGTTTTACAAAGGAAACACTTTGTGTTTTAAGCATCGAGATAATTAAATAGCTAACTAGTTTAACTCTGGATAAATTCCATTCTGTAGCTTCCTTGATCTTTTCCTTTAAGTCTGTATATTTGTTGTGCATTTCGTCTTTCCTTGGTTTTGATTGTTGTAGCAAACACAAAATAAAGGTTTTTAGCGGTGCTTTTTTGTTTTTATGCCTTTCCTAAAGTATTTTTTGTCGTGTACTGAGATGATGGACTAAATGACCGAGATGATAGTAATGATGGATCAAGGAGATGGGCTGCTGCTTTAGTAGTTGCTGGAACCTTATCAGCTGCTGATGGACCTTTACCATTTGGCGAGGTTTTAGGAGGTGTAATTCTGGTAGGATTAGGTGCTTATGAAGTAGGGAATGCATTAGCTGATCTTTTTGGTCGTAAGGCAGATCCAAAGAGAAAAGCTAGAGCGGCAGGACGTGAAGCTAGAGCGACACAAGAGGCTTCTGAAGGTTATGTTAAATGGAAAGCAGGTGAATTAGGAAAAGCAAAAGGTGGAGATGCAAGACGAAGAGCTCATGATAAAAAGGATAAAGGAGGTCGAGACAGAACAAAAGAGGAAATAGATAACGATTATAATAAAGATGAATATTGAGAAGAAGTTAAAAGAAGCTAAGCTTACAGATGATATAGCTTTTTTAGAAAAAAATAAGGATAAGTATGATATTAATCATCGTTTTGCTGATGAAGATGATGACACTTTTTTGATGTCTACTATAAGTGATCCAGATAGTGATCTTTATAAGTATTTTATAGAGAGAGGAGCTGATCTATCATTGCTAAATGGATGTGGAGAAAATATTGTACATGCAGCTGTTTTTTCAGGTATATTAGAAAGAATAGAGCTTGTGTTAAATTCTGATAATATAAATCATCAATCTAATGATGGTACAACTCCTTTACTTCTTTCCATTTGCATAAAAAAATATGATGTTGCAAATTACTTAATTGAAAAGGGATCAGATATACATATTGCAGATAATGAGCTGATTGCTCCTATACATATGGCTTCTCTTTTGGGAAATATTGATTTAGTTGTTAGATTAGTGGAGAGGGGAGCTTCTCTTGATGAGAAAACTGAAAAAGGAAACTTACCTTTAGCTCTTGCTATTAGAGAGAATCATATAGAAGTTGTTAAGTTTTTATATAAGAAGATGTATGGTGATATATGATAGGTATTACTATAAAGAAGCTAGATGTGTTTTTAGCAAAACAAAAGAAAAAGTAGAAGAAGATTATGGATAAAGATTTTGAGTCAGATATACAGGATGCTATTCTTTTCGATGATATAGCTTTCTTAGAGAGAAATAAGGATAAGTATGGTATTAATCATCGCTTTGTTGATGAGGATAATGCAACTCTTCTAATGTATTCTATAAGGGATAAATATAATATTTGTTATAAATATTTTATAGAAAGAGGAGCTGACCAATCATTACTTGATGATGAGGGATTAAATATTGTACAATATGCTATTTTTTCAGGAATATTAGATAGAGTAAAGTATGTGTTGAATTCTGATAATATAAATCATCAATCTAATGATGGCACTACACCTTTGCACCTTTCTATTTGTTTAGAAAAATATGATATAGTAAACTATTTGATTGATAGGGGAGCTGATATACATATTACAGATCATGGGGAGAGTGCTGCTATACATATGGCTTCTTATTTTGGAAATATTGACTTAGTTACTAGGCTAGTAGAAAGAGGAGCTTCTTTTGATAAGGAAACCAAGCAAGGAAATTTACCCATAGTACTTGCTGTTAATGAAAGGCATACTGAAGTTGTTAAGTTCTTATATAAGAAGATGTATGGGTGATAATAGACTTTTTTATAAAAGGATAAATAAAGATTAAAAAGCAAATCCCGATTCTTGAATAAGAATCGGGATTTTTGTATATATTGATAGAATTATATCTTACATATAATCTTCCATATAGCAAACACAACGGAGATTTCTATCACCGAAAGCATCATCTATTTTAGTAACAGAAGGCCAGTATTTATCAATTTTAGCCCAATCAGCAGGGAAAGCGGCTTCCTGACGAGTATAAGGAAGATTCCATTCATCAGTAGTAACCATTGCCATAGTATGAGGAGCATTTTTGACAACATTATTATCTTTGTCAGCCTGACCATTTTCAATAGCAGCGATTTCCTTACGAATTTTCAGCATAGCATCGACAAATCTGTCAAGTTCAGCTTTAGGTTCAGACTCAGTAGGCTCAACCATAAGAGTACCAATAACAGGGAACGCAACAGTAGGAGCATGGAAACCATAATCCATCAGACGTTTTGCGATATCCGCAACAGGGATATTAGCAGAGTGCAGATATTGATTACAATCAATAATCATCTCATGAGCAACGAAACCATTAGTACCAGTATAAAGGATTTTATAATCCTCTTCAAGGCATGCTCTTAGGTAGTTGGCATTAAGGATAGCATATTTAGTAGCTTCAGTAAGGCCATTACCACCCATTATTTTCACATATCCATAAGCGATAGGAAGAACCATTGCACTACCAAAAGCCGCAGAAGCAACAGCGTGAATACTGTTTTCAGTACCTATTTCATTTACAGTATGACCAGGAAGGAACTCAACTAAGTGTTTAGCAACACCTATAGGACCGATACCAGGACCACCACCACCATGAGGGATAGCAAAAGTTTTGTGTAAGTTAAGGTGGCAAACGTCAGCACCAAGGAAACCAGGACTAGTAAGCCCTACTTGAGCGTTCATATTAGCACCATCCATATACACTTGGCCACCATTCTCGTGGATAATGTTTATAGCATCGATAACACCTTCTTCGAATACACCGTGAGTAGAAGGGTAAGTGATCATAACAGCAGCAAGATCATCTTTATGTTCTTCAGCCTTAGCACGAAGGTCATCAACATCTATATTACCATTTTCATCACACTTAGTAACCACAGTTTTCATACCAGCCATAACAGCAGATGCAGGGTTAGTACCATGAGCAGAAGAAGGGATGATACAGATATTTCTGTGGCCTTCACCTTTACTCTTCAAGTATTCACGGATAACCAATAGGCCAGCATATTCACCAGCAGCACCAGAGTTAGGTTGGAAAGACATTCCAGCAAAACCAGTGATTTCAGAGAAGCTTCTATCCGCTTCCTCGATTAGTTCAAGGTAGCCTTGAGCCTGATCAGCAGGAACAAAAGGGTGGATAGCAGCAAACTCAGGCCAGCTTATAGGCATTAGTTCAACAGCGGCATTAAGTTTCATTGTACAAGAGCCAAGAGGGATCATAGATCTATTCAGAGAAAGATCTTTATTCTCAAGACGCTTTAAGTAACGCATCATATCAGTTTCAGAGTGATACTGATTGAAAAGAGGATGAGTTAAATATTCAGAAGTACGAGTTAAAGATTCAGGAAGATTGTCGATGTTGCAGCATTTACCATCACAAGAAACAGAAGCAGCTTTTTTACCAGCAGCTTCAGCAAGAATAGTAAGGATATCATTTACATCATTGAAAGAAGTAGTTTCATCAACACTAATTCCAATTTCCGAATCATTTATATATCTAAAGTTAATTTCATTATCAAGAGCAATGCGGCGGATATCTTCAATATTAACACCTTCAGCAATCTTAACTCTAAGAGTGTCGAAGTAATTTTCGTTAAGTTGAGTATAACCAAGTTTAGCAACTTCTTTAGTAAGAGTAGTAGCAATTGCATTGATATTTTTCACGATCTCTTTGATACCTTCAGGGCCGTGATAAGCAGCATACATACCAGCCATAGAAGCAAGAAGAGCCTGCGCAGTACATATATTTGAAGTAGCTCTTTCTCTTTTGATATGTTGTTCACGAGTTTGGAGTGCCATACGTAGAGCGTCATTACCAGCAGCATCTTTAGAAAGACCGATGATACGTCCAGGCATATTTCTCTTATACTTGTCAGTAGTAGCGAAATATGCAGCAGCAGGGCCACCGAATCCCATAGGGATACCCATACGTTGAGTAGTACCTAAAGCGACATCAGCACCAAGTTCACCAGGAGGGGTGATTAAAGCTAAGCTTAAAATGTCAGCAGCCATAGCTACTTGAGTATTATTAGCATGAGCTTTTTCGATGAATTCACGATAGTCAATAACTTCACCATATTGGTTTGGATATTGCACTAAGCAACCAAAGACTTTATCGTTAAAATCAAAAGATTTAAAATCTCCAAATTGAAGTTCGATACCAAGAGGTTCAGCTCTGGTGATGATTACATCTTTAGTTTGCGAGAAAGTATTTTCATCAACAAAGAAGATGTTAGCACCAGCTTTTGCTTGAGCTCTAGGTCTGGAATTGTAGAACATAATCATTGCTTCAGCAGCAGCAGTACCTTCATCAAGAAGAGAAGCATTAGCAAGAGGAAGCGCAGTAAGTTCAGCTACCATAGTTTGATAAACAAGAAGGGCTTCAAGTCGACCTTGAGAAATTTCAGCTTGGTAAGGAGTATAACTAGTATACCAACCTGGATTTTCAAGGATATTTCTTGTTATCACACCCGGAGTTATGGTATTATAATAACCCATTCCGATGAAAGAACGGTAAATCTTATTTTTAGCTGCTAAAGCTTTGATATGATTTAAATATTCATACTCATTCATTCCTTCGCCAAGATTCAATGGCTTTGGCGCTCTAATAGCTGCAGGAATAGTTTTTTCAATGAGCTCATCAATAGATGTAACACCTATTTTGTCAAGCATAGATTTCACCTCGCTTTGACGTGGCCCAATATGCCTTTTAGTAAAGTTATTGGTAATCATACCGTACTTAATTTAAGTTTGAATACTCCTTTTAAAATAAATCTTTAGTGTTAATTAAATCACAAGAGTTGCAAATGTAATTAATAAACGATTTTGTCAAACTATTTCTGATTATTTTGTTTGGTTGATAACAAAATACACTGTTTTTGTTATAAAACTAACCTAAACAATGATAAAATGTTTTATTATAAACAATTTCCAGATTATAATAATTGATATATAACATTAGGGGAGTAATAGATGATCATATATAATGATAAAAGAGCTATAATGATAATTAGGTCATCTGTTTTTATGAGCATGAATATAGATTTATTTCAGAAGAATATTCCACCATCAGAGATAAATTTTTTTAGATCTAATAGTCTGGGGAAAGGGTGATAGTTTCCTTTAATATTGGGTAAGTACAATGATTTGATATTGTTATCCTGATTTAATATATCTAAGATAGTTAGTATATTTTTCATTAATAAGATTTTCACTTGGTATTCAAGCTGTGTAAAAGTAGTTCCTTTGTTAATATCAATGCTAGCCTGTCGAATAATATTGAAGTGATTATTTTTTTTAGGTGCGGCATATATACTTATGCCTGTTGTTGTTTCATGTTCTTTAAGAGCCCAGAACGTGGGGAGTTCTCCTTGATAATAAGGCAATAAGGAGTTGTGAGTATAAAAGATATATGTGTTTTCATAATCATCATTTTGATCATAAGGAAAATAAGACGGGAAATCAATAAAGAAAATGACATCAGGATTATGCTCTAAAGCCTGATCAATAATGGTATTGGGATTAATATCATTTTCGATAGAAATCATATTGGTATTATAAGATTGGCAAACAGACTCGATGCTTCTTCCATGAGTCATCATAATAGTAAAGTATCTTTTTAATAAGTGAGTATTATTATTGATATTAACCTTTGCGATTTCGCGAAGAAGTCTTTGATAAGAATTAGCTCCAATTTTATTGATAAACCTTTTATCTTTCATTATGCCAATCTGTAAGGTATCCTTATCAGATAAACGAGGGATAAGATAACGTAATCCAATAGGTAAGAAAAACTGTTCATTTTGTATAAGGATCATTACATTCATATTATTCTAGTATTATAGAGTTGTTATAGTGGTGATGGTCATGTGTTTATAAAACACTTATCTTTGTGTTATATATATAACTCCTTTCTTTTATTTCATATTTATATCCTACCTATTATGAAAAAGCTATATAGTCTACTAAGCTTATTATTCTTAATTTTATTATTTGCAAGTTCATGTAAAAAAGAAGCAGTCAGATACGAATTGATATTAAATTTTGAGGGGAATGTGTTGGGAGAATATTCATGGATTGTTATTCATAGTTCTAGTAATAAGAATATAATAGATTATAAGAAGGTGTCAGAAGGCAGTGTATATAAGTTGTTGGTTAATGATTATGATAGAGTAGATGTTACTATAATGACATTGAGGACAGATATAGAGAATAAACGAAGTGTTTATATAAATACCTTACAAAACATTCCAACACGAGAATGGTATATAAAAGGAAATTTTGAAAGTTCAGTATCTCCGGGGAGAGTAGAAGTGAATTTAGCATTGACACCAAGTAGCAATAATTTTGTTCGGACGAGCACAAGGAATCAGACATTTGTAAATACAACTAGTGAGTCAGGATTACAAGTATCATTTCCATTAGCAAATTTGAATAATGAAGGGAAGTTGGATTTGTTAGCATTAAGTTGGAATGAATCAGAAGAGAGTGGATTTTATGGTTGGTTAAGCGATGCGAGCTTTAATAATGGGAGTAATAATATTTATAATCTTTCAGTAAATAGCACACTGAATAAGAAAACAGTGACAAGTTCTAAGCCATTAGATTTTTTCAGAGTTCATTCAGTAAAGACATCAACATATGGAGCAATTATATTACATTTTGAAGAGGACTTTAGTTCTTCATTGACATCTATTCCCATATATTATGCAGGATTAATAGCAGGATATAATTATTTCACAACAGGAGGGATAAAGATAAGTGAGAATAAAGAAGCTCACAGGCATTATTGGGGATCAGAGATTCCAGATACCTATGATATTTTCTCGTCTACAATTGAAGCGACATATAATTCAGTGGGAAAAGTCATTGAGAACATAAAATATTCAGGAGTAGGAACGCATTTATCTCTTTTCTGGCAATATGGGACAAGTTCAGCAAATTTCTATTGGGAGATGGCAATGCCTTTAAGCACCAAATCACAAGGGGTATATAATATGCCTAAGGAAGTATTAGACGATTTGTCTATGAATCCATCTATGTTTGAGCCGAAGTCTGTTTGCTTATTTAACACAGAAGACTTTAATAGTTTGGATGGATATTATAGGAATTTATATGGAAGTTCGGGGTATTCAATTTTTTATTCTTATTATGAAGAAGCGACATATTATTTTAGAGAGTGAGAGGGGAATAGTTCCCCCCTCGATATACTTCTAATAGACAAGAAGTTTTTTAGTTATTTTGATATTATCTTTTTCAAGTACTACATTATAAGAGCCAGAATATAGGTCTTTGTTTATTTTTTCATTTTTTGATGTAATTATTTTTTGAAGGACTTGCTTGCCATTAGGATCATACAACTTAATAGTTCCATCAATTAAGTTAGAATTATTAATATTGATATTTATAATATCAGTTGTCGGATTAGGATATATCTTAAGGTCAAAATCAGTTATTGAATTTATATTAGATACAATTCCTCCATCAGTAATAGTCCATAGGAAATCTTCTATAAGTATATTTTTTCCTATTTCAGCATCCTTTCCACTGTATATTGAAGAACCTGCATCAAAGGTTACATTTCTTTGTAGTTCTAGTTTGGACCAGTTAGATAAAAGTTTATTATAGATAGTCGTTTCTAAAGAAATTCCATTAAACATTCTAGTCATATTATTGACTTTACTAACATTCCAATCACTAACATCACCTTTCCATGCAGTAGCACCAGAAAACATTTCAGACATATCAGTAATGTTGCTAACATCCCAATCACTTATATTTTGGTTGAAAGCTTCAGCATACCAGAACATTTGAGACATGCTAGTTCCATTACTCACATCCCAATTATTTATCTTTCCATTAAAGCTCTTTGCTCCATAAAAGAGGCTTTCGAAGTTGGTGACTTTACTAACATTCCAAGAGTTAAGATCATGATTAAAGGCATAAGCATTAGCGAACATAAAAGACATATTAGTAATATTGCTGACATCCCATTTATTTAAATCACAATTGAACTCTTCAACACTTCCAAACATGCCTTCAGTAGAAGTCACATTGCTAACATTCCAATCACTAATATCACCTTTAAACTTATGAGTATACCAAAACATATAAGCCATGTTAGTTACATTGCTCACATTCCAGTCACTAATATCACCATTCCATATATAAGCACGGGCGAAGGTAGCAATCATATTAGTCACATTACTTACATCCCAATCGCTCACATCACCAGTAAAGGACTTAGTTCCATATAAAGCTTTTTTCATATTAGTTATATTACTTACATCCCAGTTGCTGATATCGCCATTAAAACTTTCAGCATTTTCCAAGATATGATCAATGGTAGTAACACTTGTTAAATCCCAATTGCTGATATCGCCATTAAATGCTGAGGCAGCACTAAATGTAAAAGACATTGATGTTACATTGCCTACATTCCAGTTGTTCAGATCCTGGTTAAATTTGCTGGCACCCTCGAATGTAGAATTCAGATTTGTAATGTTGTCAATATTCCAATGATTTATACTAGAGTTGAAGGTAGCAGCACCATAAAACATTTTTTCCAAGGAAGTCACATTGGATAAGTTGGGAGCATCAGTAGCAGTTACTTCTAAATTCATACAAGAGGCAAATGCACGTTCCATAGTTTCCCATTGGATATCTCCCCATTGTACAATTTCAATGATCTTTGGGTAATCAATATTTGAATTAAAATAAATGGCAGGAAACGTTCCTTTTATAACTACAGTGTATTCTCCCGGGGCATCATATATATGTTTGATATCGCCCTCTACATTAGTATCCTCAAATGAGCCATCACCATTCCAATCGACATCATATAGATATTCATAATCTGGATTAGTGGGGATGGTAATATGATTTTCGGATTCAGTAATTATATTGGTTTTCCATTTTGTGATGAAGGGTCTTTGATTATCTTGAGCATTTAGTTGAAAAGTAAAAACAAGAAAGCATATCAAAGAGATAGAAATAGGTAGAATTTTTTTCATTTTATTATGAATTGATTATTTTTAAATATGATGATTAAGCTTAATTATTATGCTTGTTTTTCCTTAGGGATTATTTGCGTAAATATACTTATTTTGCTTACGGTTAACAATCAAAATGAAGCGCATGGAGTTATCATTATTGCTATAGCATAAGTATATGATGTTATATGATATATGTATGTAATTGTAGATTATAAGAATACGATATTTGTTTTTTCATATAAAATATTCACAATTATTATTTGGGCTATAGTTCAGATTTTATCTTGAAAGAGTATATTTATATTAAGTTGTATATAAGTAAGTGTTTATGGAAATTATAGGAGTGTTACTATTTGCTATATTTATACTTTTGGGGATTCTACATTATTATTGGGCTTTTGGAGGCAAGAAATGGTTAGTGAAAGCTTTACGAGTAAAACGAAAGGGGAAAAGGATATTAAGCTTAAATAGAGTGTTAAGCTTTGTTGTTGGCACAATATTAATATTATTTGGAGTATTTTACTTAACTATAATAAGTAAAAGCATTAATATCTTTCCAGAGTGGATTTACATTTATTTTCGTTGGATAATTCCTGTTATATTTCTTTTGAGAGCAATAGGAGATTTTAAACATGTAGGTTTTTTTAAGAAAAGAACGTATACAGCATTTTCCAGAATTGATTTACACTTTCATACTCCATTATGTCTTGTTATAGGTATTTTGGGTATTCAAGAGGCTTTGATTGTATAATTATATTTAAATATATTACCTTTAATTATAATTATAAAAAGGAATTCCTATGGAAGCTATAGCAGTTATACTATTTATTATTTTTTTAGTGCTAGGTATAATTCATTTTTATTGGTTGTTTGGAGGGAATTGGGGTATAGATGCTTCATTACCAACAAATGAAAAAGGAGAGAAGATGTTAAATCCAAGTAAGTTGACTATGTTAGTAGTAGGGTTAGGCTTGGTTATCTTTGGTTTATTCTATCTTGTAATAGTCAATATTATTAATATTCCTTTACCTGCTATTATTGTAAATTATGCAAAATGGATTATTCCGATTATTTTTCTTATTCGTGTGGTTGGAGACTTTAATTATTCAGGATTCTTCAAGAAAGTGAAAGATACAAGATTTGCGAAATCAGATAGGACTATTTTTATGCCTTTATGCTTTGTGTTAGGTATATTAGGCATTATTCATGCTATTTTGATATAGAAAAGGAAGTTAAAAAACTTCCTTAGCTATTTTGGTAATATTTGTAGCTTTATCCATAGTATAATAGTGGATATTAGATACATTATGATCTATTAATTCTTTTGATTGCATGACACACCATTCCACGCCAAGTTGATTAACATCCTTATTTGTTTTACATTTTTCGAGTTCTTTTACCAACTCCAAAGGGAGGTCTATATTAAAGGTTTTTGGTAATATATTTAAGTGTTCTTTTATAGCAATTGGTTTAAGACCGGGGATGATAGGGACGTTAATACCAATGTTTCTACAAGCATTTACAAAATCGAAGTATTTTTTATTATCGAAGAACATCTGAGTTACAATGTAATCTGCACCAGCATCGATTTTAGCTTTTAAGTGCTTAAGATCTGTTTCTAGATTTGGGGATTCAATATGTTTTTCAGGATAGCCTGCTACACCTATAGAGAAGTTGGTTTTAGTTGTAATTTTCATATCATCATCCAGATAGATCCCATTGTTGAGGTTCATGACTTGTTGAATAAGACCTAAAGCATGTTGATGGCCATCTCTATGTGGTATAAATTTTTTCTGTCCCATTGGGGGATCACCTCTAAGAACGAGAATATTATCAATTCCCAGAAAATTAAGATCAATAAGAGCATTCTCAGTATCCTCGCGTGAGAAGCTGCCACAAATAATATGAGGTACAACAGGGACATTATATTTATATTGAATAGCAGCAGATATACCAACAGTTCCGGGTCTTTTCATTACTTTTCGGGCTTTCAGCAGTCCATCATTTCTTTCTTTATATACAATTTCTTCTTGATGATAAGTCATATTGATGTATATGGGTTTAAATTCCATGAGCTCATCAATAGTTTTATATACCAGTTGAATGTGGCTTCCTTTGGGAGGAGGGAGTAATTCAAAGGAGAATTTAGTTTCATTGATATTATTAAGTTGGTCGATAATCTTCATGTTTAAGAGCTTTTGGGATAAGACAGGTTTGCATTTAATAGATATTCTGCTCTATCTATGGAAATATCTTTTCGTTGGGTAAATTCGTTGATTTGATCTTTATTGATCTTACCTACATTGAAGTATTTGGCTTCAGGGTGGCTAAAGTATAAACCACATATTGAGGCCGCAGGAGTAGTAGCATAGTTTTCTGTTAATTCAACAGTAGTATGCTTCGTAGCATCTAACAACTGAAAGATTTTTTCTTTTTCACTATGGTCAGGACAGGCGGGGTAGCCGGGTGCAGGTCTTATTCCTTGATAGTTTTCTTTTAAGATCTGAGGAATATTGACAAGTTCCCTTGGGCTGTATGGCCATAGTTTAGTTCTTACGATATAATGAAGATATTCAGCAAAGGCTTCAGTTAATCTATCGGCGAGTATTCTTACCATAATAGCATTATAATCATCACCAGCTTTAGAGAAGCTATCAGCATATTCTTGAATGCCATCACCAGCCTGAACAACAAAGGCTCCTATATAATCAGTGAAGCAATGTTCTAGAGGAGCTATAAAATCAGCTAAACAAAGATTCGGTTTATTATCATCTTTACATTCTTGATTGCGGAGGTGATTCATTCTGATAAGTTCCTTCTCCCTATCTGAATTTTCCCAAATGATAATATCATCCTGATCAGAGCTTGCAGGAAAGAAGCCTACGACACCATGAGCATTAATCCAGTGTTCACTTGCGATTTTATCAAGTAGAATTCTTGCGTCATTATAAAGTTTGCAAGCTTCATTACCTTTTTCCTTATTGAAGAATATGGAAGGGAATTTGCCATTAAGTTTCCATGAGAAGAAGAAGAAAGTCCAGTCAATCCAAGGAATAAGCTCAGAGATAGAAACATTTCTATATACAGAAAGATTTGGGTATTTAGGTTTGTACATAATTGAGGATTCCCAATCAATCTTTAAGGCATTCTTTCTAGCATTCTCAATAGAGATATATTTTTTGGGCTTAGACTCATTTCTTTTGATTCTGATATCTTCATATTTTGTGTGTAAAGCTTTCATGAAATTTTCTTTTTGTTTTTTGTTGAGTAGTTGGCTTACTACAGGTATTGTTTTTGAAGCATCTTTGACATGAACAACAGGAGCATTGTATTTAGGAGCAATTTTTAATGCAGTATGAAGTTCGCTGGTAGTTGCTCCACCAATGAGTAATGGTATTTTGAGTTTATGTCTTTCAAGCTCTTGAGCTACAATAACCATTTCTTCAAGAGAGGGAGTAATTAGTCCGCTTAATCCAATGATATCTACTTTTTCTTTTATAGCAGTTCTAATAATCTCTTCACAGGGAACCATTACCCCTAAATCAATAACTTCATAGTTATTACATTTTAATACAATACCAACTATGTTTTTTCCAATATCATGCACATCTCCTTTAACTGTAGCAAGAAGTATTTTGCCTGCATTTTTGGTTTCACCTGTTAAGAGCTTCTCTTGTTCTATGAAGGGTTGAAGATATGCAACAGCTTTTTTCATTACTCTTGCACTTTTGATCACCTGAGGCAGAAACATCTTTCCATCACCAAAAAGATCTCCAACTATTCCCATGCCATTCATCAAAGGACCTTCAATTATTTCAATAGCATGAGTAAATTGTTTTCTACATTCTTCTACATCAGATTCAATATGATCTAATATACCTTTGACCAATGCATGAGAAATTCTTTCACCTACACTAAGTTTGCGCCATTCTATATTTTGTTTATTTATTTTTTTTGTAGCTTGATTGGTGGTGGCATATTCAAGAAGCATATCAGTTGTATTGCTGTTTCTGTTGAATATAAGATCTTCAACAAGTTGTAGCAATTCTGGCTTTACATCTTCATATATTTCCAAAAGATTGGGGTTTACTATTCCCATATCTAAACCAGCCTTAATTGCATGATATAAGAATGATGCATGAATAGCTTCACGAACTTCATTGTTACCCCTAAAAGCAAAAGAAAGATTACTTATTCCACCAGATATCTTAACTTCAGGAAAACGTTTTTTGATTTCTTTACAAGATTCTATAAAATCGAGAGCATAGTTATTATGTTCTTCAAGTCCTGTACCAATAGCTAAGATATTAGGGTCGAATATAATATCGTATGTAGGGAATCTTATTGATTGTAATAGATTATATGACCTTTCCGCTATTTCTATTCTTCTATTTATATCACTGGCCTGACCTTGCTCATCAAAAAGCATAACAACAATAGCAGCACCATATTGATGAGCTTTTTTCGCCTTTTCTTTAAATGCTTCCTCTCCATCTTTCAGGCTAATAGAATTTACAATACTTTTTCCTTGAATGCATTTTAATCCTGCTTCAAGAATAGACCATTTAGAGGAGTCTATCATTATAGGAACTTTGCTAATATCAGGCTCTGAAGCTATAAGATTTAAGAAGTGAGTCATAGCTTTTTCACCATCAATAAGAGCATCATCCATGCATATATCAATGATTTGAGCACCACCTTCTACTTGATCTCTGGCAACAGATAAAGCCTCATCAAACTTTTCTTCTTTTATTAATCTTGCAAATTTCAGGGATCCTGCAACATTTGTTCTTTCTCCTATATTTATGAAGCCTGTAATATCATTTGCAGTGACTTTTTCCAGTCCTGAGAAAGAAGTAGAGTTCTTAATCTTTGGTAGTGGTCTGGGTTTATATTTCTGTGCAATATCTGAAATTGCTTTAATGTGTTCAGGTTGAGTACCACAACAACCACCGATGATATTTATTAGTTGATGATCTAAATATTCAGAAACAATTTCAGCCATTAATGAAGGCGTTTGATCATATTCTCCCAATTGATTTGGTAGCCCTGCGTTAGGGTGAGCACTTATATATGTATTAACACTATTGGAAAGCTTTTGTATATACGGGAAGAGCTGTTCAGCACCAAAAGCACAATTCAGCCCAATAGAAATAGGTTCGACATGACTAATGCTGGTGATGAAGGCTTCAAGAGTTTGTCCGGATAAAGTTCTTCCACTGGTATCGGTAATAGTGCCAGATATCATTACAGGTAACTTTTCTTTTGTCTTGAAGATATTTTCAATAGCAAATAAAGCTGCTTTTGCATTTAATGTATCAAAAATAGTTTCAACTAAGAGTAGATCAACGCCACCATCAATAAGGCCATTTACCTGTTCTTCATATGATTTGACTAGCTGATCGAAGGTGATTGCCCTATATTCAGGTCTGTTGACATCCGGAGACATACAAGCAGATTTGTTTGTAGGGCCTATACTTCCTGCAACAAATTTTTGGATATCAGGATTATTTTTGGAGAACTCCAAAATGGCTTCTTTCGCAATTTGTGCCCCTTTAAGGTTAATTTCATAAGCTAGGTTTTCAGTATTATAATCAGCTTGTGAAATACTTGTGGCATTGAATGTATTAGTTTCTATTATGTCAGCACCAGCTTCTAAATATTGTATATGTATATCTTTGATTAGTTGAGGTTGCGTAATACAAAGAATATCATTGTTTCCTTTGAGATCATGGGAATGATTAATAAACCGATCAGCTCTGAAATCTTTCTCTTCGAGCTTTTGGTTTTGAATCATCGTCCCCATTGCACCATCTAGGATTAGAATTTTCTTCTTAAGGAGCTCTATTATAGTGATATTTGTATTTTTCATAATTGTTTATGGATGATAATTCCCATAGATGTTTCGAAGGTAAAGGATTTTATACTTTTTTGTCATCATTTAAGGGTTGAATATTTTGCTTTTATTCCTAGTAGATAGTCTTATTTAACGCAGCCATATATAGTCTTTATGGAATTTAGCTATTCTATTTTTAGCATTGTTTTATCACTAACTTTTTGTGAAAGATGGATTATCTGAGGAGGAAATTATATTTAATATTCAATTTGAAATGAAGCTTTAAACCAGTTCAATATTTAGTTTTAAATAGTATAGTAGCTTTATCAATAATAACAAGCTTTCTTGAATGTTGTTCTTTTTTATGATATTTAAGTTGTTCATAGTTTTGAAAATTTAGGATAAAAAAAAACCTCTGAGCAATGCCCAGAGGTTTATATGAATAATTTCTTTTCTATATACAGCAAAATTCAGACAATATAACCTCCGAGCGTAAACCAATTACGCATTATCATAGAAATCATATTTAGCATTAAATTTTGCATTTATATCTTATTTTTCTTTTTCTGTCTATAATTTATTTGAGGTTAATAACAGGTAAATATGGTCTTTATTATTTCTAATATAAAAAATTAACCCTGATATGATTTCTAAACCGATCAAATCAATCAGGGTTAATATGATTACTAAGGGTAGTATTTTGTCCGAACAGATTAGTTACCTAAATCTGCTGTAAAATTACAAATTCTTTTATAATATCCTCTCCCATACTTGAAAAGAATATGAGAAATCTGCTTTAGGGTCGTCATCAACCCTATTTTCTGAAACTAAATTAAACTTACTAAAATCGATTTCAGGGAAGAAAGTTTCTGCATCAAAATTCTTGTGTATACGCGTAAGATATAATCTGTCAGTATGTGGTAGCATTTCTTTATATATATAAGATCCACCACAAATAAAAGTTTCTTCAGATTCTTTACACAATTTCACAGCTTCTTCTATAGAATGTACTATAGTAACCCCTTCAGCTTTAAAGTCTGTATTTTTTGTGATTATTACGTTTTCCCTCCTTGGTAATGGTTTTGAGTTAATAGACTCAAAAGTCTTTCTACCCATAACTATGCGATGACCTTTTGTTGTATTCATAAAATACTTTAAGTCAGCAGGTAGATGCCAAGGGAGATCATTATCTTTTCCAATAGCGTTGTTTTCTGCAAGAGCAGTAATAATTGATATCATATTGTTGTTATTTGTCGATTGGTATTATACAGATACTTCACCTTTAATATGAGGGTGAGGGTTATAGTCTGTAAGCTCAAAGTCTTCAAATTTAAAATCGAAAATGTCTTTAACCTCTGGATTAATCATCATCTTAGGTAAGTTTTTAGGTGATCTGGAAAGTTGTAGTTTTACTTGTTCCTGATGGTTGTTATATATATGGGCATCTCCCAGAGTATGTATAAATTCTCCTACTTCAAGATCACATACCTGAGCTATCATCATTGTAAGTAATGCATATGATGCAGTATTGAAAGGTACTCCAAGGAAGATGTCCGCTGATCTTTGATATAGTTGACAACTTAGCTTTCCGTTGGCAACATAAAATTGGAATAAGACATGGCAAGGAGGTAAAGCCATTTCATCTATTTGCCCTACATTCCATGCACAGACAATATGTCTACGTGAATCAGGATTATTTTTAAGTCCTTCAATAAGTTGTGTGATCTGATCAATATGCTGCCCGTCAGGAGTAGGCCAGCTTCTCCACTGATAGCCATATATAGGGCCAAGGTTTCCTTTATCATCAGCCCATTCATCCCAGATGCTTACTTTGTTCTCATGTAGGTATTTTACATTTGTTGAGCCTTTCAAAAACCAAAGGAGTTCATGTATAATACTTCTTAGGTGAAGCTTCTTTGTAGTAAGTAATGGAAAGCCTTCTTGTAGGTCAAATCTCATCTGATAGCCAAAAACACTTGTAGTTCCTGTACCAGTACGGTCTTCTTTGTTTGCACCATTATTAGTTACATGTCTGAGTAGATCAAGATACTGTTTCATTGGGAGTTATATTTTTCTGGGTATAACAATTTTATGGTGACAAAGTTAATTGTTTCTATATTGAAAATCCAAATAGTAAGGCAATCTGTTTATTGCAGAGTTAAATATAGGATGGATACAAATAACCCCTACATTAAGTTTGTAGGGGTTGTAGTTTTTTATGTGATTTACTTTATATGTTATTCAACAATTAACTTCTTGCTAACTGCTTTGCCTTTTATACAAGTTTTTACAAAGTATAGTCCGGGCTTTAGGTTGATGGTAATTTTATCATTTAGCGCTCTTTGTGTTTTTTGCATTAAGACTATTCCTTTGTTATCTATAATCTGAATATTCAGAGGGTAGTTTGCTGCATTTGTTTGTAAACTGAAATTGTTTTTTGTTGGATTCGGGACAAGTGAAATAAATGAATTTTGTGATGATTCATATAAGTATAAAGCATTTAGGATCTTTACAGTCAACACCTCTTCATTACTTGTGTTTGTGCCATCGCTTACAGTTACAGATAGTTTATATTCAGGAGTTGTTTTTGATTTGAATTTACTATTATCTTTTACAATCAATTCTCCTTTGCTGTTAATATCAAATGCATTATCATCGTTTCCAGATACTATTTTCCAATCTGAAAAAACTGCATCAGTATTTTTATCATTTACTTTTATCTTACCTATTATTGTATTGTTTTTAATATTGCTATTTATCTCAAAAACTTGTTCAGCAACAATCTCAGGGATGTAGTTAAAATCCAGAACATTAATATTGATATCAGCTTCCTTACTGGTATTTACTCCATCACTTGCAGTAATAGTTAATGTATAAGACTGCTTATTATCATAGTTAATCAATTCTGGCTTAGCTAGTGTAAGTTTACCATTTTCAGAATTCAGATTAAAGATATTTTCTTCATTCCCTTTAATGATCATATAAGTCAGTTTATCATCAGCATCTTTATCACTAGCAAGTATAGCGCCTATAAGATTATCTTGTGTTGCATTTTCAGATATCTCAAAAACTTGTTCAGCAACAATCTCAGGAGTGTAGTTAAAATCCAGAACATTAATAGAGATATCAGCTTCCTCACTAGTGTTTACTCCATCACTTGCAGTAACAGTTAATGTATAAGATTGCTTATTATCATAGTTAATCAATTCAGGCTTAGCTAGTGTAAGTTTACCATTTTCAGAATTCAGGTTAAAGATATTCTCTTCATTTCCTTTAATAATCATATAAGTCAGTTTATCATTAGCATCTTTATCACTAGCGTTTACAAAACCTATGTACTCTCCTTCTTCTGCATTTTCGACTATACTATATCCATGATTAAACATGAGATTTGGAGTATGATTGAAGTCTAGAACATTAATCGTAATGTTTGTTTCATTACTTGTGTTTATTCCATCACTTACAGTTATAGTTAGTGTATAGAATTTTCTTCTATCAAAATTTAATGAATGAGGTTTGACAAGCGAAAGCTTTCCATTTTCAGAATCTAGGTTAAATATACCTTTTTCATTCCCTTTTTTGATACGAAAATCTTTAAAAACACTAGCTTCGTTTCCATGAGTAACTGCTATTGATCCAAGCTCTTTTTTCATAGAGACATTCTCAGAAACTTCAAATACTTGATTAGCTGTTATGACAGGGCTATAATCATCATCAGTAATTTGGATATCTAATTTGGCATAAGGAAACTCTTTAAGTTTAATTTCTATTGATTTGTCTTTTTCGTCTACTTGATTGTTTATAACAGTAATAGTAAAAACAGCCTCTTTCTGACCTTTTAATAAAACAGGTGTATCATCAACAGTATAGTCAATACCTTTCTTCGCTGTTCCTGAAAATATTAAGTCTAGAGATATATCATCCTGAAGTTCTGAGATAAAATTTTCTCGTTTTATTGTGACATTGAATTTACCTACAGATTCATTATAAGCATTTTTTTCAGTGCTAAGTTGCATTTTGAGATCAGGCCAAATGTTACAAGCATAGATCTCTTCACTATAATTAGGCTGATTGTTGACTCTGAAGGTGAATGAATCTTTTGTGAGATCATAAATAACTTTGCACTTTAATTTTTTTTCTTTTATATATTCAGTAAGTATAATATCCCCTTTCTTTATAGACGCCTCATTTTTATCTAAAATATTATTATTATTCAAATCCATCCAAATGGAAGCATCTGAAGGTTCGGATTCTATAAGAATATGATCCATAGGATTACCATCAGGATCTGAATATTTAAAGCTTTCATAAGGTATTATTCTAGCTCTTCCAGCATTCATATTAATAATATTAATATTTGAAGCAGATGGGGTACTTTTGCTAATGAGTCGACCTCCATCATTTATTGTCCATCCTTTTCGTTTTATAAGAATATCTCTGCATTGTTTTGAGAATGAACTTTTATATTTAATATTATTAGCATCAAAAATGACATCATATTGTAATCTAGAGCCAGACCATTCAATTAGTAATTTCTCATAATTTTCACATGACATTGCTGTTCCATCTAAGAAATTTTTAAAAGAATCGCATTTCCCAGGCCACCAACTTGAGAGATCTTGATTAAAGCTTTCTGCTCCACAAAACATATTTGACATGTTAGTTATGGTTACAGGTTCCCAACCTGAAATATCTTGATTAAAGCTTTTTGCTTCATAGAACATATATGCAGCATCTTTAATACAAAGAAATGGCCATTTTGAAATGTCTTGATTAAAACTTTCTGCTTTATAGAACATATATGACATGATACGTGCTCTTACGGGATACCAGTCTGAAATATCTCCATTAAATTTTTTTGCTTCGTAGAACATAAATGACATATCGACAACATCAGATACATCCCAATGGCCTATATTACCTTCAAAATTTGTTGCTTTATAGAACATTTTTTTAAGTGAAGTCACCTTAGATAGGTTAGGAGCGTCCTTAGCAGTTATTTTAAAGTTTTCACAATATGCAAAAAGGTATTCATAATTATTGATTTCAATATCTCCCCATTGCTTTACCTCTATAAGCTTATTCTGATTTCCTGGTGATATTTCAGAGCAATTTTCAGGTATTAGTAATCCTCTTATTCTAATAGTATATTCTCCGGGAACCCCAAAATCATGAATGATATATTTATTGACATTTCGATACTCGAAATGACCGTCATTATCAATATCGATATCAATCTTACATCCATTCCGACCTATTCCTAGAGAAGTATTATTGGTTTTTCCTGAATTGTCTGTTTTCCAAACTGTGATAAAAGAGGTTTTGTCTAAACCTTCATCTTCTTGTGAAAACACAAGAGAGCTTATACCTATTAATAATAATGTAATTAAGTAAAATTTCTTCATCATAAAAGTAATAAAATGTTTAAAAAATATAATTATCATTGTTGTATTAGATGTAATGTGTAAATCATAGCATGCTTTACAAGTATTGTGCCTATTTGATTTGCTTTTAAAAATTCGCCTCATATTTACGCCGATTATAATCCACTTTTAGAGCTAACTCATATAAGGATTCTAATTATTATTGAAGATTAGCATTAGGGATGCTTTTGTTTAAAATCTTTATGTTTTCTGTTTTATAAGTTTTGTAGCTTATTTTTAATGTCTGTATTTTTTGATAATTCGGCTTTCGATTTTAAAATCTGAATTTATCGCACAGAATCGCTCAATGTTATGTTAAATAATAAAACCTCTTGATTCACTATTACATTTAGAAGTAAATATTATGGTGTGGAAGCTTGTAAGATATTGAAATACAATCTTTAATATTTATAGTGTTTAGTTTTGTTTTCAAAATGCGTGGAAGTAGTTTTGTCGAGCTTAAAAGTAATTTGCTCGAGCAGAAAAGTAGTTTTGTCGGGCTTGTTTCTCATTTTAAGGGCTTCAAAAGTAATTTTGGCCATAAAAAGCACAATAATTGATAGTTTTCCAGATAATCTCTAATTATGAGAAAAAATGTTGAAGGCTATTTGTTTTTAAATTACTGGATATTAGTTATTTCTGTAGAATGCTAAAAATGTAAGAAAAAGCCGGTGAGACGTGTTTTTTAGCTGTAGATTTTTGTGTTAATGATCATGGAAATTGAGGGAAAAACGACTATTTTTATTTTGAGATAGAATTTAAGAATGTTTCAAAATAAAAAAGCTTCTCCTAAAAAGGAGAAGCCTTAATTATATCTTTAGGATAATCTTTTATCCGAATTAGAATAGCATACCTACTATAGTTGCAGATAGCAATGAAGCTAAAGTACCACCAAGAAGGGCACGTAAACCATACTTTGATAGCAACACCTTTTGGTTAGGAGCTAATGAGCCTATACCACCAATTTGAATACCTATAGAAGCAAAGTTTGCAAATCCACATAACATATATGTTGACATGATAATAGATTTTGGATCAGTGAAAGCACCAGCAGCTTTAAGATCAGCTAAACTCACATAACCTATAAATTCTGTAAGGATAAGTTTTTCACCAAGCAAACGACCCACTAGGGTAATATCATGACCATCAACACCGATTAAGTACATCAGAGGAGCAAAGGCATATCCCAACAGGAATTCAAGAGAAAGTGAACTATATTTACCGCCACTAATATCAGCTACCCATGCATTCAAGTGGAATAAATCACCAACTTTACCAGTAACATAGTTGAATAGAGCAATAAAAGCTATAAATACAAGAAGCATTGCAGCAACATTAACAGCAAGCTTAACACCTTCAACAGTACCATTAGATATAGCATCAAGGATATTATTACCAATCTTATCTTTAGATACTTTTACCTCTTTTTCAATAGTTTCAGTTTGAGGGACAAGAATCTTTGAAATAACAACAGCACCAGGAGCAGCCATAATAGAAGCAGTAAGTAAGTGCTTAGCAAATAAAAGTCTTTGTACAGGATCATCACCACCAAGGAAACTGATGTAAACAGCAAGTACACCACCAGCAAGAGTAGCCATACCACCGAGCATTACAAGCAGAATTTCTGACTTATTCATCTTCGCTAAGTATGCTTTGATCATCAGAGGAGATTCCGTCTGACCTAAGAAGATATTACCAGCTACAGATAAACTCTCTGCACCAGAAAGTTTCATAAGCTTTTTCATAACATAAGCCAGAAGGTAAACGACCTTTTGGATGATACCTAAATAGAATAATACACTTGTAAGTGCAGAGAAGAAGATAATTGTAGGAAGGATTTGAACTATAAAGTTGTTCAAAGCAGACTCAATATTTCCTGTTCCAAAAGATTTAAATAAAAACTCTGTACCAGCTTTTGTAAAATCAAGAACAAGGACAAAGAGCTTACCAACAAATTCAAAAACTGTTTGTACAAAAGGAACATAGAGTACTCCTAGTGCGACAATAATCTGGATAGCTAGGCCAATGCCGACCACCTTCCAGTCTATTTTTCGCTTATTAGTACTGAATATAGTAGCAATGGCAATTACAACCAGCATACCAATAAGACCTCTGATGATGGTCCATATGCTAAAGCCATTATCTTCTTTTTTTAAGAGTAGATTACTTTTGCTATTAGTGTCTTCTTGCTGAACTTTTTTTGTTGCGTCTTGTTCTACCTTCTTAGCAGCATTCCCTGCATCAGGTGTTGCGCTTTCTAACTGTTCTTTTTGAACTTGTTGATTCGTTATAACTGTTTGTTCCTGATTATTTCCCTGCGCTTGAATCATTTGCGCTGCCCCCATTGCTATAAAACACAGAAGAAAGCTTGATAATAGTAGTTTTTTTATAAATTTCATTTTGTTAATATTTCAAAAATATTTAATGCCTGACCAAACAAACAACGAGAAGATTCTCAGTTTATTGACCTCATAATAAGAAAAAAAGGCAATAAATATTATTGTAAAAGTATGTGGATTTAAATTATTTGTTCGCTTCTCTTTGTTTGATTTCGTCTCTAAGTTTAGAGGCCTTTTCGAAATCTTCATCAGCTATAGCCAGATTCAATAATTCATTCAATTCATGGACGCTATAGCTTTCATATTCATTTTCTTTTTCAATGGATTCAGTGTCGTTACTGATATCTTCTGTATCAGAAGATTCATTTAAATCTATGCCTGCTTGTTCAAGAATATCTTCATAGATATAAATATTACTATTAAATCTTAGTGCAAGAGCAATTCCGTCAGAAGTACGGGAATCAATTTCTTTAACAACATTATTTTCTTCGAATATTAGCTTTGAATAAAAAATACCTTCTTGAAACTTATAGATGAGCACCTCCAGAAGTTTTATAGAAAAAGAATCAGCAAGATTTTTAAATATGTCATGAGTAAGGGGACGGGAAGGACTAATTTTTTCTAATTTAAAAGCAATTGCTCTGGCCTCAAAACCTCCAATAACTATAGGTAATCTTTTGGTTTTAGTTTTATCATCAAGGATAATTACATAAGCACCACTTTGTGAGTTGCTGTATTGAATTGACTTTATTTCAAGTTGGACCTTCTTCATAGTCTGTGATTCAATGTTTTGGCATTCAAAGTTACTAATTTTGGTAAAATATATGTGTGTTAGAGATTGCAATAATATAAAAATAATACTTAAAAAACGATTATTGAATTCTATAAGGTGTCTTAATTGAAGCCTTTATTTTATATAAGATATCTAGATGATAGACTTTTTTCATTCTTTAAACTTAAAAGTTAATCAAGCTTAGTGTGTGAGATTTTTGTATTTGGTAGGTTTTGTTCTATTCTAGAAGAAAAGCTTAAATGGAATAGTATTCAATTATTTAAGTCTTATGATCAATTTATACAACAACAAGGAGAAGCCAGTGAAGAATGTCACTAGCAAAGATTTGATATATAAAGAAGTGACAACAGAGTATCAGTGTCACTTTATACTGAATTACTTCTATGATATTTTATTGGAATTCCTACTTAAAGAAGTGTTCAAATGAAAGATAGAATATCATGCCTGTTGTTGTCTTTTGGTTTTTGGCTAAAGTTATAGGGGCGGCTGCACCAACAACGACTTCAACTTTCCCCCAGTCCATAGCATATCTAAATCCCGGGTTTATAGTATGAGTGAATTGATTGTAATCATAATCAATTTTATTGAAATCAGCTTCCACTAGATACTCAAGTATTAGGTTGAATTTTGGAGATATCAGAGCCATAATACTACCTCCCATATGATAAGTATCCAATATCTTTCTGTCATTATCAATACGATCAGCTTTCCTTGTGAAGAAAGTAGTAAGTCCAGCATTGAAATGCGCTATAAAGGCATTAGATAGTCTTTTTGATATAGGTATATTTAGTTGTGCACCCCAGTTGTTGTCTATATTATTGTTTATAGGGACGAACATTGAGATTCTTGGGGCAATAGCCGCCCATGCATCTTTATATGTAAGCTGATATCTATAACTGACAGTGAAGTTTTCAAATAATATAGAATGCTTAGCAAAACTTAAAGGTAAATCATAACTTATCTGATGTTTCATTCCAAATAGAGGCCATTCTTGTACAAAAGTATAATCCCAACTTTTAGACATAGGATCATAGTTAAGTACATTTAAATGTTGAACGACTCCTTTACCTTGATTAAAGGCTTCTTCTATGAGAAAAGAGTTATCTTCTATAGCTTCAGTAAATTCCTTCTTTTGATTTTGAGCACTTAAGTTTAGGCAAATTAAGATCAATGCGAATACAGTATATAGTTTTTTCATAGCTTAAGTTTGTATGTAATCTCTGTTTAGGCAGACAATACCTGTGATATATTATAAGAGAGAAACAATGTTGATAGAAAGATGTTCGTGTTTTGTATTTTGAGAAAAATATAGGAAAGGGGGAGATATGTTTTTATATTTAAGAAGCTGTTTTTAACAAAAAAGCTTGAATTTTAGATAAATTTAACTAAAAATCGCATGTAATTGAAGGCCTATTTAAAGTTATAATGAATAAGAGAAGATATTTTGTATTGTGTATTGTTGTGTGTGGCAGTCTGTTAGGAGATGTTATTTGTTAATGGATTGTATAAAAGAAAACAACCTTTTCCGCAGGATAATAATAATATAAATCTCCTTCACTTGAAACTTTTTTATACATTTGTTTTTATATACTTCCGGAACGTATTGCTATATAAGTAATTAAAGTAGTCTTTTAAGTTAAAATCAAAAATACATACTTATGGAAATAATTGTTTTCATACTCCCTTTTGTGGGAGTACTGGGTATAATATATATGCTCATAAAGTCGAAATGGATAACGCATCAGCCTCTAGGTAATGACAGGATGAGAACTATTTCGTCTAACATAGCCAATGGAGCTATGGCATTCTTAAAGGCAGAATATAAGATTTTGTTGATTTTTGTTATTTGTGTTGCAGTATTATTATTTTTCAAGGGATCAAGTGAAGAGTCCGCGAATGGATTCTTATTTTTATCATTTATAGTTGGTGCCTTTCTTTCCGGTTTAGCTGGATTTATTGGAATGCGCATTGCCGTGAAATCCAATGTAAGAACTACAGAAGCTGCAAGAACATCATTAGCAAAAGCTTTGAATGTTGCTTTTAGTGGAGGTAGTATTATGGGGATAGGAGTTGTTACTCTGGGTCTTCTTGGTCTAACCCTTTTGTTTATCTTTTATAATTATGTGATAGGAGTAAAATGGGGAATAGATGTAGTATTGAATGTTATATCTTCATTCTCTTTAGGAGCTTCATCTATAGCATTATTTGCAAGAGTAGGAGGAGGAATTTATACTAAAGCTGCAGACGTTGGAGCTGACTTAGTAGGGAAGGTAGAAGCAGGTATTCCTGAAGATCATCCTATCAATCCTGCCACTATCGCAGATAATGTCGGTGACAATGTCGGTGATGTAGCAGGTATGGGAGCAGATCTTTTTGAATCTTTTGTAGGATCTATTGTCGCAACAATGGTATTAGGAGCAACCTTTCTAGATGCTCCAACTATTGTTGAAGGTTTTAGTTTAGGGCCAATTATACTTCCTATGTGTTTAGCTGCTTTGGGCATAATAACTTCTATTATAGGGACATTTTTTGTAAAAGCCCGCGAAGGAGAAAACCTGCAAAGTGTTTTACATAAAGGAGAGGTAACTTCTACTATTTTGATGCTTATAGGATCGTTTCTTATTATCAGATGGTTTTTGCCTGAAAGCTGGGTAATTATTGATGAAGAAGGAACAAGAATCTTCACTTCTATGGGTGTGTTTTGGTCTTGTATTGTAGGGCTTGTAATAGGTACACTGATAGGTAAAATTACAGAATACTATACTTCAACAGGTAAGAAACCTGTAAGAGGAATTGTAAAGCAATCAAGAACTGGTGCTGCTACTAACATTATTGCCGGAGTTGAGGTAGGGATGAAGTCAACAGCAGTTCCTGTAATAGGATTAGCAGCTGCCATTATACTTTCATACTACTTTGCCGGACTATATGGAATAGCTATAGCTGCTGTAGCAATGTTATCAAATACAGGTATACAATTGGCTGTTGATGCTTATGGGCCAATAGCTGATAATGCAGGAGGTATTGCAGAAATGTCTAAACTTCCTCATGAAGTCAGAGAAAGAACAGATAAATTAGATGCAGTTGGTAATACTACTGCTGCCATTGGTAAGGGTTTTGCGATTGGTTCAGCTACACTTACAGCATTGGCATTGTTTTCTGCTTTTATGACACAAGCAAATATTACCAGTATTGATATCTCTCAGCCTCATATTATGGCGGGTTTATTAGTGGGAGGCATGCTTCCTTATTTATTCTCTGCTTTGGCTATGGGCGCAGTAGGAAGAGCTGCTATGTCAATGATTGAAGAAGTTAGAAGACAGTTTAAAGATATTCCTGAGCTTAAGAAGGCTCTTAAAATCATGAAGAAATATGATTCTGATGAAAGTAAAGCTACTAAAGAAGAACAAGAAGACTTACAGAAGGCTTATGAGGCTGCTGAATATGAAAAGTGTGTAGCAATTTCTACAAAAGCATCCTTGAGAGAGATGATCTTACCAGGGCTTTTAGCGATATTTGCTCCCGCTGTAGTAGGTTTCTTAGGTGGTGCAGAAATGTTAGGCGGACTTTTGGCTGGAGTGACAGCATCAGGAGTTTTGCTTGCAATCTATCAAGCTAATGCTGGTGGAGCATGGGATAATGCAAAGAAGATGGTAGAAGAAGGAGTGACTATAGAAGAAGAACATCATGGAAGAGGTTCAGATTCTCATAAAGCTACCGTTGTAGGTGATACTGTAGGAGATCCTTTTAAAGATACTTCAGGACCTTCATTGAATATCTTGCTTAAGTTGATGGCCGTTGTTGCTTTAGTATTAGCTCCAAGTATTGCAGTGAAAAAAGATGTGAACTCTACGTCTGATAATGTGAAGACTCATCAAGTTCAGAAGAAACATACTCATGATAGTAAAAAGACTTTAGTGCTCACTCCTAAAGATTTCCAGAATAGATAATAAATAACTGAAACATAAATTCATCATTAAGGGGCTGTCATATTTATGATAGTCCCTTAAATTATTCTATCAGCCAGAAGCATTGGTTTATACTTCTCTTCGTAATATTCTTCAGCAGGGAAATATCTATTGTTATACTTTTCAATAATATCATTCTTTTCTCCAATATAGTTATCTCTTTCTAATGCTCTTCTTAGTCGTTCTTCTTTTGGGACATTTATAAATATAGCAAACTCAGGATTGATAAATAGCTCTTCACGTTGGATAAAATTCCCTTCCAATATCATGATGTTGAAGTGCGAGAAGTTGATAGTGATAGTAATATAGTTATCCTTTCTTTTATCATATAATTGGACAGGTAGCTGTTTGTTTTCCTTATTTCTGAAGGTTTCAATTATATTATGGTTGATATAATCGAACCTCCATTGTAGATAGTAATAACATTCCCATTCAGAATACTGATTATTGTAGCGGATATTCGTTGGATGGATAAAGTCATCAAGATGCATAATTATTACACTATACCCATTATTCTGGAGATAAGATTTTAACTTCTCTGAATATGTAGTTTTCCCTGAAGAGCCAAAGCCATCTATTGTAATTATTGCAGATCTTGTAGAGCTAAACCTATTGTTTAGGAAGGAAGTGATTTTGTCCATGAGTATATTTTGTAGATATTGATATGAGTTAAAGAAGAGTTAAGGTTATGAAATATAAATGAGTTTTTCTTTATAGTTATTATATAGTAAATAAAATATAAAGTCTTCAGCTACAAAAATATACTTTATCTTTCACATTAGAAAAGAATTAAGCGTCTTATTGAATATTGATTCTAAATAGCAATAAAAAAGCCATCAGAGCTGATGGCTTTTTTTGTTGAATGTTATGTTTTTTGTTTCTTCTTTTTTGCTGCGGGAAATAATATATTATTCAATATAAGTCGGTATCCTGCTGAATTTGGATGTAACTCTAATTCTGTGGGTGGATCTCCAACAAAATGTTGATAGTCTTCAGGGTCATGACCTCCGTAGAATGTCCATGTTCCATCACCAAATTCTCCATGAATATATCTTACTTCTTTGGCTCCCTTGTTTTCTCCCATTATAAGTACATCAGGTTTCAATAAGTCTTTATTGAAGGCTGTACTTTGTCCCATAAAACCCTTTATAATCCTTGTATGACTTTGGCATAACATTGTTGGTACAGGATCCCATTTAGCAGAGAACTCAAAGAGTGTAAACTTATCATTGTTTTCCCTTAAACTTTTGGGTCTGGATTGAGAGACATCAATATTTGATATTTCGTATTCGTATGGATTGGTGATTATCTTGAAGTTTCTAAAAGCAAAAGTATTATTGAAATTCAGTTTTTGTTGTGCTTTGGGGTCAATAGGATCACCATCAAAAGGAGTATCACAAATATCAACACCTTCAGCAGCCAGTGCAATATCAAAGCTGTCAGGAGCAGAGCACATAGCAAATAGATAGCCACCACCAGCAACAAAATCCCTTATTCTCTTAGCTACTGCTAGCTTTAGTTGAGAAGCTTTTTTATATCCGTATTTATGTGCTACCTCTTCTGTTATTTTTACTTGTTCTTTGTACCAAGGAGAGTTTCTATATCTAGCCCAGAACTTTCCGTATTGGCCAGTGAAGTCTTCATGATGTAAATGCAGCCAATCGTATAGGGGTAGTTTGCCATCAAGGACTTCCTCATCATATACAACATCATAAGGAATCTCAGCATAAGTGAGGGCTAAGGTTACAGCATCATCCCAAGGTTGTTTGTTTTTCGGTGAATAGACAGCAATCTTTGGAGGTTTATGCAGCTTTATAGCATCCATATTTACATCAGGTTGTGCTATTTCCTGTAATATAGTTTGAGCCTGAATGTCTGCAATAACCTTCATGCTTACACCCCTGATATTACATTCACTTTCGAGTTCCTTATTGTATTGAGTCAAATAGCTACCACCTTTATAATTGAGCAACCAATTTATTTCCATGTTTTTCTGTAACATCCAATACGCGACTCCATAAGCCTTGAGATGATCTTTTTGAGTTTCATCCATAGGAATCAGTAACCAAGCACCCCAACTTGTTGATGTTAACATGATGAAAAGCAAACATAAAAGTGATGTTCGTTTAATATTCTTCATTTGGGTATTCTTGTTTATTTATAGTATAAAGTATTTAATGTCATTAAAGGAAGGTTCAAAGGTATTGAAAAGTTTTCTTCATGTAGAAAGACATCAATTTATTTGTGTTCATTGTATAAGTTTGAATTTCTTAGATTTTTTTATATAAAATCTTTCTTTTACTTATGTGCTCTACAATACTTTAAACCTAAAGTTCCTTTCCATACGACAATATCTATTTTATCTCCTATGGAAACAGAATTGTAAAGATCCTCTCCAATTATAACTTCATTATTATAATAATAAGGCCAGTTTGTTGATAACTGAACATAGAAAAACCTATCATCGACTTTCTTGATTTTTTCAGAGATACTGACAGAATGTACTTCAGGTTCTCTAGAATCCAGAGCATTATTTATAACAACAACAAATGAGATGGAAAAGGCTAAGGCTCCAAAGAAGGTTAATATATTTCTGTCGGCTTTGAGATCTTTACAATCAGTCTTTCTTGATTCTCTATCTATTAATAGGAATAAAATAAAGAAGATTACTAAAAACAGGATGATATAAAAGGCAAGAAGATATGTGTTAATATAATTTATAATAAATATTTTGATAGCGCAGGCTAGGGATGTTGAAATCATTATAAATGTAAAACTGACAGGATCTACTTTTATGGGAAAGAATAGAGGTACTTTACCTTTTGATAAAAATGCCAGCAGCATACATAGTAAAGATGTGCAGAAGAACATAAGAGTAAGTCCTGTTGGTGGATAATCAATAAAGCCACCAAAAAGAATAGAAAAAACAAGAATTATAAAACTAAGTAGTTTTATTAAAATTGATGTTGTTTTACTAGGACCAATTTCAGAGGATACATATTTATATCCTTTTGGAATGCTTTTTTCTAATTCTTTTCTTCGTCGCTGTTCTCTTTTAAGGCATTTTTTTTTACTCATTGTTTGTAGACTTTAATTTGAATTTTGCAAGAACACAAAATTATACTTTTATATGAATAATCTATGAAAGAGGATTCTTTGAAGGTGAGCATCTTTAATACTTAGAATATATAATGTAACAGGCTTGTTGCAATTACAACAGATTGTTTGGTTTTTGTTTAAATAGCACTAAAAACAATGCTTATATGGTATTTTTTTTACTTTTGCTACTTAACTAATTTGATGGATTAATTTAAAGTTAAAGTAATGAAAACTACAGCTTTTACCCATATTCATGAAAAGATGGGAGCTAAGATGGTTCCTTTTGCAGGGTACAATATGCCAGTTCAATTTGAAGGTGTCAATATTGAACATGAAACAGTAAGAGACAGTTTAGGTGTTTTTGATGTTTCTCATATGGGTGAAGTATGGGTGAAAGGCCCTAAGGCTTTTGAATTCGTTCAAAGAATTACTACTAATGATGTAGCTGCTTTATCTGATGGTAAGATACAATACTCTTGTATGCCTAATGGTAAAGGTGGAATCGTTGACGATCTTCTTGTTTATCGTGTTGATGAAGAGACTTATCTTCTTGTTATCAATGCTTCTAATATAGAAAAAGATTGGAATTGGATGAATGAGCAAAACACTATGGGAGCGACTTTATATAATGCTTCTGATGAAATTGCTCAGCTTGCTGTTCAAGGTCCTCTTGCTCTTAAGGTAATGCAAAAGCTTACAGACGAATCTGTGGAAGATATGGAATACTATACTTTCAAGAAAGTTGAGTTTGCAGGTGTTAAAGATGTTATCTTCTCTACTACTGGTTATACTGGTTCTGGTGGATGTGAGATTTATATGGCGAATGAAGATGCTGCAAAAGTGTATGAAGCAGTTCTTGAAGCTGGAAAAGAGGATGGAATTAAGCCTATAGGCCTTGCTGCTCGTGATACTTTACGTCTTGAAGTAGGTTTCTGTTTATATGGAAACGATATTGATGATACTACATCTCCTGTTGAAGCTGGCTTAGGCTGGATAACAAAGTTTGTTGATGGTAACGACTTTATTGACAGAGAATACATGGAGAAACTAAAAGAAGAAGGCATTCAGAAACGCCTTAAAGGTTTTGAAATGGTTGATAAAGGTATTCCAAGACAAGGTTATGAGATTTGTGATGCTGAAGGAAATGTTATTGGTAGAGTAACTTCTGGTACTATGGCTCCTGCTGTAAAGAAGGCTATAGGTATGGGTTATGTTGCTAAAGGTTTCTGGAAAGCTGATACTGAGATCTTCATTAAGGTAAGAAAGAAGCTTTTAAAAGCAAAAATCGTAAAGATTCCTTTTTATAAGAAAGCAAACTAACGGTTATTACCGTGAATACATAAGTTGTAAAGACCTGTCGGAGGCCAGACAGGTCTTTCTTTTTGTATAAGAAATTGGTTTATAAGTTCATTTATATTGAGGTTTCATAATAGGTCTTATGTCCTACATTGTCCCATACTTCTATTTGCAATAAGTTTCTTCTGTGTTTCTTATACCTTTTATCTTTCTTGTATATCAATACATTTTCCTTAGGTTCATATTCCATTAATATCCATTTTCCATTAAGTTGACATCTGTATTTCTTTATTCCTGATTCTTCATCTCTTATATTTATTTCTATATTCCCAAGGCTATCCAACTTATGATTATATACATGTGGGGGAGTTGTATCTAAAGCCAGAGTGTAATATCCAAAGAATTGTGTCTGAAATACAAATTGATTTCCTTCTACCTTCCCATTGAATACATATTCTTTTTCCCTTGGTGCTTTCCTGATTACATAAAGATTTGAACGTAAATCCTGAGATAGATCTTTGGGTATGGTAAGCCTTACGGTGAAAGGGTATTTTGTTGGATAGTTCCCTGCATTGATGTTGATCAGAGGGAACATGTCATTAGTGTCAATCTTTTCAATATTCATATAGCTTGTATCATAGAATGAGTTTGCAGGAAAGTAGATTTCTGCGAACTTTCTTTCTATATGAAAGGTATCGGTCATTGGTAGAGGTTTCAAGTTACCTGATATAGTGGTGTCTTTCTCTGGTTTTATGACAAATGACAATGAAGAGCTGTTATGTAGATGATCGGTAAGAATCATTTTTACAGTGTGATAATTGGTGTCATTGAACTGTAAAAGTCCACTATTATCAGAAGGTAGAGCCATTGAAGCTTTGCCGTTTACCCCTTGATAGGTTTTCAATAATGTTCTTCCTGTAAGTTCTTGATAAGGGAAATCATAGACATTATAATACATGAGTGTATCTTTTATTGCAATACTATCAACTGTGAAAGACCAGAACTTTTGTCCATCTAACAACAATTCATAAGAGTAAATGCCATTATGATTGGGGTTTTTGTTGGGTTGATCATATGCGCAGATACCAAAAGATAAGTGTTGAGGTACAGATATAGTGTCAGATTGTTCCAGATTATAGGTCTCTTTGCAGCCTTTTATATCGAAATGTTCTGCCTTTTGTTGTTGATTGTGATTATATACTGCGATTTCTTCAAATACGGGCGGTATAGTATCTTCATAAGTATAGCCAAAAAGTACAGGATTGTATTGTGTTGTTTGTTTGTTATCCCTGATTTCAAAGTGTAGGTGTGGCCCTCCTGAATGTCCGGTATTACCAGAAAGAGCGATAAAGTCACCTGCTTTGAGTCTGAACTTTCTCTTTCTGGGGTATAATTCTGTGGTATATGATTCTTCTTTGTATTGATGTTTTTTTACATATCGCTCGATCTTTGGATTGAATTCCATAAGATGCCCATAGATAGTTGTATATCCATTTGGATGAGTTATGTAAATGCATTTTCCATATCCTCCAAGGGATATGCTGATCTTAGATATATATCCGTCTGCGGCTGCATAGATCTTGCGTCCAACTTCTGCATTTGTTCTTATATCAGCTCCTCCATGGAAATGGGTTTTCCTGAGTTCAGCAAAGCTTCCTGAAAGCTGTATTTCTTCTTTTATTGGTGGATAGAATCCTTTTTCTTGTGAATATAATGATAAGAAGCCCCAAAGGAAAAAGGAAGTTAAGATAATTTGTTTCATAGCTATAAGATTATATTAGGTTCTGAATTCTGAGTTTATGAAGTAGTAAAAAGCTACTTGTAACAAAAAAGCTGAGAAGCTCTGTTATATAGGTTAAGGTGCAATTTAAGGTTTTAAAATGGTTTCAAAAAGTATTAAGGTGATTTTAAGAGTAAGTAGTAGTAGTTTTTAACCATATTTATATTTGAGTTCTGAGTTTTCAGGTGAATTTAGTATTAAAAACTCTTTACTTTTTATGAAAGTATGCGGTGAAGTGATTAAACTGCTATGGTGAGTGCTTTCCTCATCTTTAGATAAAAGAAGCATAATCTCTTTTGTTTTTCCAAATAAGTCTTGTTGTCTTATTGAAAAAGTCCGACATCTTGAGGAGAAAAGTCCGATATATTGAGGAAAAAGTCCGACTTTATTGAATAAGGCAGTTGAAAGGCTGTTTATGATGAACTGATTTATAACTATCGTTTCAAGGCAAAATAAATTTTAAACTAATATTTTTGAAATCTATTTTAAGCTTTTGACAGTAAAAGATCATTGAGCAAAGACTAAATATTGATGTCTGGGGATTGGATTTCGCTCCAGAGGTATGATCAAATCATTCAAGGTACATGCGTTCACTAAGGATAATCTACCAGTATAAGACATTGTTGTTGAGTTTAATTTTCTATACATTTGTGGCAAAGAGGATTAATGATTTATTTTAGAAACTACTTATAACAAAATATTTGAGGGTTTAATATAGACTTTTTGAGTTATGGTTTAAGTTTTAAGAAGAGTTCAGAGAAGTATATAAGTATTTTTCGGAATAAGTTATTATTGGCTTAATACTTGTTGAATGCTGTAAGTGCAATTTAGGAATTAGTACAAA
>JBGRPZ010000035.1:0-37848 GCA_041725915.1 Hyphomicrobiales bacterium | reverse complement strand
TGAGACTAGATACTGAACAGTGGTGAGACTAGATACTAAACAGCAGTGAGACTAGATACTAAACAGCAGTGAGACTAGATACTAAACAGCAGTGAGACTATATACTAAACAGCAGTGAGACTAGATACTAAACAGCAGTGAGACTAGATACTAAACAGCACTTCATATTTATATAAAAAATGACCAATCAGATTATGATGGTCATTTATATCTTGAAGAAGTAGTCTAACAACTACTCATATTTATATATCAATATTGATTTTATACACTTCTCTAACCCAATGTAATATTATGGACTCCACAATCGTAGTTCTGGTTTATCACATCAATGATCTTTTGGAAGTCATTTTCATTTTCAACAAAATCAAGTTGATTCACATCAAGAATCAATATTCTTTGGTTTTGTTGCTGACGAATAAACTCAATGTATCCTGACTGTATATTATTCAGATAATTATCTTCAATCTTCTGCTCATACTCCCTTCCTCTGATTTTGATATTATGTTGAAGTCTTTCAACACTTACATATAAGTATACCAACAATTCAGGTTTTGGGATAGATGCATGTAAGATATCGAAGAATTTCCTATAGAGTTTAAATTCTTCATCACTTAGAGTTTTCTTTGCGAAGATGAGACACTTTCTGAAGAAATAGTCTGAGACAGTAAAGTCGTGAAATAGATTTTGTTGTGTAAGTTCCTTTTGTAGTTGCTGAAATCTCTCTACAAGAAATGACATCTCTAATGGGAGCGCATATTTTTCTGGCTCATTATAGAACTTCGGAAGAAAAGAATTTTCCTCGAACTCTTCTAAAATTAACTTTCCGTTATAAGTCTCTGATAACTTGGCAGCAAGAGAGGTTTTTCCTGCTCCAATTGTTCCTTCGATGGCGATAAAGTTATATTTCATGACGGGGCAAAGATACTTGTAAATTGCACATAGTTACAGAGAAGAAGTGTATAATTTCACATCTAAATCATCATCACATTCATTTAGAATAAGTTCTATATCCTTTTTAAATTTAGGGTGAATTAATTTAGGAGCGATCTCATTTAATGGGATTAAAGTAAACTTTCGAAGATGTAATCTAGGATGAGGCAGGGTAAGTTTAGGATCTTCAGAAATAATATCATCATAGAATAAAATATCAACATCCATAGTTCTGGAACTGTATTGCTGACTTTTTCTGATTCTTCCTAATTCATGTTCTATCTTCTGCGCAACTTCTAACAAGAGATAAGGAGAAAGAGAAGTAGACAAAGCGATAACCTGATTCAAGAAAGATTGCTCTGTAGTAAAGCCCCAAGCCTTAGTTTCATATATAGACGAAAGCTTCTGTATTTCGCCATATTCCTTGATCATATCGACAGCCATATTCATAAACTGTTCTCTATTACCCTGATTTCCTCCAATAAGTAAGTATGCTAAAGCCATTTTTGCTGCAAAGATAATTCTATATTTCTTTGTAACCTTTATAGGATTTGTGAGTTAAATAAAATGTTCTTTTAAAAGAATATCACATATATAACTCTTATTCTATTAACTGAATAAGCTTTATCTTAGCAAGAAAATTAATTATTGATATATAAATAAACTAAAAATGAAACATTTCTTTAGATCATTATTAGCTTCTATCATTGGTAGCTTTGTGGGTATGGCTATCCTATTGATAGTATTCTTTGTAGTTATTGTAGGTGCTTCTATGAAGCTTGGCAAACAGCCAGTAAAAGATATACAAACCAACTCTGTACTTAAACTAACACTAGATTACCCACTGAATGAAAGAACTATTGAAGATCCTTTTGCTACTTTCTCACCATCGTTAAAAGGATATAATGGCAGTGGTTTAACAGAAGTAATCAAAGCTTTAGACAGTGCTGCTGAAGATAATAAAATCAAAGGTGTTTATCTTGAGCTTAGCGATATCCCTGCGGGAATGGCAACCATACAAGCTTTAAGGAAAGCTATTTCAGATTTCAGAAAGAGCGGTAAATTTGTTTATGCTTATTCAAAGGCTTATTCACAAAAGGCTTATTACTTAGGATCAGTTGCTGATGAAGTATATCTACATCCTATGGGAGCCGTAATTTTCCAAGGATTGAACGCTCAGATTATGTTCTATAAAAATCTACTTAATAAGCTTGATATTGATGTTCAGGTAATAAGACATGGTAAATTTAAGTCTGCTGTCGAGCCATTCATATTAGATAAGATGAGTGCTGCTAATGAAGAGCAGACAAGAACTTATTTGAATTCTATTTGGGGACAGATTGTTGATGGTGTATCACAATCAAGAAACATTTCTGGCGATGAGTTGAACAATATTGCAGATCTACTTACTGGCTTTAGCGCTAAAAACTCATTAGAAACAAAGCTTGTTGATAAGCTATTGTATGATGATGAAATGATTGCTCTACTGAAAGAAAAGACAGGCATCAATGAAGATGAAGATATAAAGTTTGTTACTCCACAGAAGTATATTGCAGCATTACAAGCGACAAAGAAGCCAAATGTTGCTCGTGATAGAGTAGCAGTAATATATGCTATTGGAGAGATTAAGCAAGGAGAAGGAAGCGATAAGGTTATTGGTTCAGCAAGAATATCTAAAGCTATTCGTGAAGCTCGCCTTGATGACAGAGTAAAAGCTATCGTTGTAAGAGTAAATTCTCCAGGTGGTGATGCTCTAGCCTCTGATGTTATTGGTAGAGAAATTATACTTGCAAAGAAAGTAAAGCCAGTAGTTATCTCTATGGGAGATCTTGCTGCTAGTGGTGGATACTGGATTTCTGCTCATGGTAGTAGGATATTTGCAGAGCCTACAACTATTACAGGTTCTATAGGTGTATTTGGTATGTTGCCAAATATTCAGGGCTTATTAAACAACCTTATTGGTGTTAATATTAGTGAAGTATCTACTAATAGTAATTCTGACTTCGGTTCTTTGGCGAAGCCATTATCACCATACCAAAGAAATATAATACAGCAACAAATAGAAACTATATACGATGACTTCACTACTTGGGTAGCTGAAGGTAGAGGTCTTACTAAAACACATGTTGATAGTATTGGACAAGGTCGTGTATGGAGTGGTGCTGATGCTATCAAGATTGGACTTGTTGATGAGTTTGGAGGTCTAAAGGATGCTGTCAACTATGCTGCTAAAGAAGCTAATGTTTCTGAATATAGAATCATAAACCTTCCTGAGCCAATTGATCCATTCAAGAAGATATTCGAGCAGTATTTAGGACAAGCTAAGATGGCAGAGAAAGTATTAGGCAAGCATGCTAAGTACTATAATGATCTTAAATCTGTGATTGAGTCTAAAGGAGTTCAAGCAAAACTTCCTTATTGTATAGAAATCAACTAAAGATAAATATATATAAGCTTAAAAGCTCCCCATACCGGGGAGCTTTCTTTTTATTAGGCCATAACAGACTCTTTCACTTCTTCTTTCTTAAATATCAATCTATAGTTAAGTTTAAAGAAGGTAGTTATGGTTTTTACCTGAATTAATAAGAAGGGAATAATTATTGCATAATAGTATGGGGAGAACATTTCTACTACATTATTCCTCACTAAGCCAAAATGAATAAAGAACATTCCAAATACAAAGAAGGCTACACCAGGACATATCAAAGAGAAACTTGCAGCACTCTTCTTATCTCCTTCTAAATAATGTTTGAAATAATTATTCTTTTTCATCACAAAATAACCAATCATTCCATTGAATATCTGCATTCCAAGGATGAAAGCAGCAATTATCAATAGTGTAGGATTAGAGACAGAACCTTCAAAATGATGGTCTACAGACATTAATAATCTTATAATTGTAATACCAACCAAAGTAAGGAAAGGAATAACAATCCAAAGGCTGGGGCTTCCTTCCATAGAGATACCCTTTTCAACAATATTCTTAAATCCAAGAGTAAACTTTACAAATGCCAGCACTCCTGATAAGCCTAAGAAGAAGATAGACAATATCATTCCTATGGTGTTAACCGTAAGGAGATGACTCATTGCAGCAGGAGCAGCAAAACCTACAGCTATCATCGAGAAGGTGAATATGCTTAGCATGTTGCTAAGATTGTTGGTATTTACAAAATCCTTATCACCTTCAATGATCACCTTTGTCATATATTTCAAAAAGATCTTCAAGGCATATATTCCAATTACAGTAAATGCAGTAAGAGACACAGGGAACAGATACTCTATATAATCCCATAGGTTTGGAATGAAAAGAGAAGCAGCAATCATCAAGACATTTACAGTCATTGCCAATGTCAAAGGAATGCTCATCAATGAAATGGTCTGAGGGGAGTCTTTGAGTTTCTGGAATGCCAGTGTTTTATTGAACTGTAAATACTCACTAATATTCCATGATAAAAGACGAAAATGAACCAATGTAAAGATTGCAAACCCTATATAAGAAGCAATTATAAAAATGTTTGTAAATGTTGATGATTGCTCCATAAAATTCTGAACATGATTATATGTGGCCATAGGAGATCCCTTATGAGGGATCATAAACTGTAGGTACATAAAGAATGATATAGCAAGTCCACCAGAACCTAAAGCCGATAAGAAGTATAATGGATTATATGTTTCTTGAAGATTCTTTTTCATTGTTGTAAGCTTTTATATTATATATTTTATTTCGTACTCAATAAGTTTGGAGTAAATCGAAGTTGTAACCACCCAAATGCCGGCAGTCCTTCAGTAATGTCTTTTGCACTCTTTAGTATCTCTAATGGTGAATTAGCAATCAGAAAACTAAAACCCGCAGAAAGATTGATATAAGACTTGATATTCCAGCTAGAAACCAAGTCTAGTTCTTTACCTAAAGTCTTATCATCTAGCTTTACTATATTCTCATTTATAGGATTCTCTATATAGTACTGATCTAGTAAGAATAGATGTAAAGCAGCATAAGCACTCCATTTTTGCTTTGGGAATAACTGCATCTTCAGAAAGATGTCATTAATACCTGCATGACTGGTTTGGAGGTCTGCTTTCACAAAGTAGTCCATATATCCAAGGTCTTTATGTCCGGGGCCATAGAGGTTATTAAAGCTCTTTGTTTTATCACCGAATGAAGCTTTTGAGATGTCACTACCGCTTCTATGATCAAGGTTGATAGTCAAGTTTAGAGTGTTAGTCCATTGATACCCCAAGCCAAGTCCAAGACTCAAAGCTTCAATCTTCTTTCCCTCAAACGAACGGCCTGTTTGGTAAAAGAATGAACCATTAGCTAACAAGCCATTAGCATTTAATTTGAAGTAAGGCCCTATTGTATGCCTTATATATATAGTATTAGGGTTGGTTTTATTCTGACTACCGTCTGCAACATAATAGAATGATAGTTTGAATTTCTTTGAGAATTTATGGTGCAGCCATAGATAACCTAAGTATCTAGGTTGGTTCACCTGATAGGAGTCAAGGAAAGGCTTGTAAAACGAATCTGCATTATTATTTACACCCAAAGCAAAATGAATCTGCATATCTTCTTCAGGCTGATACTTCAACAATGCAAGATCAAGTGTTTGCCCCCAATCTGTCCAGTCAGCAGTAGTGAATAACTTCTTATCATCATAATATACCTGCTGTCGTCCTAACTTTATTGATAAGTTATCCATGAACTCATACTCTGCCCATGCTTCGAATACATCTAATCGATTTCCTGCCTGTCTGAACTTTGAATCACCCCAGACTCTGGAGTCCTGAATAGAAACATTCATCTTCAGGTCATCTTTAATGTAAGTAGCAATCAATCGACTCCTTTGATGCGTAAGTAAATATCCTGATGTCTCTTCTGTAGGAAGAGTTTTATATCCATTTCTATATTCAGATCTTGTTCTTAAATCTGCCTTTAATGAAAACTGTGCTATAATGTCTTTTGACACAAACACCATAGCTGATATAAATAATAGTGTAATTACTTTCTTCATGATCTTTAATTTTCTGATTACAAATTTATAATGGAAACAAATGGGAAATAACGGCTTTGGGTTGTTATACCTCAACCAATAGTTTACTTTAGGTCAGCAAAAAAAGTGATGTATATCAACTTATATTTTATTGACTACTTTTATAGCAAATCAAGGAAATATGATAGGTAATAATAAAGATACTAGTTTTAAGTGTTTTAATATCGCAAACCATTATCCTGTATTCGACATGCTTTCAGAGAAAGAGCAGGAGAAACTTGCTGTTGCTTCCAGGGTTTTAAAGTTCAAAGCAGGGGAAAACATATTCAAACAAGGAATGCCTGCAACATCTGTATTCTACATAAAAGAAGGTTTGATTAAGATCACAAAAGAGGGAGAACAAGGACAACTTAACCTCAACTTACTATCTTCTTGTAATTTCCTCGCTCTTGCAACCTTGGGTGTAGTCAATGATTATATTCATAGTGCTTATGCTCTTGTTGACTCTGAAGTCATATTGATGGACACCGCAACACTAAAGCATATAATGATGCTAAATGCAGGCTTCAGCAATGGGATGTTCAGGATACTGAGTCAGGAAATGGTGATGTTGAATGAAAGGTTCTATTCTCTTGCATCCAAACAGATGCATGGCAGAATGTCTGATATATTGTTATGTTTGTCAAAACGTATCTACAAATCCAACAAGTTCCAGCTTCAACTTACTCGTAAAGACTTAGGAGACCTATCAGGAATGGCAAAAGAAAGTGTTGTAAGAGTACTTAAGGATCTGGAGAAATTTAAACTTATTCAAGTAAATAATAAGAATATAGAGATATTAGACCAAGAAGGATTAATCGACTTTAGCAACCGGGGATAAGTATTTACAATAAAGAAAAGTGTAAAGTAATATATATTCCTTAATTTTGCTTCCTTATTTAATATAGTAATATATCTTCTAAGGAAGAATAGTAATATTTAACTTATTCAATAAATGAGAAAGATTATTCAACAAGTCCCAAACCTTATTACTTCAGGTAATTTATTATGTGGTTGCTTTTCTATAGTAGCTGGATTTAGTGGTCATCTTGGATTTGCGTCACTGTTTATCTTATTAGGTGCTTTCTTTGACTTCTTTGATGGTTTTGCTGCTCGTTTATTGAATGCCAAGAGTGAAATGGGGCTTCAGATGGATTCACTGGCAGACATGATTACTTTTGGTCTGGCACCATCTGTTATATTATATCAGCTTATCGCTGATTCAGGTTTGGACTTTCTGAATATAAATGGAGTATCAATCATTGCTTATCTGGGGTTTCTTCATGCTGTGTTTGCTGCTTTTCGTCTTGCTAAGTTCAATATTGACACAAGACAAACAGAATCATTTCTGGGTTTACCTTCTCCTGCAAGTGCATTAATCATATTGTCATTTCCACTTATATTACACTATCAGGAAATTGAATTTATATGGATAAAAAACTTGATATCTAATCCTTGGTTCTTATTGTTTATAGTCTTCTTTAATGGAATACTAATGGTTTCAGAATTACCTTTATTCTCACTAAAGTTTAAAGCCAAAGACCCAAAGAACAAATTACGTATTGCATTTCTAATTATATCTATAGTTCTACTAGTTCTACTTAAATTCATTGCAATACCAATAATAATAATTATATACATTATCACTTCACTATTTACGAGACGTACATTCAAATAAAGAAGTATTCAAAGACTGTAGATTCAATAAAACATATCACCTATATCAGGAGAGATATCCTACTTATAGTTTTCATTATCCCCTAGGAAGAAATTGAAATATTCAGGCGATGAATGTTGATTCATCGCCTAGTAATGGTGTGACTTAGGGGGGAAGATACCCCATCCTCGGGGGGAAAGATCTGTATTCATCGCCCTAAAAATGAAAAAATCTCAAGGCTAATATTTTCAGTTGCTTGACGAGAGACATAATTCTCTATTATTTCATAAGCCAGTTTGCTTGTTAATGCTATCAGTTTTCTCAAAATTTCCACAAGAAAAAGAGTTACTTCTCTTTAGATTCTTCCATTAACATCTATTATAGATTATCCTATATACAGTTTGACATAAATTCTTTTAGTTATCAACTTAAAAGGATATTAACTAAATATAAATTTTGTATAATCGTATAAATTAACGTTTTTTGTATGGATCGTATGTTATTGTTAATTACTTAAAGTAGTTAGATTAACTGATATATTATCATGGGGAAAGAATAATCGTACTTTTATTAAAAGTAAATAACTTACGGTCTTAGATGATTTATATCATCCTAAACACTTGTAATATTAAAGCCAAAATAACTTTTAAATTATGAAAAAACATTTATTCGTTCTATTTATCTTTATCTCTGGGGCAGCATTTAGCCAAGACTATTTCCCTCAGATGATAGATTTTCAAAAGGATTTCTATAATGCTTTAGGAGGGGAAAATTGGGAGTTCACCCTTCAAGATGGAACAAAAGTAAAAGCTACAGAGAATTGGGGTAAAGAGTTAGAGAACAAAAGAACCTTTTGGGGTAGAAAGTTTGACATTTATGATGTCATCGACAAGTTTGATCTTGCAAATGGCAATCTATCCGGAGATATGCCAGAGTATATGTTTACTATGTCATGGGAAAAGTATTCTAAAGACATTCCAGAATTATATCATAATAGCTTAAATAATGCAAGAAACCAGAATGAAGACAATCTAGATCTTGTTAGTTTCCAGCATCCAAGTCATCATTATGAGTGGATCTTATCATATAATAAGATTACTTCTTTAAGTAGAGACATTACAGCATCTGCTACAACATGTCCTGAGGTGTTCAAGATTGATCATAATGAATTAACTGAGTTCCCTGATTTTGCTTTTACAAAAACAACAGGAAGTGGTGGTACATACTCAAGTACAGGATTCCTTGTTGCTGACTTTAGTCAGAATAACATCTCTAATGTTGATCAGGAAAAGTTTAAAGCAACAAATCAAGCAGCATTTAGTGAGGTTCGTAGTTGTTTTTCAATGACAGGCTTAGATCTTGATATTAGTAACAACAGAATGAATTTCAATGATGTATTAGCAATAAAAGAATTAGCTGAACATCTAACACATCAACAACACCACGCTTATCTAAAGAAGTTCACATATGCACCACAAAGACCTTTAGGCGAAGGATCTGAGAATACATATACAGAAGGATCTTCTGTTACTCTTGAATTTACACTTCCTCATGAAGATAATAAGTATGAATGGTATCTTAATGGTAAAACTACTGGCATCACAGGACAAACTTTAAATATCAAATCATTATCTGTTGATGAGGCAGGGGTCTATGTATGTAAGGTTACAAATTCAAAAGTCCCTAGTCTGGCATTGGAGAGTGCTCCTATGATGGTATTCTTAGAGAAAAGTGGAAATACACCACCAAGTGATATAGCAATATCTTCAACTTCTGCGATATCTACAGTTCCTGCTTTTGCTCTTAATATTGGTGATTTATCAGCGACAGACAGTGATGGAGATGATGTTCACTTTATGCTAAAAGAAGGAGGGTTTAACTACTCTTTCAGAATTGTAGACGATAAGACTCTTGTAAATGCTGAAGATTTATTCGATCATTATACTATCCAATCATACGATATTACAGTTATTGCTTATGATGTCTATGGAGGGAGAACAGAGAAAGTTATTACCATTAACCATGACAAAGATTTAGAAGCCTTATTTGAAGATTTATATAAAACTTCATTGGGTGAAACTTATAAAGATTATTGCTTTGACATATATCTTGAGACAATCATTAAAGATGTAAAGACTGTTCCTGAAGGAAAGAAAGACCCATTCAATGTATGCAATCTTGATTTTGTTTTAAAATACAAAGATGATAAACATAATAAAAGAGAAAAAGCAGTAAAGAATGCCAAGTTCTATCTTGAAAACGCTTATGACAACAAGTATTTCAAGATAAATAACAAGTCTATAAATGCTGTAGAAGAGTTTAATTTCGAAGAGAAATCAAAATACAAAATACAGGTGACTTTCGCTTATGAAAAAGATGGTAAAGCCATTAAATTCAAGAAGTTCTTAGATGTAAATGTTACTGATGTTAAAGAAGCTCCTGTAGGAATCACTTTGACAAATACAAGACTTCCTATAAACTCTCCTGTTGGTACTCTACTTGGATATGCTTCTTGTGTTCAAGAAGATGCAGAGCCAGTACCAACTACCTTATCTTGTATATCTGAAGAGTTTATAATGAGTGGCAATTCTGTCAAAACTTTAGCAAAATTTAAAACTCCGGGGACTACAGAACTTACATTGAAGGTAGTAGATGAATTAGAGAATGAATACTTTCAAGCTTTCACTATTTCTTTCTATGATCCTGAAGTTAATGGAGCACCTGTAAAGGTTTATATTGACAATACTACTATAAGTACTGATGCCTCAAGTGGTGGTCTTATTGGTAATCTATTCACTGAAGACCCAGACAAAGATGATATCTTTACTTATACTATTGACGATGACAGATTTGAGATTAAGGGAAGCAAATTGTATTATAAGCAAGGAGCATTAGGTGATGAGAATGTAGTAAACATAACTTCTACAGATAAAAATGGAGAACAGGTTTCTGCACAATTCACTCTTCATAAGAGCGGTAACTTTGTTACTCCATCAACAGTAATAGGCTTAAGCTCTTTCTTCATTGAAAAGTCATGGCCTGTAGATACACAAATAGCTGTAGTGCTTTCTGATGCCTTGGGGAAACCTAAATTCAAACTATTCCCACATAAAGATGCTGATTACTTCAAAATAGAAGATAATATCTTATCTCTAAAGAAACTTCCTCACCCAGAAAAAGATGTATATAATATCACTATAAAAGACGGGGAACTTCTTTGTGATCTAAAACTACTAGTTGTTGAAGATGGTTTTTCTGTTGATGAAAGAGTATTGAGTTCTGATATGATCTTCCCTAATCCTGCGGTAGATTATGTTACTATAAATATAGATGGTGCATCTTATGTTGAAGTAGCTGACCTAACAGGTAAGATTGTTATCTCAAAAGAACTGAGTTCAAGAGGTAATATTGATGTTGAGTCACTTAAGCCAGGGCTATATATGTTCAAGATAGTTCATGAAGATAAAACAAGCCTTATAAAGGTAATCAAGAAGTAATAGGAACATATAATCCTATGAAATAGAAAATAATGCATGGGGCGTATTTGATACGCCCCTATTTTGAATATTCATGAATGATTTTTATATGGGATTAAGGTCGACTTCTAAATAAACTCTAAATGACAATTAACTCAATTAAACATACTGTCTCATTAGTCTAAAAATATATTTATACAAAATGAAAAGATCTTTACTATTTATCTTTTGCATAATATTGATGAAGGGGTACTGTCAAACTCCTACCCCAATGGCAAAACAATGGGGTGATGATATTTATAATGCACTGAATGGCTCCCAATGGAAAGTTAGGATGCAAGGCAATTTAGAACTTTCTGTCTCTTCAAATTGGATTGCTGAGTTGAAGAATAAAAGAATCTTCTGGGATGCAGAAGATCCTAATAGTGAGTTCAGCTCTATCAACAAGATTGATCTATCTAACTGTGATCTAAAAGGTGATATGCCTATAACATGTTTCACACAATCATGGAATGATCATAAAGACCTTATACCTGACTTCCTGAATACCTATTATTCAAAACCTGCCGTACAGAATGAAGATAATCCTGATTTGGTATGCTTTAATGCAGGAAACAGAAAGCTGGAAATCTATTTATCTCACAACAAAATCACCTCTCTAAGTAAAGATATAACTGCGGCGACAACATCCTGTCCAACAGTTTTCAAGATAGACCACAATGAACTAAATGAACTACCTGACTTCTCTTTTACAAAAGAGTCAATGTCTGATAAGAAATATAAGAATACAGGTTTTATGACTTGTGACTTCAGTCAAAACAATATCTCAGAAATTAACACTTCCTTTCTCATTGCTACAACTCAAATTAATGAAGAAGAAACCAGAGGAGCTTTTTCTATGTCAGGTCTCGATCTGGATATAAGTAATAATAGATTAAACTTCGATGGTATTATTGCTGTCAAAGAGCTTGTAGATAAATTAGATGAAAATGGAGGCACATACTCCAAACGATTTACTTATGCACCACAAAAACGCTTAGGGGAAACTGATAGCAAAGTATTATCAGTAGGTTCTCCTGTTGATTTAGAGTTTTCGCTACCTAATACAGAAAACTCATACCTGTGGTATCTGAATGGAAAGCCTACAGGATATAAAGGAAAATATCTACATATAAATGAACTTACCCCTGATGAAGCAGGCACATACTCATGCCATGTCACTAATGTGAGTGCTCCTGATCTTATTCTTGAAAGCGCATATCAAAACGTGTACATCCAAAAAACAGCAAATAATGCTCCTGACAAAATCTTGCTTTCATCGAATATGGCTATTGCAGGTCTTCCTGCTTACTCTCAGGTGATAGGTACTTTTTCTGCTGAAGATTCTGACGGAGATCAGGTATATTATAGATTGAGAGAAGGCGGAGATAACTACTCTTTCCGAATTATCAATGGTAATACGCTTGTAAATGCTGAAGATCTGTTTGATCATTACTCTGTAAATAGCTATCAGGTTGTTGTCGTTGCATATGATATATATGGAGGAGAGACCGAAGAGTTTTTTACTATTGAACGAGATTCAGAGAAAGAAAACATCTACGATGAGTTATACAAAGAGCATATTGGCGAGAATTATAAAGAGTATGTAACTATTGATTACATAAAGCCTATAATGAACAACAGCAAGCCTATTCCAGAAAACTATTCTAAAAACTTTAATGTTTGTTCTTTTGATTTACAATTGGCCTATACCAAAGATGATAGTAAATTTATAAAAACCAAAGTAAACAATATAAGTTGTTCTATTGAAGATGGTTTTGATGGTGATAAGTTTGTATTAGATGGCAATAACCTGATTGCTGTAACACCTCTGAACTATGAAGAGAAAAAGAACTGTAATGTTCTGGTTAAATTAACATATGAAAATGATGGTGAACAAATAAGCTATAGAAAACTCTTCACTGTTCAAGTAGCTAATGCTATAGAACCTCCTGTTGACATTCTAATATCAAACAATATAGCTGAGATAAATCAAAAGGCGGGAACTGTATTAGGTTATATTTCTGCTGTACAGGAAGACTTAAATCCTCAACTATTGACCTTCACCAGCCTAAACAAAAGCTTTAGAATTGAAGGATCTCAAATTATTCTCTCTGCTATCTTCAAACAACCTACTATTGAAGAATTGTCAATAAAATGTGAAAATAAATTAGGTCATGAATTCAGGAAGACCTTTTCTATAAAGATGTTTGACCCTAAATCAAATGCTGCTCCTGAAAAGATGTTTCTTGACAATATGACAATTGATAAGGATGCCAAAGCAGGTGATTTTATCGCTAATATAAATGTATCAGACCCTGATCCTGAAGATAAGTTTACTTTTGTTATCAGTGATCCAAGGTTTAGAGCCTCTGATAATAAATTATACTATGTTTCTGGCAGCATAGACGAACAAATAAACATCCAAATCAACGTAAGAGATCTTGCAGGTAATCAACTGACTCAGTCTTTTAACCTTCATAAGAATGATCAAAACGCTGCTCCTATAGCTATCGGACTAACTAATACTTATATAAAAAGTACAGAGCCTGCAGGAACTGTAATTGCTGATATAATCGTAAATGATGATCAGTTATCTCATACTTTCGAAGTTGATAACGACAAGTTCAAAGTTGAAGGCAAGCAGCTATTAACAAATGTACCTTTAGATGATAATAATTACTCAGTAAAAATAAAAGCCATAGACAAAGATGGCCTATTCATTGACAAGATATTCGAAATCACTACTGACAAAGGTGCTTTACAGGAAACTAATCCTACAATTATAGGCCTCAACAACTTTATGTTGGATAGAGATTGGAAGGCTGGTGCAGTAGTGGCTAAAATCATTTCTGATGGTGTAGGTGTATTCAACTATAAAGTAATGAAAGATTATGATGGCGCCTACTTTGATGTTACAGGAGGAACACTAACCCTAAAAGAGCCTCTAAATAAGTATAAGAATACCTACAGGATAATCATAAAATGTGGAGATTTATATAGTGAACTGGAGTTAGGAGTTGGCAATTCTGATGAAGGCTTCGTTGACCTTAATATTTCTGATGATATCTTATATCCTAACCCAGTCTCAGATATAGTTAATGTGAAAATCATAGGTAATGCGGTAATTGAAATAACAGATATAAGTGGAAATACAATTATATTCGAAGAAGTAACAGGAGATAAGTCCTTTGATATCTCTGGCTTCGATTCTGGTGCTTATCTGGTAAGGATTACTCAAAACAATCAAACAAAAGTAATCAAGCTACTCAAGAAATAATGATTTCAACAAATAAAAGAAGTTGTCAGGTCTCTGGCAGCTCCTTTTATTTATAGAACTTTACTCCTTCTAGTTCATTGCAAAATAAGAGAGTTTGTTATATGTGAGTTATGATTCTTCTGAAGCTGCTTTAGAGCTATCTATAATCTAATATTTGTATAACTTATCTTAAATAAGCTAATCTAAAGTTTAAGTCTTTTAAAGGCTCATAAAGGATAAAGTCAATACAACGATTATTCAATTTAAAAGGCTAACTTTAAATCATCAATTTCTCTACTTCATTAAGCTTTCATTACTCCTTTTTCATACATTAATTACTCAATTGAAATTAGTTTAATTGAATAATGTTTGGAAAATCCTCTATTTTAGCATCTTTATTTCTCAAATGGTCAAATTATTTTTTTATGCTTAGAAATATCATCTTGCTCGTTGGGCTAACTATCTTATTTCTTTCTTATCCTTTGGATTATACTTATTCTCAATCTTCAAAGAAAAGCTTGCAAGCACAGAAGAAGAAGATCGAGGCAGAAATCAGATATACCAATAAGTTACTTAAAGAAACTAATAAGAATAAAAAAGCTTCTTTAAATCATCTCTATCTCTTAAATAAGAAAATAAGCAATCGAAAGAAGTTGATTGCTAATATCAATGGGCAAATATCTGAATTGAATACTCAAATTGAACAAGACAAAAAGAAAGTTGAAAAGCTTGAAACTGAACTGATCCTCTTAAAACAAGAGTATAAAAAGATGATTCAAGCTGCATGGAAGAATAAAGATCTATGGAATAAATGGATGTTTATCTTGTCTGCTAATGACTTCAATCAAGCTTATTTACGTTTACGGTTCTTTCAACAATACAGCACCTTCAGAAAAAACCAATCTAAGCTTATCAAAAATAATACTGAAGCTCACACAAAAGAATTACAGAAGCTTATCAAGAGTAAGGAAGAAAAAGAAGAGCTTATTAACTCTGAAACAAAAGAAAATAACATTCTTCTATCTGAAAAGAATGAGAAAAATAAACTAGTCAAAGAACTCTCGAAAAAAGAAAAGAGCCTTGCTCAACAAATAAAAAGGAAACAACAGGAAGCTAAAAAGCTTCAAAAGAAGATTGCTAAAATCATTGCTGAAGAAATAAGAAAGGAAGCTGAGAAAGCCAAAAAAGCTAATGCTGGCAAAGCTAATAAAGACCAAAAGCTTACCCAATCGGAATATCAACTAGGGAAAAGTTTTGTTGCAAATAAAGGTAAACTCCCATGGCCTGTTGAAAAAGGATATATCAGCTCTAAGTTTGGAAAGCAAGCTCATGAGACCCTAAAAAGAATTACTATTGACAATAGAGGTATCGATATTGTTACCAGCAAAGGTTCTGAGGCAAGAGCCATATTTGACGGATCTGTAATTCAGGTTATCACTATGCCTAACTCTTATATTGCTGTGCTTGTCAAACACGGAAACTACTTTACAGTCTACTCAAAGCTAGAGAAAAGTTATGTTCAGACTGGAGATAAAGTAAGGAAAAACCAAAAATTAGGAAGAGTATTTTATAATCCTGTTGAGGGAAAAACAGAAATGCACTTTGAACTATGGAAGGAGAAATCCCCTCAAAACCCATCACCTTGGATAAGGAAATAAATAGACAACGACTTTCTTCAGGAAAGAACAGTATCACAAACATAAAAGGCTATCCAATTTTTTTTGGACAGCCTTATTTTTTTACGGCTTAAGTTTTAGAATCTTCTTTAGCTTAACTTTGATTCTATGCTTTTTTATTCTCAAATAGCCTGCATTCTTATAACCTAATAGCTCAGCTATTGATTTATAATCAAAATCCAGCAAAACTAATTTGATTATCCTTTGGCTATCTGTGTCTAGCTGATAAATGGCTTTTTCCAGCTTATTGTAGGCTATCTCTTCGTTGTTTTTTATTTCAAGTATATTCTCTATTTCCGGCTTTATAAAGAATTCTTCATTGAAATCAATAAGATCCTTTTTAAGATCTCTCAATTGTTTTTTCCATAGGTTTTTACATGTAAAATATATATACCAGTTGATATACTTACCTATAACTACCTGATTAGATACAGCCTTCTTTATGAGAACACATAATGCTTCTTGAAAAACATCCTCTGCATCAAACTTAGAACCTTGGTTTAATTGAATGTAGGAAACTACTATTGGGAATACTTCATCATATAACTTTTGAATGATATCATTACTTATAACACTCCCCTGTTTCCTTGGATTGGATTGGTTGATTTGAGAAATCATCTGCTAAATATAAATTTTGGTTTATGGATTTAGCAGATAATTATATATATGAACTCAAACTTACTTACTTAAACATATTGTTTTTGCAAACAAACTAATCAAATACAAAACCAACTTATTGGATATGTTGGGTTATTCATATTGACTTTTACTATCTATAAATATCTCTAGTCCTTCCGGAGTAACAATCCCTCTTATAAAGCTATCAATCATCTCTTTATATACTGTATCATAAGAGAACTCCTCAGGAGGAAATAATTCAGGATTATGCAAATCTATTAATCGAGACATATATAATCTTGAAATTAATTCAGGGTTAAAATCTTTTCTGTACAAACCTTGCTCTATACCTTCCTCAAGATTGAACTTCAACTTATCAAATATATATAGCTTTCTTTGATTGAAATGCTCTTCATAAACATGAGGAAAGTACTTGATAAGACCGTGAGTAACTTTGGGAGATATTAATTCAAACCTTTGTGACATCTCTTTACTTACAGATAACAAGGTCTCAATAGCATTCTTACCTGTAAAGTCAACTTCAGCAAGAATCTGTTCAAACTGGCTTCTCTCATGCTCAAGAACACATGTCATCAGCTCTTCTTCATCCTTAAAATAAGTAAAAAGTTCCTCTCTTGTCATTTCTAATTTGTGACATAATCTTTCTATTGACACATAATTCACACCAGTGCTTAAAGCAACTTGTCTTATTCTAACTAATAGTTGTTCACGGTTTTCCTGATTCATAAGATGAAATAAAATGGTTCAAAATTGGCACAAATGTATAAATATTTATTATGCATTCAAGTATAATAAGGGAAAATCTTGTCGCTGCTTAAATCTCATAATTACAAGAAATCTATATCAAAAACCTGTAGATACTAAACATAAGTTGCATCTATGAATAGTAGATATATATCACACATAAAGAAATCCTTTTCTTTTATAAAAAATTTAACTTTAACCTCATTATAATATATATGCTAATGTTCTTATTCTTTTTTATTTTGATTCACTAACCACTTAGCATCTTTTATCATTGCTTCCTCAAAGGAGATATTACCTTCTTTAGCTTTCTTTTTAATCAAATCTACCCAGTTAGGATCTGCTTTTATAGCATCAATAACTTTTTGGATTTCTTGTTCTTTATCTTCAGGTTCTTTGGGTTTATCATCAATAATGTTCAATTCCATTTCTGGTCTCTCTTCAGAATACTTTTTATGCAAGTCATCTACAGTTGATACTAGAAATACAAATTTTGGTGCTCCCCAACTATAAAATAAGATACTTGCCAACAATGCTATATAATTCTTAAATCTTCTGCCGCTAAGACTATAAACTAGCAAAAAGATTGGAATCTTTATCTGATAACAACTTCTTTTTACAATAACTATGAAGTGATATTAAATCACTCCATAGTCATAGATCTTATGCTTTTATTGAGCAATCATCTTCTTTGTATCAATCTTTCTTCCATCAACAATCAATGTATATGCAATGGTTTTAGATATAAACTGTGAATCAGTGACCATAATACTCACATTACCTTTATCTGTAATTTTAACATTAGATAAAGTCTTACCACTTGCTATATCAGTGAATATAATAGAAGCTTCTCCCGAATCTTCGGGAATATAACATCTGATTGTTGTAGAGTTCTTGAATGGGTTTGGTATATTCTGTGACAGTTGAGCCTTCTCATTTGAATTAACAACAGAATTAGTTGACATTGGGCTTTCTAAAGCTTCAATCCTTTCAATCAACCCATTGATTATTGCCTGTTGAGCATCAATTTGTCGTTGTAAGTCACTGGTCTTTGTGTTTAATTCCTCTTCCAACTCTCTATTCCTTTGCTCTAACTCTTCTGTCAATGGTGATAAATCAACTGCTGCACCACTACCCTTTTCAATTCCTATATTTAACACCTTTTTTGTTAAAGATACCTTGCTTAGATTTTGATAAGTCTTTACAGGGATTATATCATATAGATTGACTGTATTACCTCCTGAAATAGAAACCTCTGTCCCATTAACAGACAAAGTTTGTGCATCTGTATTATCAAGATATTGAGATAAGTCCACTGTATTACCGCCTGAAATAGAAACTCCTGTCCCGTCTAAAGACAATGTCTGTGCATCCGTATTATCAAGATATTGAGATAAGTCCACTGTATTACCGCCTGAAATAGAAACTCCTGTCCCATCTAAAGACAATATCTGTGCATCCGTATTATCAAGATATTGAGATAAGTCCACTGTATTACCGCCTGAAATGGTAACTCCTGTCCCATCTAAAGACAATGTCTGTGCATCTGTATTATCAAGATATTGAGATAGGTCCACTGTATTACCTCCTGAAATAGAAACTCCTGTCCCGTCTAAAGACAATGTCTGTGCATCCGTATTATCAAGATATTGAGATAGGTCTACCTCTGAACTGTTATTACTTATAGACAGCTTATTTTCACTAAGAGTGATAGACTGGTTATCTGTAGAATTAGTCCATTCTGTACCATTCCATACAGCTATCTTTTTCAACTCTGTATCATAGATCATCATTCCATCTTCAGCCTCAGTTAGCTTATCGCCAAAAGCAGTTTTCTTCTCTGCATTCATACGATTGATCAGTAATCCTTGACTATCTCTACTTAGATGAAGAGAAGCATTTTTATTTGGCGTCCATGTACCAATACCCACAGTTCCAGATTGCCTTAATGTCAAAGTATTTTCTGGTGTCTTTGCCTGAACTCTGAAAGATAACTTACCATTACCAAGATCACGGATAAAGAAGTTGGTTTCATTTGCAGCCACGTCCCATGAGTATGCACTCCAACCTCCAGCATTAGACTGCTCTAATCTAAATGTAGGGGTATTTCCATCAACGACATGAATAAGAGTAGCGGGATTGTTGGTATTAATTCCTACTCGATTACCCTTAAGGTACAACAGATCTGTTGCCGCTCCTGCTTCAACCTTAAAAGGAACTTTACTTCCTGTGGCATCTTCAACAGCAAAATAATTCTTGCCTCCATTATCAGCATCATTGAACAGGAACCTCCAATCATTAGAAGGAAAACTAGCTGAAGCAGAGTTATCTTTGAAGTACATTCGCAAGTTATCTTCTGTCATCACAAAAGTGTCAAAGCCAAAATCATGATTAGAATTTGCATCTACACCAATTTGTAAAGAACCTTTAACATGTAGGTTTTCACCTATATTCTGTCTTGTCTTTACATCTCGATCAATAAGCTCTTGTGCATAAAACTCAGAAGAGATACTACACAGTAGTATCAAGGAAATTGTTTTTAGTATCAATAATTTCATATAAAATAGATTTATTCAACGAATGAGTAAGTACTGCTTTATTTAGAAAAGTAATGAATTGCAAAATAGTTGAAAATAGTAAGTCTCAAACACTAAAGGAATAAACGGGTAATATCAACATGTTAGAGCAAGAGCAAAGAACACTCTAAAACAAAAGACTGTCAACCTAAATCAACAGTCTCTATATATTATATGTAAATGATCATATGCTTATTTCGCGATAATAACCTTTACGGATTCCACTTCCTTGGTATTATTATCATACATCTTTACCACATATTCACCTGAATTAAAAGCAGAAGTATCTATCTTGATTTGGTCAGTTTTATTTCCAATATTCTTTGTATATACATTATCACCATTTGCTGTATAGATATCCAGTTTACCAGCAAAGCCACCATGAATATTTATATGCATCTTGTCCTTTGCAGGAATTGGGTATATTCTGACTTTCTTGTTTCCTTCAGCTTCCATTACACCTGTTTTGGTTTTGCATACACCAATAGCATAATCACCAGCCTGAATATTATCTACTTCGATATAGCCGCTTTTATACGAATCAGATCCCTTTTGTGGTATAGAAACCCATTCCTTGTTGGCATCTTTTCTATACATAATAACAGCAGAATCAGTAGAAGACTTTATAAGTCCTTTATCAAGATAAACAGAATTAGAAAACCTAAAATAAGCCTTCACATTAGCTTTCTTATTGAAAACACCATCTATAGTCCAGTATCTATAGTTTGAAAGCTTTATTTTGCTGTCTTCTTTCAATGGATCAGGAGCAACCCAATTATGCGCCATTCTCACCAAACAAGAATCATTCTCTGGCAGGTTATTTACTTCTAATTTACCTACACCCTGAGAGCAATAAACGTTCTCATTCTCTTTGAATACAACATTATTCTGACTTACAGCATGACAAGATGAACCGTCAGGATCAATCATTACAGCAACCGGAGTAAATGACACTTCAAACTCTTGACTTCCTGTGTCTCCATCAAATGCTATAATATCTTCATAGACCTCGAATTTCTCCCCTCTGAATGTTAATTGAACTTTATGAGACTTACCTATATAATCAGCTCCTTTGTGCTTCTTCCTCACATTTACTTTGACTTTAAACTTATCTGATGCAGGAGTTACAGTATAAGAATCAATACTATAATGAGGTGTTCCGGGAGTAAAGACCCAAGTATCATAGAAGTCTTTTAGGTCGATACCTGATTGTTCTGAAAAGAAGTCTCTTTGCTGGTAAATATCAGCATGTCTAAATGCATATTCTTCCAGATAAGCCCTAACAGCAGGGAAAAACTTATCATCACCCATATAGTCACGTAAAGCCTGAACTACAGTACCTCCTTTATCATAGGTAGTCTTTCCATATGTAATTTCTGTTGGGATATCATACAAAGCAAAATAGCCTTTATCCTTAATATGAACAGATCTCATCACACTATAATGCTTATTCTTCAAAGCCTCAAGATATTCTGTTCTTCCATAAAGTTTCTCCTTGTAAAGCATCTCACAAAAGACAGCCCAACCTTCATTTAACCACATATTAGCAGCAGAGGCACAAGTTACCTTATCACCAAACCACATATGGGACAGCTCATGTGTAAACAGAGATTCATATTTATGTGTACCATCAATAGCAAAACTTGGATATGCTATATTCGTTGGATGCTCCATCGCACCTATAGCAGTGCTCACATAACCTATCTTCTCCCATGGATAAGGCCCAAACCATGATTCTAATTCTTTTGTAATCTCTACAAGATTATCAAAAGTCTCTTCTACCTTACTGAATTGTGAAGGCTTTGCGTAAATCTCGATAGGAACTTTGATATCACCATTTTCATATTCTTTCTTATATATCTGATAATCCCCTATTGCAAAGCTTGCAAGGTATGTAGGGATGGTATTATTCAACTTATATTTATATTCTGTAGAACCATCATCAAGCTTTGTTTCTGATAACTTAGTACCACCAGAAACTCCAATCTTACCTTCAGGTGCTGTAATGGTCACTGTATATATGGCTCTGTCTCTAAAGTCATCAACACATGGGAACCAAGTCTTGCCGAGGTTATGAGGATCAGACTCAAAACCTACACCCAAATTGAATGCATACTCACCTGAGAAATGAAAGCCTCCCCAGTCTTCGCTAAAAGGATTTCCTTCATACCATACTTCTACAGTATATTCTTTCTCGCTCTTATTAGTTAGTGGGATAATGATTCTATTTCCCTTTTGTGAGAAATCATTAACATCTACATCCGAAACTTTTACCTGAGTAACTTGTAAGTCTTTTAGCTCTAATTGCAAAGTCTCTAATACTTCTACTTTGTTTTTGATATTCAGCTTTGCGTATCCTTCAATACTCTTGTTATTGAAATCTACATCTTTAATATGAATATCATATGTCTGTACATCCAAGGTATCGCTTAGTGTACTTGTTCTAAAGCTTGATTTATGACTACATTGATGATGTTGTCCTATCGAAACACTACAAATAAAGTTAAGTAGGATAAAGAACAATAAATTGTATGCGTTTTTCATGAAATCTATTTTTATATAAAAATTACCCCAAATGTATTCAAATGTTACCTCACTGTCAAATCAGTTAGTTTACTATCGATCCTTGTTTATTTCAGCAAGAACAACACACTTCTATTGATAGTAGGTAAAGGTGAATAAACACTATAGTAATTGGTATGAAAAAATATAAAGATTAAGTACTTTTAAAGGCTTAAACAAGTTCTATTCATTAGTTTTTCTGATCAATAGTAATTCCAATACAAATTATAAAATACTGTTTTCTTATGTTTGAATTTGATGCTGTAGAGTTAAAAGGGTTAGCCATTCATTATGTGGGCAATCAAGCTTCTGGAGAGGAGCTAGAGTTATCGGATAGTTTAGTACAGCTTCAGGATGAAACGGTCGAACGTTTATTATCTCATTATTTCCTATCCTCATTTAAACCTGAGTTCTTTTATAGTTTCTTTCATGAAACAGATCTTGAGATGAACGAGATCTATAAGTATGCTTCGGAAGTGTTTGAAGACCCTGAATGTCTATATAGACAATCATGTAATATCAGCCGTCATCTTTATGGTTCATCCAATCACTCACGTATAAAGAGTGGTGAAGTATATGTAGCTTATCTTGAAAACCTTGTTATTGATGATGAGCTTGTCTCTGGTATAGGTATATTCAAGAGTGAAAATAAAGAAACCTTTCTGAAAGTATTCCCTAATCAAGATTCTTACGGTATTGAAAAACACGATGGCATCAATATCAACAAGCTTGATAAAGGTTGCCTTATATTCAATACTGAAAAAGATCAGGGATACAAGGTAATTATTGTTGATGCGACTAACAAAAGCAACGAAAGTGTTTATTGGAAAGATGCCTTCCTTGGCTTAGACTTTAGGGAAAATGACTATTATCAAACACAAAGCCATTTGAATATGTGTCAAAGCTTTGTGAAAGAAGTATTCAACGAAAAAAGCGGAATTGAAAAAGCCGACCAAATAGAAGTACTTAACGATTCTATTGACTACTTCAAAAGTCATGAAGAATATCAAAAAGAGGAGTTCAAAGAAGAAGTACTCAAACATCCGGAAGTCATTGAAGCGTTTGATGAATATCAACAAGAATACGAAGAGCTGCTAGAAAAACCATTGCCTGAATCTTTTGATATCTCTGAAACAGCTACGAAATCTACTCAACGACAATTCAAGAATAGTAGTGCTATAAAACTCGATACAGGCTTTGATATCTATGTCAAAGGAAGAAGAGAGAACATCAAGAAAGATTATGATGAATCAAGAGGTATGTTCTGTTATAAAATATGGTTCAACGAAGAGAAAGCATAAACAATACTTTCAACTCTGATTTGATGATATAACAACAAGAGCCAGCAGGTAATTTAATGCCTACTGGCTCTTTCTTTATGTGTAGTTTTATCACACTCAAATTACCCAAACGTTTTGGGTGCACTGCCCAAAGTAATTGTCCTTATAACTACAAAGCGTTTGTAGTTATAACTACAAATGGTTTGAGCAAGCTGCTCAAACCATTTGAGCAGTGTGCTCAAAACGCTTATAGTTATAAGGACAAAATCACTCCTCCCACAAGTCGCAATTGACAAGGATTACAGAAGGAGCAGTTTTTAGTCTTTTTTACATAAAATTCGCAGTTAATAGCAAAAAAGCATATTCCTTATAGAAACCTACCAATTATCAGCTCAAATAATCGAACTATATCTAATATTCTGATGTTTATACATCATTATAATTATATACATTCAAAGATTATGAAACTTAAAGCATATATTCTGGGAACATGCAGCACTTGCCAACGCATAATGAAAGATATCAATTGGGATAATAAAGACAATGTACAGGATATTAAAACCGACAAAATAACAGCGCCACAATTAGAAGAAATGCATAAGATGGCTGGTTCATATGAAAAGCTCTTCAGCAGACGAGCCATGAAGTATAAAGAGCTTGATCTTAAGAACAAAAACCTTGCTGAGGAGGATTATAAACGATATATACTTGAAGAATATACCTTCTTGAAAAGACCTGTATTCATTATCAATGATTCAATTTATATCGGTAATAGCAAGAAGACAGTTGAGCAGGTAAAGGAACAGCTTGAAAAGCTGAAGTAGTTATAATAAATGGTGCCTTTCATTAAGTAAGGTCACCATTTTATAATAGGTCAGGTAATAAGAGTATAAATATTACATGCTTGTCCATTCTTTAAATTCCTTGACCTTTTCACGGCTTACTATCACATCTTCTGTAGAAGGAGGATTTATATTTAACTTCAATCTTCCATTAAAATAATTGCTGATCTTCTGGATGCATGACACACTGATAATATACTTTCTATTGATATTAAAGAAGTCTTTAGAATCTAATAAAGTCTTTAATTCAACAATTGAATTATCAATTGGATACTTATTATTATGCTTGTCCAGAGCAAAAGTAAGACCATCTTCAGAGACAAAGTAAGCTATATCAGATGTATTCAATATAGTATAGTTATCACCCTTCTTTACCAAGAATCTTTGTTTAGGCTGAGGAACAGAGTTCAATATAGATTCTTTCAGCAAGGAAATATCAGGAGGTAAGAACATTTCCCGAAACTTATCATACTTTTCAAAGGCAGTAGTAATATTCTCTTGAGTATAAGGCTTGACAATATAACTTATGCTATTAACATCAAAAGATTTCAATGCATATTCGCTGTATGCAGTGGTGAAGACAATAGGAGTCTTTACCTCAACAGCATCATATATCTCAAAGCAATTGCCATCTTCAAGAACAATATCCTGAAAGACTAAATCAGGATGTTTATTCTCTTTAAACCATTTTACAGAAGAGCTTACAGATGTAAGTTGTCCAACTATTTCAATATCCTTATCATACTTTATAATCAGATCTTTCAATCTCTCAGAAGTATAATATTCATCTTCAATTATTAGTACCTTCATATGAATCTTTATGTAGAACAGGAAGCTTTACAATAAATTGATTGTTTTCTTCGTGAATCAATACTTTCTGTCCTGATAACAGCTTATATCTTTTGATTATATTATTCAATCCTGTGCCTGTTGAATTAGAAGAATATTCCAGTCTGTTTATATTATTACTCACTATAATATAAGACTGACAAATTGTAATATCTATAACTAAAGGCTGATCCTCACAATGTTTATTATGATTCACTGCATTAGCAACAAGCTCCTGAATACTTGTAGGAGGAAGATAAACATTCTGATAAGAACAATCATCTATAGATATATTAAGGTAGATTCTTGACTTAAACCTTGTTTCCAAAAGAAAATAATAGTCCTTCACCATCTTAATCTCATCTTTCAAGGATACCAATACATTATCACCCTTTTCAAGTATATAACGTAATGTATTAGATAACTTAATTATAAAATCAGAAGCCAAGTCTGCATCTAAATGCACTAATGAGGAAAGTACACTCAAGCTATTAAACAGAAAGTGAGGTTCTATTTGTGCTTTTAATGCCTTATAATGAGCTAAAGCATTCTCTTTTGATAACTGAGCAGATAACAATTGTTCTTCCTTGATCTTTGTATTTGCCTTTATATACTCATTGGCAATATAGCCCAGAATATAAAATAAGAATAAGCCAAAGGTAAGTTCAGGATTCAAAAGAGAGATTTTGTCCCAGATCTCATGATTATCATATAAACAGATATCACCTACACGATAAAGGTGGCTCGTAGTCCATGCACCAGCAAAGCCCAGAATAATATGAGCTATATGCCTGAGCAGATGGCGACGATTTAATAGCTTACTGATCTTTACGCCAGCTCCCCAAACCAGAAGCCAAAGAACTATAAACATAATGGTAAAGTAAATCCCTCTTACTGTAATATCCAGAAAGCGACCAAAACTAAAGTCAAAGCCCTTGATTATAAGATTTACAATATAAATAATCAGTACACGGAATAAGATATTTCTCTTTCTTATGTCAAACATCTATATATAACTATTATCCTTAAACCAATTTATCGCATTTGATACAGCAAGCTCAGCATTAGTGGTTTTAAAACCTAACTCCTTGGCAGCCTTATTTGCACTAAAGTAATTATCCAAGCATAAAAGCTTTTGATTGGTCGGTGTAAACAAGATATCAGTTCCAAATATTCTATTGATCAGTAGAATTATACTTGATGCAGTAATAAGAATAAACCTTGGAATAGGTAATAATAATTGTCTTCTTTTTGCTGTCTTTCTGATCATCTTAAACGCTTCTTTATATGTTAAGTTGCTTCCAGAAAGTATATATGATTCTCCCAAGTTCCCCATGTATAAGGAGTTTATTGCAGCCTCAGCAACATGCTCTACATCAACAAAGCTCTTCCCTCCCGGAGGACAAAAGACAATACGCTTCTTCAATGCATACAAAAGCAGCTGACCACTTGACACCTTGGCATCTCTTGCTCCAAGCATAAAAGTAGGAGCAAGTATAATAGCCGGGAACTTATTATGATGAATTTCACTTTGTACAAGCTCTTGTGCAAGATGCTTGCTGTATGCATAGCCCGAACCCTTCAACCAAGGCATAAAACCAGAACTTTCTACTCCGGGTTTCTCCTTGCTTCCATTGGTAAAACAGTTGGTTGTACTTATATATACAAGTCTCTTGATTTTATGCTTTTTGCATAAGGCAATGATATTCTTTGTTACCTCAACATTCACCCTGAAATAGTTATCAAAGCTATCTCCCTGACTTGTATTAGCTGCAACATGAATAACATAACTACAATCCTTTATTGCTCTTTCTAAGTCTTCATACTTACAAATGTCCCCTATAACCTTCTCATATGTCAGTCCATCAATCCCCTTTAGATTACTATTCTCACGTACTATAATTTTGACATCATACTTCTGCAAGGGTAATTGCTTTACAATATTTGCACCCAACAAACCATTGGCTCCAGTAACTAATACTTTTTCATTCATATGCATGCTATCATCCTAATTGTAGTTCTTTTGAAATGGCATTTCTATAGCAGATTAACTGCAACCATGTAGGACATATCTTCATAAATAAGTAGCTTACTTTATTCATTATACCCGGAATGATAAGGGCATCTTTCTTGTATAACCTGCGAATACATATCTCTGCTGTCTTTTCAGGACTTAGGATAGTAGACCTTACAATTTGACTGTGTTGATTGATTCTATCACTTATCTCTTTATTAGTAGCCATTCCACCAGGATGAGCGACAGACACAAAGATACCAGTATCTTTTAATTCAGCGTATAAACCTCTGGAGAATGAATATATAAATGCTTTAGATGCTGGATACACTGTCTTTAAAGGCATCGGACTAAATGAAGCCATACTGGAGATATTCAATATATAAGCTGCCTTTTGCTGCTTGAGGTTATTGATCAGACCATGTGTCAACATTACAGTAGCTCTGATATTCAACAATACAATGTTATCAACATATCCTTTTGAAGCTTCCTGAAAAGATTTACTACCTCCCACTCCTGCATTATTGATAAGAGTATCTACAACATACTTATCATTAATTTCATTGACAATTTTATCTACTTCACCTTCAACAGTAAGATCAGCTTCAAAACACACCACCTTTATATTATATGTAGAAATCAGATAAGATCTGAAGTTATCTATATTCTGATGAGGTAAAGCAACAATGATAAGATTGTTTCCTCTTCTCGCGCATTCAGTGGCCAAAGCTTTACCTAAGCCCATACTTGCACCAGTAATTACAGTATAAATACTCTTATTCTTCATGATATGAACTTTTTGTTTTTAATGTAAAAATGTATCTGATTAAATAAAAAGAGAAGATATAAGCACCAATGCCAGTAATCACACCTCCAACAAGAAGAGAGAAGAAAACATCTGATCCGGCTTCCATAATATTGACTACAAAGTCAAAACCCAATCGATCAGGAAATACAAAGTCAGGATCAACACCCAGTATAATCTTACCCAACCAGTAGTTAAAGGCAAATATGAACAGACCTGTAAATACATTGGTGTTAAACACTGCAATACAAGAAGCTTTCTTGTTCAACTTAAAGATACTTGCAAAGAACAAAGCTATCAGCATCTGAAATCCGGGAAAAGGAAGCATTCCTACAAATGATCCCATAGCAAACCCCTTGATGATACGATTGGGCTTGTCCTTTATGCTTATCATCTTATTTACAAACTTCTTTATAGATACTCTCCTCATCTTGTTATTTCCTTCATGATATCAATCTCTTTTGAAGTCAAATGTAGATGAGATCAAAGGATACAGAAAGAGAAAACTGGTGAACTGTTATATAAGGTGGTGGGGTGTAAGTATGGATGGGTGGGGTGTAGTTATAATATAATAGTGTATATGATTATATTACCGTGAATAATTCACGCAATTATTCGTTTAATTGATAAAAATGACTTACTTTGTAATACACTTAAAAACACATAATCATGCTATTACGTTTCTCCATCGAAAACTTCTTATCGTTTTATAATAAGGTTACATTTGATATGTTTCCAAACCCAAGAAAGACAAGTTTCCCTTCACATATATACTCAAATGAAACTATTCCTGTACTAAAACAAGCTGCTATTTATGGTGCTAATGCTTCTGGTAAGTCAAACTTTTTAGATGCATTCCGCTTTATAAGAGAACTTATTGAAGGCAAAAACAAGCTAAATGAAACAATCATTTCTAATATCAAATATCAACTAGTTGAAGAGAACACAAAAGATATCACATTTAATATTGAGTTTAAAACCAAAGGAAAGTACTATAAATACTTTATTGCTATTGGAGCAAGTGCAATAAAAGAAGAATCCTTATACTTTTCAGGCTTAGGAAAGGAAGAAGACAAACTTATATTTACAAGAACAGAAGATGGCCTAAAAACATCTAAAAGAATCAATAAAGATATTGCATCTGCTACTAAAGATATGATTAATAAGAATCCTTTCTCTACTATTATCAGTTTAAATAAAAACTTTCCATTACTTGCCAATATTGATACTGAATCCATATATAACTGGTTTGTGGAAAACTTAGAAACATTGTCTATCAAACCTGAACTACCACAGCTTCCTCATATACTATCAAAAAGTAAAGAGATATTTGACTTAACAAATCTTCTTATTAAAGAACTTGACTTAGGTGTAGAATCAGTAGACATCAAAGAAGAGGTGATCAACAAAGAAACATTCAATGATAATAATCAATTAGTAGGTGACCTAAAAAGCAGATTAGACAACTTAGACGAAGAGTCAGGTATAGCTATAGGCAACTCTAATACTATTCTGCATAACATCATAAAGAAAGGTGATGATTATATCTTCAAGAGTCTAATATTTCATCAATTAGGGATTAATGATTATAAGGGAGAGCTGAATATAAATAATCAGTCAACAGGAACACAAAAGCTTTTAATGCTTATACCTGCTTTATATAAATTAATTCACCAAGAAGACTATGTATTATTAATTGATGAGCTTGAAAATAGCATTCACCCTATGCTGATTACTGCCATCATAAAATACTTTGGAAATACTGATACTAAAGGTCAATTAATCTTTACAACCCATGAAACTGAGCTTTTAAATCAACAAAAGTATATGCGTCCTGATGAAGTTTGGTTTACAGAAAAGCATGAAGGAATAACTGATTTATATAGCCTTAATGACTTTAAGGAACATAATACCATAAATATTCGTAATGGTTATTTTGAGGGTCGTTATGGTGCAATTCCTTTTATTGGTAATCTCAGTGAAATAGAAGATTAAAGCTATGGGAAACTTCTATCAAAAGCATGATGGTGAAAGGCCTTTAAGGACGAAAAGAACAGAGAAGAAAACAAGTGATCCAAAAGAAACAGACTTAAATCAAAACATTCCTGATAATTATCAAAAGCATGATGGAACATTAAGTGCAACCCTTATTCATATTATATCAGGAGGGGAAAAAAGAGAAAAGGATTATTTTGGCTTCTTTATTGCAAGAAGAACAATCTTCCCAAGAATTAAACTTACATTCACTACTGATAAAGGTGGTTATGATGTCAATAATTTGACAGAAAAAGCTATAGCAGTAAGGACAAAGAGCAGAAAGAATGATAAGGTATATGCTGTAACTGATGTAGATCACTTCTACTCTCAAATTAAAGATAAGCTGCCTGAGTGTAAAGAATATAATATCGATATGATCATCAGCAATCCATGCTTTGAAATATGGTTATTATATCATAAAACAGACAAACCGCCTACATATCTATCTTCTCTTGATACCATAAAGATTCCAAAAGCACTCAAGAAACATCTAAACGAAGAGTTCAAAGGAGGTATTAACCCTAAAGAAGCTGCACTATATATTGATACAGCAATATCTAATTCATTAAAACACTATAAAGAAGATAAAAATAATATTCCTGAATTATGGGCTACAAATATGCATTCCTTAGCTCAAATAATATATAACAAGACAGATAGTGAATTAGAAAGCTATAGGAAAGAAAAAGAAGAGAAGGAAAAGCGATATCGCAAGAAGTAATACCGCCTGAAGTATATAATATAAAAACCCCCAGAGCAAAGCAATGGGGGCTTACATATAATAGAAATATAATAATCTAAAGTAATCCTAAGTCGAGCATAGCCTCTTCAGAGATCATATCCTTTGACCAAGGTGGTTCAAAGGTAAGCTCGACTTCAGCAGAGCGGATGCCGGTAATTGCAGCAACTCTATCTTTCACCTCTTGAGGCATAGATTCAGCAACAGGACAATTTGGAGCTGTAAGAGTCATTAATACTTTTACATCAAATTCATCACTGATTGTGATCTCGTATATTAAACCCAGATCAAAGATGTTTACAGGTATTTCAGGATCATGTATATTCTTCAATACCATTATAATTGCATCTTCGAAATGTCTTTTATCTTCTAGTTTCATAATACAACAAGATATTTAGTTTGCTTCGCCTTTCTGAAGCTTCAGTTTAAATGCCATACCATAAAGTTTCATTTGCTTTAGCATAGACATTAATCCATTGGAACGAGTAGGAGAAAGATGTTCTTTCAAACCAATATTATCTATAAAAGACATATCAGCAGTGGCAATAGCATCAGGAGTTTGTCCTGACAATACTCTTATCAAAAGGCTTACAATACCTTTTGTAATTACAGCATCACTATCAGCGGTGAAATGTATCTTCCCTTCGCGTAGCTCTGCATGCAACCATACTCTGGACTGACATCCTGAGATAAGATTGTTTTGTACTTTATATTGAGGATCTATCACTTCAAGGCTTTTGCCCATCTCGATAAGATGATTGTATTTATCCATCCAATCCTCAAAAGAGGTAAACTCTAATTCTACTTCTTGTTGAATTTGTTCAATGGTCATTATAAATTCCCCTTTATATATATTGAATTATAGAAGCATATTGCGAGCAATATTAATAGCTTCCATCAATCTATCAATCTCTTCTTTAGTATTGTAAAACGCAAAAGATGCTCTCATAGTGCCACTTACACCGAAGTAATCCAATACAGGTTGAGCGCAATGATGGCCAGTTCTAAGGGCAACACCAAGCTTATCAATAATAGTACCTGCATCAAATGGATGTATATCTCCAATAAGGAATGAGATTACAGAAGACTTATTATCGGCAGTGCCAATGATACGTATATCCTCCTGCGCTTTCAGCTTTTGGGTAGCATACATAAGTAGTTCATTCTCCCAATCAGCCATATTCTGTATTCCTATTGTAGTTATATAATCGATGGCAGAATTCAAACCTACTACCCCATCAACATTAGGAGTACCAGCCTCAAACTTAAATGGAAGTTCGTTATATGTGGTCTTCTCAAACCTCACTTGATCTACCATCTCACCACCACCCTGATAAGGATACATCTCTTCAAGCCACTTCTCTTTACCATAAAGGACACCTATTCCCATAGGGCCGTATATTTTATGACCAGAGAAAGCATAGAAATCACAATCCAGCTCCTGAACATCAATTATTGAGTGAGCAGCTCCCTGAGCACCATCAATAAGTACAGGTATATTCCTTTCGTGAGCAGCATCAATAATAGCTTTTATTGGGTTGATAGTTCCCAGAGCATTAGATATATGTGCAATAGAAACAATCTTTGTTCTCTCATTGAGTAGTTTCACATACTCATCAAAGATCAATTCTCCTTTATCATTTATAGGAGCAACCTTAAGCTTAGCACCTGTTTGCTCACATATAAGTTGCCAAGGTACAATGTTGGAATGGTGTTCCATCGTACTTATCAAGACCTCATCATTCTCCTTGAGGAATCTTCTACCAAAAGAAGAAGCAACAAGGTTTATAGATTCAGTAGTACCACGGGTAAATATAATCTCATGAGAATGTTCAGCATTCATAAAACCCTGAATATTCTTACGAGCATTCTCATAAGCCATTGTAGCCACTTGACTCAGGTGGTGCACACCTCTATGGATATTACTATTGATCTTCAGATAATAATCTGATACAGCATTAATCACCTGTAAAGGCTTTTGATTTGTAGCTGCATTATCAAAGTATACCAAAGGATACTTACCACCAATAAGCTGATCAAGAATCGGGAAATCTTCCCTATACTTTAATATGTCTTTTTCAGAAAACACCTCTATATGCTTATTTATATTTTAGAAGGATCTATTTCGATATTCAATGTCTGTTCTGGTGAACCACAATGCAATACACACTTATCACAGATAGATAACTCACCACGTAGACGCTTCTTGACCATATCATCGATACGTTCTCTCAAAGCATCAATATTTATATCCTTGATTACCTCAGCGGCAAAAGCATACATCAATAACATCCTTGCATTCTCAAAGTTGATACCTCTCTGACGAAGATAGAACATTGCTTCTGTATCCAACTGTCCAACTGTTGCACCATGAGAACATTTGACATCATCAGCATAGATCTCAAGGAAAGGCATTGTATCAATATGAGCAGTAGGCTTCAACAAGATGTTTCTGTTATTCTGGAAAGCATTTGTTTTCTGTGCATCTTTAGCAACATACACATATCCATTGAAAACAGCAGAAGCCTCATCATCAAGAATACCCTTGAATAGCTCATTACTATTACAATTAGGAACAGCATGATTGATGTAAACCTGATTATCTACATGTTGTTCTTTATCCATAAGATAAAGACCACGAACATCGGCAAATGAGTTTTCACCTTCAAGGTTTACAACGATATTATTTCTTATGATACCACCATTATATGTAACAGCAGTTGTAGCAAGATTACTATCTCTTGACTGTCTGATAAAGCTTGAATTGATCAATACAGAATTATCATTCAGATTCTGTAGCTTATATCTCTCCAGATTAGCATTGTCTTCAACAAAGATCTCTGTCAATGAGTTAGCAAAGCTGGTATCATGATTATTAGAATCATCACATTGTACAAGAGTAAGTTTTGAGTTTGCCTCAAGAACCACAAGGTTTCTATTTTGAACAAATAAGTTTGCCTCTTCAGTAATAAGGCTAACCATCTGTACAGGCTTTTCAATAACTACATTCTTTGGTACATATATAAAGATACCATCTCTTGATAAGGCAGTATTAATAGCAGTAAAACCATCAAGTTTATAATCTGCCACCTTACCATAATACTTTTCTACAAGTTCAGGGAATTGTTTTCTTGCTTCAAGCACACTACCCATGATAACACCATTATCAAACACATGTAATGGTTCTTCATTAACAAACCATCCATTGACGATGGTAAGCATGGTAGTCTCGAAGTCATGAATCTCACATCTTAGAAGATCCTGAACATCACCTTTAAACTTATATGAATTCAAATAAGGAAGTCTGAAATCTTCTTTCTCTATCCATGAGATTTCTGTATTTCTCCATTTCTCTTCCTTACCCTTTGGGAATTGCACTTGCTTGAAATGATCTATAGCATCTTTCCTAAGTCCTATCATTCTTTCAGATTCGTTCTCAGAAAGCTCTGCAGAGTGCTTTTCAAAGTGGTCAATAAGCCTTTGGCTTAATGATATTTTATGGTCAGTTGTTTCCATTATTCAGACAAAAAAATAGGTTGTAGAATGATAGCTTAAATAGTACCTAACTCTTCCTTAATCCAGTCGTAACCTTTTTCTTCAAGTTCAAGAGCAAGTTTTTTACCACCAGACTTAACAATTCTTCCTTCATAAAGCACATGAACGAAATCAGGAACGATATAATCCAATAACCTTTGATAGTGAGTGATCACCATAAAAGCATTCTCTTCATTCTTCAGCTGATTCACGCCATTAGCAACAACCTTAAGAGCATCGATATCAAGACCTGAATCTGTTTCATCAAGTATAGATAGCTGAGGCTCTAACATTGCCATTTGAAAGATCTCATTTCTCTTTTTCTCACCACCAGAGAAGCCTTCATTCACAGATCTGTTTGTAAGCTTACTATGAATTTCTACTAACTTCTTCTTCTCTTCCATTAACTTTAGGAACTCACCAGCACTTAATGCAGGAAGGTTCTTATATTCTCTTTGTTGATTTACGGCAGTACGCATAAAGTTAGTCATGCTGACACCAGGGATTTCAACAGGATACTGGAAGCTTAGGAAGATACCTTCATTAGCTCTTACTTCTGGTTCAAGATCAAGGATATTTTGACCTTTATATATAATTTCACCTTTAGTTACTTCATAACCTTCACGACCAGTAATAGCAGCAGCTAGAGTACTCTTACCATTACCATTAGGTCCCATTATTGCATGAACCTCTCCTTTGTTGATTCCAAGATTTAAACCTTTTATAATCTCTTTACCATTAATTGAAACATGAAGGTCTTTAATATTTAGTAACATGTTTATTTCTTTTAGTAATAATTAAACTCCAAATTTAAACTTATCCTTTTGCTCATTAACCTACACTACCTTCAAGGGTAATACTTAGCAATTTCTGAGCTTCTACAGCAAACTCCATAGGAAGTTGCTTTAATACTTCTTTAGCGTATCCATTGACGATTAAGCCAATAGCTGTCTCTGTATCTATTCCTCTTTGTTGACAGTAAAAAAGCTGATCTTCCGAAATCTTAGAAGTAGTAGCCTCATGCTCTATGATAGCAGTTTCATTAGCAGTTTTTATATAAGGGAAAGTATGTGCACCACATTTATCACCTAACAACAGAGAATCACACTGAGAAAAGTTACGTGCATTAGCAGCATTCTTGTTTACTCTCACCAAACCTCTGTAACTATTATTACTTTTTCCTGCTGAGATACCTTTTGAGATGATCGTACTCTTTGTGTTTTTACCCAAATGTATCATCTTAGTACCGGTATCAGCTTGCTGATAATTGTTAGTGACAGCAACAGAATAAAACTCTCCAACAGAATTATCTCCCATAAGTATACAACTTGGATATTTCCATGTAACTGCGGAACCTGTCTCTACCTGAGTCCATGAGATCTTTGAGTTATTACCCTTACAAAGACCTCTCTTGGTAACGAAGTTATAAATCCCTCCTTTACCTTCCTTATTACCAGGATACCAATTCTGTACAGTAGAATATTTTACCTCTGCATCATCCATAGCTATAATCTCAACTATAGCAGCGTGCAGCTGATTTTCATCTCTCTGAGGAGCTGTACAGCCTTCCATATAACTTACATAAGCACCCTCATCAGCAACAATAAGAGTTCTTTCAAACTGTCCTGTGTTGGCAGCGTTAATACGGAAATAAGTAGATAATTCCAATGGGCATCTTACTCCCTTTGGTATATAACAAAATGACCCATCACTAAATACTGCTGAATTCAAAGCAGCATAATAATTATCACCCTTAGGAACAACAGTACCTAAATATTTTTTCACTAAATCAGGATGATTCTGCACTGCTTCACTAAATGAGCAGAAAATCACTCCATGTTTAGCTAATGTATCCTGAAATGTTGTTTTTACAGATACACTATCAATAACAGCATCTACAGCAACTCCAGATAGTCTTTTTTGTTCTTCTAAAGAGATGCCTAGTTTGTTGAAAGTCTCTAACAACTCAGGGTCTACCTGATCAAGGCTTTCTAATTCTTTCTTCTTCTTTGGAGCTGCATAATAAATGATATCCTGAAAATCGATAGGTGGATAATTGACATGAGCCCAATCCGGCTCTTCCAATGTTTTCCAATGTCTAAAAGCCTCCAAACGGAATTCCAATAACCACTCAGGTTCATTCTTCTTTGCAGAGATGAAGCGGACTATATCTTCATTAAGTCCTTTAGGTGCCATCTCTGTTTCGATATCTGTTACGAAGCCAAATTTATAATCACCTTGTGTTACTTCATCTAATATATTGTTCTTCTCTGATTCCATTGATACAAGCTGTTAAATACTCTGAAAAAGGTCAAATTCAATTAAGTGGACAAAAGTACAAAATTATACTATCCTACAACCTTTTACTGATTCTTAATTAATAAGAAGCATTTTAAATTAAAATATTTAAAATCATTTGTAAACCACTCAGCCTTAGCCCAATTTTATATACCTCAGTCTTAAATCACTTCTACATGAATCACTATGATCCATGGTGTAGAATTGAAACAACAGCTATATTATATTGTTCATAATCTAAAGCATTTATAATCACACATTAGAGTATGCCTTTTCCCTTGTCATACTTGTGTTTCAATTAGCTAACATAAATTTAAGAACTTTATTACCTAATTATATAATTATTGCTTTTAATTGAAAGCATGATAATAAAAAACACTCCAAAGATCATACATAACCCTTGGAGTGCTATTCTTATTTATAATTACAGAAACCCCACCACCGGGCTTTGTAAGCTATTTGATTATAAGATCGATTTAAAATTCTAGCCAATACTCTTCAAGATAGTTTCTTTTTATTCTTGCTTCTCCGATCTATAAATAAGTGTAAAGTCCTTCTCTTCAAGATCTCTTATTGTAAGGCTATAATGCTTTAACACTTTGTTCTTGATAAAAAGAGAATCACAGTCATAATATGTATTGGGATCATTATATTTATCTGGGTCAACCAGATAAAGATTTATTCTTGAATCTCCTTTTAAACTTCTTTCTATATATTGATTAAAGGGTCTATACTTTATTTCTTTATTTATTTCTACAATTTCTCCTTCTAGTAAACATTTACCATCTTTTGGATATTTTATACAAAATAACAAATCCTTATCAGACTTGTTAATTATTTTTATATGAATATGATAATTTTTATTGCCGCAGGAAGCTAT
>JBGRPZ010000034.1:0-39113 GCA_041725915.1 Hyphomicrobiales bacterium | reverse complement strand
TGTTCTGAGGGAAATGGCATTGAAATATATAAAGACAGATGGCAAGTAGAGACTTTGTTTAAAGCATTAAAAACAAGCGGTTTTAATCTGGAAGACACCCATCTAACAAATACCAAAAGGATCAATAAGCTAATAGCCATAACAGCTATTACCTTTGTCTGGGCTTATATCACAGGAGTATTCATTCATGAAAATATCAAACAGATAAAGGTTAAAAGATTTAAAAAAGCGAAGTTAAGAAGGCAATACAGTTTCTTTAAGTATGGTCTAATTCACCTTGCTAACTCTTTACTATGTAGCTATAAATCAAATAATCTTAAGCAGTATTGTCAATTATTGTCGTGTACTTATGAAGGAAAGATTAAAATCCCAATGGAACTACATCCTTTATCATCATAATGACAAACTATTGTTATCTGTTATATGCGGCCAAACTGGATTGTATGAACGAAACATCTATCTTGAAGATAATGAAGTAAAAATGTATCAGTACCATGGAAAAGCATACATTAAAAAACTAGCAAGAACCATTCGTAACAAGCCCAACGATTTTAACGACCGACATATAGCGATTCTTTAGTACTAGTATGCTTTTCAATTTCAGAAAACACTTAAATGTTATGATCTTACTAGCTCAAAACTATTTGTCAATCAAAATATCGAGAAAGCATTGGCAAGATCTTTCTCCCATTTTTAAGAGAAGCTATTCAAAAAGAAAGATAATACTAAAGACCTAATGTATTAATGCATCCCAAAATTTAAAGATAACAACAGTGCTTTTTGTAATAATCAGTAGAAGAAAAAATATTTGTCAATTGAATACAGCCTAAGCTTATTTGATGAACTCATTATGTTTTCTTCTTTTATTTCACTTATCTCCACTTGATTTTTCATGATTTCCCTTGCTATGCCGGCAAAAGTATCAGCATATCGCAAACTTGCATTCAGGCTATTGCAAACTTGCATTCAGGCTATTGCAAACTTGCATTCAGGCTATTGCAAACTTGCATTCAGGCTATCGCAAACTTGCATTCAGGCTATTGCAAACTTGCGTTCAGGCTATTGCAAACTTGCATTCAGGCTATCGCAAACTTGCATTCAGGCTATTGCAAACTTGCGTTCAGGCTATCGCAAACTTACATTCAGTATATTGCAAACTTGCATTCAGGCTATTGCAAACTTGCATTCAGCATATCGTAAACTTGCATTCAGCATATCGCAAACTTGCATTCAGGCTATTGCAAACTTGCGTTCAGGCTATCGCAAACTTGCGTTCAGGCTATCGCAAACTTGCATTCAGGCTATTGCAAACTTGCATTCAGTATATTGCAAATTTAACTATAGCACTATAAGAAATGTAATAAACTAATAAATAGGAGAATATAATTCTGGTTGTAAATTGGTATATAATATTCTTCAACAAATTGTTATTTGAGTAGATTGCCTAAAATGAAAGATGAATTATCAACTATAAGTAAGGCATCAAAAGCAATATATAATATAGATTGAAGAGAAAATACTGCACCTTTTAGTGGCAATGCTTGTTTTTTGAGATGAAAAAGAGATTCATAATGGATTCTAAGCACTTGTTTTGGGTGTGATAAGGCTTATATATACCCTGAAAAGCTCCGAAAAATATGATTTTAGATAAAAAACGTCTGTTTTTCTCCTGTTAAATAATTTGCATTAGTAGGATCTGAAAATAGATTTGTATTGATACATTTAAAAATATTTAAAAATAAGGGTGTTTTTCGCTGATCTATATTTTGCTTCTTGGTGAAATATAAATAGTACCTCGCCAGTCGACGAGATACTATTATTTATATGTACCGATGATGAGTTAAGTATAGTCGAATTGTCATGTTGTAGCTAGACAGGATCAACTTAACTCTATCAATTTGTGATCTTACTTGCGCTAGCATAAGTCCAACCTTCTCCTGAATCTTGATGAGCTTGAATAATAAAAGAGTTATTTGCAGCAACAGAAGGAGATCTGCCTTCATTATATCTTTTCGAAGATCCATACCATGAAATCTTATCACCATTAATTTGTCCGGTTGTACTCCATAGACTGTTGTTACTTATTCCAACAATATATCTATGTACTTCAGTTACAAAGCCATTGTCCGATAATGCAATGTCTGGTGTAAATAAGCTATATCCTGATTGAGCAGGAGGGATTTCCTGATAGCATACAGAGTTCCCCCAACTGATTGTTTTTGAATCCGGATGAATAGTTCCTACTCTATACCATAGCTTTAGATTGATATTATATTGATGTACTTCAACAATCTGGTTATTGTTATTGATAGCGATAGAAGGGTGTGTGCCATAGCCACTATCATAAATATGGTTTTCACCCCAAGAAATGGTTTTAGTTTTTGGATCAACGATCCCCACACGATAAGATAGATTGTATTTTGAGTTATTAGAATTATGCACTTCTACCACAACATTATTGTTGTTTACGGCTATATCTGGAGTTGTTCCATTATCATCATACTCATAACTCTTACTCCATTCAATAGAGGAACCATTATGATAACCAACCTGATAAAATAGCCTACCATCAAAAGGTCTCTCAGCTGTGTGTGCTTCTACTACGATATTATTATCATTAATATCAACAGAAGGGGATCTGCCTATACTATAAGGGTAAGGCTCGTAAGTGGTAGGTTCTCCTAATGATATCTTTGCGTTATTATCTACAGTTCCAACTTGATAGAATAAATAACTAGTGACCCATGTGTTTTGAACCAATACAAATCTGTTGTTTTTATTAATAGCTATTGAAGGATCTTCACCACCACTACATCTTATGTCTGGTCCGAACTGGATATTTTTGGAGGTTTTATAAATGCTGTTTTCTTGATTGTTAGTTGATGCATCAACATCAAGTTCCTTTTTACATCCACTGAAAAATAAAGTAACAGCTATAAAGAGAAGAGGCAATATAACTCTTCCGCTCTTATAGATAGGTTTCGTTTTCATAATAAGAAAAGTTTAGTTTTTCTAGTACTAAAGGTTTATTTAGTGGTTTAGTTAAAAGATTGAAACGATGATGTTTATTGAATACTTATCTTGTTAGAGAAATAATAATAGAACATAAAATTTATAGTAAAAAAAAAGGTTGTCAAAAATATTGAGCAACCCCTTTCTTTCGAATAAAAGATCTTGTGAGTTATTTAATTCCAGCCATCTTTTCCAGCATATCAGTAGTCAAAGACTTTGGACGCTCCAAAGGATAGCCCAGAGCTCTGTCCCAAATTAGATTAGCGGCAATACCTATAGATCTTCCTATACCAAACAGAACAGTATAGAAGTCATATTCTCTTACACCATAATGCCATTGTATAACACCAGATTGAGCATCAACATTAGGCCATGGGTTCTTAGCTTTACCTTGTTTCTTCAATATTGGAGGAACTACATTATATAAAGAGTTCACATATTTAAACAATGGATCATGAGCTAGATGCTTTAAACTGAATTCTCGTTGTAGCATATATCTTGGGTCAGTTCTTCTTAAAACAGCATGACCAAAACCAGGAATTACTTGTCCGCTATTTAAAGTGTCCCAGACAAACTTCTTCATGATTTCATCAGTTGGTTCATCAGTTCCAATCTGTTCTTTTACATTATGTAGCCAACGTAGAACCTCTTGATTAGCCAGACCATGTAAAGGTCCTGCCAAGCCATTAATCATTGAAGACATGGAAAGATATATATCACTCAGGGAGCTACCAACAAGATGTCCCGTATGAGCACTAACATTACCACTTTCATGATCAGAGTGGATGATAAAGTGTAATCTGGAAACTTCATCATAAGGCTTGTCAATGCCCATCATATGAGCAAAGTTTCCTCCCATGTCAAGGTTAGGGTTTCCTATGATACGTTGACCATCTTTATATAATTTAGCATAAATATAAGCTGCGATTTCAGGGAGTTTAGCCAGAAGATTTAATGCATCTTCATACATTGGATCCCAATAATCTTTCTTGTTAATACCTGCCCGATATTTCTTAGCAAAGAAAGATTCTCTACCCATAGTAAGTATAGCAGAAGAAAATATGGTCATTGGGTGACTGCAACAAGGAAAAGCATCAATAACTTCATATACATAACGAGGAAGGATTCTTCTCTTTGCAAATTCATCAACAACATCAGCAACCTGACTTTCTGTAGGAATTTCCCCTGTAAGTAATAAATGTAACAAACCTTCAACATAAGGGACTTCAGATTCAGGTGGTTTTGGAAGTTTCTCCATTACCTCAGGAAGAGTAAACCCCCTATATCGAATTCCTGTTTCAGGATCAAGATAGGATATGTCTGTAACAAGACATTTAATACCTCTCATACCTCCAATTACCTGACCAATGGTAACATTATCCACAACAACATCACTATATTCCTTAACTAGTTTTTCTGTTCTAGGTCTCCATTGTTGAATTTTATCATAAAGAGTTTCTTTTAAACTTGCCATTATGTATAATTTTGAGGTTTAACAAATAAATCCTTTTAAAGAAGAAACCCTATATTCAACCTTCCACGAAACCTTACATACAATTCAATAAGGTAATCTTTACAATTATGATATTGTTCCTTCTTTAAATCTTTTCCATGAATACGAATAGCTAAATCTTTGGTTATTTTGTTGGTTTTAAAATGTTGATATATGCATTCTCTTATGTTTGGGTAAAGTTGATCTATTCTTAACAGAGATTATCTTTTTTCTCCATTTGTAGTTCTTAGAGTCTGACAGACCACATTTCTAAATAGTAGTGTTTGAGAACTATTATTATTAGTATTTCTTATATGCCCAAATAAAGCTTTTATTCTATTAGAATAAGACGTTCAACTCCAAAGTTTGAATGTTAAAAACTATAAAACATAATGGTCTTATTTGTAAAGCAAAGGAAGGATGATAATTAAATTAAGATATATACTATAAATCTGTTATTTCTAATTGTTAGGTAAATAAAAGAATATTTAAATTTTATGTCATGAATAAAATGAATATACCTGATAATAGAACTATACTCATATTTGATGATAAGTGTTTAATGTGTAACAAGTCTGTTCTGTTTCTTATAAAACATGACTATAAGCATACATTAATCTTTACCTCTATATATTCACAAATATCTAAAGAGTTATTAAAGAATAATATTAAAGCTCAAAATACAGATAGTATAATCATGATTAAGGATGATAAGTTTTATTATGCATCAACAGCTATACTGCTAGCAATTAAAAATCTAAGATTTCCTTTTAATATATTATCTATTCTTGGTTTTTGTATTCCTAAAATCATCCGGGATTATTTTTACTTTAAAATAGCAAAAGCCAGACATCTGTTTAGAATGAGAAAAACATGTGTCATAAACCAACAAGATTTCAAAGATCGCTTCATTAGGGAATAATATGTAACCGGTTAGAATACTATTCGTCTAAAATTAAAAAACTAACACTATATTCGGTTTTTTGTTTACTTTAATTCACTGATTATGCAAGAGAATAAGAGATTAGAAAGGAAAATTACAGATAGAGTTTTTGCAGGGGTTTGTTCAGGCTTAGGAGAACATTATAATTTAGATGTAAATCTTGTTAGAGTATTGTTCTTTATAAGTATATTCTTTTTCTCCTTTGGCTTTTGGATCTATATAGCATTATGGATCTTTTTACCTGAAGAATCTTATGGTGGATTTGACAACAAATCATTTTATAATCAACATAAAAACAAAGATACTATGGATAATATGGAAAACCAAAATGATAAAAAATTCTCTATGCCTCCAAAGAAAAATAATGGCAACATAGTGGGTGGTGTCATTCTTATTGTTATAGGAGCTCTATTTTTAATTAGTAACTTAATCCCTCATATTAGTTTTGGATATATTATCTCAAAATGGTGGCCTGTAATTTTAATTGTCATAGGAGGTAGTATATTATTGAAGCACGTAAACAAAAAATATTAACACATATATATACTAATAACTCTACTATGAAAGCAAGAAGTTTTTTTTGGGGAGTCATATTTGTTCTTTTTGGAATTCTTTTGCTACTAAAGAATTTTGATTATATAGATTTCAATTGGACTGCTCTATTTAGATATTGGCCTGTGATTCTGATAATGCTTGGAATCTCTATTCTACCTATGAAATCACTTATCAAGTATGTTCTTGTTATTATTTTGGCCATTGGAACTATGATAAGCATACCTTTCACAAGACCATTGTTTGATTATCCTTTTGGTTTTAACTTCCATAGTCTCAGAATTGATTCGGATGATTATTATTCAGATAAATTTGATGATCAAGTTTATACTATTCCAAAGAAAGATGATATCAAAACAGGAAGGCTTGATCTTAATGCTTTAGCTGGAGATTTCAAGCTTGAGGGGACGGATCTTGATCTGCTTAACTTTGAAAAAAGTCCTAGTCATATTCAATATGATATATCAACAGAGGTCATAAACGAAGATATTTCTGTAGAAATAAAACCTGAGAGAGGTAGGATATATAGTAATAATAATGAAAACTTGATCAATCTTCAAATTGATAAGAGCATTAAATGGGATATTGATATTGATGCAGCTGCTAGTAAATGTGAGTTGAATCTTCAAGGTAATATGATTAGAAACCTTTTTGTTGATGGAGGAGCAACTGATATAGAAATTAAATTGGGAGACTTAATGAAAGAGACAAAAGTTAACCTTAATTCTGCTGCTGCTAAAATAGTAGTCTATATTCCTGAAAGCTCAGGTTGTAAGATTAAGACTTCATCTATTTTATCAAAAAAACAATTTGATGATTTTGAAAAGGTAAGTACTGGTGTTTACAAGTCTGACAACTTTGATAATAGTGAGAATAAAGTTTATATCAATTTTGATGCAGCTATAAGCAAGATAAAAATAAAAAGATATTAAAGACAGAAACTGCTTTTATTCTTGTTTAATACAGAATAAATGGTTGGCAAATTACAATGCCAGCCATTTCTTTTTTCTGCTATAAGAAAATATGTTTTTCTGATTATTTGAATGATAATACAACTTCCTTCATGTGAGAACTCCCACAGATCATTTAATAATATGATAATCATTAATTGTATGGCTTCAGTTATTTGCTTTTCCTCTTCTCTTTTTATATTTTCACATCCTGAAATATTGATATAGAAATATAAGGAATTATGAAGAAGTTTATTTTTGGTCTAGCTATTGCGTCAATAGGCACTCTGTCAAGCTGTATCGTTACTGATAATAAAAAAGATGATATATTAGATTCTATTCATACAATAGAGACTGAAATCTTTGAAAATACAGAAAACAAGATTGAGACTTTGAAAGGAATAGAGCTTATAGAGCTATATCAAAAATGGGCAGAAGCACATCCAAATGATGAACAAAGTCCAAAGTTTCTACTTAAAGGAGCAGATATTGCTATCCATATTAAAGAACCAGGAAAGGCAATGGTGTGCCTAAAGAAAATAGAAGATAACTTTTCTGAATTTGAGAAAATGGATTGTTGTTGTTTCCTGAAAGCTCACCTATATGAAGATCATTTTCAAGATTATGAAAAAGCTAAAGCTTGTTATGAAGAGATTATAGAAAAATATCCTGATAGTGATTTTGCTGATGATGCCCAAGCTTCAATACAGAATTTAGGACTTACTCCCGAACAACTTATCCAAAAATTCCAAGAGAAAAATAAGACTAATTAATATATAATATATTATTAATTATAAAGCCTGAGGTAATATAATCCGCTTACACCTTAGGCTTTTTTATTTTAAACACATATACCAACAAAACTTAAATATAGCATATCTTTATATCCCAATTGAGAATAATGTAGTTGCTATACTATTATAATAAAACTATTTTAAGTTATCAACACTATTCAAACATATTAATAACTTATTAAATAAGTTGTTATTTAAGATTTAAAAGAAGATTTTAAATTGGTTTATATATGAAAGAAGATAATAATAAAATAAAGAAACCACTTATTTATAATTTGTTTTTGATATTAGGTTTAGTATTTAATCTATTATCTTCTATATTTTTTCTTATACAAACAATAGTAGTTCTAATATCTCAAACAGGTCTTTTATATGATGATATCACTCCAAAATCAGTGAAGTCCTTGATCTTTATGGGCTTTTTTTCATTTATCTTATATCTAATAGGCTTTATTGGGATACTATTTCTGTTTAAAATGAAGAAAAGAGGTTTTATATTTTTACTTATTACTATAATAGGATTATTAATCCTTCATTTTCTATGTCTTAATTTATCTCCACTTATATATATATTTGAAATCGTGCTATTTATAATGTATTTATTTTTATATAAATACTTATTTACTGATTAAGTTTATTTCTATTTATATACTATCCCACCTTTAATATCTTAAGTTGAAGAGAAATTATTCTTATTTTTTTTTAATTTAAATAAAAAATTCATAAATTGCACGTGCACAATGGAATCTATGAAATAAGAAAATTTAAGCTAATCATTGCACAGATTTAACAGCTTATATTTTATTATTTATTTCAGTAACCAAACCTATTAGTTATGAGAAAAATCATACTCTTACTAGCATTTATATTAATGCTAAGTACAAATTTTGTGTTTGCACAAACTAAAATGATTACAGGAACAGTAACAGGTGCATCCGATAATATGCCAGTTCCTGGAGTAACTGTTTATGTTAAGAATACCAATATTGGTACAACAACAAACATAGATGGTAAATATTCTTTAGAATTGAAACCAAAATATAAAATTTTGGTTTTTTCTTTTGTTGGATTACAAACTCAAGAAGTTCCAATTAATGGAAGATCTTCTCTTGATGTAGTAATGCAGGAAGATGCTCTTAAACTTGATGAAGTAGTAGTAACTGCTATTGGTATAGCTAAAGAAGCAAAAGCACTTGGTTATGCTGTTCAGCAAGTAGATGCAGAAGCTCTTTCAAAGACAGCTAATACAAACTTGGTAAATTCATTATCAGGTAGAGTTGCTAACGTTCAAGTCACAAGTTCTGCAGGTACAGCAGGAGCTTCCTCTTTTATAACAATAAGAGGGTCTAGTTCTATTATTGGAAATAATCAACCTTTATTCGTTGTTGATGGTATTCCTATTGATAATGGAGGAGGTCAAGGTGGTACAGGAGGTGTTGCACTATCGAATCGTGCTATTGATCTTAATCCTGATGATATTGAATCTTATGAAGTCTTAAAAGGTGGTGCAGCAACAGCTCTTTATGGTATTCGTGGTGCTAATGGAGTTATCGTTATTACAACAAAAAAAGGTACTGCTACAAAGGGTAATAAAATTAATGTGACTTACAATTCTTCAGTGACATTTGAGAAAGTAAGTCAACTACCTGCTTTGACACAGAAGTACGGTCAAGGTAAAGATGGAAAGTATACAAGTGCGACTAATCTTACTTGGGGTCCACGCCTAGACACATGTTATTATAGTTCAAAAGGCAAAGATGAAAATCATATTTATGGAGCTCTTGTAGGACCAGATGATACAACTGCAATGGGAAAAGCGAGAGCTTTTGATCATTATGATTTATTTGAAACTGGTATTGCTTGGAATAATTCAATTGGGCTTTCTGGAGGAAATGAAACATCAACTTTTTATATTTCTGCTTCAGATCTACATAGTAAGGGTATAATACCAAATAATACTTTTCAGAGAAATACATTTAAAATTGCTGGTCAAACTAAATTGTCGGATAAGTTTAGAATCTCTGGAGATGCGAATTATACAGTATCTACAGGTAGACGTATACAACAAGGATCAAATGCTTCTGGAGTAATGTTAGGGTTATGTCGTACTCCTGCTTCGTTTAATAATGCTGCTGGATTTGAACTTATAGATGGCACACAAAGAAGTTTTACTCCAGGATATGACAATCCATACTGGACAGTTAATAAAAATGCATACAGAGATCAAGTAAACAGATTGATAGGTAAAGGAGAAGCTCAATATCTTCCTACTGATTGGTTAAGCCTTACATATCGTTTTGGTGTTGATTTTTATAATCGTAAGGAGCAAAATAATATAGCAAAGAATTCAAATGCTTACAGACCCGGATATTCAGGAGTTTTAGATGCAATAAGTAGAGATATTAATACCGATTTGATATTAAATATATCTCATAATATTAATGAGGATATAGCACTGGATCTTATTTTAGGACATAATATGGCTGAACTTTATTATTATGAAGTAAATGCCCAAGCAAACGGTCTTGATATTCCAGAGTTCTATAACATATCTAATTCTGCAGATATTACAGCAGGAGAAGCTACTTCTAAAATTAGAAGAGCAGCATTTTATGGAGATTTTGGTGTTTCATATAAGAATATGTTATATTTAAATGTAACGGGAAGAAATGACTGGTCAACAACACTCCCAAAGGATAATAACTCGTTTTTCTATCCTGCAGTTAGTTCAAGTTTTATTCTTACTGAAATTCCTGCAATTAAGGAATCTATCTCACATATTCTCCCATTTGCAAAAATCAGAGCTTCTTATGCAATCGTTGCTTCTGATGCTAGTGCATATAGAACAATGAATTATTATAATTTAGCTAGTACGTTTGATGGTTGGACAGATGGTATCGAATTTCCTTTGAATTATGGAGGTAGTAAGTATCTAGGATATACACTTGGCAATACTTATGGTTCTCAAACTATCACACCAGAAAAGACAAAGTCATGGGAAGTGGGATTAGATCTTAAATTCTTCAATAATAGATTGGGTCTTGATGCAACTTATTATAATAATAAAACAGAGGATGCTTTAGTTCCAGTTCAAATTGCTAGAACTACAGGATTTTCAAGTTGGTATGCTAACTCTGCTGTAATAGAAAGTAAGGGAGTTGAAATTTCATTATATGTTGAGCCTATAAGAACTAAAGATTTCTCATGGGGTTTAACGGCTAACTTTACATATTTGGACAACCCAGTTATATCACTTGAAGAAGGTTTGGAAAGTCTTAGCCTTGGAGGATTTACCAGTGCAGCAATTCATGCTTTTGCAGGTAGACAATATGGTACTATAGTCGGTGCTGATTTTCAGAGAAATGAAAAAGGTGAAGTTTTGATAAAAGATAATGGATATCCTATTATAAATAAGGTTCCTTCTGCTTTAGCTGATGTTAAACCTGATTTTGAAGTAGGTATCATTAATGATTTAAGATATAAAAATGTTAATCTATCATTCCTTTGGGATTTTAGAATTGGAGGAAAGATGTGGAATGGTACCAGAGGAGCATTATATAACTTTGGAGTTCATGAAGATCAAGATCATAGAGATGAGTATTATGTACTTGAAGGTGTTAATGTAAATACGGGTCTTCCAAATGATGTTGCTATTAAGAGAGGTCAGGAATATTACAAAGGAATAGGTGCAGGTGGTGGATTTAATGGACCTCCATCACAATTTATTGAAGATGCTAGTTGGATAAGGCTTAGAGATGTTACTCTTTCATATTCTTTTGGAGAAAAAGTTATAGGAAAGAATGGCTTTATAAAAGGCTTGGATGTGTATTTTACAGGAAAGAATTTACTTCTTTTCACTCCTTATAAAGGGGTTGATCCAGAGACAAGTTTATATGGAGCTTCTAATGCTCAAGGCTTAGATTATTTTAATATGCCAGGAGTGAAGTCATATGTATTTGGCTTAAAACTTAGCTTATAATCAATGTATTCGTTAATTAAATATTTTTGAATTATGAATTTAAGAAAAATATATATACTTATTCTTGCTCTTGGAATTATTACTTTAGGAGCATGTAATAAATGGATTGATGAGAAAATCAATATAGATCCTGATCGCCCTAGTGTAAACGATGTTACAATGGATCTTATCCTTCCTGCTGTACAAGCACGAATGGCTTATGATTTAGGTGGATACAATACTGTTGTACCTGCTTGTATGTGGTCTCAACAAGTTTCTGGTATAGGAGTACAGTCATCAGGTTTGGAGACATATGAATATGCTGCTAATGAGGGTAATAATCTGTGGAATTTCATATATTCTGGGACATTAATGGATGCAAAACAGATTATTATACTATCGAAAAAAGAAGGTAATTCTCCACATTTTAGAGGAGTTGCTAAGATATTAACAGCAATTACTCTTGGTAATACAACCGATGTATGGGGAGATATTCCTTATTCTCAAGCATTAGAAGGTGTTGAAAATTTAGCTCCAAAGTTCGATAAGCAAGAGGAAGTTTATAGAGAAATAATCAATCTTTTAGATCAAGCTATAGTTGAGCTAAAAGCTGAAGAGAACCTTTATCAGTTAAAAGGGGATTTAATATTCTCAGGAGAGACAAAAAAGTGGATAGCTGCTGCTCATACGCTTAAAGCAAGATATCTTCTTCACAAGTCAAAAAGAGATCCTAATGTTTATAATGAGATTTTAGAATTTATTAATAATGGAATAGTTGATAATTCTGGCGATTGTAAATTTATATTCTCAACTAGTCCTACTGGTAGTAATCCAATATTCCAATTTGATGATCAAAGATCTGATCATATTAGAGCTTGTGAAACTACTGTGGCTCTATTAAGAGAACCTCGTATACCTCAGGGAGGTACTTTAGAAATACCTAAAGATCTAAGATTACCAAAATATGTATTTCCTGTAGAAGATGATTTTACTATTAAGTTAGAAAATCCAGCAAGAGATACAATAATTAAGAAAGGCTCTTATTTTGGAAATCTTCCTGGATATAGTTTATCTGAGTCTTCAAGGCTTGGTCCTGCTGTGAATTCAGCTGCTGCAGCTGTTTATTTTACTTCATATTCAGAGAATGAATTGATAAAAGCAGAGGCCCAATGGTCAAAAGGTGAATTCCAAAATGCTAGAACTTCATTAGTAAATGCTGTGATTTCTTCATTACAAAGAAATGATGTGTATGATGCAGATTGGGTATCAAAGTATGAAACAGCAATTACTCCATTAACAGGAGAAGACTTATATAAGGAAATTATTGTACAACGAAATCTATGTTTGTATTTTACTCTTGAAGTCTTTAATGATTTTAGAAGAACTAATAATGCATTAGGATTAAAGCCTATACCTGGTAATAAATTGGGTGATAAATTCCCAAAAAGGTATTTCTATCCAGATGATGAGATTGCGTATAACAGAAATACTCCTATTACACCAATTACAGAACCTGTATGGTGGGATAAGCAATAAAGTTATATTACACATAGAAAAACTGCCTTCTTTGAGGGCAGTTTTTTTTATGCCATTAAATCTATAGTTGTATTTTTGTAACAAGTTAATTGTTAATACAAAAATCATTATGATCGCACAAAAAGAGATTTCATTACCACCAATGTCCAGAGGTTTTCATATTATTACAGACAAGATAATAGAGGCTACTGGAAACTTACCAGTGAATGGTATCATGAATATTTTTGTTAAGCATACATCTGCGGGAATATTTATCAATGAAAATGCTGATCCTAGTGTGCGCTTTGACTTTGAAACTGTTTTCAATAAGGTTGTTCCTGAGAAAGATCCTGATTACACTCATGTTTTTGAGGGTGATGATGATATGCCTGCACATATTAAATCTGCTTTTACAGGATGTTCAATCAACATACCAATAACAAATGGACAATTAAATTTGGGGACATGGCAAGGCATCTATTTTGGTGAATACCGTAATAGAGGAGGAGCCAGAAAACTGATAATTACCATTTATTCATAAGTCAACTACTCAACAGGAAAAGAAACACTGAATTTATTACCTGTATCCATAGGGATAACAGAAATATTACCATTCATAGAGTCTACGTATTTTTTTACAATACTTAATCCCAATCCTTCATTTTCTACAAATGCACTTAGTGTTTGTTTTTGTCTTTTGTATTTTTTGAATAACTGTTCAAGCTCATTGAGTTTTAGTTGTTCACCTCCATCGATAAGTTCAATGAATACCTTATTATCTTCTTGAAATAACTTGAGCTTTATACTGGATTCTTCAGGAGTAGCATCAATAGCATTGCAAAGTAGGTTATCGACTATTTGAATGAAGTATACTTTGTTAAGTTTTGCAGTAATATCTTCTAGGTCTAATTCAATATTGATATTCTTTTCTGAGATGCTGCTTTTAAAGTGACAAAGGACTTGTCCTACAATGTCTTTTAGCATCACTTTTTCTATTTTGGGAGTATATACTTTCGACTCAATAGTATTGATATTCAGTATTTGGTTTATCATTTGATTCATCCTCTTCATGGCATTGTTTACAACTTCGAGGCTTTCTTTGTGGTGTTCATTTAAGCTATCATCTTCAAGAAGCATTTCTGTTATACACTTTCCGCTAGTGAGAGGATTCTTTAGGCCATGAACTACAATTCCGATAAGTTTATTTTTTTCATCGTTCAGGGCTAGCAGGTCGAAGTTTTGCTGTTCAAGTTGTTGTTTGTAGTCCTGTATACTCTGATGTTGGCTTTCTATTTCCTTTTTGTTCTTTTGGATCTTTATATAGTTCTTGGATAGTTTTTCTTCCAGCACATTTCGTTCTCGCATTTTCTTGATAAGGCGTAGAACAATACCTTTTGTAATTTCAGGGTATCTATCACAAACAGCGTCAAAATTAATTCTACTAAGCTCAAAGGTGTAAGTAACTTTTTCTGCGGTTACACTTGCTGATCTTTTTTCATCGTCGAATAGTGTGTACTCACCAAACACTTCTCCTTCTGTCATTCGGCAAAGCACATGCCCACGATCATGTACTCTTACTTCACCTCTGGTAACAATATACATTGAATCACCTTTCTCACCTTTTTTTACTATTGGCTCTTGTCGATTGAATTTTCTCTCTTGCATAACAGAGGCTATATGTTCGAGAGCATTTGCTGGAATATCAGAAAAGATTTCAACTTGAGTTAAAAAATCAACCCTATCTTCAAGAAAGTTAACATTATTGTTTCCCATAAAAGTAACTACAAAAAGGTGAATAGATGAAATAACACTTGTAAATTGTGTGACGTAAAATAATAACAATAATTACACATTGAGGTAAGTAATCAGAAAATTAGAATGAATCTAGATGAATTTAGTTCTTGTTGAATCTTCTCTTTCTGCCTACATTAACTGCTTTATGCTTTTTCATTACTGATTCAGCAGCATCAGTATTATTATCAGCTTTACTGAATAAGTGATTTGGAATAAAGTTCAATATACCTTGATTCTCATTGAAGAATTTATATGATTTTGATTGTGAGTTTTTCTTTCCCAGACTGACGATGTTTTCAATGATTCGCCCAAAGAATTTCTTTTTTTGTTTTCTATTGTACTCAAGTTCCTCAGCGAATTCCAGATTATTGATTCTTATCAGATATTCGTATCTATATTCAACAAACGCATACTGGTCAGTGATGTAAAAGTTCTTGATTTCATTTTTTCTCATTGCCAACTGTTTGAAGTTGGTTTGCTTGATAACTGGTTCAAAGTCTTTTTCTTTATATGAAGAAATAAGTTTCTTCGAATGTTTATCCAGAGATATGAGATCTTTCAAATCTACTTCTTTAGATTCTTGGTGAATCTGAATAGATGAATCATTTAATATAGGTAAATGAGCAAGTTGACCCATTTGTAAATCCTTATTATTTTCATTTAGAAATTGTATACCAAAGAATAAGATTAAACTAGCAGCAATACCTATAGTAACATAAGTAGAAAACTGAATGATCTTTGGTTGACTTCTTTTTAGTTTGGCTTTATTTGGATAAACCACCTTTTCTTTCTCCAAATATACTTTAGAGAAGTCTTCAAATTCTTTATTCAAAAACGGATTTAGATGTAAGAATGCTGTTAAATCTTCTTTCTCTTCTAAACTTAAATTCTTTTCATAGAAAGAGATAAACCAATCTTCATAGTTCTCCTCATTAATGGACTTAAAAGGATTAATTTCAGATACTTTTAGTGCTGATTTAGCTTTGAATTCAGTAGGTTCAGGATCAATATATGCCATATCAAAACCATAGAGTTCTTCCTTGATCTCAGGATTTGAGTCCAGAAAGGCTTCCATTTCTTGATACATCTCAGGAGAAAGATTGCCCTCAATGAAATCAATCATATATTCTTCATAGTTATTTTTTCCGATCTTCATCCTTGTAACTTTATAAATATCAAATAACAAGATCCATTTTCACAATGTAATCTCTCATAGCTTTTCTTGCTCGAAAGATATATACTTTTACTTGTGATTCTGATAAATCAGTGATCTCTCCAATCTCTTTATAGCTGTAACCTTCATAATCGCGCAATAAAATAAGGTTTTTTTGAATATCAGGCAACTGATTCAGCCCCATATCTAAGATCTCTTTCAAACCTGTATATTCATTGCCGGAGACCTCATGACCTCTATTTAGATGGCTATCTTCTAATTGTGTCTTATTCTTATCTTTTCTTATCGAGTCTATCATAGTATGATAAGCCGTAGTAAAGAGATAAGACTTCACACGCTCATAGTCTATATTCTTCCGTTTATCCCATAACTTAAGGAAAGAGTCCTGAACAATATCATTAGCCTTTTCAGTGTCCTTAATGTTTTTGAGTATAAATCTGTATACGGAATCAGAGTATAAATCTACGCATTCATTATATTCCTTTCGATTCATTATTAATTGATTGGTGGTTCAATATCATATTTGTGATACGGTTCGATTTTCAAAAGGTTACATGCAATATTAAATTATTAAAATTAATTTTTGAATTACTTACTCTTAGATTTCTATCATATATTTAGATGTCTAACTAAAAGTGATAGAAGAATGAAGTTTATATAAGATACTACAAATTAATCATCTTATAGTATTTAAGTTCATTGTATATGTCTTCAGGAGATGACTTTATTATAGCAAAGTTATGCTGTTATTATAATGAAGTTATGTTGTTATTATGACAAAGTTGTATTCTGGTTATAACAAGAATATAAACATGGTTATAATAAAGATTGATCCTTATCATAATAGTTCTATCCAACTGACAGGGGTCAAAAATCAAGTTGTAAGGGTGAAAACTTCACGTTCTCAGGGGTGAAAAATCACAGTTATAGGTGCCAATTGAATACATGGTATATACCATATTCAGAATTGCAGGTGGTCATTAGAACAACAGTAGTGTATTTTTCTAAATGATTTCATGTATTAATATGAATAATATCATATCATATAGAAAGTGCTTTCGATACTACCAATAATTCAAATATTTACATTAACTTTAAATAGATAAATACGAATACATCCTACAGTTGTTCAGACAACTAAGTCTATCTCTAAGGTTTTAAATTCTCCATATAGTACATTTCACAACTATTCTCTAAGTCGAATTTCTTATAACATGAAAAAAGACAAGACTCCAAATAAAGAAGACAATATAAATGATGACAGTAGAAGAGGTTTTCTAAGAAAAGGTTTAGCAATTGGCATAGGAGTAATTGCAGGTGGTGTTGCGATCAATGAAGGAATACAATTCGAGAAAAGAAAAGAAGAAGCTCTTGCACTAAGAAAAGGCCAAAGGCTAAAGATTATTACGGCAGAAGGAAAAGAGAAAATCATTGAACCAGAATCATTGAAACCAGTTTCTACAAAGGCTGAAAAAGCTTATCTACAGAAAAGAGGACGTATAGGGATTCCCGGAAGAAAATGGGTTATGGTTATAGATCTTTCCAAGTGTAGAAACGCGCGTATGTGTATGGCGGCTTGTCAAACAGCACATGAGTTGAGACCTGAGCAACATCATATCAATGTGCTTCGTATGCAGGATGCACAAGATACAGCTCCCTATTTTATGCCTAAGCCTTGTTATCATTGTGATAATCCACCATGTGTAAAGGTATGTCCTGTTGATGCTACATGGAAAAGAGATGATGGTATTGTGTTGATAGACAATGAAAGATGTATAGGTTGTCGGATTTGTATTGCTGCCTGTCCGTATTCAGCAAGAACCTTCAATTGGTTTGAGCCCAAGAATGCAAAACAATACGAGCTTGAAGATATACCATATGATGTAGAACTTAATGTACCACAGAAAAAGGGTACTATATCCAAGTGCCTGTTTAGTGCTGATAGACTGCGAGAAGGTAAGTTACCCTATTGTGTGTCAGCCTGTCCTAATGGTGTATATTGGTTTGGTGACATGAATGAAGATGCAGTTACGAATGGGACTACTAAAGAAACTACAAAGTTTAGTGAGCTCATCAAGAAGAATGCAGGATATACAATGTTACCCGAACTAGGGACAAAGCCAAGTGTCTATTATCTACCGCCAAAGAACAGGTTATTTCCCTATAATTATAAAGAAGAACTAAGCTAAGTGTCTGTATCAATAATGATAAAATAGTCTGAAAACTTAAAGCTATAAGAACTAATGTCTTTAACTGAAAACAAGCAAATAAATAATATAGAAACGGATTTACTTCGCCCCATTACCAAGCATAGAGGACTTAAGTTATGGGTTCTACTTCTTGTACTTGTGCTAATCTGCGCTGGATATTTCTATTTTGTACAGTTGACAGAAGGGCTTGGAGTAACTGCAATGCGAGATTATGTATCATGGGGTATTTATATATCCAACTTTGTATTCTTTGTTGCAGCAAGTCTTATAGGCATGTTGATTAGTGCAGTGCTAGGATTGTTAAAGATGAAGTGGATTACCCCTATAACGAGAATAGCAGAAATTATAGCACTAGGGTTTGTACTTGTAGCTGGTTTAGTGATTATTTCAGATATGGGTAGACCTGATAGGTTTCCTTACTTATTTCTGTTTGGTAGAGTACAATCTCCCATAATATGGGATGTAACTGTAATTATCACTTATTCAATTATCAGTCTATTATTATATATATTACCATTAGTTCCGGATGCAGCCCTATGTTATCAAAAATTAGACAAAGCACCCCAGTGGCAACGGGCTTTATATAAAGGTTTGTCTTTCCGATGGGTTGGCAATAAAGAGCAGTATAGAATTCTATTTAAGAGCATAAGAACTCTGTTTGTACTTGTTGTGCCTGTTGCTTTGGCGATACATACAGTAACATCATGGTTGTTTGCTTCTACACTTAGAGTAGGTTGGGACTCTACAATCTTTGGGCCTTATTTTGTGAGTGGTGCTTTTGTGGCTGGTTGCGCTGCTGTAATTATAGCAATGAATTTCTTTAGATGTAATTACAAGCTGAAAAGTTATATCACAGAATTACATTTCAATAAGATGGGGCAGCTTATGGTGTTGGTGTCTTTGATCTATCTCTATTTCAATATCAATGAGTTTCTTGTTCCGGGATATAAAGGGACAACATTAGGGAATATACATTTACATACACTATTTAGTGGAAGTTATTCTATCTTATTTTGGTTGACGCAAGGTGTTGGGCTTGTAATACCTATAATTTTATTATTATTCAGAAAGATGAGAAAGCCTATGCCGATTACTATAATCTCTATAGTGATGATTATAGGTGCATGGCTAAAAAGATATTTAATTATAATCCCTACACTTCTTCATCCTCATTTCCCAATACAAAATGTACCTAATAACTTCATGAGTTATTTCCCTACTATACATGAGGTATTCATTACAGCGGGTGCTTTTGCTATAACACTTATTATCATCACTATTCTTTCGAAGATATTTCCAATTATCCCAGTGTGGGAACTTAAGCATCAAGCTAAAGAAGAAGATACTACTATGTAAAAAACCTGATTTAATGAAAAGAAAATTGAAATATATCATATCATTACTTTGCTTTACCTTATTGTTTACTTTTATTTCAATAGGTCAAAGTACATGGAAAGTACCAGATAACGAGAAAAACAGAAAGAATCCTGTTTCTTCAAATCCTTCTTCTATAAATACAGGTAAAAAGCTTTATCAGACTAACTGTAAATCTTGTCATGGTGATCCGGGTAAAAACAATGGGCTTAAGTTGCAGCCTCCTCCTCCGGATATGAAGAGTGATATTGTACAAGATGATACTGAAGGAGAAATACATTATAAGATTACTGCTGGAATGGGTGCTATGCCAAGCTTCAAAAATGTACTTTCAGAAACAGACAGATGGAGTATTGTAAATTATATAAAATCATTATCAACCAGCACATCAACTACTAAACCACAACAAAATAATACAACAAAAACAGCGAATACTCCTCCTGCAAGCACTCAAAATAAACCAGAACCACAAGTGAAGAGTAAGGTAGAAAAGGAAAACTTTTCTACAATAGAACCTCCTGTTGCTATTTATCCGATACCTGCTACACCTAATGCAGCAATAAAACTTACAATCGATAGCACAGAACATTCTATAACAGCTAATGTAAGCCGCCTTGATGACAATTCTCCACTTAGCGATGCAGAAGTAAACTTTTATGTTCAGCGTTATTTTGGCTTACTTCCTTTGTATGAAGATAGTATGTATACAGATGATCAAGGTCAAGTAAAAGCAATTATCCCTAAAGGTATTATAGGTGATAAGCTGGGACATCTACATATAATAGCAAAGCTTATTGAAGATGAAACTTATGGAGATGTTCAGGCTTCTGTAATTGCCTTATGGGGAGAAGTCAACCCACACAAGACTATTGTAAAGACAAGGTCATTATGGGCAGTCAACAGATATGCACCATTGTGGTTAGCAATAAGCTACTTTGTTGTAGTGATAGGCATATGGTTATTTATTGTCTATATCATACGCAGTTTATTCATAATAAGGAAAGTCTCTGGTATAGATGCAAAAGAGGATGACCATAATATCGAATTATAAAACTTTAGCTATGATTACTAAACTTATAAAATATAAACTCACAATACTGCTAATTGTATTTTCGACAGCTTTAAGTTTTGCTCAAGGTCAGTTTGACCAGACGGATATTGGTATTGATGAACATTTAGATACCTACCTTCCCAAGGATATTTATTTTACCAATCTTCAGGATGAAAGGGTGAACCTCACTGACCTTATAGACAAGCCAACAGTAATAGCCTTTGTGTACTTTAAGTGTCCGGGTATTTGTAGCCCTTTGTTGGATGGTATAAGAGAAGTCATTGAGAGATCAGAGATGAAATTGGGTAAAGATTATCAGGTGATCACAATCTCTTTTGATGCTACTGATACCCCAGAGCTAGGAAGGGAAAAGAAGAAAAACTATACCCATAGTATGAGGGAAGATATTGATACAAAGCACTGGATATGGTTGACTGGTGATAGTACAAATATCTATAAAGCTACAGAAGCTACAGGCTTCAAATTCAAAAGACAAGGAGTAGACTTTATTCATACAGGCGCAATTATAGCAATAAGCCCTAAAGGGAAGATAACAAGATATTTGCATGGTCTTTATTTTTTGCCTTTCGACTTCAAGATGTCAATTATTGAAGCTAATAAAGAGAAGTCCAGCCCTTCCATAAATAAAGTTCTTGAATTCTGTTTCAGTTATGATCCGGATGGAAAGAAGTATGTTTTCAATGTTACAAGGATCATGGGTACAATCATTATTGTACTGGCAGTAGCCTTGTTCTTGCTTCTTATCCTGAAACGTAAAAAAACAAAAGTATAATAAGAAAAGCCTTTAGTATGTCAACAATCTCTACATCTGCAAAACCTCTTAACTATTTAGAAGACAAAGGAGGGAGAAAAGGAATATTTGCATGGATATTATCTACTGACCATAAGAGGATAGGGTTATTATACTTCTATTCTATTCTGGCATTTTTCCTTATTGGTGTAATCTTTGGGTTTTTAATGAGGCTGGAATTAATCGCACCAGGAGGCACAATTATAGGACCACAAACCTATAATAGTTTTTTCACCCTTCATGGTGTAATAATGATTTTTTTATTCATTATTCCGGGGATTCCAGCAATCTTCGGAAACTTTATGCTTCCTTTAGTTTTAGGAGCTAAGGATGTTGCCTTTCCAAAGCTGAATTTGTTCTCATGGTATTTGTATGTAATCGGGGCTTTAATGGCTTTGATAACATTAGTAGCAGGTGATGGCCCTCCTGATACAGGTTGGACATTCTATGCACCATATAGTGTTAAGACTAGCACGAATGTGACACTTGCAGTATTGGCGGCCTTTGTATTGGGATTCTCTTCGATACTAACAGGTTTGAACTTTATAACAACTATCCATAGACTACGGGCACCGGGGATGACATGGTTCAAGATGCCTTTATTTTCATGGGCACTTTATGCCACTGCATGGATACAGATACTTGCGACTCCTATAATAGGCATCACATTGTTGATGATCGTAGCAGAAAGGACTTTAGGTGTGGGGCTGTTTGATCCCGCATTGGGAGGTGACCCCATCTTATACCAGCATTTATTCTGGATATATTCCCATCCAGCAGTATATATAATGATACTTCCTGCGATGGGTGTTGTGACAGAGATCATACCTACATTCTCCAGAAGAAGGATATTCGGCTATAAAGCTATCGCATACTCTTCACTTGCTATTGCATTTGTAGGATACTTTGTATGGGGACATCATATGTTTACAAGCGGAATGAGTGGCCCGGCAAGGATCATCTTTTCTATTCTTACATTCCTTGTAGCTATCCCAAGTGCTATAAAGGTATTCAACTGGTTGGCTACGCTTTATGGAGGGGCAATTAACCTTCAACCTCCATTATTATATACACTTGGGTTTATCTTCCTGTTTATGATAGGAGGATTTACAGGCTTATTGAGTGGTGCTTTAGCTGCGAATGTACATATACATGACACCTATTTTGTTGTAGGGCACTTCCATTACATCATGTTTGGAGGGACAGGCTTTGGCTTCTTTGCAGGCTTACATTACTGGTTTCCCAAGATATATGGAAAGATGTATAATATAAAAAGAGCAAATAGAGCATTCTGGGTACTGTTTGTAGGTTTCAATATTTTGTATTTCCCTATGCTTGTTGTTGGAATAATGGGATTGCCAAGAAGATATTATGACTATTTGCCTGAATTTACTGTGCCTAATGTAATATCAACTATAGGTTCATGGATACTTATTGTAGGCTTACTAATGATGATAATTAATCTAATCCAAGGTGCGCGGAAAGGTAAAAAGACTACAAGTAACCCATGGGATGGAAAGACTCTTGAGTGGGAAGCAGATTCACCACCTATAGTATTGAATTTTGAGAAAGACCCCGATGGTTCAAAGGATCCATATGATTATAATAGTTAAAACCTAAAGCTATGCAAAACTCTCAAGCACATATAGTCCACGAGCATAGAGATGATGAAGCTTCAAGAATGGGAATGTGGCTATTTCTATTTACTGAATTACTCTTATTTGGAGGTTTGTTTCTTGTATATTCAGTATACCGGTATCTGAATCATGATGCTTTTGCTGCTGCATCACTAGAGTTAAACACTTTTATTGGTGTAATGAATACAGTAGCATTGATAACAAGTTCACTAACGGTTGCATTGTCTATCACTGCCATTCAGAATAACAAACCTAGGTTAGCCATCCTATTTCTCATACTTACACTTCTTTTTGCTGTCTTTTTTACAGTCAATAAGATTATAGAATATAATCACAAGATCCATACAGGCTTATTCCCGGGTCAGGAAGTCTTTGATTCTTTGCCTCCGGGAGAGCAACTATTCTTCTTACTATACTTCTTCATGACAGCTCTTCACGCCTTACATGTAATTGTTGGAGGAACTTTTATAGTATTTATAATTGTATATATAAAAAAGGGAAGGGTGAAGTCTGATAATTATATTATTCATGAGAATGCTGGTTTGTATTGGCACTTGGTCGATCTTATATGGATATTTCTATTTCCATTACTCTATCTAATACATTAAAGAACTATGAAAACAAACTCTCCACATAAAGTAAATTGGACAACAAATATATGGGTATGGGCCGTACTACTTGTTTTCACTTTAATTACTGTCACTATTACGCGCTATGACTTTATGGCTCTTACTGTTGCTGTTGCTCTAACGATAGCATTGATAAAGTCGGTTATTGTAGCTATTTACTTTATGCATCTAAAGTTTACAAATGCGATTTTAAGTATATTCTTTGGAATTGTCGTTCTTGTATTTCTTTCATTTATAATCTTCACGTTTGTTGATTATTCTTATAGAATTTAAGCTATGAAAACAGAAACAGGAAACTTTATTCAAGGTGTAGATCTGGCTTTTTATATCATCATTGGTATATCTGTAATTTTATTGTTGGGACTTACTGGTGCTATGATATACTTTGTCTACAGATTCAATAAGAAAAGACACCCTAAAGCCAGAGATATAAAAGAAAGTAAGAAGTTGGAAATTTTGTGGATTACAATTCCAACAGTTCTTGTGTTAGTGATGTTCTACTTTGGTTGGGCTGGGTATGCTCCTATGAGAGACTTCCCTGATGAGGCCATACCAATACAGGCGACCGGAAGAATGTGGAGCTGGAATTTTGAATATGAAAATGGAAAGAACAGCTCTGAGCTTGTTGTCCCTGTCAACTATCCTGTAAAACTGGATCTCTATTCACCTGATGTTCTCCATAGTTTATATATCCCTGCATTCAGGATAAAAGAAGATGTGGTGCCAGGAGTGAATAATGCTATGTGGTTTCAAGCTGATGCCATTGGGGATTTTGATATTTTATGTGCTGAGTATTGTGGCCTTCAACATTCAAATATGCTTACAAAAGTAAGAGTGCTGTCAAGTGAAGACTATGATAAGTGGTACAATTCAAAGGAAGATGAGGACATAAGTGCCCGACCCGGTGCTGCGGGTTTAAAGCTCCTTCAAGTCAATGGATGTATAGGTTGTCATTCTACAGATGGTACTAAACTTGTTGGCCCTAGTTTCAAAGCATTATGGGGAACTAAACAAATGGTAACTTCAAAAGGAATGAAAAGAGAAGTTATTGTCGATAAGCAATATATTATCACTTCCATTTATGAACCAAACAATGATATTCCAGAAGGTTACAACCCGAATATTATGGTTTCTTATAAAGGTAAAATTACAGAAAAAGACATTGATGAAATCATCACTTACCTAAAGACTATTGATGGGAAATAAGGCTTTAATCCTGATTAAAGATATTGCAGATTTGAGTAAGTTTAAGATTACTCTGGCTGTGACTGTGACTACTGCACTTGGCTATCTTCTTGCTATAAAAGAATTCACATATAATATATTCCCTCCTGTTATTGGTTTATTCCTTATTGCTTGTTCTTCTGCTGTTCTCAATCATTATCAGGAATATAATATTGATAAGAAAATGATTCGAACGCGAAATCGACCTATTCCCTCAGGCAGGATAAAGCCTTTGGTAGCGATCGTTATTAGTGTGGTTTATATTGTTTTAGGAAGTTTACTTCTATATAGATATGGAGGTTTATTGCCGCTTCAGTTAGGTTTGTTAGCTTTGATTTGGTATAATGGCATCTATACTCCTTTGAAAAGAAAGACCCCTTTTGCAGTAATTCCAGGATCTGTAATTGGTGCTATCCCTCCTGTGGTAGGTTGGGTTTCCGGAGGAGGGGAGCTATTTGATCGAGAAATCTTGATTATTGCTTTCTTTATCTTCATGTGGCAAATCCCTCATTTCTGGATTCTTCTACTTAAACATGGGAAAGATTATAATAAGGCAGGATTGCCAACAATTACAGAATTATATACCGAAACTCAAGTAAAAATTATTACCTTTATATGGACATTTGCTACAGCAATATCAGGTTTATTAATTCCCTTATATGGAAAGATAACAGCTCTTTTACCACTAAGTATACTGATAGTATCATCAATACTTCTTATTATCTTTTTTTCAAAACTTCTCCTCCCCAAAAGAAATAATAGTATCAATATTATAAAGTATTTTGGTTTTATCAATGCTTATTTATTGGTTGTTCTTGTTGCTGTTGCAATAGATTCTCTTATGAATTAAAGATATTCTAAAACTGCAAGACTATGAAAAAACTATTCTCACTAATGATCGCAGGATTATTCTTTGTAAGCTGCTTTGGAAGTACAAATAATTTACCTGAAAAGAAGAATTTACAGGATGATGATACAGAACTTGTTACTCAAGGTAAGGAAATTGCCACGAAAAACGGATGTCTTGCTTGTCATTCTATTGATGGAACTAAACTTGTTGGTCCTACATTGAAAGGGCTTTATGGTTCAGAGGCCACAGTAACTACAGACGGTAAAAAAAGAACTGTAATGGTTGATGATGACTATTTGAAAACATCAATCTATGATCCAAATCATGATATTCCGGATGGATATCAAGCGAATGTTATGGTTTCATATAAGAGCCTTATCAATGATAAAGACTTAACAGCTCTTATCGCTTATATAAAAAGTCTGAAATAAAATATAGATCACTCATTTATATGAAAAGCGGGGCTATACTTATAGTCTTGCTTTTTTTTAACTCAAAACGAAAAAGCTATTTTAGGGTTAATTTAGGGCATTAACTATAAACAATGTATTCACTATTTTGCTTTATAAATATAGATAAGAAAGAAATAATATAGTTGGATAAAGAATCTTATCAGAAAAGAGGATATATTTTTATATTTTTCAAGCAGTAATTATTTATTTATAATTAACCCCAAATCCGGAGGAATACAAAATGGTCAACCTTGAGACAACTTATATGGGTCTGAAACTAAAGAACCCAATAATAGCAGGCAGTTCTGGTTTAACAAACTCTATAGAGAACATTATCGAATTAGAGAAAAAAGGAGTTGCTGCAGTTGTTCTTAAATCATTATTTGAAGAGCAAATTTTACATAAAACGAATAAAACATTTCAGGAAGATGAATTTAGTAACTCTTATCCTGAAGCCAATGACTACATAGCAAACTATACATTGAAAAATGATGTAGATAATTACATTGCACTTATTAGAAAAGCTAAAGAGTCTGTATCTATCCCTGTTATAGCAAGTATTAATTGTATTTCAGCTGGCGACTGGATATATTTTGCTAAGCTTATAGAAGAAGCAGGGGCAGATGCTATAGAGTTAAATGCTTTTATACTTCCTTCAGATCCAAAGGCTACTGCTGATGAAAATGAAAAGGTATATTTTGATATTATCAAGAATGTAATAAAAGAAGTTAAGATTCCTGTTTCAATTAAATTGTCTTATTATTTCTCTTCTTTAGCAAATACAGCATTGAAACTATCTTGGACAGGAATTGAAGGTATGGTACTCTTTAATAGATTCTTCTCTCCTGATATTGATATTGATAAGATGGAAGTAAAGGCGAGCAATGTATTCAGTACAAAGAATGAATTAGCAACTTCATTGAGATGGGTAGCTATGTTATCTGATAGATTACATTGTGATATAGCAGCTTCCACAGGTATTCATGATGGTGCAGCTATAATCAAGCAACTTCTTGCAGGAGCAAAGGCAGTACAGATTGCATCAGCATTATACAAAAAGGGATTTAATCAAATAGAAGACATGCTGACATTTATTAAGGAGTGGATGGAAAAGCATAACTATACAAGTATATCTGATTTCAATGGAAAGATGAGCGTGAAGGAAGCAAGTAACCCTGCTGCTTATGAGAGGGTGCAATTCATGAAACACTTTAGTGGTATCGAATAGTGTAATAATAAAAGAAGCCAGAACTTTAATTCTGGCTTCTTTTATGTTATTGGCAAGTTAAATAATTTTACTCTTTGTCCTTAGTTATTTCCAAATACTTTTCTAAGTAGATCAGTAACTTGAGCATCAGCATTTTTTCTGACTTTAGCTTCTTCTTGTTCCATTAATATAAATAACCCATCAAGAGCTTTTTCTGTAGTGTATTTAGCTAAATCTGTTCCTATCTCAGGTACTAATGGTATATTGTTATAAGCTTCAGCGAATAATCCCCATGTTTGTTGTGCTCCACTCTCTTCTAATGCCTTAACTATATCAGGGTGAAATGCATCATATAATTTATTATAAGTGGTCTTCTTTAGATAATCAGTTGCTGCATTGTCAGCACCATTTACAATAGCAAGAGCATCCTCAAAGTTTAATTTCTTTATAGCATCTTTGAATATTGGTAGCGCTTTTTGTGCTGCAGTCTCAGCGGTTCTGTTAAGCTGCTTAATCAAAGGTTCTACAAATGTTTTTACTACATCTTTTACTATTGGAAGTTCAGAAATTGTTTGAATTTCTTTAGGTAGAAGTATTTTGATATCATCATTCTTGAAATACCCATCAACTTTACTAGCATACTTTACAGAATTATCAATAGCAACATTTAATAAGTCTAATAGAGCATCAACATAGCTTACTTTGTCTGTGTTATCAGGATTAGTTTCATCTTTTTTGCAAGTGGTAAAACCCATTGATAGGATTAAAATTAGTGCGATAGCACCAGTTAACTTTTTCATAGTATTGATTTGTTATTTAGTTATAAAAATGTTTAATTAATATCCCATTGATATAAAGGGAGATAGAAATATATAAACATTTTGCTATAGTGAAGGTGTAAAGGTAGTATAAAATAAAGGCATAAAAGAAAGGATCACCTTTAATGGTAATCCTTTCTTTTTGTAGAGTATTCTATTTTTTAACAATTTTCTTAGTGTATAGAATGTCATTCACTCTATATCTTACAAGATAAACACCATCATTGAAATTAGAGATATCAACAACTTTTTGGCTTTTTGATTTATTGAAGGTAATAGTTTTTAGAATTTGTCCTGACAGACTTACTATTTCACATCTATTATTATCAACATTACCATTAGTCTCAAAACTATAGATTCCATTTGAAGGGTTAGGGAAAACTGTTAAAGCTATATTCTCAATTTCATCAACTCCTAAACCTTTTTCTATTTTTATATCATCAATATACATACCAGCACCATAGCAAGCAAAAGATTCGAAAGCAATCTGAATATTACCTCCTTTATATTTAGAAAGATCAACTTTTTTACAAGGTGTATTGTCTCCAGATCCACACCAGTCAGAATTCTTTTTAGGTAAAAATTTGCTTTTCTGAGCAGGTACAGTTGTTAAAGCATTTTCTCCGGTATTACCATAAAAAGTAGCAACTCTTTCCCATGTTTGTCCACAATCAGTAGATATGTTTATTCCTAATGTATCAACATCAGAATTGCTCTTCAATGCACTAGCATGTCTAAAAGATAAAGTAATAGCCTCTTCATTATCAAAATTAAGTATAGGAGAAATTAAGAAATCTCTCTTACGATACTTATTATATGAATGATGATCTATTCCTATGAACTTATGAGTACCTACACCAGATTGCATATAGGAGCATGTTTTCCATGTGAATGAATTGTCAGGGTTTTTAATAGTCCAGCCTTTTGTGTCAATTTCCTTACTAAAGCTTTCTGATAAAATGGCTTTGTCATCTTCATAAGCATACGAGCTACCAGAAAAGATAAAATCCTTTTTCTCTAGTTTTTTATTTCCATTGGAATTCGAAGTTGTTAGAATGACATCATATTTATCTACAGATTTGAACTTGACAACAGGATTTCGAGAGTTTTTATCTGTTCCATCAATAAAATCTACAGTATTAGGTGCAAATTCCCATTCCCATTCAGTGGTAAGCTCTTTAGTTTGATCTGTAAACTTAACTGTATCACCAATACATACAGTTTGCTTATCAGCAATAAACTTAGGTGTTGGTATTATAGTAGAATTAACATCAATAAAGTTTTCAAATACTTTTTCAGTATTACCTATATCGTTTTTTGCTGTTAGTGTCACTTTGTATTTACCAGCCTTGTCATACTTGATTCCTTTAGGGTGTTCTTCAGTAGAAGTTTCTGGCTTTCCACCTTCAAAGGTCCATTCCCATGAGGTAGGGTTTCCAGAACATAAGCTGTTAAAATCGATGCTTTGTCCGACAGGTATGACATTATAACTTGCAGAAATATTTACTACTGGAGGAATGTTTCTTTGAATATTTGCCCACCAAGTAGACCATGCATCAGTTCCGCTTTTTGGATTTATAGCTAATTCTTGAAGAGTCCAGAAATCTAAGCCATTAGGATCTAATACAGTTGCTGTATAATCGCCCCATCTGTTACCACTGTCTCCAAAGTCTTTCAAATAGGAGCTTAATCCTTCTTTATAGATAATAGGTTTGCAAAAGACATTTTCTTCATTATCTGCATATTTAATAGCATATCCTGCACTGGGATAGATATCTTCACCAAAAACACTAAATCCAACTAGAATATCTTCATTTGCATTGACTGCAATACTAGGGAAAGCATAATGCCTATTAGCATCAGGATCTTCAATAAAACCTCTTTCAATGATTTCTTTTTCGTTAACATCAATACACCACCATGCAACACCTTGGTGAGTAGGAGAACCTGCAGGTAACCAGCAGTTATGTACTCCATAAATTTTACCATTCCTTAATACAGTCTTTTGCATTCTTGCATCATTAGCACAAACTTTTGCACTGGAACCTTTTTGAGGGAGAAAGTTACTTCCTCCATGAGCTGGATTACGTGAATATGAAATGTTTGCACTTAAAGAACCTAAGTAATCATATTTAGGATCGTTTACTTCACCACTGATTTCATACAACTTGGTATAGCTTTTTCCTGAAGAGGAAGAGCTATAACTTGTAGCTAAGCAATATACTTCTTCTAGGTCATTGTCATATGTAACAGCAGGGGTAATAGTAAATCCATCACCTGAACTAACACTAATTCTTTTGTATGAAACATCTTCTTTACCAGTATAAGCATCATTCTTATTTATAACATAAATAACAGGATACCTAGAAGAACCACCACTGCTAAACATATTTCCTGAAATAACAATCCAGTTTTTGTTTATCCCCATACTAGGATAGTCAAGCCAATTAGTTTTTGTAGGATCAGAATCAAAATAATACATATACCAATTTCCTGTAGGATCGCTATTTTCTGAAATAGCCAAGTATATTCTTGAAACTGATGGATCACTACCTGAACAACATGTTATAACCCATCTTTCACTAGAATAATCGTAAATAATCTTAGGGTCAAAAGTGTGACCTCCTGGTAGTTTGCTAAAGAAATTGCCAAGAGAAACTGTTTTAGTAGCATTTCCTTCTTTGTCCATTATTCTAACCTCTGTATTTAATGTTACCATCAAATGGTTAGGGCCTGCAGCGCCATTAACATCAGGAGGTATAGAAGTGAAATTATCGTCAAGTCCTAAGAATGACTTCACTGGATCAGGGGAGATCTTGTCAGAAACATATTTAAAGGATTCATCATTACGAAATGATGCTTCTTTGAAAATTATATTTTTTGGTTTTGTAGCGTTTATATTTCTTGGTACATTAGGATTTTTAGGTTTTTTAAAAATTGGCTTAGAGAATTTAACTGCAGATTTATCAAATTCTAACAGCTCATTAAAACTAACTTTAACAACATTTTTGGTAACTCCTTTTTGCTCTTTTTGAGCCATAGTAATAAATGGCAAGAGTATAAGAAAATTTAATAATAGTAAATTTAACCTCTTCATTTTTTAATATTTTGATTTACATAATAATTAAAATGCGTACTAATAAAAAGGCTTCTAATAGATCTTCCTATGATATATTAGTTTTTAGGTATTAGTGCGCATATGTTGTAATAAAGATATTATGTGATATAAAAGAATTAATCCTTTAGTTCCCTTTAATCTTTATTGATTAAAATAACCTTTGCTTTTTTTTGATATTCAACAGAAATAATGTGAGAAATATTGAATAAAATTGAGAAAGCTGATGCAAATATAATTATTGCATTGAATAATGCATGTTTACTATTAAAGAGATAAAGCTTTTTTGATTGTTATAGCTAGAATTATAGTAAAGCAAATGCGTTTAAACATATTTTTTATTAGAAATGAAAAGAATTATTAACCATTAATGAAAGTTTTTTCTTAAACCTCTTAAGTGTAAAATAAACATAAGATGTTATCAAGCCTCTTATAATTTCTTAATTTTATCAACGTTTCGATTTGAGAAAAATCCAAAGAAACATTAACTTGTAATAGTAATAAAGTTATAATTTAGAATATGGCTCAGAAACCAAGCATTCCTAAGGGTACAAGAGATTTCTCACCAGAAGTTATGGTGAAACGTAATTATATTTTTGATATATTAAAGACAACCTTCTGTAGATATGGATTTCAATCACTAGAAACTCCTTCTATGGAAAATCTTTCTACATTAATGGGGAAATATGGTGAAGAAGGAGATAAGCTGTTATTTAAAATATTGAACAGTGGGGACTTTACTAAGAAAGTAAATGAGCATGATTGGTCTAATAAAGATGCATCAAAGCTGGGAGCTCAATTGTGTGAAAGAGGGTTACGTTATGACTTAACTGTTCCTTTTGCTCGCTATGTAGTTCAGCATAGAAATGAAATTACTTTTCCTTTTAGAAGATATCAAATACAACCCGTTTGGAGAGCAGACCGACCACAAAAAGGAAGATATAGAGAGTTTTATCAATGTGATGTAGATGTTGTAGGAAGTAACTCACTATTAAATGAATTAGAATTATTTCAAATTATTGATGATGCATTCCTGAAGTTAGGAGTCAATGTAGTCATTAAACTCAATAATAGAAAGATTCTTGCTGGTATAGCTGAAGCGATAGGAGAGCCTGAAAGAATGATGGATATAACCATTGCTCTTGATAAAATAGAAAAAATAGGTCTGGAAAAAGTTAATGAAGAACTTAAAGATAGAGGAATCTCGGAATCTGCCATAGAAAAACTTCAACCTGTAATTCTTCTTGAAGGATCCACTAAGGAAAAGTTGAGTAAGTTAGAAACTATCCTTAAAGATAGTGAAACTGGTCGTAAAGGGATTGAAGAGCTTAATACAACTGTAGATTATATTGAATCAGTGAATTTAAGTAATGAATATGAGCTTGATTTGACATTAGCAAGAGGACTTAATTATTATACAGGAATAATTATTGAAGTTAAAGCTAAAGATGCAGTTATGGGTTCTATATGTGGTGGTGGAAGATATGATGATCTTACAGGTATATTTGGACTTAAGGATGTTTCTGGTGTAGGTATAAGTTTTGGGGCTGATAGAATATTTGATGTTATGGAAGATTTGAAGCTATTCCCTGAAAATACAGATATAACAACCAAGGTACTGTTTATTAACTTTGGAAAACAAGAAGAGCTATTTTGCTTGCCTATTTTAAGCCAACTTAGAAAAAATGGAATAAATACAGAGCTATTCCCTGAAAGTGCTAAAATGAAAAAGCAAATGAATTATGCAAATACTAAGAATATCCCATATGTAGTAATTGTGGGTTCTGAAGAAATGGAATCTGGCCTTCTTTCTGTAAAAGATATGGTGTCTGGAGAACAGAAAAAGATGAAAGTCCAGGAATTAATAGAATTAGTTAAATAAATTTAAAACCACAGACTTCGTTCTGTGGTTTTTTTATCTTTGCGCGAAAGATATTATTACTTTAACAATGAGTTGGAATCTAGATTTTAAAATAAAGATAAATCGTACAGCACTACATTAATCCTGAATTTGGAGGGTTAATACTCCTTTCCTTTTGTATTTTCAATTTTTCATAAGATTATTTTAATTTGCTTTTCGTTTCTTTGAATTCGAAGAGTATAAAGACACATATATATAAACCACATATTATGAGTATTCATAAGATAACTACAGATAAATTAACTTTCAGAAAAGTTTACGAAATTATTCAAGATAATAAAAAGCTTGAACTATCTCAGGAAGTTACAGGTCTTATTTTAAAATGCCGTAACTATCTTGATAAAAAGATGGAAACACAAAAAGAACCTATTTATGGTGTTTCTACAGGTTTTGGATCTTTATGTAATGTTAATATCTCTAAAGAAGAACTTAGTACTTTACAAGAGAATATTGTAATGTCTCATGCATGTGGCATGGGGGAAGAAGTGCCTCAGGAGATTGTTAAGATAATGCTTCTTTTTAAGATACAATCACTATCCTATGGACATTCTGGAGTACAGGTTGAGACTGTTCAACGTTTGATTGACATGTTCAACAATGATATCCTTCCTGTTGTATATCAGCAAGGATCTTTAGGAGCATCAGGGGATTTAGCTCCACTTTCTCATGTGGCTTTACCAATTATTGGTAAAGGTGAAGTAAATTATAAAGGGGAAAAAAGACAGACAGAAGATTTATATAAAGAAATTGGTTGGAAAGCTGTTACATTAAAATCTAAAGAAGGCCTTGCTTTACTTAATGGAACTCAGTTTATGAGCAGTTTTGGGGTATTCTGCTTAATGAAGTCTTTCCGTCTTTCTCAGCTTGCTGATATGATAGCTGCTGTTTCATTAGATGCTTTTGATGGTAGAATTGAACCTTTTTATCATGGTGTTCATGCTATCAGAAATCATAGCGGGCAGATGCAAACTGCTGAGAGATTCCGCGAACTTCTTGATGGTAGTGAGATAATCAACAGAAAAAAACAGCATGTTCAAGATCCTTACTCTTTCCGTTGTGTTCCTCAGGTTCACGGAGCTTCTAAGGATTCTATAAATTATGTTGCTTCTGTATTTTCTAATGAAATCAATGCAGTAACTGATAACCCTACGATTTTCCCTGATGAAGATTTGATTATATCTGCTGGTAATTTCCATGGACAGCCAATTGCAATGGCAATGGATTATCTTGCATTAGCAATGGCCGAACTTGGTAATATATCTGAAAGAAGAACATATCAACTTATTGCTGGAAAGAGAGAGCTTCCTAGTTTCCTTGTTGCTGAACCAGGCCTGAATTCTGGATTTATGATTCCTCAATATGCTGCTGCTTCAATTGTAAGTCAGAATAAACAACTTTGTACTCCTGCTTCTGCTGATTCTATTGAATCATCACAAGGTCAGGAAGATCACGTAAGTATGGGTGCGAATGCAGCAACAAAACTTTTAAGGGTTGTAGAAAATCTTGAAAAGATCTTAGGTATAGAGTTGTTTAATGCTTCTCAAGCATTAGAGTTCCGTCGTCCTCTTAAATCTTCACCAATAATTGAAGAATTTATAAGACAATATAGAAGCATTGTTCCTTTTGTAGAGAATGATAAGATTATGTATACAGAAATGGCTAAGAGTGCTGATTTCTTGAAAGATATTGAAATTCCTTTCAAAGATTATCTTAAAGAAGAATTATAATATATAATTAGCAAAATTAAAGATAATCTTAACTTATCCCGGGAAGTATTTTAATACTTCCCGGGAATTTTTTTTAGTTGATTTATTTGAGAACTGATCATTCTTTTCTTGGGTTTATCCAATTTAACAACATAATAACTTTTTTTCTCTTTGATTTCTAATTTATTTTATTTTTTTTGCATTTAGCTAGGGAGACTAATTTTAATAGCTTATTTTTTATATTTGCTATCTATTTAAACTTTTATTAGCTTTAATAATTTAGATTATTCAATTCTATTTATTAATCTTATAACTACACAATTAAGGTGTAAATCAAATACAGTTGATAATAAACTTTTGTTCTTATTACAATAATCACAATACTACTATCGATTACACTAATAAGATTATATCAACTTCATAAATAAGGGGATTTATTTAGAGAAAAAAAAATATAAATGTCTATAAAACACAGGGTTTTAGTAATTGATGATGATTTAATTCTTCTAAAAAGAGTTCAAGGATTTTTAGAGGCAACAAATAATTATGTAGTAGAAACTGCATCATCTGGTGGAGTAGGAATTCAAAAAGTATTTGAGTTTAGTCCAGAACTTGTCATTTGTGATATCTCTATGAATGACCTTGATGGATATGAGGTGTATAATATTTTAAAGCAGAGTAAGATAATATATTCTACAATTTTTATTTTCTTGACAGGCTCAGAAAGCCCTCATGAACGTAAAATGGGAATGTATTTAGGTGTTGATGACTTTTTACAAAAACCTGTTGTACATGAAGAGCTGTTGCAAGTTGTAAAAACTCGCCTACAGAAACAAACAATGATGAAAGGTATTGTAGGAGGACAGTTTGAACAAGTAGTTGATATAACTCCAAATCCTGTATTTCTTATTACGAATGAGGGTGATATAAAAATCACCAATGAAGCTTTTATGCTTAAACTAGGTTACAATAGTGAAGAACTTCAGAATATGAATGTTTCTGAAATATTCTCTCCTGAGTCTTTACATTCTTTTCTTTTATGGATAAAATTAGCTAAGAAGGGTGTTAAGCAGAATTTTCAAGCAGTTGTATCAATGAAAACAAAAAATAAATCTGAGGTTAAGGTACATCTTAACGCCTTGCATTTTCAGTTTCCTTTTGCTTTTGATGCTGATATCTTTTGTTTGATGTATTCTGATAATAATGTTCTGGAGATGATTAAAGATAAGATGACGCATCCTCAATCTTTCATTGATCCTGAGCCTGAAGAAGACACTCCAAGAATAAATGTAAAAGAAATTGTTGCTAATGGATTACAGATAAATGAAAATGTACTTCCTGTAAAACTATCAAAAAGAGAAAAAGAAGTATTAGAGCTTAGTTGTAGAGGCTTTACTATTAAAGAAATCGCAGGGAAATTATTTATATCAGACAGAACAGTAGAGAAACATAGAGCACAATTAATGGCTAGATTTTCTGCTAGAAACTTTATAGAGGTATTCCTTTATGTGATAAAAAATAAAATTATTAAACTATAAAAAAAGCAACCTGCCTTAGGTTGCCTTTATGTTAATCGAGTTTGAGAACTGCGAGGAAAGCTGTTTGTGGAACTTCCACATTACCTACTTGTCTCATCCTCTTTTTCCCTTTCTTCTGCTTTTCCAAAAGCTTTCTCTTTCTGGAGATATCACCACCATAACATTTAGCTGTAACATCTTTTCTTACAGCTTTTACAGTCTCTCTTGCTATAATCTTTGCTCCTATAGCAGCTTGAATAGCTACATCAAATTGCTGCCTTGGTATTAATTCCTTTAACTTAACGCATATTCTCTTTCCAAAGTCATATGCATTATCCTTATGAATTAAAGTTGATAAAGCATCAACAGGCTCGCTATTTAGAAGAATATCAAGCTTTATTAGATTTGCTGGTTTATATTCTGTTATATGATAATCAAATGAAGCATAACCCTTTGATATACTCTTTAACTTATCATAAAAGTCAAAAACGATTTCTCCTAAAGGCATATCAAAAGTAATCTCTACTCTTTGATTGGCAAGATATACTTGATTCTTCAGTACACCACGCTTTTCTATGCATAAGCCAATTACAGGTCCAACAAAATCAGACTGGCAAATAATCTGTGCGTGGATAAAAGGTTCTTGAATGTGGTCAATATATTTATCCTCTGGTAATCCACTAGGATTATGAACCTCTTCTATTTCACCTTTTGTTTTTACTACATTATATGATACGTTAGGAACTGTGGTAATTACATTCATATCAAACTCTCTCTCAAGTCTTTCTTGAATGATCTCCATATGAAGTAATCCTAAGAATCCACATCTAAATCCAAAACCCAATGCAGCAGAAGATTCAGCAGTATAAGTCAAAGAAGCATCATTAAGCTGAAGTTTTTCCATAGAAGCACGTAACTCTTCATAGTCGTCTGCATCAACAGGATAAACTCCGGCAAAAACCATTGGTTTTACTTCTTCAAAACCTTCAATAGCTTTTTCACATGGATTTTTCACATGGGTAATAGTATCACCTACTTTAACCTCTTTAGCTGTTTTAATACCAGAAATGATATAACCAACCTCTCCGGCAGAAAGTTCTTTTGTAGGTTCCTGATCTAATCGTAAAATTCCTATTTCATCAGCATGATATTCCTTTTCTGTAGAAATAAACTTTACAAAGTCATTCTTTTTTATCTTACCATTAAGTATTCTGAAATATGCAATAATTCCCCTGAAGGAATTAAATACAGAATCAAAAATTAAAGCCTGAAGAGGTGCATTTGGATCTCCTTTTGGTGCAGGAACCCTATCTACAATAGCTTCAAGGATATCATGAACTCCTAATCCTGTTTTACCACTAGCTTCAATTATCTCTTCTCTGTCACAACCTAAAAGATCTACAATCTGATCTTTTACATCTTCAGGCATTGCATTTGGAAGATCCATCTTATTAAGAATAGGGATTATTTCCAAATCATTTTCTATAGCCATATAAAGATTAGAGATAGTCTGAGCCTGAATGCCTTGAGTAGCATCTACAATAAGTAAAGCTCCTTCACATGCAGCAATCGACCTTGAAACTTCGTATGAAAAATCAACATGACCTGGAGTATCAATTAAGTTGAGCTTATATTTTTTTCCATTAAAGTCATAATCCATGGTAATTGCATGGCTTTTGATGGTAATACCACGCTCTCTTTCCAAGTCCATATCATCAAGAACTTGTTCCTTCTTATCTCTATCTGTTACTGTCCCGGTATACTCTAGCAAACGGTCAGCCAGAGTACTCTTACCGTGATCAATATGTGCTATTATACAAAAGTTTCTTATCGTTTCCATTGCTTGCAAAAATACGATTTAATTCACTTTGAAACGAATACTTATAAAAGTTCGATATGCCAAAGTGAAAAGTTTTTCAAAATAATCAGCAAAAATCTAAAATCTATCCATAGAAAGTGCATTTATTTTGTTTTATCTCTGAAATAAAAACCATTATTTTTAATAAAAGATTATAATACCTTACAATTTCCCTGAGATATTAATAATTAAAGAGAAATTAGAAAATGTATCAAAGGGATGTCCTAAATAAACTTTAGGATAATGATTTTAATCTAGCTGTAAAGTAGGTGGTTAGATGTTTTTTGTTTTTTTGATGTAAATAGCTTGCTAAAATCTATAGTCTGTTATAACTCTGGCTTTAGATCATAAAGATGATGAAATTGAAATTAAGATATAAACACTTAGTTTCTCCTCTGAAGAAAGCCATTCTTAAACTTAAGGAGAAGGCCATCTTATGCACAAAACAAAGCAAGCCAACTAGTCTAACCCATAATATACTTACTGATAAACCTACAAGGGATAATGAAATAGATCTTACTCTTTCCTCTAGTTCTATAGATATCTTCT